>CALXFG010000022.1 GCA_944387505.1 uncultured Clostridia bacterium
TTAATGCTCCTGACATAAAAAAACCTCCTAAATTACTTCCTTTGTATTCATTTGTACTAAGTATCTACTTTTTTTTTATTCTTGTCAATAGTTTTTCAAAATGTAATATTATTTTAATCTTTTTGTAACATTTTTGTAATATTTTTTTTATTCTATCATTCTTCTACTTTACTTAAGTCTGGATTCAATATAACCTCATCATATAAACTAATTTTTTTATAGGAAATAATTTCTTCATTTGAAAACCCTAATTCTTTTAATTCTTCTGTATCATAAGGTTCTACGATAGAATATTTTTTTCCTTCTTTTTTTACTTTTACTAATAATTTGTTTAAATATCCTGCTCTATTTCTTACGACATATGCCAAATCATTTTCTTTTACAATCGCCTGGTTAGGAACTTTTAAACCTGTTTCACTCCACCAAATTAAATCAAATGAAATTTTTCTATAACTAATTAACTCTTCTACACCTTTCTCTATTTTTAATATCAATACTCTATCATCATCCTCTTGTAGGCTATACATTATTTCTGCTGAAACTTCTGAACCACTTGGTAATCTCACTCTTACTTTATCACCTATTTCTGCATTTTTTGCTTCTTCTGTATTGCTAATCGTTGCTATATAGCAGTATGTATTATCAATGATCTTTCCACTTTCTTCACTAGTTGGTACAATCTTTCCTGTTTTTAAGTCCAAATTTTCCAAATATTCTTTCGTCAATGTAGAAAAGCATTCTTCAGTTGGTTTTAATACATCTTCTAATCCATCTACTTTATAAGATACAACTCCACTTTTACTTGAATTTACATATTCAGCACCTGAATTTAGCTCGTTTTCATAATTTTTTCTTTCTTGAATTAATTCCTTTAAATAAGAGCCTTGCGGACTTAATTCCCCTGCAATATTCGCTTTTTTTGTAATTAATTCATTGATTTCTTTTTTATATTCTTCTAATTTTGTAGTATCATTAACACTACTAATTTCAAGTAATTTTTGATCTATTTGTGTTTCCAAGGCTTTCATATCACTTGCAGGTAATTCTTTTTCATTTGCCATGGCTTCTTGGATTTTCGTATCTAATTCCGCGATTTTTGATTTTAAAGAATCTTCGTTTTTGGTATAATATCGAAATACTGCCTCATTAACAGCAACCTTTTCTCCTTCTGATTTTATTTTTTCCATTCCATTTTTATAATTTTCACCTTGTACAACAACTTCATCTCTTATCACATATCCAATATCTGTTTCTTCTGAATATAAAGTTCCCTCTTCTAGTGTGAAAATATCTGTTGGTTGCTTGATTAATAAATATATCGTATAGATAACATATACAACTACTAGAAAAATAGCAATATAAATAATGATTTTTTTATTAAATTTAATTTTTCTCTTTGTGTCTTTTTCTTCTTTTTGTTTCTCTCCTAAAATTTCTTTTTCCTGTTGTTTCAACTTTATTATCATTCCTTTCATCAAGGTGTTTTTCTCTGTATGATTTTCTTATTATATAGAAAAGTTCACTTTTTCTTACTCCTATATGGGTTTCTTGCAAATACACCAAGATCTAAGTTTTCTATATGTCTTTTAAAATAATATTTATATTATTTTGTATCGTATCTTCTGCATTAAGCCATATTGTTTGCTTATTTTTTCTAAACCAGGTCAATTGTCTTTTCGCATATCTTCTGGTTTCCATTTTTATTTTTTCTATCATTTCTTCTTTTGTTAGCTTTCCATCTAAATACTCTACCACTTCTTTATATCCTAATCCCTGCATAGCTGTTGGAAATGTATCATATTTCGTTAAAATCTGTTTTACTTCTTCAACCAGTCCTTGTTCTATCATCATATCGACTCTTTTATTAATTCGATCATATAATGTTTGTCTATCCCAATCTAAAGCATACACTTTATAATCATATTCCACTTCTTTTTTTCTAGATTCTATTTCTTGTTCTGTCTTTGTTTTCCCTGTCGCATGATAAATTTCTAATATTCTTAATATTCTTTTTTTATCATTTGGACTAATCTTTTCTATTGCCTTTGCATCAATCTGTTTTGCTCTTTCATATAAAGTTTCTAACCCTTCTTCTTCCACTTCTGCTTCTAATTTTTTTCTATATTCTTCATCTAGCTTAATATCTTGATATTCGATTTCATATATCAAGCTATCCAAATATAGACCTGTACCACCAACAACAATCGGCATTTTTCCTTTTTGAATGATTTCTTTTATAGCTTTTTTGGCATCTGTTTTATAATCTGCCACACTATATCTTTCTTCTGGTGATACATATCCTATTAGATAATGTTTGATTCCTTGCATCTCCTCTGGTGTTGGTTTTGCCGTTCCAATATTCATATCTTTATAGATTTGCATAGAATCACAAGATACAATTTCACCATGTATTTGTTTTGCCAATTCAATTGATAATGCTGTCTTTCCAGATGCTGTTGGTCCACATATCACAATCACTTTATTTTTCTGCATTTTGCACCTCATTACTTTCTGGCAAATTTTCTTTCAATATCATATTTTGTCATTTTGATAGCAGTTGGCCTACCATGTGGACAAGTAAAAGGATTTGGTAAAGCTAATAATTTATCCATTAAGCTTTCTACTTCCTTTTCATCTAATGCCATATTGGCTTTTACTGCTGCCTTACACGCTACAGTTGCTATGAATTTTTCTTCTTTTTCTTGTTTTGCTGTTCTTGCTACTGTATTAATTTCATCTAATGTTTCTAAAAATAATTCTTTCGTATCTAAGTCAATACACACTGTTGGAACACCAGTCAATTTGATTGTATTTTCTCCAAATTCTTCTAATGTAAATCCTGCTTTTCTAAACATTTCCATATTTTCTTTTGCAATGTCCATTTCTTTATGTGTTAATGTAATGACATCTGGTAATAATAACATTTGAGAATCTTTACTTGATTCACTATAATAATTTTCTTTTACCTTTTCATACATAATTCTTTCATGTGCAGCATGTTGATCAATAATATACATTTCTTGTCCAATTTCTATAATGATATATGTCTTAAATGCAATTCCAATAAACTTATATGCTGGTTTTTGATATTCTTCTATCCCCTCAAATACAGATACATTATCTTTTAATATATCGATGTCTTTTTCCTTCTCTTTTTCTTCTACTACTTCTTCATCATCTTGTATTGGTAATCTTCCAAATAGTTTTGCATACATTTCATTAAAATCATCTGTTACCACTTGAGGATTATCATTTAATTGTTCCATTTTTTCTTTGATTTCTTTAAATTCTTGTTTAATTTCTGGATTTTCTATATTTTCAATCATTTCATTTGTGTTGTCCACTGTTTGTTCACTAGTTGTGGATTCTTGAGTTATTTCTGTTTTAGGATTTTCTAAATGGTTTTCTTCATTTTCGTCTTTATTTTCTGTTTCATCTGTCACATGGATATCCGCATTGTCTTCGTTTTCTGTTCTTTGTTCTTCTGAATTTGTCTGTATTTCATTCATACCTTCTTTTGGTTCTTCTTTTATAGTATATTCTTCCTTTTCTTCTTCTAATGTTTCTCCTATATGATCTTCTACTATTTGATTTTGTGTATTTTCTTTTTCTTGTGTAATAGGTGTATTTATATTTTTTTCTTTAAGCTCTTTTTCCAAATTTTCTTTCATTTCTTTCAACTTAGCCAATATATCAGATGTATCAATTGGTTCTCCTGTATTTACATTTTTTTCTGTGCTCGTTTTAGCACGATAAACATCTTCTATAATATTACCCGTTGGTTGAACAGAATCGTTCTGTATCTCCTCAATTACATTTGTCTTGATTTTACTTTCTTCATCTGTATAGTTTTCAATTTGTTTTTCTCTCTGTTTTCTAAAAGAAAATAATCCTCCTACTTCTTGTCTTTGTCGTTTTTCTTCTTTTAGATTTTTTAATCTTTCTTCAAATGTTAATTCTCTTGCCGTTTCCATTTTTTCTTCATGTAAAGCCTTTTCTGAATTTGCTACTAATTCTGTTTTTAATAAAGTGTCTTTTATCGCATGATAAATTGCTTGAAACACTTTGTTTTCCTCTTCAAATCTAACCTCTAATTTAGCTGGATGCACATTGACATCTACTTTTGCTGGATTCATTTCAATATTTAACACCACAAATCCAAATTTTCCAATTGGAATTAATCCTTTATATGCTTGTTCTGTTGCTGCTGTTAAGGTTTTATCTTTTATATATCGTTTATTTACAAAAAATAATTGGTTTGAACGATTAGAACGTGCAATTTCTGGTTTTCCTACAACACCTACAATATTCATATCTTCGTATTTATATGAAACCTCCATAATGCCATTGGCAATATCTTTTCCATAAATACTATATATAACGCTTTTGATATCTCCACTACCATTGGTTTGTATAACTGTTTTTCCTGTATTAATCAACTTAATAGCAATATTTGGATTTACTAATGCAATTCTTGTAATTACGTCTTCAATATATCCTGATTCTGTATAATCTTTTTTTAAGAATTTATATCTAACAGGTGTATTAAAAAATAGATTTCTAACTGTAATGGTAGTTCCTGTTTTACATCCAGCCTCTTCTTTTTCTAAAACATTACCTGCTTCTACAACTACTCTATATCCTATTTCTTGTTCTTGCGTTTTTGATACCATTTCCACATTCGCAATTGCTGCAATACTTGCTAATGCCTCGCCTCTAAATCCCATTGAAGTAACTGTATCTAAATCATCTGCACTTCTTATTTTACTAGTTGCATGTCTTTCAAATGCAATTTCTAAATCATCTTGAGCAATTCCTTTTCCATTATCACTTACTTTTATGTAAGAAATACCTCCATTTTTTATTTCTACTGTTATATTTGTTGCTCCTGCATCAATTGAGTTTTCTACCATTTCTTTTATAACAGATGCTGGTCTTTCAATAACTTCACCAGCTGCAATTTTATTAATTGTTAAATCATCTAATAAAACGATATTTCCCATTGTTTCCTCCCTCTTTTGTTTCTAATTACTTTGGTGCTATTATATCATTTTATCTTTGTTTTTGTATAGGTTTTCATCAAAAATTTTCAAAAAGGGATTTTGGGGACGGACGCATTTTTCCCTTTTTGTTAATTAAAAAGAAGAAAAATATAGAATATAAAAAAATGAAACAATTTTGCATATCTAAATTTGAATTTAGAAATTCTAAAATAAAAAAGTGAGGAAAGCTCATTTTGCTGATGATTTATAGCAACAATGAGAGAGGCTCACTTTTTTATTAAAGAATTTCTATGAAAATTTAGCTTATACAAAATTGTATAATGACTTTATATTCTATATTTTTTGAATTATCAATTTAAAAAAGGGAAAAATGAGTCCGTCCCCAAAATCCCTTTTTCTTATTCTACGCTTTTTAAACTTCCTATCATATCAATTTTCTTTAATGCAAAATAGGTCACAATATTAACAATAATAGAAAATACAAGTGTAATAGCTGTTGCATAAAGATAACTAATTGGATGTATCACTTTTTCAAATCGCAAAATATTAATTTCACAAGTTCCTAAAATATAGAAATTCAAGAAATATCCTGCCACCAATCCTAATACAATTCCAATAATCGTTAAAAGAATGGTTTCTCTTGTTACATAATCATATACTTCTCTATCGTAAAATCCTAATACCTTTATAGTCGCTAACTCCCTAATTCTTTCACCTATATTAATATTAGATAAATTATATAATACAACAAATGCCAATAATCCTGCTGATACAATTAAAACAATGACAACATAATTTAGTGAGCTCATGGTATCATCTAAAGTTTTCATAGTTGTTGTTGTTAGAGTAACTGTTTGAACTTCATTTTGTGCTACCATTTCTTGCATGACGGTTTCTTCCTGTTCTTCATTCAAATTATTATCTTGTACCAACAATACATTTGTACTATATGTTTCGCCAAATACTTGTTGATATAATGCTTTTGACATATATACATAATGACTAATATAATTTTCTGTTATTCCCACTACTTTTATTTCTTTTTCTATATCATCAGCAGTTGTCACAGTTATGGTGTCTCCTACGTTTGCATTAATTAATTCTGCTAATTTATCTGTTATAATAATTCCCTCTTCTGATAATGTAAATGGTTCCTTTGTTTTCACATCTCTTAATTTTATTACTTTATCAATTTCTTGATTATCACTTGGAATAACAATTTGGACTGTTTCGCTATTATCACCTTTTTCAGCTGTTCCAGATTCCATATAGGTTTCTACTACTTCTTGTATATTTTCCTTCTGTTTTAGATTTTCTATATATGTATTTCTTTGTTCTTCTGTCAAAGCTGTTTTTAAACTGACTAACATATCATAATGAAATATATCTTCATACTGATTTGGTAAAATAGATGATATAGAATCTTTTAATCCAAATCCTGCTAATATCAAAGAAGTACACCCCATAATACCAATAATGGTCATCAAAAATCTTTTCTTATATCTAAAAATATTTCTAACTGTTACTTTATGTGAAAATTTTAGTCGTTTCCAAATAAAACCTACTCTTTCTAATAGTACTCTTTTTCCGTATTTAGGTGCTTTTGGTCTTAATAATGTTGCTGGTGTTTCTTTGACTTCTTTTAAGATGGTATACAAGGTTGCTCCTACAATACAAATATAGATTAATCCTAATCCCATTGAAGAATATTGATGGTTAAATGATACAATAAATTCTGGTAATGTATACATCATTGAATACATATCCCATATAATTCTAGGTAATAGTTGGAATCCAATATTCATTCCAATAACGCCACCAATAATACAAGCTAAACTAGAATAAATTAAATATTTTAGCATAATATGAAATTTATTATATCCTAATGCTTTCAATGTTCCAATTTCTTGTCTTTCTTCTTCTACCATTCTTGTCATAGAAGTTAATGAAACTAAAGCTGCTATTGCAAAAAATACAATAGGAAATACAATACTTAAATTTTCTATACTTTCTGTATCTTGGATATAACTACTATATCCTGCATTTTGTTGTCTATCTAATATATACCATTCCGCTTTTTCTATTTCTGATACTTTTTCTCTTGCATCAATTAATTTTCCTTCTGCTTCTTGTATCTTGGTATTAAATTCCGCTCTTTTTGTTTCTAATTCTGCTTCTGCATCTTGAATTTCTTGTTTTGAAGCTTCTAATTCTTTTCTAGCATTCGCAATTTGTGTATACGTCTTATTTTTTGTTTGTTGTAAACTTGATTCTTGACTTTGAATTTGATTTCTTGCACTAGCAATTTGTGCTTCTGCATTTTGTAATTCCTGTCTTCCACTAGCAATTTGATTGTCAATCTCTGTCATTCCTGCTTCAACAGATTGCTTATTGGTTTCATACACTTGTCTTGTTGCTTGTAATTTTGCAATTTCTTGATTGATTGTTGCTATTTCTTCTTCCGTTTCTGCTGTTTCTAATTTGGCTTGTTTTTCAGCAATTGAATTATCTGTAATTTTAATCGCATTATTAATGTTGTCTAATGTACTTTGTAAACCGGCTTTTTGATTTTCGGCCTCTTCAAACCCTTTTTCTGCTTCGATTTTTTCATTGTTTAATCGAAGTGCATTTTTTGCTACTTCTGTTTTTGCTGATTCTATTTTTGCCTCTGCATTTTTAAACTGTTGATTTGCTGTACGTTCATTATTGTTAATTTCTGCTTCTCCAGATTCTATTTTTGCTTTTCCCTCATTAATTTCATTTTCTGCATCCTGAAGTTGTGTCTCTCCATTTTGTTTTTCCGTATTAAACTCTTCTTCTGCTTTTGCAATTTCTGCATTTGCTTCATTAATTAATTCTTGATATCTGGCATTTTCTCTTTCTTCTTTTATTTGTTCAATTTTATCTTTCGTTTCTTCTACATAATCTTCATATTTATGACTTCCCGTTTGATATTTATCACGATTTTGTAATGTAATATAGATTTCTGTATATACGTCTGAATTCACATTTTCTTTATTGACATAGATATAGTAATTAATAACACCTGTTCCTAATTTGGTGTTTCCTCTTTCTCTTGATATATATAAAGGACTTTCTACCACACCTACAATTTTTAGTGTTTTATTTTTTAAATATTCTGTTTCTTCTCCATCTGTTGTTCCTGTACTTTCTGTTTCTTCAGGTTCTATGTCAATATAATCTCCTATCTTTTTTCCTGTTCCCTCTAGGAAACTTTTTTCTACCACACATTCATCTATATTTTCAGGCATATTTCCTTCTACCAAAACAGGTTGATTGACATCATCTACACATAAGATTTTTGAAACAATTTCTTTATCATTTGTTTGAATTAATCCATCTCTACTATATGTACCATATACATTTTCAACATTTTCTATATTAGATAATGCTTCTATATCAGCATCTGTTAATCCAAGTGTTGACATGACTTCAATATCATATACATTCTGATTTTTGTAATATGTATCAATTGAATCTACCATATCTGGCGAAGAAGCTCTTAATCCTGCAAAGAAACCTACACCCAGTAAAGCCATCATCAAAATGGAAATAAATCGTTTATATGATTTCTTAATTTCTTTAAAAGTATCTTTTAGTAATGCTTTTTTTATTTTCACTCGCATCACCTCCAAACTTCATTTTAGTCCAATTGGACAATTGGGGACAATTGGGGACGTTTCTTTTTGGACATTTATTGAACGATTTGGCACGTCCCTAATGTTCAAGGATTACCATTCTATATTTTCTACTGGAATTGGATTTTGATTACTTTCGATACTTTCTGCAGTTCCATTTTTAAATCTGATAATTTTATCTGCCATTGGTGCAATCGCTGCATTATGAGTGATGATAATAACTGTCATATTTTCTTTTCTTGCTGTATCTTGCAACAATTTTAAGATTTGCTTACCTGTTTTATAGTCTAAAGCACCTGTTGGCTCATCACACAACAATAATTTTGGATTTTTAGCAATTGCTCTTGCAATGGCTACCCTTTGTTGCTCTCCACCTGATAATTGAGATGGGAAATTCTTTTTTCTATCTGCTAATCCTACTTTTTCCATCACTTCATCTGGGCTTAAAGAATCTTTACAAATTTGAGTTGCCAATTCCACATTTTCAATTGCTGTTAAATTTTGAACTAAGTTATAGAATTGAAATACAAATCCAATATCTTCTCTTCTATATTTAATTAATTGTTTGTTTTTTAATTTTGCCACATTTTTTCCATCTACGATGACATCTCCTGATGTAACCGTATCCATACCACCTAATATATTTAAAGCTGTTGTTTTTCCCGCTCCTGATGGTCCGACAACAACAACTAATTCTCCTTTTTCTATCGAAAAGTTTGTATTATTTAAGGCTTTTATGATAATTTCTCCCATTTTATATTCTTTACAAACATTTTTAAATTCTATATATGCCATATTCATTCTCCCTTCTTTAAGAGATTTTGTTATTCATAAAAATTTAACATCTAATAACAATATTTTTACAGAAAAATGACCATATATTTTTCTAATGACATTATATCATATGAAAATAAAAAGTAGAAGAAAATTTTACCATTTTAAATGTGAATTTTGAGTGAACTTTAAGATTTGTTTACACCACATATTCTATCGTATTATCCTTAAAATATTTATGCATTTCTTCTAATAAGAACTGCTTTCCCTCTTCTCTTAAATCTGATTTATACATATATTTTCCTTTTCCTCTTCCCTGCATTTTTTCTTTATCATAAATTTGAATCGCATTGGGAAAGGCTTCTTCATTAATTTTTGTATGCACAAAACTATATGTCATAAAAATAATTTCAAAAAATACTTGTTTCTTGGCTTTTTTAGATAATTTATTATCTAACTCTATAATTAATTCTTTATATAATGTTTTCCAATTTTCAACCATAATCACAGGTGCAATTAATATTCCTACCTTGTATCCGGCTTCACTTAACTTGTTAATTGCTTCAATTCTTTCTTCTAATCTTGAAGTTCCAAACTCGACACGATTAATAATTTCTTTTGGATTTACACTCATTCTAATAATCACTTTTCCTCTATGATCTAAATCTAATATGTCATCTACCATGGAAAATTTCGTTGGTAATGTTAAAAATCCTTTTTTTGTATCCTTAAAATTTTCAATTGTCCAAACTAAATTATTCGTAATGGTATTTTCTAATATTAAATCACTATTACTACCAATTTCAAAAGTTAATTCTTTTTCTGAAGTTTCACTTGTTTTTATAATTTTTTCTAACATCTTTTCTCTATTGACAAATAAACGTAAATAAGCACATTTGTTATAATTACATACCAAATAGCAATACATGCAAGCAGCTGTACATCCTGAAGAAGTATATGGTACTAAAAAATCTGAAGTTTTATGATTAGGAACAAATTTATGTGTTTTCCTAACACCAATAATTAAATTTCGTTTCATATCCATAAATTCTTTATTAGATTTTTTTCTCATCTCTTCTATATTATTATGATTTTCGATTTCTACTTTTGGTACTTCTTTATATTTTTCCATTAACTCTTTTCCCAATGTATAATTGACAATATCTTTTTCAAAATAAATCGCTTTCGGTTTAAACATATAAATCATCCTTTCTCAGACTAGTGTAACCAAAAGCAAATTTTTTAATCAAATGGGGACGTATCAAAATGGACGAAAAATGGATAAAAGGGACAGGTCTCTTTTTTAACCTGTCCCTTTTGTTCCATTTTTGAACGATTTGACACGTTCCTAACGTTCATAAGTTACATATTCATATGTAAAATCATTTTCTTCATCCTCTGGTCCTTTTTCTCTACTGACTTCTTTCCATTTTGTTTCATCGATTCTTGGAAAGAACGCATCTCCATCAAAGTCTTTATCAATTTCTGTTATATACATTTTTTTTACATATGGCATTAGTAGATTATAGATAATAGCTCCGCCTATGACAAATGCTTCTTCGTCATTTTCTATATATTCTTGTATTTGTAACATAGAATGTACCACTTCTACATTTTCATCATCTACTTTAAAATCTGGATTTTGTGTAAATACAATATGTTTTCTATTAGGAAGTACCCTTCCTAAAGATTCAAATGTTTTTCTTCCCATAATAATGGTATGTCCTGTTGTTAATGTTTTAAATCTTTTTAAATCATCTGATAAGTGCCATAATAATTGATTATCTTTTCCAATGGCATTATTTTTTGCTTTTGCTACGATAATACTTAACATGTTATTTTTCCTTTCGCTTAAATCCTTTTTATTTTTTATTCATTAAATAGCAACTGGTATTTTACCAATTTTTACATCTTTATTATAATCATATCCTTCAACTTCAAAATCTTCTACTCTAAATTCATAGAAATCCTTTGTTGGATTTTTAATAACTAGTTTTGGTGTCACATCCATTGGCTCTGCTTCTAATAATTTTTCAACAAGTGGTATATGTCTATCATAGATATGACAATCTCCTATGTTATGTGTCAAAGTTCCTACTTCTAGTCCAGATACTTGTGCAAACATATATTGTAAAGCAGCATATTGCATTAAATTCCAACCATTTGCTGTTAACATATCTTGTGAACGTTGATTTAATATTAAATGTAATTTTCCTTCTTTTACTAGCCATTGTGTTCCATAAGCACATGGCTCTAATTCCATATCTTTTAATTCTTCATGATTAAATATATTTGTCATGATTCTTCTACTTGATTGATCATGTTTTAATAAGTATAAAACATAATCTACTTGATCCATTACTTTTATTCCTTCTTTTGTCTTAAATTCATATTTTTTTCCTAATTGATATCCATATGCTTTTCCAATAGTTCCTTCTTCATTTGCCCATTGGTCCCAAATATGAGAATGTAAATCACTAATTTTATTAGATTTCTTTTGCCATATCCATAAAATTTCATCTATGGCATTTTTATATGTTTTTGTGTTATTTCTTAAAGTAATCATTGGAAATTCTTTTCCTACATCATATTTATTTTGAACACCTACAATAGAAAAATAGTTAGCTTCTTCTCCATCATCCCATCTTGTTCTAACATGCGTTCCCTTTGATGAATACCCATTTTTTATAATTTCTTTGCAAGTTTTTATAAATTGTTCATCTGCTTGTGTCATTTTAGATTCCTCCTATTATTTTATTTTTTTCAATATATCAAACTTTATATTTTTTTACAAGCTCTTTTGTGGATATTTTTTACTAATATTTTTTTGTTTCTATGAATTTTTCTATATAATTTTTAATTTTTTCTATGCAACGTTTTTTATCAAAAAAAAAGATCTATCCTATTCTATAAAAAAGATTGGAGCATTTTACTCCAACCTTTTTATAATTTCAATCAGATAATCCCTTATTTATATGAAAAATACTTTTTATTTTATTTATTATTCTCTTAAATATAGATTCCTTATATTCTATTATTGTATCTTCTTTACTAATATCTTTATGATACTTTGGAGAATTATCTTTTTTTAATATATCATCTGGGCTATATTTTTCTCGTAGTTCTTGTTGATATTTTCTATCATTTTCAGAATATATATCCCATAATTCTTTTTTTCTTTTCTCATCTTTGCACCAATAATTATAATTTAACACTGCTAAAATAGATAAAGTTTCTTTATTCAAATTTTGCTCTTTTAATGGTTTATTGTCTACTATATTTTTTGAATAATCTTTCGCTTTTTTACTTTTAAATAGTGTTCTTAATTTTTCAGGTATTTCTCTTACATATTTTTCATCCATAAGATTAAGAATCATATCTACTTCAGCATAAGCTTCCATTGTAGATTGTTTCATTTGTATTCCTCCTCTATTTTTCTATTCATCTCCTAATGATGTCCCATCTTTTTCATTTTCTAGTTCTTTTATCTCTCTCCTTAAATTCCCACTCGCATTCCTAAATTCCTCTATTCTAACACCACTAGCAGCGCCTTCTATATTATCTGGTGTAATCCCTCTATGCTTTGTAGCAGATATACTTGCAATTGCACTATCTAATACTTCTGGAATCTCTTCAGCAGTCAATTGTTCATTTTCATGAAAGGTATCATATTGTCTATGTTTTTTCATTGCTTGTAATACAACTTTGTCTAAATTTTCTTTTGATATTTCTTTTAGGTGAACTTCTAGTATATCTGAAAAATCCATTCTTCTTAATGCAAATTCTCCATTTTTATCTTTTACAACAAAAAATTCATCATTTTTTACACTTTCGCTTCTTAACGCTTCTATTTTTTCTTTTGCCCATCCTTCTTTTTCTGGAAATCGTTTCTCGTAAATTTCTTTTACTTTTGTCTCTATATCTACATATTGTTCCTCTGGTAATATTTGTTTTAAATCTTCTAAATTTAACCATGTTTGTGTCATGCTCATAGCTTCTAGAAGTGTCTGTTTTGCTTCTTCTGGCATCTCTTTTAAGTTTTCTAGTTTTTTCTTTATTTCAAAAACTTGCATAACATTTTCTCCTTTATCATTTTTATTTATTATCATAATAACATATATACTATTTTTTTGTCTATGCATTTAACTTTTTTACATCATCATAAATATAAAACGAACCAATGATAAAAGAAACAAAATCTCTTTTTTCTTTACAAAATTGTATTGCTTCTTTTAAATCCATTTCATATATTTCTGCCTTATCATTTCTTTGTTTGGCATATTCATACATAAGATGATTGTCTGTAAATAAGTTCTTGTCATTTCCATTTGTAAAAATATAAACATTATCTTTATCTAAAATATCTTCTATGATTTTGTGATAATCTTTAGATTTCAACACAGAAATCACATATATTTTCTTAGTTGTTTTATAATACAAATCTATTGTTTCTTTAAGATTCTCTATCGCTTGTTCATTATGTCCTCCATCAAATATCATTGTTGGATTTTGATGGATTAGTTCAAATCTTCCTTTATGGATAACGGTTTTTAATCCATTTTTTATATTTTCTTCTGTAAGATGATATCCATTTTTATTTAATATGTCACAACATTCTAATACCAATGCTGCATTTTGTATTTGTTTTTTTCCTTTCAAATTTACCTCTATATTGTGATACTGTTTATAATCAAATATCTCTCTATCATTTTTAAATCTTTGATTCTTTATTTCTGATTGTTTGACCATATGTAATATATTTTGTTTTGCTTTACAAGTGTTTTCAATGATATCATCTATGTTTGGTTTTTGTTCCATATATACTGTTTCAGAACTTTCTTTAATAATTCCTGCTTTTTGTTTAGCAATGTCTTCTAATGTATTTCCTAAAACTTTCATATGGTCATACCCAATAGAGCTGATAACAGAAATGATTGGATAGATGATATTGGTACTATCATATAGTCCTCCAAAGCCCACTTCCATTAAAACAATATCTACTTTTTGTTTAGAAAAATATAGAAATGCAATCATTGTAAAAAACTCAAAAAAATTTAGCTCTATATTTTCTTTTTCAATGATTGGTTGTACTTCTTCAAAAATTTCTTGTAGCTCTTCATCTTTAATATACTCACCATTAATACTGATTCTTTCATGATAAGAAACCAAATGCGGCGAAATAAATTTTCCAATTTTTAAGTTCGCATTTATCAAAATGTTATTTAACATTTCAATCACACTTCCTTTTCCATTGGTTCCTGTAACATGTATGTATTTTAATTTGTTTTGTGGATTTCCTAGTTTTTCCATTATGATTTTCATCTTTTGAACAGATTGATTTTTGTTTTTTACTTGTGATTTTCCTGCTAAAAGATTTTGTATATATTCTTGTACCTTCATGATTTCCTCTTTTCTATACATCCCACTTAGGAACATACTCTTCTTCATGTTCTCCCAATTCTTGCATATATCCATTTTGAATATCTAAGTCATACACATAGTTTTCAATTTCTTGATATTCTTCTTTTGTCAATTTTCTATTTAAGTCTTTCATTTCTTTTGCTTTATATGTAGGAAAATATTGTGCCATAATATCAATATATACGGCTTCATCCATATTTTCTTTCAACCATTTCAAAATTTTCTTACTATTATCTATATTATTGGGTAATACTAAATGTCTTATCATAACACCTTTTTCTATCATACCTTTATGATTAAATTTAGGACTTCCTACTTGTCTATACATTTCTTGTATTGCCTTTGTAGCAATTTCAAAATAATGATCTACTTTAGAATATTTTTTACCAGTTTCATTGTCATAATATTTTAAATCTGGTAAATATACATCAATATATCCTTCTAATAACTTTAATGTTTCGATATTTTCATATCCATTTGTGTTATATATAATTGGAATATGTAATCCATTTTTCTTTGCGATTTTGATTGCCTCTATAATCTGAAGTGCATAACTAGTTGGTGTTACTAAATTGATATTTTCTGCTTGTCGATTTTGTTGTTCTATAAATATATTTGCCAATTCTTCTATTGAAATTTCTTTTCCTTTTCCTTGCTGACTAATTTCATAATTTTGACAATATACACAATTCAAATTACAATTTGAAAAAAACACAGTTCCTGAACCGTGTTTTCCACTTATGCAGGGTTCTTCAAAATGATGAATGGAATATAATCCTATCTTTATTTTATCTGTACTTTTACATCTACCAATTTCACCTTTCGTTCGATTAACACCACACTCATGTGGACATATTTTACATTTTGTTAAATCCATTCTTCTCCCTCAATTTTCTAAATATTTCGTACACTTGTTACATATATATTTCCATTTTCATCTTTTTTCAAATTCACTTCTTTTTTGCTAAATCTATCTATATTGTCTTTTACAAATTGTTGTATATTTGTTTCAGATTCTGTACTTTTTACTTCTCCAATGGTTTCATCATTTAGATTTTTTATTTGAATATTATACTCTTCATCAGTTGTTTCATAACCTTCAGAATAATCTTCTAAATATTCTACAATTTCTACAGTATATCCATTATCATTTTTTTGTATTTTATCTAATAAAAATACATCTTCTTGATTATCTAATCCACTTCCAATTGCATAATAGGTATCTGTTTTCTCATCATATTCCATATATTCATACCCTTCTTTCGGGAACTCCTTTTGTAAATCATCCCCAAATATTTCTTTTGTTTTATCTTGCAATTGTTGATAGGTTAATTGATATTCTTCCAAATTTTTCTTAACAACTTCCCATAGCCAAACATCTGGTGCATCATTAATATTATCAAATACTGGTAATGCATCTCCTGTAATTTCTCTCCACATATATATTTTTTGTAAGTATGTTTCAATCTTATTAATTTCTTCAACTGACACCTCTGTATTCTGCTTATTGGTTATTCTACTTTGCTTATATATATACATTCCTACAAAGATCATTAGTAATATAATAATGATTACAATCATTTTTTTCATTGGCAACCTTCTCCCAATTTTCATTTTAAATATTTATCATTTTTTATTTTAACATAGTTTATCATAATTTTTTATATTTTTTTAAATTTATGACAGATTTCGACACCTTTCTACTTTTTCCTTTGTTATAATTAGATTTGTTAACTAAAGAAAAGGGGGTAAATCCATGAACGTTGTAAAGTTACATGACAAAGATAGTAGAGTAGTTGGAAATGTTACTGGTCAAATAACCATTTCTATTTACAATAGTGAATTTAAAGGACATCCAAACTTTTTAATTCAAGCAGATCATTCCGTTTCTGAAATTGCTGATATTATTGAAGATGTTTTGTATTCATATTAAGGCACATTTATTGTGTCCTTTTTTATTGTACTGATAAATTAGCTTTTTGTTTTATTAATCTACTTTTTTGCTATTCTGCTTTATCTTTTACTATCATTTTTCTAATATATATACTTTTCTGTTTCATTTTCTCACCTTTTTTGTTTCTTATGTGTTTCATTATATTACATTCTTAGTCTTTTCGCAATAATTAGTTTTCCCTTTTAAATATCCACTCTATATTTTTCAGTTCTTTTTCCTAAATTAATTGTACTTTTATTGACAATATCTTTTTTAGGTATTAAATACATTTTTTGCTCTACATCTAATATAAATATATAATCTACATTTGTATTTACTACTGTTTTATATTCTTTTCCTTTTGTCGTAAAATATGCTATTGCCATTCCTAAACCTGAATTTCCTTTTTCTTTATTCGTATCAAATTTCATGGCTTCTCCTTATTAAAACATCTGTTTGTGTTGTGTGTAAAAATAAAATACAAGTTTCCTTGTATTTTATGGTGGGCAGGGAAGGATTCGAACCTTCGTACTCAAATGAGAACAGATTTCTTACTACTATAGTTTTCACTACCATAATTATATTATGTTTGTAGTCTGGACTTTCTCTTTATCTTTTTCAAGATACCAGGTATAAAGTCTCTACACTCGGAAATTTCTTTCCTAGCTCGGGATTGTCATCAGCCTAACTGTTAAGAGTTCCCCGAATTAGCCCGGTGTTCATCATATAATCACTTATATGAGCTGCAAGTTTAGGTTTTGATTAACCAAAGACCACAGTCTGCCGCCTTTAGCCACTCGGCCACCTACCCATATTAATTTATAATGGTGCTCCCTCAAGGATTCGAACCTTGGACCCACCGGTTATGAGCCGGTTGCTCTGACCAACTGAGCTAAGGGAGCGTTTATCACGCTTTTCCTAACGCAAGTTACAGTATAAACTATTTTTATCTAGTTGTCAATACATTTTTTTAAATTCCTATAATTTCTTGCGAATTATTCATGACTTTTTGTCTAAAATATATTTTCATTTCTCTTTAAGGCTTAATCAAAGGAGTTAGTTTCAACCTAACTCCTTTGAATTTGTTTTTTATTAATTATCTGAACTTTTACCTTCTGGTAATGCTGGATATTGTATAACAATTCTAATCTTTGTGATATATCTAATTGCTCTTACAAGTTTAGTATTTTTAAATCTTTGCCATAGACTTGGTTTCTTTTCAAAAGTTACTTCTTGTTCATATTGCTGTTGTTCTACATTTACTTTTTCTTTTTTATTTACTTTCTGTTCTACTTTGGCTTCTTCTACTACTGGCTCAACTTCTTCTACTGGTGCTGGAATAGATTTTAATGCATCTGCTATCTCAATTCCTATATAACTTAAAGCCTTTGATCTATCCTCTATTCTTTCCATATCAATTTCTATATGTAAATTAGATTCAAGATTTGTTACTCTAGCATTTAATAGTTTCATAGCATCTTGATAATTTTGAGATTTTTTTCCTCTACATTTCCCAACAATCATTAATGTATCAATAATATCTTCTGGAAACTCATCTTCTGCATTTTTTACTTGATCTTTCCAATCTTTTTGTTTATTATCTACAGCATCTATTAAATCTTTTAATCTTCCTGATAAAGCTATATTTTCTTCTCTTTGTCTAATCAATTCTTCTATTTTTTTTGTATTTTCCTCAAATTGATTTGTAGCATACTCAACTAATCCATAAGCAGCTTTATAAACACTTGCTGGAAAGTTTTTCTTTTTTGGATATTCAATTAAATACGTTTTTATAGATTCTATTAAATCTTTAAAATAAGAATCATCTTCTAATTGTACAATTTGTTTTTTACTTTTTGGATTAATCAATTTATGTACTTTATCTATATTTGATAATATTTTTTCCTCCGTGATAACCATTCTCACATTTACTATGCCAGATCTAGACATGTAAATTACCTCCTTTTATCTTAAGCATATGATTTTATTCAATTATAATTATACATTAACCTACAAAAAACTACAATACCAACGGAAGATTTTTATTTTAAGTTTTTGTTACAAAAACATTACAGTTTTGTAACATTTGTTATTTTATTGTAATTTTCCTATTTTTCTAGTTCCTCCGTAGTATTTTATGAAACATAGTAAAAGCAGAATTAATATTCTGCTTTGTCTACTTTATTTTTTCACTTATTGTATCAAAATCTTTATTTTCACTAATGCATCTTTTTATTGTGTAGAAAAATCTTCTTTTTTTATTGAACTAATATAGATTTTTTTCGTATCCAACAAGATTAAAGATTACAATACTGTTTTTATTTCTTCAAATCTTTTTACTTTCTGAGTAGTCGTTTTTATTAACTCTTTATTTGTCACACTGATTTCCCTTACATATTTATATGCAGGCATTGTCTTATTCATCTTTTTAACTTCTTGCCAAATTTTTTCTTTTAATTGTTCTGGATCTTTTGTTCCATATATTTCTTCTACTAATTCTTCATCATATACAATTTTTGCACTTATTTTATAGTCACCATCATCTTCTGGTTTTCCATAAACAAAAGATTCTTTTACACCTTCTATCTTGTTAATCAACGCTTCTATCTCTTCTGGATATATGTTTTTTCCATTTTTTAAAACTATAACAAATTTCTTTCTTCCTGCAATAAAGATAAAATCATCTTTGTCTATTCTAGCTAAATCTCCTGTATGTAACCAACCATCTTCTGTAATTGTTTCTTTTGTTGCTTCTTCATTATTATAATATCCTAGCATAACAGATGGACCTTTTACAAGTAATTCTCCAATCCCTTCTTCATTAGGATCTTCAATTTTTACATCTAAGCTTGGGAAAGCCTTTCCAATAGAACCTAATCTTTGATACTTATCATCTTCTACAGAAATAACTGGTGAACTTTCTGTTAATCCATATCCTTGGTATAATGTAAATCCTAATTCATTAAATCCTTTTTCTGTTTCTGGATCTAGAGCAGCCCCTCCTGCTACAAAGATTCTTATATTTCCGCCTAATGTATCATGAATTTCTTTAAATATTTTTTTTCTAATATCTATTCCAAATTTTAATAAAAATTGGCTAATTTTAATTCCTTTTTGTACTGTTTTCAATTTGCCTTTTTTCTCAATTGTTTTCATTACTTTTTTGTACATGGCTTCAAATAAAATGGGTACTGAAACCATGACACTTGCTTTATACTCTTTTAAGTTATCTGCTATATGTCTAATTCCTTCACAAAATGCAATGGAAGCTCCTCTTGATAATGGATATAAAAATCCAGTTGTACATTCAAATGTATGATGCAATGGCAAAAAAGATAAAAATCTATCTGTATCATAAATTCTTAAAACAGATGTAATATCCATCAAATTGGCACATATATTTTTATGTGACAGCATAACTGCTTTTGACATAGCCGTTGTTCCTGATGTGAATAACATGATAGACATCTTTTCAGCATCAATCTTTGCATCTAAAAATTCTCTATTACCTGCTTCTAACAATTCTTTTCCTTGTTTGATTAATTCATGTTCTGAATATACACCATTTTCTTCTTTTTCTAAATCCATTGAAATGAAATATTTTACTTTTGTAGTATTTTCTTTTCTTATTTTGTCCATAACATCATTGTATTTTTTAGAATATACAATAGCTTCTACTTCTGAACGAATCATTAAACTTTCAATTTCATTTTCTGGCAAAGACTTATCTAATGGAACAATAACACCTGTTCCATTCACAACTGCTAGATAAACAATTCCCCATTCATATCTATTTTCTGATATAACAGCAACTCTTTTATCTTTTAGTCCCATATTTACAAATTTAGTTCCTAATGCTTTTACATCATCTCTAAATTCTTTATGTGTAATTTCTCTAAATTTTCCTTCTTCCTCTGTCTTAAATACATAAGCTGGTCTATCTCCATAAAGTTTTTCAGACTTTTCTAACATATCTCTTAAATCTGTAAATTTCATAAAATCATGTATTGGCTCTCTCATGGTTTAACCCCTTTCTTTTTTGTTTCCTTCTTGGAAAGAATTCAATGTTAGCAATACTGAGTTCATTATTTCTCAATCAATCCTTCTATAACTGTATTTTCAAAATCTTTATATAATTTCATAATATCAATTTCTTTTTCATTTCTTAATTTATATACCAATGTTGAACATATTAATCCATATATTTCAGAGGCAATAACTTTAGGATTTCCTTTTTTAATTTGTTTTTTCTCTATCCCCTCTTTTACTATTTCTTCGATTTTCTTAATATAGTCATAAATATGTTTTTTACATTTTTGATTTCTTGCCTCATTTCCCCAAAATTGACTTAGTAAAATCGTTATCAAATCTTCATATTTCATAACAATTTTAATTTGGATTAAGACAATTGCTTTTAACTTATCTATATAATTATCATATTTTGCTGTTTTAATATCAATACTATTTTGCAATAGTTTCATACCTTCTTCAATTAAAAAGTTGAAGATTTCTTCTTTACTTGAAAAATGATAATATAATGTACCTTTTGCAACACCTACTGTTGCAGTAATTTCTTCAATACTTGTTGCATCATATCCTTTTTCAGCAAATAATTTCATTGATGTTTCAAAAATCTTTCTTTTGGTTTTGTTCATTTTCTAAACATCCTTTCAACATGATATATCAATATTTATATTATATATGTAAACACTCAATATTGCAATATTTTTTATAAGTTTTATACTATTTGTTCAGACATTTTTGTTATGATTTATCTTATCATACATATAACAGAAAAAATAAAAATTTCTATAGCAACATTAAGTAACAATGCATAATTTGTACATTTTATTCCCTTATCATTTAATTTATCAAAATGATCTATCATTTCATGAATTTCTTCCTGTGAAGATATTTTTTTCCTTTCCATATATTCTTTAGCCAAAAACCTTGCCTTAATCATTGCATCATCTTCCAAATAACTCCTTACAAAATAATAGATACATCCACCAATAGTTAAAATAGTTAGAAACATCATCTCATTCGGAAGTATATTTAATAATTTTAAAAGAGATATAATCAAAAAGTATATGATATATACATTTGAATATATAAAATTAAATAACGATATTTTTCTATCCTGAATAGAATGCAAACATTCATGTGCAATCGTTTGTATTCTAGTAAAACTTTCTTTTACATCTGCTATAATAATTTTGTTGGAAATTGCAATATATAGTGAATTGGTTGCATTTTTATCTTCTTCGATTTCAACTGTTTCATTATGTAATATTTTTAAATAATCTCTACACATTTCTACATTATCCGGATACTTTTTTACCAACTCGTCTAATTTTTTATTTTTAGCAATTGCTTCAATTTGTTTTTTGCTACTTCCAAATAATATTCTTAAAATAATCATTATACAAACTAAAAAAATGATAATAATTCCAAATTCCATTTTGATTCATCCCTTTCTCTTCGTTTAAATGAATATTATTTTTTCTAAAGTAATTAGAATATTTATCTTAGAAAAAATAATACATATACAGTATAAAGCTAATACATATAAGATTGTATACTCTTATATACATTAGCTTTATTTTTAACTTATAAACATTATTTCTGATACAACTGATTACATAAACTCTCTTACTGCTTCTCCTATAATTTTATTAACATCTGTTAACAAAATATTAAATTTCATTTCAGCATCAAAATATTTTTTAGCATCCTCTATTTGTATCAGTTCTGCATACAATTCTTTCATTTTTTTGGTCTTTTCTTCATCTTCTTTTCCAGTTTGCATTTGTGTTAATTGTGCATCATATCTTGCTGCTTCAAACTCCCCTATCCTCTTTTTTAAGTCAGGATTTAGGGCCAATGCTTCTCTTGCCATTTTAAAATTTACATATTCTTCTGATTGTTTTATTTCTGTTGCTAGTTTATTTGCTGTATCATATACATTCATCATTTACACGTCCTTTCTATCTACTCACTAACTGTATTGGTTGTTCCAGTTGTGTCTTCTGTTCCTTCTATTTCTACATCTGCATTTGTTGGACATATGTTTACAAATGTATTTCCATCATTTACTTTAATTTCTTTTCCATTCATATCTTGATAAAGTGTTTTTTCATCTCTTGCTTTTTTGATGCATTGAATTTGAATTGCCCTTCCATTTGTAATATAGTAACCATCAAATGTCCCTATATTTTTTAAACCTTGTCTACCTTTATTTTCTGAATCTGACAAAGTATAATTATTACAGAATGTGATAATTATATTTTTAGTAGTAATTGGTTCATCTGTTTCCCAATCTGTTTGTTCTTCTCCTCTTGCATATCTTACATATACTTTATTTTCTTTATCATATTCATAGGTTACAGTTTGTAAATCTGAATGTGGTATTGTAATTTTCTCTGCTGCTAAGCCTTCTTCTAAATTTACTTCATCTGTTACATAGTTTAAAACACTTTTTTCTGTTGATGTTGTTCTATAATTTTTACTTTTGGCTGATTCTAATAATTTTTCTGTACTTGTGACCGCATTATGTGGTGCATATTTATCTTTCACTCTCCAGAAAGTTGTTCCATCTTCTGCAATTCCATTAATATCATCTACACTATATTTTTTGATATCACTTTGTGCTTGTGGACTTTGTCCAAAATGTACATATATTGCATCATTTTCCATTGCATAATCTATAAAATAATGTCTAGCACTTCTAACTGGTCCTATTTTATCTAAGTCTGCACCTTTAAATAAGGCCATTAATCTAGTTTCTCCACCTTCAACAATCATTTCATATACCATATATGCTTGGTTTAGCCCTGCTTGTGGCCAAGCATCACTATGGTTATCAATCATAACTGCAAATGGTCTGTCATTTCCTTTAAATATTTGTACTGTTTTTTCTTTTTCTGTCGCTCCTGTTTCTGTATTTTTTACACCTGGTATAGTTTCTGTACTATTTTTATCTTGTGTAATTTTATATGCTAATACAACACCTGCTACAATAATCAAAACAACTAATATAGCAATTAAAACTTTTACTCCGCCTTTTTCCTTTTCCATGCGTGCTCCCTTCTTATTTTATCGCAAAATGTTCAATGTTTTTAATATTTTTTCTTCTTTTGTTCGCATTTCTTTTTTTTCTTCCTCTTCCATATGATCATACCCCATCAAGTGGTAAAAACCATGAACTAACATATAGCTCAATTCTCTTTCAAAACTATGTCCATATTCTTTTGCTTGTTCCTCTACTCTTGGTATAGAGATAACAATATCTCCTAATATATCTTGATATTGAAAATCTTTTTCTTGTATTTTTTTGTTTAGCTCTTCTTTTTCAAACATAGGAAATGAAAGCACATCTGTTGGTCTATCTATCTTCCTATATTCTTTATTGATACTTTGTATATTTTCAGGATTTGTAAAGGTTACAGTAATATATAATTTTGAACTCTTTAAGCCTTCTTCTTTAAAGCATTTATCAAAAACCTTTTTCACAATATTTTCCCAATCTGGCACTTTTTCAATATCTTTATAGATGATTTCATATGTTTCCATTTATGCAACTTCCTTTAATTTTTTTGTATATTTTCCTTCTGATATATATGCATTTTTTAATTCTCTCAATGCACCATAGTCGATCAATTTTCTTTTATAATATGTAATTAATTTACTATAATCTGTTTTGGTATTATCACTTGCAATTTTTTTCATATCATTTTTAATAAATAAAACTTCTTTTTGTTTTACATATTCAATGAAATTTGTCTCTTTTAATTTGCATATTTCTTTATATTTGTTCCAGAATGTTTTAAATTCTTCTCTATCTTTTGCATTTTCCCAATATACTTTTGTAGATAATAATTTTACATTATAATCTTCAAATAGATTGATTAGCATACTATATACTCTTTCTCTCTTTGTTGCTATTTTTGTATCTTGAACTAAAATTCTTGCATCTTTTAATAATTTTTCATAGCATTGTATAGCAACAATTAATGGTAAACTATGAGTAAATAATTTTCTACTAATACTTAATAATAAAACATTTTTCTCTATCGTATCTTTTGTATCTAGTTTTCCTACTGTATAACTTTCATAATTTTCATATTCTTTTATCACATCTTTTGCAACTGCATCATTTCCGATTCTTATTTTTAATGCTAATATATTTTGTATATATTCTTCTAATGTATAGAATATTTTTGTATAGATCCATTCCTTTGAACTTTCATAAGCATTCATTGTATCTGCTAACTTTATTGAATAATTTTTTAAGATTCCTTTATACAATGTATCCATTTTTGAAATATAAAATTGATTGAATCTTTCAATTAACTTTTCTTTTCCAGATAATTGAATACCATCATTATCCAATTCTAATAAATATTTTTGCTTTCTATTTTTGTATTCTACATATTCATTTTCTTTCAAACTTGTTACTTCATAATATTTAGATAATGCTTCTTTTTCAAAATCTGAAGCAGTATCATTTTTTACTTTTTTATATATAGAATCCATGACATATTTATCTAATGCTTCTAAATAGCTTTCATATGCAGAATCATATTTTTCCTCAGCTTCTTTTTGATTATAATTTTCATCACTATCTTGGAATGTTTCAAACGCTTTTAATAAACTATTTCTTTTAATTGAAATTAACATTCCATTAATCCCAATTTTCGTTGGTATTAACATTCTAGTTAAAGTTTTTGTGATTTTATTAAAAAATGTTTTATCTGTTCCTGTAATTCTCAAACTTTTTTCTTCCATCTATATCATCCCTTCAAAACACAATTTTTTCATTTGTCCCTATTTTCTCTAGCACTTCATATGTAACATAAATATCAATACTATTTTCATTTTCATAAGTATTAATATTTTTATTTACAATATTCTCTTTATTTTCTATTTGTTTTTCCAATTCCTCTTCTATTTCTTGTATTCCTATTTTTTTTGCCTCTTCAATAGAATATTTCTTTTCGATTTCTTCATATTCTTGATATGTCTTTTTTACTACGGAAATCGGCAAATAGAAGTTAGAAAATAGTTTTATTTTATTTTCAGTTTCTATTGTATCATAAAATTTAAATTTTGAAACCCCTTTCGGAAAATTTATTTCAAAATTATTTATTTTTATTCCATAATTTGTTTCAACATTTCCTGTAGTCTGTTTTTCCGTAGCTGTGTATGGGATTGTCTTGTTCATAGTATACCAAACTCTTGCTTCTATTTCTCCTTTAGCATGCACATATCGAATTCCGGTATATTTTCCTTCCATCCATCCATTAATTAATACATCTCCTACACTCACAGTATCTCCTACTTTTACATTTGCTGTTCCATCTTGTGCATTAATTTTCGTAATCACACCATTTTTATTTGAAACAATATTACAATATTCATCTTCATCTACAATTTCTGGCTTTTGATCTGCTTTCACTACTCTAACAATTGCATTCGTTCCTTTTAACTCAATCCCTATCCATGCAATATCATCTCTTTCTAATCTTAGTTTATTAATAATTTCTTTTGTATCTATATCATTTTTAAATGTTCCAATTGTTAATCCTGCCTCTTGAATATCTTCCATAATGTTTTCAATGGGTAATCCATTTTCTTCTATAATTTCTATATTCCATACAAAAAGTGAACTAAAAAAGATGATGGCAAGAACTATAAGCAAAAACAAAGCAAACAATTTTCTCTTCTTATATTTATTAAGAAGAAAAGGTAATCCTCTTTTTGCTTTAATTGATATTTTGCATTGTGTTTTTTTTGCAATTTTACAAATTTCTCTAAAATGTTTTATTTCTACATTTAATGCTATATTAATGTCATTTACTTTCTTTATATTCCACATCATATAGTTTCGATTTCTACAAATATTAATAAATCTTTCAATATAATATCCTTCTACGACAATTCTTAAATACCCATATATATAATTTATGATTTTTTTTATAATCATCTATCTCTCCTTATATCTAATCTGTTAATCTTTCAAAATCAAAACTCTCCATTTTTCCTGTTACTCGTATATCATCATTTGTCATCGTTTCTAAATTCAAGTTATATCCATTAATACTAATAAGACCTTTATAGGTGCTAATTCTTATAAAAAACTCTTCATATTCCAAAATTCCTTTATAGTTTTCTATAATCATTTCATCAAATCCAATCAAAGAAATTTTAGGGACATCAGAATACACTTCTTCTGGAATTTCCAATATCTTGTTTAATTTACGCATTCTATTTTTTTTCATGTTAATTATCCATCCTTTCTAAAAAAGGGATTTGGGGGACGGACTCATTTTTCCCTTTTTCTTTAAATTTTCATTATATCTTTAATATTATACAAAAGGGAAAAATGAGTCCGTCCCCCAATTTCCCGATTTGTCCGTCCCTAACCCCCTTTTCATTGTTCAAAATCATCAAGAGATTTAAATTCATATCCCGTATTTTTTGCTTCTTTTATGATAGTATCTAAAATATTGGTATTCGTTTTTGAATTTCCATGTAATAACATAATTTCTCCATTGTGAAGATTATTTAATATTTTTTCTTTTGCTTTTTCTTCGTTTGGTTGTTTTTCTTCATTCCAATCTTCATAAGCAAATGACCACATAACGGTTTTATATCCTAATGAATTTGTTACTTGTAATGACTTCTCACTAAATTCTCCTTTTGGTGGTCTTATATATTTCATTTCATATCCAAATTTTTCATATACACTTTGGTGTAAATCCATTACTTCTTTTTTGATTTCTTCTTCTGTTAAACTTGGCATGCTTTTATGATTGACTGTATGATTTCCTATGATATGTCCATCTTCTATCATTTGCTTTACTAATTCTTCTTGTGTATTGATATAATGTGCTGTTAGAAAAAAAGTTGCCTTTACCTCATTTTCTTTTAATATTTCAAGAATCTGACTCGTATACCCAGCTTCATATCCCTCATCAAATGTTAAATAAATGGCTTTTGATTCACGATTTCCTAATGCGATTCCATTATTGTCTTCTAGTACTTTTCTATTTTCACTTCCTACATCTGGTTGTTCATGATTATCATTTCTTTTTATTCCCCATTCTATTTTTTTAGTGCTTACGCTTACTGTTCCTGCATTTGTATTTATAGGCTTTTCTTGCTGGCTTTGTATAATCGTTAATGATATCGTTACTATAAGCAATACCATTATTCCTATATTTCTAACTGATTGTTTTCTTATCCTATTACGCATTATGTTCCTCCTCTAATTTTCTTTTGTTTAATTTTATGAATCATATTTTAAATTATTCCTTCACTATCAAGGTCTGTTATAAAACAGGTAAATCGGATAAAATTTTATTTCATCTTTTAGGATATTTTACTTTTTTACAGTACATTAAAATCAAATTTCCTAATTACTGTAAATTTACTTTTATCACCTTTTTCATTCCATTTCTATTTTTTACTGGTATTAACGCTTTTATCTGTAATATAAAATTATTACAAGAGTATTGACAAGATGATTTTTTTAGAATATATTGTTGTTACTGCTGGAAAAATAAGGTAATTATTTTTTTATTGTCGAAACATATTATTTTATTAAATAAAGAGGGGGGCTACTAGCATGTTAAATTTTGTCATTTGTGATGATAATACAAACATTTTAGATAGATTAGAAAAACTATTAGAAACTATATTTACAAAAAATAATCTTGAAGGTCAAGTATCTTTCAAATTTAATAACTTTGAAGATTTATTGGCTTGTTTTGACAATGAAAATCAAATTGATGTTTTACTTTTAGATATTAATTTAAAATCTCAGAAAACTGGTTTAGATTTAGCTGAAGAAATTAGAAAGAAAAATAAAGATGTTTATCTTATATTTACAACCGGTCATCTAGAATATGCTATGATGGCTTATAAATATAAAACATTTGATTATTTAGCTAAGCCTATTACTTATGAAAGATTAGAAGATACTGTAAAAAGGCTTTTTGATGATGTTTATGGATTACCAAAGAAATATATTAAAATTGATAATAAGAATACACTTGTAGATGAAACGCAAATTCAATATATTAAAAGAGATGGTATGAAATTAAATTTTCATACCTCTTCTCGTGATTATGAGTCTTATAGTTCTTTTAACAAAATTCAAGATAAGTTACCTGACAATTTTGTAAGATGTCACAAATCTTATATTGTTAATTTAAACAATATCAAAAATGTGGATCCTGTTGCTCTAACCGTATATTTTAATAATGATACATATTGTAGCATTGGACCCAAGTATAAAAAGGAATTTATGGAGGTTATAAAAAATCATGGAATTATTGAATAGTATTTGGAATGCGTTAACTACGCCTAATGAAGGTTTAATAAATATATTGTCTGTACCTTTTACGATGATTGAAGTATATTTATCTACGCTTCTTTTTACTTCTTTATTAAACATTTCAACACAAAAGTATCAAAGACTAATTTATGTTTTACTAATTAGTTTAATTGGTGTATTAGCTACATTTGTTATTCCTAGTCCTTTTAATTTAGTTATAAACTATTTATTAATGTTTATATTAATACCCATATTCTTCAAAACTAATTTATTAAAAACATTTCTTTCTGTTCTTATTTCTTCTCTATCTTTTGCCTTAATAGGAATGTTTATCATGAATCCATATCTTGATTTATTTAATATTTCTTATAATGATTCATTAACAATACCAATCTATAGAATAATCTATGTATTTATCCAATATTTTATCATTTTTCTTATTTATTTGGTTTTCAATGAAAACAAACTATCTATTTTTATTTTTAATGATATAGATAAGAAACAAAAGAAAATTATTTACGCTAATTTATGTTTTGGAATATTTACAATTTTAACACAAGCATTAATAACTGTTTATTACATAGATAATCTTCCTTTAATAATAACCTTTTTAAGTTTTCTATCTATGTTAGCATATTTTACAATTAGTATTTCTAGTTTAAGTAAAGTCATGAAATTAGCTTCTACCACACAGAAATTGCAAAATGCAGAAGAATACAATAAAACATTAAGCATCTTACATGATAGCGTTAGAGGTTTTAAACATGATTTTGATAATATTGTTACAACTATTGGCGGATATGTCAAAACAAATGATATGGAAGGATTGAAAAAATATTATGTGCAACTGGAAGATGATTGTCAGAAAGTAAACAACTTATATGTTCTAAATCCTAAACTAATTAATAATCCTGGCGTATATAGTTTATTAACAACGAAATATCATGAAGCTGAAGAAAAAGGTATAAAAGTAAATATGTCACTTTTACTTGATTTAAATAAATTAAATATGAAAATATATGAATTCACTAGAATTTTAGGTATACTTTTAGATAATGCTATAGATGCAAGTAATGAATGTGAAGAAAAGATAATAAATATCATCCTTAGAGACGATGTTAAAAACCATAGGCAACTAATAACTATTGAAAATACATATAATGATAAAAATGTTGACACTGAAAAAATATTTAATAAAGGATTTACTGGAAAAGAAAATCATACTGGATTAGGTTTATGGGAAGTGCGAAAAATTTTGAGTAAAAGTAAAAATTTAGATTTATATACAACAAAAAACGAAAAATATTTTTCTCAACAAATTGAAATATATTATTAAAATTAAAATAGATATGAATGTATTTGTTCATATCTATTTTTTGTAAAATAATAAAAGAAAAAACAGCTTTCAAAAGCTGTCTTGTATTGGATTGTAAATATATAACTTTTTAAGTTATATATGGGTTGGCAAAAATAATGTTTCGTCCTATTTTTGCCAAGTCATTAATCTTTTTTTATCATACTTTCTGGCATTTTAGGTTGATGTAGTACCCACATAAAAAAGCAAGCTGTGTTTGTAGCTTTAGCATATTTTTCTGCTACTTTAGATAAAAATTTGAACATAATAGATTCCCCCTTATTATATATTTTTAAAAACACACCGGTATATGTTTTTTAAACTTTTTTAAACTGAAGCATCGCCATACACTTCATATCCATATTTATTTTTTGTTAATCTATATGCCAATTTTGTAATTGTTAATGTTTGTAAAATATTGCCAAATAGTAGTATATTAGAAATCACATTATCTTGAATCAACAAAGCAGCCATAAGTCCTATTGAATATGCAATATATGCTATGATTTGTTTCTTTTTTCTATCTTTTTTAGATAATATTGGAACATTTTCTGTATCTGCTGGAGCATAAAGTTTTATCATAAACATTCCGAATATCCAACTAATTCCTATTAAAATATATTTTGTTATATCATCCAATATAACATGTTGTGAAAGAAGTACATTTCCACAATAGAAGGTGGTTGTCCCTATTATACAACCTAAATGTGTTTTCAAATGAAATCCCCCAGATGCTCCTCTATATGGTGTTAATACAATAAACATAAATAATACTTCTTTTAACATTCCCAGAATATATGCGATTATAAATAGTAAGAAAATTTTTGGTATTTCACCTACTATATTTTGTAATCCATAATTGATTACTTCTGCTCTCTCGTCATCTATTTCTGGCATTTCTTTTCTGATTCTATTAGTCAAGAATGTGCAGATTGTATCTATCATTTTCTTCACCTCTTCTTGCTAATTTGATTGTAGCACTCTTATCATTTATAAATGTATTTTATTTTGTAAAAAGTGAATTTTCTTTTACAAAAATTCACTTCTAATTATTTTATAAAAAAATTTTTAAGAAAATAAAAAAATATTTTTGTTGTATATAAAAAATATAGTTGGACTTTCATTCCAACTATATTCAAAAGTTATATTTCTTCAATTATATTCTGCTCATTTTTTAATATACACCATGTTCCAATTGGTTCTGGTAAATCTTTAAATTCCAATGTTTCTTTTGTTATTGGATGTTCAATTGTTAATTTATATGCCCATAAAGCAATCTGCTTTCCTCTTCCTCTCGTCCCATACTTTTGGTCTCCAAATATACTATGTCCAAAATGAGACAATTGTACACGAATTTGATGATGTCTTCCTGTATGTAAATTGATCTTCAATAGAGATAAATCTTTTACTTCATTATATTTTAACACTTCATAATCCAGTTTCGCTTCTTTCGCATTTTTCTTTTCTTTATTAACTACTCTACTCATATTATTTCTTTCATCTTTATATAAATAATCAACTAAAGTCCCTTTTGTATTTTCAATCTTTCCATCAACAACTGCTAAATATTCTTTTTTAAATACTTTTTCCCTTACTTGATTACTTAATCTTGAAGCAGCTTTTGAAGTTTTTGCAAATACCATTACTCCGCCAACAGGTCTGTCTAGTCTATGCACTAATCCTAAATACACATTTCCCGGCTTATTGTATTTTTCCTTTATGTACTCCTTTACAAGGGTTAGCATATCCATATCTCCTGTTTTATCTGATTGTGAAGGAATATTTGGTATTTTTTCAACAACAATAATATGATTATCTTCATATATGATTTTTAGTTTGCTCATTTACATTCCTCTTCTAATTTCTTGATTTTTTCTACAATACTAGTTTAAAAAAGAATTAGTATATTGCTAGGCAAACGAGTTTTAAATTTATGAGGTGTGCTCTTTGCACATCAATGCTGAGGCTGTTAAGGCTTTGCTTGTTACAGCCTCAGTAAACTTTAGCTCTAAATTTAAAACGATGTTTAACGACGCAAGATGCTGATTATCTTTTAAACTAGTTCCCATCTTCCATAAATCCCACAAGGCAAAACCAGCTTAGAATTTTCCATAGGAAGTCCAATTTCTCCAGATTCAATCTTTCCTTTATATTTTTTTGATACAGTTAAATGTAAAATATCTTCTAAAACTTTACTTGATATTCCTGTTGTATAGGAATTAATTAAAAAGAATAAAGGATTATCTGATAATACGTTTGTACATAATTCCACTAAATCATAGATATTATTTTCAAATTGCCATACTTCTCCTTTAGCACCTCTACCATATGAAGGTGGATCCATAATAATGGCATCATAGGTATTTCCTCTTCTAATTTCTCGATTCACAAATTTTACGACATCATCTACAATAAATCGAACTGGTCTATCTTGCAATTTTGAAGATGTTACATTTTCTTTTGCCCAAGTGGTCATTCCTTTTGAACTATCTACATGACATACTGAAGCTCCTGCTGATAAACAAGCAACAGTTGCTCCTCCAGTATAAGCAAATAGATTCAATACTTTTATTTGTCTTTTTTCACTTTTAATTTTTTGTATCATCCAATCCCAATTAACTGCTTGCTCAGGAAATAAGCCTGTATGTTTAAATCCCATTGGCTTAATGTTAAATGTTAAATTTTTATATTTAATTTGCCATTGAGAAGGTACTTTTTTCTTAAATTCCCATGAACCTCCTCCTGTTTTACTTCTATTATATACAGCATTCATTTCTTTCCATTTATTTGGAAAACTTTTATTTTTCCAAATAATTTGTGGATCTGGTCTAGATAAAATGACATTCCCCCATTTTTCTAATTTTTGCCCATCTGCCATGTCTAATATTTTATAATCTTTCCATTCATTTGCTATTTTCATAATTTTTTTTGAGTAACTTTAATAAACTACTCTTCCTCCTATTATTAGAATAGTTATATTTTACCATATTTTTTTGATTTTTCCAAGGGTATTTGACGATTTAAAAATTTTATGATTTTAAATATTTTAAAAATTCTTCTAACTCAATATCAGCTTGTTCTAAGATGCTTTTTAAAGTTCCTTTTGCAATTTCGGAATGCATTGGAATAATAAATATTTTTCCAGTCTTATCATTTATGTATTTAGCATGGCTTCCTCTCTGTGATATTTTATAAAATCCCAATTTTTTCATGACCTTAATAATTTTTTCTGGAGGTAGTATTGGGTATTTAGAACTCATATAGCCACCTCCAATGTTGTTAAATATGTTTCTTTAGGTTGTACAACTTCTTCATTTTGCAAATATAATTCTAAAGCTTCTCTTAAATTTTTTAACGCTTCTTCTATTGTTTTTCCCTGTGATGCAACATTATTGTCCAAACATTTTGCTACATACCATTCTTCTTCTTTTTGTATCATAACATTATATTTTATACTCATATTTTTAGCTCCTTGTATAATATATTTAGGTTTTTTAATAAAGGTTTTACCTATAAACCTATTGCCTCAATAATTATATTTTTG
>CALXFG010000023.1 GCA_944387505.1 uncultured Clostridia bacterium
GAAATTTGAATCAAATTATAACTTGGAGCTTAAAAATATTGAAATCTAGGGAATTCCCCAGTCAAAAAAACTCATACGGAATCTATATAATGGTTTCTATAATATGAAAGATGTGTTATAATATTTATAATAGTGATTTTAATTAATATAAAGGAAGGAGGTAAGTTATAATGAATAAATTAAGTAAAATTTTATTGTTCATAATTATCATCTTGATAATTGCATTAGGAATCATGACTTTTTCATATTTTAAAATGAAAACAGCTGCACAAGACAATCTTAATTTGTATTTAGAAGCTAATAAAAAGATAATGCAGTTAAATGAAGAATATGCAGAATCACAAAATGCTGATATAGAAGCAGTAGAGAATGAAGTTAATAAATAAGGATGTCTAAGCAATTAACATTTCACACATTCTAACAAGAAACATAAAATATAAGAAGAAAAAAATAAGGAGGTGTGAAATGAGTAAAAAAGGAAAAATTGCACTAGTGGTAATCATTGTACTCATAGTAATCGTTATTGCTGTTGTAGCTCTAAAATGTCAAACAGGAACCAATCAAAATGCTTTACAAACCATCAATGTTAGTGAGGTAACACGTTCTGTTTTCTATGCACCACAGTATGTAGCAATCAATAATGGATACTTTGAAGAAAAAGGATTAGAAATTGAATTGTCTACTGGTCAAGGGGCAGATGCAGTTATGACAAGTGTATTAGCCAATCAAGTAGATATTGGATTTGCAGGTCCAGAAGCATCTATCTATGTATATAATGAGGGAAAAGAAGATTATACAGAAGTATTTGCACAATTAACGAAAAAAGATGGTTCATTATTAGTTTCTAGAACAGATGAAGAAAATTTTAGTTGGGAAAATTTAAAGGGTAAAACAGTTATTCCAGGAAGAAAAGGTGGCGTACCATATATGACCTTGGAATATGTTCTAAAAAAGAATGGAATTAATCCAGAAACAGATGTGGTATTAGATGACAGTATTAAATTTGATTTAATGGCAGGTGCGTTTGCCGCTGGAAATGCTGACTATGTAACCTTATTTGAACCAACAGCTTCTCTAACAGAACAAGAAGGAAAAGGATATGTAGTGGCATCAGTTGGAGAAGAGGCAGGAGAAATACCATATACAGCTTATTTTGCTAAAAAAAGCTATATTGAAGCAAATGAAGATATTATTCAAAACTTTACAGACGCAATTTATAAAGGGCAAACTTGGGTAAAAGAACATACTGCAGAAGAGATTGCAACTGTTATACAAGACTTTTTTCCAGATACAAGTATTGAAATGTTAGCAGGGGCAATTCAAACATATAAAGATATAGATGCATGGAATGATACACCAGTATTAAAAGAAGAAAGTTTTAATAGACTTCAAGAAGTTATGACTTTGGCTGGAGAATTAGAAAATCCTGCACCTTATGACAAGGTTGTCAATAATACGTATGCATTTAAGAGTATTGAAAATTAATTTTTACTATTATGTAAAAAAATGTATTGACAAATAAAACCTATAATGTTATATTTACCAATAAAGGAGAAGTGATAATATGAATATGGATTTTTCTAATATTGGTAAAAGAATACAGGCAACAAGAATAGAAAATAAAATTAGTCAAAAAGAAATGGCAGATTTTTTAGGAATATCTATGAACTATATAAGCAGATTAGAAAATGGGAAAACGAAAATAGATTTGAAAACATTTATGAAAATATGTGATTTTTTAAATATTTCTATTTATGATGTTCTAAATGAGAAAAGTAATCATATAATAGGATATATGGATAAAGAATTGTATGAGTTAATTATAAAATGTAATCTAGAGAAACAAAAATTTATATATAATATGGTAAAATTATTGATAAAAAACGAAGTGGTATAAATTTCAAAATTTTGGAAAAAAGTCAAAAATTTGACTTTTTTTTAGATTTATAGTATACTGTTCCGGTACTACTTTTTTTAAAATATAAAATATTTAAGGAGAAGGATTACAATGAAAAGTAAAATGAATATAAAAAGCATTTTTATTATGGCAATTATATCATTAGCTAGTTTGCTTTTTATAAATATCAGCTTAGCAGCAAATACGGGAACAATCAATGTAGATGTTGCTAATTTAAGGGAGACAGCAGATGCTGAGAGTAAAATCTTGGAACAAATTACTTTGAATCAAGAAGTTGAAATCGAAGGAGAAGAAGGTGACTGGTATCAAGTTACATATAATCACATTACAGGATATGTAAGTAAAGAACTAGTTACAGTAAATTCAAATTCACAAACTACAAAAGATAATAATCAAGTAAGTGAAAATAGTACACAAGAAAATAATACAGTAACAGAAAATACAACAGAAGAAAGTACTGAAACAGACAGTACAGGAGAAGTAACATTAGGCGAATATAAAATTTCAGAGAATACAAGACTAAAATTAATACCATCAATTAATGCAACAGATGTGATAGAATTAAAAACAGATGAAACAGTTACTGTCACAGAAATCATGAATGGATGGGCATGTGTAGAAACACAAACAACAAAAGGTTGGTTAAGAAAAGATAAATTAAAGAAAGATGAGCCAGTGCAAGAAACTACAGAAGAAGTTCAAGAAGAACCTGTAGTGGAAGAACCAGCTCAAGAAACACCAATCAAAACGCAATATGTAAATTCAACGACAGTAAATGTAAGACAAGAAGCAAATACTTCTAGTACAATTGTAACGACTGTAGCGTTAAATACAGAAGTTCAAGTTTATAGTGAAGAAAATGGCTGGAGTAAAGTAAAAGTCAATAATGTAGAAGGATATATTTCATCTTCATTATTATCAAATACGAAACAAGAAACATCAAGAGGCCAGAGTACTTCTAGAAGAACAAGTAGTACAAAAACAACCACCAATAAAGCTAGTCAAACAACTACAGCACAAACAACAAATGTACCAGCATCTGGTAATGGTTCATCAATTGTGGCAACAGCTAAAAAATATTTAGGATCTAAATATACTTATGGAGGAACTTCACCAAGTACAGGTTTTGACTGTTCAGGTTTTACTTCATATATATTTAAGCAATATGGAATATCTTTAAATAGAACTGCTGCAGGGCAATATAGTAACGGTGTTGCTGTTAGTAGAGCTAACTTACAACCAGGTGACTTAGTTATGTTTGGTAAATCTGGTATTAATCATGTGGCGATATATATTGGTGGAGGACAAATCATCCATGCATCAACTCCATCAACAGGAGTTAGAATTGATTCTTTAAGCACAGGATATTATAATAATAATTATGTGGGTGCAAGAAGAGTACTATAATGAAAAGGAATGATAACAAATTTGAAAAGACCAATTGTCGTTATAGTTATAGGATATATGATTGGAATTATATGGGGGCTATACTTACATTTTAGTATAGTCCTTTTATATATCCTAATAGCTATATTGTTTTATAGAAAAAATCAAAGAAATTCGATTATCTCATTTTTGATGATACTTTTTAAAAAATGTTTTAAAAGTAAAAAGAATACATCATTTCAATTATTTTCAATTCATCGATATGTTCGATATATCAAATTAATTCTCACAAAACAAGTTATTTTTTTAATTGTCATTAGTTCTGTGATTTCTAATACGATTTTTTTATTCAAAGAAAAGCGATATGAAAATTTATATCCTGAAGGAAATATTTCAGTAGAAGGAATTATTATTAGTAATCAAGAAGAAAGAGAATATAAAAATCGATATAAACTGAAAGTATTAACAGTGAATTCATCTAAAAAATATCATTCTACGCAAATCTATATAGAAGTAAAAAAAGATAACCTATTGGAATATGGTGACAAAGTAAAATTACAAGGAGAATTTAGAAAAGGGAGTGAACAAAGAAATACAGGTGGATTTGACTATCAGTTATATTTAAAATCTGTCAATATATATGGTACGATAAAAGTTGAAAACTATCAAAAAATATCTTCAGATAATGTAAATTGGATTCACAAGAGCATCAATACAATCAAGCTAGCAATCACAGAGAATATTGAAAAAGTTTTAGAAAAAGAAGAAGAGCAAATTGTAAAGGGATTAATCTTAGGAGATACCACAGCTCTAGAAGAAGAGTTAAAAGAAAAGTTTCAAATTGCCAATATTTCTCATGTTTTAGCAGTATCTGGCATGCATATTGTGTATATTGTTATCGGAATAGAAGTGGTTTTTAAAAAGTGGTTAGGAAAAAGAAAGGTAAAATATGTAGTTATCTTTGGAGTAGTATTCTACATGGTTCTAACAGGATATACAAGTTCAATTGTAAGAGCAGGTATTATGGGAATAATGAATATACTCGCTTTTTTAGTATATAGAAAAAATGATATATGGACATCAATTGCTATTTCTTTAGGAATTATCTTAATACAAAATCCATATGCCATTACAGGTGTTGGATTACAATTATCATATTTAGGTACGATAGGGATTATCTTATTCAATAAAAATATAAAGCAGTATTTAGATAATATAAAATGGATAAGAGATAATATACGAATAAAGAGGAGTAAACGAATTTCTAATATTGTAGAAAAATTAAAAGATATGATATCTGTGACACTCTCTGCACAAATGATGATTCTTCCGATTATGCTTTATCATTTTAATCTGATAGGCATTTATTTTGTAATAACCAATATTTTGGTCAGTATGATGATTGGTCCCATTATGTTTTTATCCATTATTTTTGTCTTTTGTTCTTTTATTCATGTACAAATTTCACAATTGATTTCTATTTTTTTATCATTCGGGATTAAAGTCTTAATACAAGTTTCAAAATTAGCAAATTTGCCTTTCTCAAAAATAAATGTACCCACACCAAGCATTCTATCTATCATTATTTATTACATTGTGATATTGGTAGGAAATCGAATATACATGATTTATACAAGTAAATACATAAATAATACAGAAGGAAGAGTAAAAAATTTAATTGCCCTGATGAAATACAAATCATATGAAAAAAAGAAAGAAGTAAGGAACATATATCAGGAAATTTTTCGAGAAAAGAATGTAAAAGCATTTATTAAGCGAACATATAAAGCAATTTTTATAATAATTTTCTTGATAGGAATGTACCAATTTCCTAGAAATTTAGAAATTCATTTCTTAGATGTGGGACAAGGAGATTCTTGTTTTATCATTACACCAAATCATAAGACCATTTTAATAGATGGTGGAGGAAGTACTTCAAGTACATTTGATGTGGGAAAAGATACGCTAATTCCGTATTTACTAGACAAAGGATATACACAATTAGATTATGTATTTATTTCGCATTTTGATCAAGATCATGTAGGTGGAATATTGTCACTATTAGAAGAATTAAAGGTAGGACAAATATTTATTAGTAAACAGGGCGAAACAAGTGATAATTATGAAGCATTTTTTAAAATCGTACAAGAAAAGAATTTACAAGTACAAGAAGTAAAGATGGGTGACAAAATAAAAATAGGGGATGTCGCCTTTCATATATTATGGCCAAGTGAAAAGCAAATAGAAGAAAATCAATTAAATAATAATGCCATGGTAATGAAATTACAGTATAAAGATTTTAGTATGTTATTTACTGGAGATATAGAAGAAATTGCCGAAAAGAAAATATTAGATACTTATAAAAAGCATTTAGATAGTTTGAAAGTAACTGTATTAAAAGTAGCACATCATGGTTCTAAAAGTTCATCAACAGAGGAATTTTTAAAAGCAGTAAATAGTAAGGTAGCCATTATCGGGGTAGGAGAAAATAATATGTTTGGACATCCAAACGATGCTATTCTAGAGAGGTTACAGTCATTTCGGTATGCAGATTTTTAGAACAGATGAAAATGGAGAAATTCGTATAACTGTTAATCGCAAAGGAAAGATTCGTGTGAAAAAGTTTATAGGGGACTAAAAGTTACATTAGAGTTTGCCAAAGGAGACGTGCCATTTTGGCAACTTTTTTATGTCTTTATTGCCAAAAAATACAAGAAAATGTATAAAGGAGAAAAAAAGGTAAATAATACTATAAAAGGTGAGAAAAGGTAAACTTGAAAATGATAAAAACTTTAAGAATCAATTTTATCTTTGGAAAGGAATATAAGAAAATGAAAAAAAGTATAATCATTTCATCCATTATTGTATTATTTATCTTAGGAACAGTCATTGGAACTATTATTATAAAAAATCTTTCAGGTGAAAAAAATGAAACAGAAATAGCAGAACAAAATCAAGAAGAAATTTATGATGAATGTACAGATGAATATGAAGAAATGGTAGAAAGCAATACATTAGTAGAGGAGACGAGCTCAGAAGGAGAAAAAATATCTCCAAATTGTTCCATTATATTTAGAAGACATTATAATGATTGTGGACATACAATTGAACAATATGCAAGTGTTCCAACTGAATTAGTCAATAAAACAGAAGAGGATTTGCAAGAACAATATCAAGGATGGACAATTGAGGAGTTTTCACGAAATCAAATTATATTATATAGAGATTTTGATAGTGAATGTGGAGAACATTATGTCTTAAGAGAAAAAGATGGGAAAGTAGTTGTATATCTAAAAACAGGAGATACAGAGGAATTAGTGGAAGAAACAGATATAGCAACAGAATTTTTAACAGAAACAGATAGAATTGAATTACAAAATGGTATTGAAGCAAATGGAAGAGTGGAATTGAATCAATTAATTGAAGATTATGAATAAATTTTGAAAAAATTATGTAAATGTGGTATAATAAAGGTAGCGTTTGCTGTACCCGAAGGGGATTTTACAATTCTTGGAGGGTATGCCTCCGAGTAGTACAAGGAGGTGAAAAAATGAGGAAACACAAAAATATCTTAGCTTTAATTATACTTGGCTGTATAATTGGAGCCGCAGGAGCACTGGGACAGGGACAAGAGAATGTTACTTTAAATATTCTCGCTATCCTGGCATGCATCTGTGCACTTATTGTGTACAGACTGCGCACAAGATAAGAGTTTCAAGAAAGGCGATTTCCCCAATTTTGGGAGAATCGTCTTTTTTATACTACTATAGCAGCAGGACTAATCATAGCAGTTACAATTTATGGTCTGATACCAACCCAATCTAGTGTGCTCGGTCTAATTATCAGTTTTGGACTGATAATTGGAGGGATGATTATCTATTATAGGAAAGCAAAAAAAGATGATACGCCTTAACGGGCGTTTTCATCTTTTTTTCTTTCTTTTTTCTCTTTTTTATCTTTTTTATCAATGGTAACTTCTTTCTTTAAATCTTCTTTATCAATAAATCCTTTTTTATAAACATCTTTAATATACATCAATAAAGAAAATACAGTAGCAAATAAAGCTAAATAGAATAGCCATAAATCTAAATTAGACCAAATGGATTCTAAATCAAATTGATTAATTAATAAGGAAAATACAATAGCAACATAGAAAAGCACAGTTGCCAACTTTCCATACCATTTGCTATATACCACAACATCTTTACCATAAAGGAAAGATGCGCCTGCAATCATAATTAATTCTTTCAATAATACTACTGCAAGTATCCAAATAGGAATAATATGAATTAAAGTTAAAGATGCAAGAGTTGAAATTTGTGTTAATTTATCTGCCAAAGGATCCATTAATTTTCCAAAGTTAGATATCAAATTAAATTTCCTTGCGATACATCCATCCGCAATATCTGTAACACCAGATACAGTGAAGAATATGAAGGCAATGATATAATTTCCATTAAAAATATTTACTACAATAAATGGTATCAATAAAAATCGAATAATTGTTAGTGCGTTTGGTACATGTTTTAACATAAAAATCTCCTATTTTACTTCAAATTTTAAATTTCCATCTACAAAATCAATATTGACAGTTTGTCCATCTAATAATTGTTGTCTTAAAATCATTTCAGATAATTCGTCTTCAACATATCTTTGGATAGCTCTTCTTAATGGTCTAGCACCAAATTTAATGTCTGTTCCTTTTTCTAAGATATAGTTTTTAGCGGCTTCTGTCATATTCATTTTAATATCTTTATCTGACAAAGCTTTTATTGTATCGTTTAGCATTAAATCAACAATTTGTAATAATTGTTCATTGGTTAATGGATCAAAGGTAACAATCTCATCAACTCTATTTAAGAATTCAGGTCTAAATACATCTTTTAGACTATCCATAATCTTATTTTTATTTAACATAGAGTTTCCAAATCCAATAGAATTATTATTTAAGTTAGAACCTGCATTAGATGTCATGATAATAATGGTATTTGAAAAACTAACAGAATTTCCTTGGCTATCTGTTAAGATTCCATCATCTAATACTTGTAATAAAATATTAAATACATCTGGATGTGCTTTTTCAATTTCATCAAGTAAAATAATAGAATATGGTTTTCTCTTAACTTTATCAGTTAATTGTCCTGCATCATCATAACCAACATATCCTGGAGGTGCACCAATTAATTTAGAAGTAGAGTGACTCTCCATATATTCTGACATATCGATTCTTATAATAGAATCTTCAGATCCAAACATTTCATAAGCTAAACTCTTAGCAAGTTCTGTTTTACCAACACCAGTAGGACCAACAAAGATAAATGAAGGTGGTCTTTTAGTTGATTTTAAACCTGCTCTATTTCTACGAATAGCTCTGGCTACAGCACTTACAGCTTCATCTTGACCAATAATTCTTTTATGAAGATTGGTTTCTAGGTTTAATAATTTTTGCGTTTCTGCTTCTGTAATTTTTTGTACAGGTATTTTTGTCCAACTTTCAATGACATTGGCGATATCTTGAACAGTTAATTGTCTAGGTTTCATCGTTTTATTTAATTTATCAATTTGTTCAATTAATTGACATTCACGGGTTTTTAAATCAGCTGCCCTTTGATAATCTTCTGTAGAATCAGCAGCAATGACTTCTTCTTTTTCTGCTTGTACTTGTTCTAGTTCTTGTTTTAATTTTTCTAAAGTAAATAATTCTTTATTCTCTAAATTGATTCTTGAACAAGCTTCATCTAGAATATCAATTGCTTTGTCTGGTAAAAATCTATCATGAATGTACTTTTCGGACATAATAACAGCTTGTTTAATGACATCTAAAGAAATTTTTACTTTATGATATTCTTCATAATATTTTTTGATACCTTCCAAAATGCCAATTGAATCATCAATATTTGGTTCTTCTACTAAAACTTGTTGGAATCTTCTTTCTAAAGCAGAGTCTTTTTCAATATATTTTCTATATTCTTTTAAAGTAGTCGTACCAATTAATTGGATTTCGCCATTTGAAAGGGCAGGTTTTAAGATATTGGCAGCATTCATAGAATGTTCACCATCACCAGCACCAATGATATTGTGGATTTCATCAATGACTAAAATGATATTTCCATATTCTTTACATTCATCAATGATTCCTTTCATTCTAGATTCAAATTGTCCTCTAAATTGTGTTCCTGCAATGACAGCAGTCATATCTAAAAGATACACTTCTTTATTTAATAATTTTGCAGGCACATTTTGATTAGCAATTCGAATCGCTAATCCTTGTGCAATAGCGGTTTTACCAACACCTGGTTCACCAATTAAGCAAGGATTATTTTTAGAACGTCTATTTAAAATTTGGATAATTCTTTTAATTTCATTATCTCTTCCGACAACAATATCTAATTCGTTATTTTTTGCTTTTGCTGTTAGATTGGTACCATAAGTATCTAGAAATTTTTTCTTTTTATTTTGTTTGGTATTTTTCTTTTTTTCTACTTTTACTTTTTTTCTACCATTATTTAATTCTTGTTCATTATTACCATTATTATTATTTGAATTACCAAACATATTGGAGAATAATGAACTTAATGGAATGGCTGCACCAGTAACTTTACCATTACCATCTCCATTGTCATCACCATTATTTTCAAAAGTGATGGCGCCATCGATATTTTCGATATCTTCTAAGTTAATATTTTCAGCTAAATCTTTAAAAATGGTTTCAAATTGTTTTGTCATATCATTTAAATTTACATTATCTTTAGATAAAATTTCATTTTGTCTATATAATACTTCATTAGGGTTAATGCCTTTGGCTTTTGCACAATCATAACAATACCCTTCTAAAGATTCTTTACCATTTTCAATTTTTTTATAAAAAAGGATAGCTGGGTTTTTATTACATTCTGAACATAACATACTTTAAACTCCTCATTTCTATATAAATATACAATATATATCATACCCCAAATTCCACGAATAGTCAATAAATTTAATGATATTCATGTTGAAATATTTATATGAAAATGCTATAATAAAATCAGATTATAGTATAAGAGGTATTCAAATGAATGTAAATTTACCAAAGAAGGAAAAAATTAGTACGAAAGCTGTTATTATATATACAATTTCTATCATTAGCTGTATTATAGCCATTATAATTGTGGGACTATCCGTTTATTATGGAAGTGATGAATTAGATAGATTAATAACAATTGGGGGAACAACTTCTACACAAGAAGATGAAGGAGAGCTATTGTTAGTTTCCAATTTTGATGATATTTTTCAAAATAAATTGGAGCCATATACAACAGATGCAAATGTAAAAAAAATTGATGAAAGTCAGGATTTCGTATACACATATTATACTAAAGAAGAAAATAAAAAAAATAGCTATGATTTGAATTTAAATATTCCATATATTAATATTGATAATGAAACGATATCACAATATAATAAGGAAATTAAGCAAACATATGAAGAAAAAGCTGAAAATACTGTACAAACAGAAAATAGAAATATTATTTACACACTTCAATATGAGGCAACAATAGAAAATGATATTTTATCTCTCATTATTAGATCAAATCTAAAAGAAGGTGCTAATGCACAAAGATTAATTATTCAAACATTTAACTATGATTTAAAAAACAACAAGGAGATAACTTTAGAGGAAATGATAGAAAGGAAACAGTTAAATGCAAATGATGTTCAAAATAAAATCAATGGGGAAATAACATCACAACAGAAAAGAGTACAAGATTTAAAAAGTTTAGGTTATACGATTTTTGAAAGAAATCCAGAAAATGAAATGTACAAAATAGAAAATGCTAAAGATTTTTTTATAAAAAACGGAAAAATATATATTATTTATGCATATGGAAATGAAAATTTAACAAGCGAAATGGATTTAGTAATTATATAAATTTGTTGAAAAGGGATTTTGGGGACGGACTCATTTTTCCCTTTTTTAAATATTATAAAAATCGAAAAATATAGAATATAAAGTCATTCAACAATTTTGTATAAGCTAAATTTTCATAGAAATTCTTTAATAAAAAAGTGAGCCTCTCTCATTGTTGCTGTAAATCTTAAGCAAAATGAGCTTTCCTCACTTTTTTATTTTAGAATTTCTAAATTCAAATTTAGATACGCAAAATTGTTTCATTTTTTTATATTCTATATTTTTTCTTATTTCTAATTAACAAAAAGGGAAAAATGAGTCCGTCTCCCAAATCCCTCAAATTGTCCCAAATAGCAAAAAAGAGAGAAGCTTTGAGGCTTCTCTTTTTGAAAATAAAAGGGGATGTTTTTTTATTTCAATCAGTATTTGATTACTGATTATGTTTGTATTATAATCTGTAAATTTGTCCATTCTGTGAACTGGAAGTGAAAAAGAAGTAATCATTTTTTTAAGGTTGTTCTCCTAATGTAATTGTTAAATCTTTTTCTTCGCCTTCTCTATTTACTTTAATTTTCATCTCATCACCAATATTATGTGAATTTTTAATTTCATTTAATTCATCCATTGTTTTAATATCTTTTCCGTCAGCTTGGATAATAACATCACCGATTTTTATACCAGCTTTTTCAGCAGCTGAAAATGTTTCAACATCTTTAACATAAATACCTTCTACTAAATTATTTTTCTTAGCAGTTTCAGCATCTAAATCCATTCCAGTAATACCAATATATGGTCTTCTTACCTTACTATATTGAATTAATTGAGAAGTAATATCTGTTGTTGAATTGATTGGTATAGCAAATCCCATACCTTCAACATCATTACCAGTTAATTTTAAAGTATTAACACCAATTACTTTTCCTTCACTATTTACTAAAGCACCACCACTATTACCAGCATTGATAGCTGCATCTGTTTGGATTAGTGTATAGGTTTTACCATCTGAATCAGTAACTTCTCTGTTAACAGCACTAACAACACCACAAGTAATTGTACTTTGTAATCCTAAAGGACTACCAACAGCCATTGCAAATTCTCCTACTTTAATAGAATCAGAATCAGCAAATTCAGCTTTTGTTAAGCCAGTTGCATCAATTTTTATAACAGCTAAGTCTGTTTCTTCGTCAGTACCAACAATTTTTGCATCATATTGTGTATCATCATTAAATAAAGTAACGGTAATTTTTGTTGCTTCTGATACTTGATAATATGCTTCTGCTTCACTAGAAGAAACAACATGGTTGTTTGTTAAAATATATCCATCATCACTGATGATAATACCTGAACCAGTTGCAGTAGCTGTAGAGGTTTGATTTCCTCCAAAAATAGAGAACATAGATGTGACATTATATTCAATTTGGATACCAACAATTGATGGCAAAATTTTGTTAGCTGCATATACAGCTGTATCAGAATAATTAGATAAAGAAACTTGATCGACATATCCTGCAGTTGGTGAACCAGAAGAATTAGAAGAATTAGAACTTGCATTTCCTATAATATGATTTCTGATTGTTGGAACACCAAAACAAGTACCTAGTACAACTGCACAGCCAACAATACCACTAAAAAATGGTACAACTACAGTTCTTCCAAAATTAAACTTTTTTTTAGGTTTATTATCCATTTCATAAACTGCTTTATAGTTATTTGGATTTGAAACAGCTTTGAATTTTGAATTGTTTGTTTCATTTTCTTGATTATTATTTTCCATATATATTACCTCCTATGTTATATATATATTAACCTATTCTGTACATATAATACAATAGATTTGTGAAATTTATGTGAAGAAAATAGGATTTTTTGTGGTCGCTTATATGTGTTTTTTTATATAAAATGAAAAAAGATTTTCGATTAAATTCGACAAAATTTTATTGAAAAAAATATGATAAAAAGATATAATAAGAAAAATAGAATCAGATGATATTGAAAATCTATTAGGTGTAAAAGTAGATTTTTTTATATAGTAATATGATAATAGCAATTTTAGTATAATAGGAGATTGATATAATGAAAAAAAATGAAAAAGGTATTACACTTGTTGTATTAATAATAACAATAATTATTTTAATGATTTTGGCGGGGATAACAATTTATGCAGGAACAAATTCTATAAAAAAAGCAAACTTAGAAGGATTAAAAACAAATATGCTATTAATAGAAACAAAAGCAAAAGAATATATTGAAAATGCAAGTTTTAAATTAGGCGTTAATCCTAATACAGATACAATGTACAAAGATGCTGAACAATATTTAACTGGGGATGATAAAGGTGAAAATATAAATAAAGTAAATGAGGCAAATGAAAAAGTGCATAAAGAACAAATTGATCAAGCAAAAAATATAGGAATTGCAGAACAAGATATAGAAAATGGAAAAGTATATATACTTTCTACAGATAATATAAAGAATATGGGGATTAATGATGTAGAATCTAACCAAGAAAATGGGTGGTATATTATTGTATATAATATAGAGGATACAACAGCTGAAATATATCATACTATGGGATATAATGGGAAGTATTCTTTAACAGATATTGAACAAATAGAATTATAAGGAAAGAAGAGTGGAGACAATAAAAGAAAAAGAATTAGAAAGATTAACCAATTTGAAAAGTATGGAAAAACAACTTTATGAAAAAGGATTTGAATATATTTGTGGAATAGATGAAGCAGGAAGAGGACCATTAGCTGGTCCTGTTGTCGTTGCAGGAGTTATTATGCCCAAAGATTCTATGATAGAAGGTGTAAATGATTCCAAAAAAGTATCAGAAAAGAAAAGAGAAAAGCTATATGATGTAATTCTAGAAGAGGCTATTAGTTATTCAGTTGCTATTATTGGACAAGATATTATAGATGAAATCAATATCTTAAATGCAACCAAACAAGGTGTGACAAAAGTAGTGGAAGAATTGGATGTAAAACCAAATTTAATATTAGTGGATGCATTAACACATATTAATACAAAGGGAATTCCATATGACTCTATTATTAAAGGAGATGCTAAATGCTATAACATAGCAGCAGCATCCATTATTGCGAAAGTAACAAGGGATAGAATTATGCGTGAATGGGATGAAATCTATCCACAATATGGTTTTATCAATCATAAAGGATATGGAACAGCAAAACATATAGAGGCTTTAAAAGAATATGGACCATGTCCAATACATAGAAGAACATTTATTAAACATTTTGTATAAAAATAGTAACTGAACATTGAAAGTTTAGTGATGTAGTAAATTATAATATATAACAAAAGGATTAAACTTGTATTTTAAAACACATAAGGAGTGGAAAATAGGTGAACATTTTAGAAATTATAGAAAAAAAGAGAGATAAAAAAGAATTAACAAAAGAAGAAATTGAATATTTTATTGATGGATATACAAATGATAAAGTAGCAGATTATCAAGCTGCTGCATTAATTATGGCAGTTTATTTAAATGGAATGACAAAACAAGAAACAACAGACATGACAATAGCAATGGCAAACTCAGGAGAACAATTAGATTTATCCAAATTAAATGAAATCATTGTTGATAAACACTCAACTGGGGGAGTAGGAGATAAAGTATCATTAATCTTATTACCACTTGTTGCCTCTTTAGGTGTGCCAGTTGCAAAAATGTCTGGAAGAGGATTAGGATTTACAGGAGGAACAGTTGACAAATTAGAATCCATACCAGGGTATCAAACAGGCATCGATATCCACAATTTTGTAGAAAATGTGAAAAAAGTAGGAATTAGTATGATTTCACAGACATTAAATTTAGCACCAGCAGATAAAAAGATATATAGCTTGAGAGATAGTATTTCCTGTGTAGAAAGTATTCCATTAATTGCTTCTAGTATTATGAGTAAAAAAATTGCAAGTGGAGCGCAAAAAATTGTTTTAGATGTTACTTGTGGTTCAGGAGCTTTTATGCAATCAAAAGAGAAGGCAGAAGAATTAGCAAAGGAAATGATTGAAATTGGAAAATTAGCAAATAAAGAAACAGTATGTGTACTTACAAATATGGATGAACCATTGGGATATGCTGTTGGAAATTCTTTAGAAGTTATAGAAGCCATTCAATTTTTAAAAGGTGATATGCCAGAAGATGTAAAAGAAGTCGTGTTAGAGTTAGGAGCCTATATGGTAAAATTGGCAGGAAAAGGAGAAGATATAGGAGAAAACAAAGCAAGATTATTAGAAAATATTGAAAATGGAAAAGGATATGAAAAATTCATACAATTGGTAGAAAATCAAGGAGGAGATGCTTCATATATAAAAGACGTTCATCAATTTCCAAAAGCAAATTATATAGAGAAGGTATATAGTCAAAAAGATGGTTATATACAAAGTATGAATGCAAAAGAAATTGGAAAAATTGTCTGTGATTTAGGAGCAGGAAGAATTCGAAAAGAAGATAGTATTGATAATGCAGTAGGAATTATATTAAATAAAAAAGTTTCAGATAAAGTTAAAAAGGACGATTTATTAGTTACTATATATGCAAATTCGAAAGAAAAACTAGAAGAAGCGAAAAAGAAATTATTAGAAGTTATTAAAATAGAGAATAAAGAAATAGAAAAACCTAAAATGATATTAGAGATTATGAAGTAATCATAGTATTTATATGCATTTTAGAAGATTAGGTGGTATTAAAAAATAGAAGAGTCCATTTATGATTGGATATATATGTTTGTGATATACATTTTAAAGAATGTAAAGATAAATGCTGGTTTTATAAAACCAGCATTTGAAAAATTATGTAAATTATGTTATAATTAAAGTTGGAACTGCCAACATTGGATTCGTAGAAAGGAGGTGCTCCCGATGGGGACACTTAAAGATGAGTCATCAACTCATCGACCAGAAGCAATTATGACCATCCTGTCTCTTTATGAAGATGGATGGTTTCTGGAGGACATCGAAGAAAGATTCGATGAAGTGAAAAAGTATGCTGTTAAGTAAATGGTAAACTTTTTCAGCTCCAAAAGTTTCCCCCCACTTCGGTGGGGGATTTTTTTGTTGTATAGGGGAAAATCGTTTTTTCTATTGAATAAAAAAACATCATTGCACAGAAAAATTGCTATGAAATTCTCACATCGACAAATAAAATAAAAATTTTATCTAAACCCCTACAAAAAATAAGAAAATAGTGATATAATATAAATGTTAGTATAAACTTCTAATATAAAATCATGCAAATATTTATACATATATAAATAAAAATCTTATATAGGACAAAATAATCATTACCTATATAATAAAAAAAGAAAGGAATGAGCAAAATGAAAAAAGAAAAAAAAGAGAAAAAACAACAAGAAAAAGTAAAGAAAACAAAACATTATGATAAAGGGCAAATTTTCGTAAAAGTAATGGCTGGTATTTTAGCGGTGCTAATGATTGTAGCAACAGCTTCAACACTAATATATTCACTAATGATATAATAAAAGAGGTAAAAATATGATAATTGATTTTGGAATGAATTGGGAGAATTTTTATACAGATAATATAGTAGGATATATAAAATCATTGCAAGAAAATCCATTTGAATTGATTACATTAATTATTGATTTAGCAATCGTAATATTTTTAATATATTCTTTTTTAAAGGTTGTAAAAGGTTCTAGAGCGTGGCAGTTAATTAAAGGAATTGTATTATTAATTGTCATTACTTGGCTTAGTGGATTATTCAATTTACAAATTTTAAATTGGATTTTAACAGGCATTATGAACTTGGGAGTCATTGCCATCATTGTTATATTCCAACCAGAATTAAGGAGAGGACTTGAACAATTAGGAACCAACAAATTCACAAAGTTTTTTGGAATTGATAAAGATTTAGCAACCAAAACAAAAGAAGATATTTATAAAATTGTCATTGCAGCAGTGGAATTATCAAAAAGTAAAACAGGTGCTTTAATAGTTATAGAAAGAGATATAAAAATACAAGATGTTGTAGCTAGTGGAATACCGATGAATGCAGATGTATCTCCTCAGCTATTAGTGAATATCTTTGAACCAAAAACACCATTACATGATGGAGCAGTGATTATCTCAGGAAATAAAATTGCAGCAGCAGCTTGTGTATTACCACTTGCAGATGATAGTGATATAGCTAAAGAATTAGGAACAAGACATAGAGCAGCAATAGGAATATCTAAAGAGTCTGATAGTATTGTAGTAGTCGTTTCAGAAGAAACCGGAAAAATTTCTATTGCAAAAGATGGAACTTTGATTGCTGATGTTAATGAAGATGCATTAAAAAAGATTTTAATTACCAATGTGGTAACAAAAAGATTTGCAGTAGAAAAAAGAGAAAGAAGAAATAAAATAAGGGAAATAAGAGAAAAACTACGTAAGGAAAAACAGGAAGAAAAAGCCAAAGAGAAAGAAGTAAAAGAAGAAAAAAAAGAATAAAAGTCGCTATATATGCGACTTTTATTGATTAGTTTTTATTTAAATATCTTTGCATAATATTTAATTCAATAAAAAATAAGAAAAGAGTATATAAAATTTTTTATAGAAAAAATATATATGAATCATGATAATAGATGGATAAGGATTTTAGAAAGAGGAATTTGAATTATGAGAAATATAAAATTAGTAATTGAATATGATGGAAAAGACTTTAATGGTTGGCAAAAGCAACCAACAAAATTAAATATTCAAGGAGAAATTGAAAAAGCAATTAAACAAATAACAGGAGAAGAGGTGGATTTAACAGCTTCTGGAAGGACAGATGCAGGTGTCCATGCTCTTGGACAAGTAGCCAATTTTAAAACAAATTCGAATATACCAATTGAAAAAATTCCAATAGCATTAAACTCTAATTTAAAAAAATCAATTGTTATAAAATCAGCGGAAGAAGTAGAAGAAAGATTTCATAGTAGATTAAATTGTAAAAGAAAAACATATCGATATATGATTAATAATTCCAAATATGGAACAGCGATTTATAGAAACTTAGAAACCCATATACCGATGAAACTAGATATACAAAAAATGCAAGAAGCAGTAAAATATTTTGAAGGAGAACATGATTTTAAAGCATTTAAAGCAAGTGGAACAAGTAGTAAAAGTAGTGTAAGAACAATTTATAGGGCAGAAGTTATTGATGCAGGAAATGAAAGAATTTATATTGAACTAACTGGGAATGGCTTTTTATATAATATGGTAAGGATTATTGCAGGAACACTTGTAGAAGTGGGATTGGGAAAAATAGAACCAAATGAAATAAAAACAATTATAGAATCTAAAAAAAGAGAAAATGCAGGAAAAACATTGCCACCACAAGGTCTATATTTGGTCAAAGTAGAATATGAATGATAAGATAATGGTGACTTTTGTTGCGTTCTTCTTCATAATATGAACAAAGTTAATAGATTATGCATAAAATATAGTAAAAAGAAAAAAGGAGAAAGCATATGAATACAATTTTACTTATATTTTTTGCAATACCATTAGCTGTAATTATATTTTCAATAGCATTACAAAAATTATTAAAATGTCCAGCGTTAGTGGCAGGAATCATATTTGCAATAGGTGTTATCATTACATTTATCATAGGAAATCTAATTGTTTTAGCAGCCACATTGGTGTATACATTAATTAGTTATATAACCGCATTAATTACTTGTTTGATATGTAGATTTTTCCATCATAATAACAATCATGATGATTGTTGCAGAAGAAATTGTTGTTGTGACCAGGATAGTAATAATGATAATAAATTGTTAACCATCAGCAGTCGTTGTCAAAACAATGGTAATGGAGACTTATTAACAATTAATAGTAGTTGTGCAAATGGAAACACCAATAATTTATTGACAATTAGTAGTCAGAATAATGGAAGGGATTGTTGCTGTCATCATGCAGACAATAATCATTGTGGATGTGAAAATAATAATGACTTAAACACAGCAAATACAATCAATGGTGTTATCAGAATTGTAGATAGTAATGGAAATAATTGTTGCAATAATGATGAAATAACAACTAGAATTAATGTAGTACCAAATACTGCAAATAATGGAAGAACAGGCTGCATTTGTGGAAGATATAGAAGAAGATAGTCCATTATCAAGTATCAAGGAAAGTTGGGAAAAGTCCCAATTTTCCTTTTTCTTTTTTATCATTTGCTAAAATATCGCATAGAAAAACGAACCTAATGCGACAAACGAATCTAATGAGATACAGTTGAAATTTTATGAATTTTATGGTAATATAAATCATACGAAAGGGAGGAGAAGATGTTAGAAATAATAGAAGATACAATAATGGATAGTGTAAAATTAATTCCGTTTTTATTTCTTACCTATCTACTAATGGAATATATAGAACATAAGACGAAAGAAAAGACAAAGGAAACAATTAAAAAGTCAGGAAAATTTGGACCATTTTTTGGAGCATTACTTGGTATTGTTCCTCAATGTGGGTTTTCTGTTTCTGCTACCAATTTATATGCAGCAAGAGTAATAACATTAGGAACATTAATTGCTGTTTATTTATCTACTTCTGATGAAATGTTACCCATATTCTTATCAGAAGGGGTAGCCATTGATGTGATTATAAAAATATTAGCAATTAAGTTAGTGATTGGTATGATAGCAGGATTTTTAATCGATTTGGTTATGCGATTAAAGAATAAAGGAAAAGAGGATGAAGAAAAAATTATTGATTTATGTGAAAAAGAACATTGCCATTGTGAACATGGAATATTCAAATCTGCATTAAAACATACAGTTAACATATTTATATTTATCTTTATCATAACATTTGTCATTAATTTAGCAATTTATTTTATTGGAGAAGAAACAATAGCAGGATTTATGTTAGATAGACCAATATTAGGACCAATTATATCTGGACTTATTGGATTAATCCCAAACTGTGCTTCATCAGTTATCATTACACAAATGTATTTAGAAAATATTATACCGGTTGGAACCATGATCGCAGGATTATTAGTTGGTGCAGGTGTGGGACTAGCAGTACTATTTAGAACCAATAAAGGTATCAAAGAAAATATAAAAATCACTATTTTATTATATGCAATAGGTGTTATATCTGGTATTATATTAGAATTGATTGGATTAACCATATAAGAAGCTTAATCATATGGCTTGTGAGAAAAATGTATATATGGTCAGAATAAAGCAGAATATTTTTATATAATAAAAACAAAAAAGACTTACGAAATAATTTAATCGTAAGTCTTTTTTAATATGTATATTTTTATTTCTTTTCATTCCTTTTGAAATTGATAACCACAGCATCATCATTGTCAAAGAAATATTTAGAATCTGTCGTATCTGTTTGTACTGGGTTGATTTCATCTCTTTCGTCTTTGAAATCTAAATTTTTCAAATCAAATTTCTTTTTAGGTGAAGTATCATCCTCTGTAGCAGTTGTAACCCCATCAGAATATTTACCAAAATCAAATACTTTCATTTTTTGTTTTTCTTTATATTTAGATTCTAGGTAATTAAATCTACCAGGTCCAACCATTGGCTTTCCATTAATGTCTTTTACTTTAAAAGCACATAATTTATTAGTAAGCATTGATTGTAATTTACCAGGTGTGAAATAATTAACATATGCCCATTTTGCATCACCATATTTAGATGCATATTGTGTTTTCTCAGTATCAAAATCAACTTTGTAAGTCCATTCTCTGTGTTGACCAAATTCTGAACACCACCATTCTAGTTCACTTATTTCTGCATTTCCTGTAAATACCTTGTTTGCACAGTTTGATAAAATGGTGTTTCTATAATTTTCTCTAGATTTTGGCGTTTCTAATTGTGCTAAGTTTTGAGCAGAGATGATAGTTCCAACACGATATTTTCTATACATTGTAAATATAGCTTCTGTTGCTTTACAAATAAAGTCAGGGAACTCATCAACATATAGAAAATTTGGAACCCTTGAATTTTCTCCACCAGGTCTTCTTAAAACGGCATTTTGCATTGAGATTAAGAAGAATAAGCCAAAAGCTTGATGTGTTGAAGAACCTAAGTCACCACGTCTTGTACATACAAAAGTAATGTCTCCATCTGCAAGAGCTTTATCAAAATCGATATTATTAAATCGATTGCATAAGATAGATTTAACACCAGGTAATCTTAAAAGATTATCTAATTGTGTAACAGCTGCATAAATATCTTTTTCAGTTTGAGCTTTAGCAGGTCCATCTTTATAGAAACATTTTCTGAAATATGCAAGTTGTATAGCATATTTTTCTTTTAGTTCTTCATCATGTGCTAATATTTCACACATTTTTTCAATCAATTCAAAGTTGGTAAACATTTTTAGCATATCTTCCATATTAGGAAGTGCACCTTCATTCATTCTAGGATACATTTCTTTTAATAAAATAGCTAAGTTTTCAATTGCTTGAATAATAAAGTCTTCTCTGTAAGCATCTTCTACTTCTTCATGTGCATTACTATACATAGATTTTAAAGCAGAAGATATAGTAATTGCTATTTTTGAAGGTTCATCATATACAAAAGGATTTAATCCCATTGAATTAGGATTTGATGGATCAATGATATTATATTTAAATCCATAATTATCACAAACTTGTGTCATGTGTTCAATTAGTTCATAATCTGGAGACATGATTTCTAATCCTAAATTTCTATATACATTTTCGCCATTTAGAGGCCCTAAAATCATTTTTTTCATATAGGCATTATAAACTGCTTCTTTTCCTTCATTAGGAGCTAGCATTTCTAATTTAAAGTTTTCATTTAGATAATCATTATCATAAGGTCTTTTTAAATGGGCAATACCTGTTTTTAGTGCGGTAAATCCCATTTCTTTTGAAACTTCTCTAAAAAAGTATTTTTTCTCAATATCTCTAGCAATCATTGGTTCAAATACTAAAGATGTTTTTCCTGTTCCAGAACCACCACATACAAATAAAGATAAATACCTAGAAGATTCTGGAATGGTAATTACTGTACCATAATCATGATCCGTACATAAAAAGACTTCACAAGTATATACACCTCTGTCTTTTTTGGGATCAGATAAATCAATACCAGGATAATCCCAAATAGAACGAATTTGATCCAAGTTATCATTAATACCCATATATAGCCATTTAAATACGGGGAATATAGTAACAAGTGGTAAATAAAGTGAAATACTAATAAATGCAGGCTTTACAATATCTGAAAAATCTGTAATGATTTCTACGTAATTTGGAACAGATAATAATAACAACCAAGCGCCCATGTTTAACCATTGGGTGAACATAGAAACTGCAATGACATATAATCCAATGACATATACATAAAATATGGCAACCTTTTTCATATTAGAAGTGGCAAATTCAGATTTTCCTGAGAATAGGAATGCAAAAATTGGACATGCCAAAGCTAATGTATATTGAATAGGTCCCCAATAAGAATAGGATACACCTGTAAATATCATAAGAAGCATTTCAACAATTCGATCTACTGCTAAATATACGGTTATCAAGGTTAAAATATATGTTGCAAATGTATTTCTATTAATATTCAATTTCTTTAAAAATTTATCGATTAGCTTCATTTAAAATATCCTTTCAAAATTTATAATCATACATATATATTATCCTACAAAATAGCGAAAAAAACAAGACTTTTAGCGAAATTTATTTAATTTTTGAAGTGTACAATTGGGGGCGTTGGTAAATTCGGTTAGTATAAAAACAAGATAATTGAATATACTATTAGGACAAGAGAAATAGGAGGAAAGTTATGGAAGATATATATATGAAAGAAAGTGAAATAGAAAATGTAGAAGAAAAGGAGAGAGAAATTGAACTTATTAAAAATATTATTCAGACAAGAAGAGAACTAAAAAATGTGGATAGAAATTTTGAATATGCACAAGATGATTTAGTAGATTATTATATCTATGAAATGAAAGCCAATCAAGCAAAGTTAAATCATTTAATTAAATTGGCAAAAATGAAAGGAATTACTGTAGATATGATTAATGATATAAAATATAGACTTTCTAATACTGAAGAAGTCGGATAGGTCTATTTGTCCAATGGATAGCATAATAATGAGTTATAGGTACATTTGTTATCGATTGGAGGTAGAAGATGGATTTAAATGTAATTACATATTTGGCTTGTATTTGCTTTATATTTGTCATTGGACGAATTTTTATTGTCCCGCTAAGAAAAATACTGAAACTAATTATCAATTCAATATTTGGTGGGTTTATTATATATGTGATGAATTTAATAGGTGCAAATTTTGGATTTCATATAGGATTGAATATTGTCAATAGCATCATAATAGGATTATTGGGATTACCTGGAGCAGTCTGTTTAATTATTGTGAAATTATTAATAGGATAAACAAAAAAATAAAGCTACTATTGAATAATGTTAAATTTTCTGATAGGATAAGAATGTATAAAAGTAATAATAAAGGGAGTATATAATGGAGTATATAAATCATCAAGAAAAATTAAAAGATATTAAATTCAATAAAAATAATTTTTATGTATTGATTGATTTTGATAGAACGATAACAAAGGCTAAAAGTTTTAGTGCATGGAGAGTACTATATTATTCAGAATTATTAGGAAGAAATTTCAAACAAAAATATGCTAAGATACATGATGAAATAGAATTAAGCAAAAGTGAAAGTAATGAAGCAAAACAGAAAGCTTTTGAACAAAGATTTATGGCATATATGGATTTATTAAGAGAATGTCATTTTAATAAAGATATATTAAAAACAGCAGTAGAAAAAACAGACTTAACATTACGTGGCGGTGCAAAAGAATTTTTTAGAAAAATGTATGAAAACAATATTCCAGTTATCATTATATCGAGTAGTATAAAAAATGTCATAGAAGAATATTTAAAACAAAATCAGGCATATTATGATAATATTCACATATATGCTAATTATTTAGATATGAATGGAAGAAAAGAAAACGATGTTACAAATGTGACACCATATAATAAAAATAAAATAGAGTTTTCTGAAGAATTAGACAAAATTCTACAGGATAGAAAGTATGCAGTATTACTAGGAGATATACCAGATGATGTGAACATGGTAACAAAGGAAAAGTTAAAACATACTATAACAATAGGATTTTTAGAAGAAAATATAGAAGCAAATTTAGAAAAATACAACAAAACTTTTGATATTGTGTTGACAAATAACGCAAGTTTTAAAGAAGTTTTAAATTTAATAGATTTTAATTAGAAAATAAAAAAAGACCAAATCAAAATTAATGAAATGGTCTTTTTTATATTTACATATATTTTCAAATTTTATTCAACCGTAACAGATTTTGCCAAGTTTCTAGGTTTATCAACATCTAATCCTTTTTCCTTTGAAATATAATATGATAATAATTGCAAAGGAATAATTGATAAGATTGGTGAAATATATGGGCTAGTTTCAGGAATTTCTAAAACAGTATCAAACATAGATTTATCAATTTTTTGATTTGTAATAATTAAAGTTTTTGCTCCTCGAGTAATAACTTCTTGAAGATTACTAACCGTTTTCTCAACCAACGTAGGCTCTGTCATAATTCCTACAACTGTTACATCTTTTTCAATTAAAGCGATTGGTCCATGTTTTAATTCACCTGCTGCATAACTTTCTGAATGAATATATGAAATTTCTTTTAATTTTAAAGAACCTTCTTTAGCAACTGTTTCATCAATACCTCTACCAATAAAGAAAATATCTTTTTCTTGATAAATTCTCTTTGAAAATTGTTTAACAATATCTTCTAATTTTAAACATTCTTCAATTTTTCCTGGTAAGTCTAAAATTTCTTTTTTTAATTCATATAATATTTGAGAGTTTTTTTCTAATATTTCTGCAAAGTAAATAGCTAATATAACCATTAAAACTACTTGTGAAGTATATGCTTTTGTAGAAGCAACAGCTATTTCTGGACCTGCATGGGTATAAATAGAATAATCTGCTTCTCTTGTAATAGAACTTCCAATAACATTAGAAATAGCAAGTGTTTTTGCACCTTTTTGCTTAGATAATTTTAATGCAGCAATGGTATCAGCTGTTTCTCCTGATTGAGAAATAAAAATACATAAGGTTTTATCATCAATTAATGGATCTCTATATCTAAATTCAGAAGCGATATCTACCTCTGTTGGAATTCTACAGATTTTTTCCATGATATTTTTTCCTGCTAATCCAGCATGCATAGCTGTACCACAAGCAACAATATAAATTTTATTTAAACTTGATAAATACTCTTTTGTGAATTTTAATTCATCAAATTCACATTTTGAGTTTTCACTAAATTTAGCACCAATTGTTTCACGAATAGCTGTTGGTTGTTCATGAATTTCTTTTAACATGAAATCTTCATAACCATTTTTTTCACTACTAGCCGCATCCCATTCAATACTTTGGGTCTTTTTATCTATTTTATTTAAATCTTTATCATAAAATTCAGCAGAATCTCTTGATAAAAATACATATTCGAAATCATTTAAAAGATAGAAGTTTCTGGTAAATGATAAAATTGCTGGTATATCTGAAGAAATATAGTTTTCATCAATTCCTTTTCCAATAACCAAAGGACTATCTTTTCTTACAACAATCATATTATCAGGAAAGTCTTTACAAATAATCTCTAAAGCAAAACTTCCTTTTAAATCAGAACAAGCATTTCTAACAGCTGTTAAAAATTTCATTTTTCCTGTTTCTTTTGTTTCCTTAGTATAATAATAATGGATTAAATTTGGAACAATTTCTGTATCAGTATCTGAATAGAATTTATAGCCATTATCCATCAAAAATTTCTTTAATTCATTATAATTTTCTATAATACCATTATGAACAACACTAAATGATTTTGAATTATCTTGATGTGGGTGTGCATTTTCTTTAGATGGTTTTCCATGTGTTGCCCATCTAGTATGTGCGATACCAATGGTACCTTTCAAATCATCAATACCTTTTATATTATATAAATTTTTTACTCTTCCTTTATTTTTCATCACAACCAAACCTTCTGGTTCAATTGTTGAAATACCTGCAGAGTCATAACCTCTGTATTCCAATCTTAAAAGTCCATTGATTAAAATTGGACTTGCTTTTTGTTTTCCAATATAACCTACAATTCCACACATAATATAAATCCTCCATTCATACAATATGATATGTTTAAATAAATATATCATATTCAATTGTTTAAATTTTAAGTATATCTCTATAATTAGAAAGCTAAGTCTAATTATGCAAAAAAGAGATTGTTGGAATTAAAGGTATGCAAATAAAACCTATATGTATTGACCTTTGTTACAATATTACTATTGCTCTTTTAATCAATACTTATGACCATAAGTGAAAGCCATCAGAGCACCCGCCGAATCTTTCGATAACTCTGAACCTCGTCAACACTATTAAATAGTGTCCAGGCGCTATATATGAATGAAATATTGCCCTCCTTTCTAAATATTTTCTTGCATACTTTTAATTTACTGCTATTATATTATACTAAAAAGAAAAAATACGCAAGTCCTAGTAAAAAAATTTATTTTCTTGAAAAATTAGTTAAACAATCTTGAGTATAAAAGGATTCATATTTGAAAAATTGATAAAAAGATTGAAAATATAAGTAAAATCATATATAATATAAGTGTTCAAAATAAAACGTACAAAAAGGGGATAGGTAACCAGAAAGCCTAAATAAGAAATAAGGGGAATGCGGTTGAAATTATAATTCTTTTCCAACCAAGATGAGCCTTAATAAGAAAGGAATGCGTTAAAAGATGAATGTATTAATTAATGAAGCAAGAATTGAAAAAAGATTAGAGGAAATGGCAAAAGAAATAGACAAAGATTACGAAGGAAAAGAAATTATTTTAATTGGAATTTTAAAAGGTTCAGTTGTCTTTATGGTAGAATTAGCCAAAAGACTAAAAACAAAAGTACAATTTGAATTTATAGAAGTATCTAGTTATGAAGGAACAGAAAGTACAGGAAAAGTCAAAATTGTAAAAGATATCAAAAATAGTATTGAAGGAAAAGATGTATTAATTGTAGAAGATATTATTGATACAGGAACAACTTTAGCATTTTTAAAAGATTATTTTAAATTAAAAAGACCAAATAGTTTAAAGATTGCAACTTTACTTAGCAAACCATCAAGAAGAACAAAAGAATTAGAAGTAGAATATATTGGATTTAGAATAGAAGATAAATTTGTGGTTGGATATGGTTTGGATTATAACCAAAACTATAGAAATCTACCATATATTGGGTATGTAGAAAGTATAGATGAGTTTTAAAAAACCAAAGAGTAAATAAGCTTATTTTAGGAAATGAATGAAAATTGAGGGATAAAATATGAAAAATTCAGAAGAGTTGTTAAATGAAATAAAACAAATTCCTAATTTAGATAAAGAAATTGTTATGAAGGTAGTAAAACAGGATTTAAAGCTAGCCAGAAAATCAGATCATTTAAAGAAACAATTAGAAAGCATCATAGATGAAACTATAGATTTTAATGATGATAAAATAATAGAAAAAATGGTAGAGAGTTATATGAATATGACACCATATACAGGATATTGCCACAATTACTGGAAGGCAAAAAAAGAAATTTTAAAAGAACAATATAATATAGAATGGATATCTCCGGAACAAGAGGGATTAGATGCAATATATGATTAAAGATTAGAAATACAAAGGAGAAAGCGATATGACAACTGAAAGAGAATTAATTACAGAAGCAATTCAAGAAGCTAGTAATGATTTTGAAAAAACAATCTCAATATGTAAACGTTTTTCTAGTAGTTATCCAATAGCAACTGTTTGTTTAAAAATAAATGAAGCACCATCTGAGCTATTGCCTTATATTAGTGATGATTATATAAGAAGTCTAGTTATAAAAAATAAAAGTTACTTTAAAATTTGGGAAAAAGACATTAGTGAGGAAAATCTTGATTTATTGCAAGAATATAGAGAAACAGTAACTAAATTATTAAAAACGGATGATGAACAAGAAAGAACGGATAATATATGTAAGTTACAAGATAATGATATGAAGATACAGCTTTTAAAGCTAGTAAAGGATAAACAAAATAGAAAAAAGATTATAGAAAGTTTAAAAAATCAAGTTACACCGGAAATTGCATCTGAAGTTAATTTTGTTCAAAAAATGATAACAGAATTTTGGGAAGATACATTAGGAGAGAATTTAACTGCAGATAAAAGAGAAGTTATAGAGATGGTATTTAACAGAACAAATGTTAAATTAGATGAGAGTTTACCATTTGAAGTAAATGGTAGATCCCATACTTTTCATAATTTAATTAGAATGAATCCAAAGCAAAGAGGGAATACGATAGGGGTTATTAAGAATTTACTTCATGAGTATGGGCATATGTTTTCCAATTTTCATGCTAAAGAAACAACATATACAAATGGATATTGTTTGCCATTTGAAGAAGGAACACAAGATTTATTTTCTGAAATGGTAATCAATCATTATATTGAAAAACATGGTAATATTCTAGAATTAGAAGATAAAAAAGTAAAAGTACGTTATCCATTTATATCGTTTTCTGCATATGATCCTGAAAACGCATTGCAAAGAACAATTTTATATCCCTTAGAGAAAACAGGAGAAGATAAACTTGCTCTTTCAGAATATCAACTAGGAGATAAAAATAAATATTTAGAAATGGTCGTAGACAAGGAAACAGCAGACAAAAAAAAGAAAGATGATTTTGGAAATCCAAAATTAGATTTTTCAGAAGAAGAAATATATTATGCTATTGGTGATAAAATTACAGATATAGATACAACATCAGCTTATTATCAAAGAAATAGTTTATTGCCGAAGATATATTTACAAAATATGTTAGATAAAGAAAAACAAAGTAACATATACTTATTTAGTGGAAGAAAATATACATGCAAGGATGTGGCTCTAGAGTATTTTAAAGATAAAAAGATATATGAAATAGAACCAGAAGGATTAGAAAAATTTATTGAAATGGTAGAAACTATTGGAGAAGATACTATAGAAAAAATAGATGAGTTCGCTGATGATGAAATTAAGTCATTGGGAGAAAATGAATTAACAGAAAACTCTTTTGAAATATTAAAAAATGTAAAAGTCTTATACAGTAGATTAGAAAATGTAGGAGAATATGTAGAACCAAAACTTGGAATATCTATAACAGCAGAACAGGAAAAAGCAAAAAATGAACAAGATATTTTGGAAACGTTAAGAAAGTACAGGGAGATTATACCTGGATATAAGAAATTTTTATTAAAAAATCAAAAAAAATCTTCAAATGTATTTTTATTAGAAAGAATAGAAGAATTACAATTTACATACTTAGAGCAATTAGATAAAGCCTTGCAAGAAGATAGGACTGGGACAATCCAAGCATTAACAGGCAATAGAAAAGCAGAAATTTGGATAGATAAGGACATTGCAGAAATTTTAGAAAAACATGGAATTGCTCTTGAAAGTGAACCTCAAAAAAGGATTGCTAATGATGATAGCAGAAATACATTAAGAAAAAGAATTTTTTCTACAGGAGATGTTATTAATGGCGCAATAAAAGGCAAATTTACCTTAGATGAAATAGGAGGATTTGGAATTTTATTGGAAAGCCCACATAAAGGAGAGAATGGTAGAGAAAATGGTATTAGATAAAAAAGATTATGTTCAAATATTGGAAGTATTAAATAATTTTAGTAGTGTAGATCAAAGAAAGGTGCCAGAAACCCTAATGGATTTAATAAAACATCAAGCAAATGGCTGTAATGATACATTGATCTTGAACCCAAAACTACCACTAGAAAATCAAGTTTCAAGACAGGCAATGGGTGCTATTATTTATATTGTAACAAAATACATTGCAAATGCTAAGGAAAAAGAAAGCTTAAAGAGAATTTTAATAGAAAATACGAAGGAATTTCAAGAAGCTTCAAATAAACAGTTAGAAAGATTGATGCATTCTAATACTAAAAAAATGGAAAAGGTTCAAACGAATATATCAAATCTTCCAATAGAAATGAAAAAAGAAAATTTTATTAAGAAAATAATAAATAAAATAAAAAAGTTTTTTATCAAATAAAAGATAAGTTTGTTATTGGATATGTACAAGTATAGATAAATTTTGAAAGAAAAAAGAAAAGGCAATAAAATGCTTTTTCTTTTCATTATAACGTCATAAAGGAATGAGATGAAATGTTTGATATAGAAGAAGAATTAAAAAAGCTACCAGGAAAACCTGGTGTATATATTATGCATGATAAAGATGATAACATTATCTATGTTGGAAAAGCGATTTCATTAAAAAACAGAGTTAGACAATATTTCCGAAAAACAAATAAAACCGCTAGAATTGAAAAAATGGTCTCTTTAATTGACCATTTTGAGTATATCGTTGTAGATAATGAGGCAGAAGCTTTAATCTTAGAATGTAATTTAATCAAAAAGAATAGACCAAAATTTAACGTATTATTAAAAGATGATAAAACCTATCCATATATAAAAATAGATGTAAAATCAGAATATCCTGGAGTTTATTACACAAGAAGGGTGATAAATGATGGTTCAAAATATTTTGGACCATATGCCAATCCAGGTGCAGCGAAAGAAATGTTAGACTTTATTAAAGAAAGATATAAAATTCATCAATGCAGAACATTAAAAGAAAGAACAAGACCATGCTTAAATTACCATATAGGTAGATGTTTGGCACCATGCATGGGGAATGTAGATAAAGAAGAATATCGAAAACAAGTAAATGAAATTATTGATTTATTAGAAGGAAAAACAGATAAAGTTTTAAAAGATTTGGATTTACAAATGAAAGAAGCATCTCAAAAAATGGAATATGAAAAAGCAGCGTATTTAAGAGATAGAAAACAAGCGATTGAAAGAGCTTCAGCCAAACAAAAAGTATCGAATATATCTGAAAATAGTATTGATGTTATCGGAATTGCAAAATCAGACTTAGAAGTTTGTGTAGAAATCTTTTTTGTAAGAGGAAGTAAAATGATAGGAAGAGAACAATACTTCTATAAAGACTTAAAAGATATGGAAGATAAAGAAATTCTTTCAGGATTTATCAAACAATACTATTTTGACAATCCAAACATTCCTAGTAAAATTATGATAAGAGAAGAAATCGAAGATAAAGAAGCAATTGAAAGTTGGTTATCCACAGAATTAGGAAAAAAAGTGGAAATCAAATCACCTAAAAAAGGTGAAAAATTAAGATTTGTAGAAATGGCAGAAAATAATGCAAAAGTAACATTAGATAATAAAGAAAAAGATAAAAGTGAAATTTTATTAGAATTAAAAGAAGTATTAAAAATGGATATCTTACCAAGAAAAATAGAAACTTTTGATATATCGAATATATCAGGTGAATACATGGTAGCTGGAATGTGTGTAATGCAAGATGGTGTTATCAAAAAGAATTTATCTAGAAGGTTTAAAATCAAAACAGTTTATGGACAAGATGATCCAAAATGTATGGAAGAAGTAATTACTAGAAGATTAAGGCATTCCATTGAAAATCCAAATGGCGGATTTGGAAAACTTCCAGATGTTATATTTGCAGATGGAGGTATTACACAAATACGAGCAACAAAACAAGCAATTGAAAACGTTTTAAAAGAAGAAAAAGAAAACATCATGCAAGAAGATATGACAGAACAAGACAAAAAAGAAAAACTAGAAATGATAGAAAAAGAATTAAATATTAAAGTATTTGGTATGGTTAAAAATGACAAACACCAAACAAGAGCTTTAATGGATGAAAATAGAAATGAATTAACCATTTCAGAAAACTTGATGAAACTAATTACCAGATTTCAAGATACAGTACATGATACGGCCATTACCTATCATAGAAAATTAAGAGATAAAGAAATCACCAAATCAGCATTAGATGATATTAAAGGAATTGGTAAAGTCAAAAAACAGGCCTTATTAAAACAATTTGGAAGTGTAGAAAAAATCAAACAAGCATCTATAGAAGAATTGATGAAAGTAAAAGGGATTACAAAAGAGTTAGCAGAAAAATTGAAACAATAGGAACGCATAAGATGAAATAAGAAAAGTATGTAGTATCTGAATGGGAGATTTCTATAAAATGACAAATGGATATGAAAAAGTGACTTTCACTATGTTATAAAAAAAAGGGAGTTTTACCTCCCCACACAGGCGTATTTTTTACGCCTGCTTTTTAGTTGCCCCCAAAGAGACAGAGCAGGATAGCCACCGGCTAATTCTGCAGTAACCCTATGAGCCTGAATAATGTGGTAGAGAATTCCTCCGACCACCAGACAAATAGGAATTAAAACAATTGCTTTTTTCATGATGCATTCCTCCTTTGTGTAATAAAAGCAATTCACAGAGAGTTTTCTCTGTAGGTACCAAGATACTATATCATAATTTACTTTATATAGCAATTACTTAAATGAGAGAAAAAGTAAAAAGACGCCCGATTTGGATTTTCCAAATCGGGCGCCTGAGAACTATTTGAGTGTAGCTTTATTCAAAAGGCTACTAGGATCAGCCTTAGCATCAGCAGTAGCTTTCAGCTTGGCTTCAGCTTCTGCTTTAGCCTTATTGGCTATATCCAGTTCTCTACGGGCCTTTTTAGCCCGCTTTGCTCTTAACCACATAGACAGGTAAAGCCTTAAGGTTTGTGCAATCTTAAGGGCTATAGCACCTGCCACAAAGATGGCAAAGGCCTGTGGTGGTGTGTCCGTAAATTCTTCAATAATTGCGGACACGTTTTGGACGATAAGAACTCCGCCCAAAATCACAATACCAATCAAACCAAAAATTACAGCAGTTGCTCCTGCTTTTTTGATTTTTTCTTTCCGTCTTTCTTTTGTTGTTTCTTTCCTCATGTTTATACTCCTCTCTGGTTTGATTTGCCGAAGGACTTTTCCTCCAACTATTTATATTATACTACAAAACACGTAAAAAAACAAATTTTGTATGGTTTTGAAGAGTGATATAGAAAAAATAGAAATTTTCTGAAAACTTCTAAAAAATAAAGTAATAAATTCATAATTTAGTGAATATCATATTATGAAAAAACAATTGGGGAGGAATGAAAATGGAGTATACAGAAGAAGGTTTATTAAGTTTAGCATTAAAAAGGACAAGTCATAAAGGAAAAGACAAAAAGTTTAGAAAAAAAATTGATGAACACAAATGGATTAGCATGATATTAGTATCATTAATTTTTTTATCTACCATAAATGCAATCATGATATATAATTTCTTTAAAATTTTACAAAACATTTGAATTTATGAAAAAAAGGAAGTATAATATGTAACAAAGAAAGACCAACTATAAAAAGTCAATAGTTTTTTTGAAAAAAATTAAAAAAATTTTTAATATAAAAAATGGCATC
>CALXFG010000024.1 GCA_944387505.1 uncultured Clostridia bacterium
GCCCTGTACAATACAGAGTTCATTCCCAAGCTGCCTAGTACCTAGTCAAAAGTGTCCAATTTTTTGGGGTCAGTACAAAAAAATCTGGTTGATTTTTTTGTTATCTAAAAACAATATAAAAATCATCCAAATGAAAGTCATGTGCTTCGAAGAAAGTTCAAGGAGGTGGTTTTATTGGAGCAAGAATTAGCATATTCTTTTCACTTAAATAGTGATAAAAATATATAGTTATACAAACGAGAATGTCCGGAAACTAAAAAATTATACTAAAGATGTAAAGATATCACTAAAATAGTTAGAAGTGTAAATGACTTAAATATGGTGATTAAGGATTTTGAATATAATTCTTTTGAAATAGCACAAGAAAATCGTTCTCTAAAATATCAGTTAGAGTTAAAAGATGATGAAAATGAAATTGCAAATAATATTGCTAGAAAAGTAAAACCAAAAGAAGAAATAAGTGATAAGACTAAAAGGAAAAAAGTTTTGAATTAAAGTAAGGAGTTAAAAGTTATGGAAGAAACTGAAAGAAATAAGATAATTTTATATTTGTTTAATAGTTTAAATCATAAAATATAATACTTATCTAAAATGCAAAAAGGAAATTGTGAAATTTTACAAAAATGTTCAAATATAGTATAATATTAGCAGTATTTTAGATTAGAAAAGATTTTGAAATTATATATACTAATTGAGAAATGAGGTGTAAAAGATGAATTATGGAAAAGAGATTAACTATGACTTAATAGACGAATTATACTACGAATGGCATAATGAACGTGATCCGTTCGCTAAAAGAAATAAAAGAGATGAAATTAAAAGAAAAATATCTCCATATGAATTTTTAGTTTATAGTTCTAGAAATTCATATATGCCTTTTAAGATATTTAGAAATATTTTCGGATTATCAGATTTATTTGATACACTTGAAAAAATGCAAATGCAAGGCAAAGACATTAGTCATTTAACTAATCAATTATTATTAATAGAAACTCCAGAAGATATAAGAGATTTAAACAATTTTGCAAGAAGAGAGACAACTTCGGAAGTAAGTAATTTATATTGTGTATGTACGGGAAATAATATATTTAGATATGGAGATGTCAAAAGTATAGGGAAAAAATTTTCGAATATACATGTTAATCACTTAAGTTTAGGACAAATAGAAGATATGATTAAATCACAAAATGATTATAAAGGTATACCAATTAATATAACTATAGATAATATAGGGCAACTTCCATTAGATAAATTAGCTTATATTGAAACTAATTTTGATGTTGAAGGAATACAAATATCAGACAGAGATAAAGTTGATCAAGCTCATCAAGGTGAACGTATTCCTTTAAATTTAAGAACTTATAAACAAGTTAGAACAATAGCAAATAATATTATTAGTAAACTTTATATTGATAAGAATTCGAATTCAGATAAAATGCATAATGATTTTCAACTTGCCATACAAATAATAGACGAGATTGCACACAGAATTGATTACGATTATGATGCAGAAAATAAGCCACGTTCTTCTGATGAGGTAATAAATGCTAGCGGAATGGTAGGATTATTAACAGGAAAATCATTATGTAAGGGGTATTCGGAAATTTTAAGGAATATTTTAAGTTGTGTAGATGTTGAATGCACAGTTATCGATGGTACTGATATGAATAATAACGCTCATACATGGAATCAGGTTAAGTTAGGAGATAGATGGTTTAATGTAGATTTAACTTATGCTAGAAATGCAATATGTAATGGAAAGCCATCTGGAGATTTGTTTATGTCAGATATGGCTTTTTATGGGAATAGAAAACAATACACATTTGAAAAGGGACAAGAGGTTAATGGTAAAAAGGTAGAAAGTACTGTAATGATAGGAGGTCATTCATCACAAGTTTATGGTTCAAATTGTAGACAAAGTGGGGCTTATATTACTCCATATTTAACCTACATTTTAATGGAAAAATCTAGAAATTATAATGAAAATTATAATGGAATTATACAATATGTAGGAAGTGACGTTGAAAAAGCACGTTCTGAATCTAGAACAACTAGTAACCCACAACGTTAAAGAAAATGATTGACAATAAAAAGAAATCTTAGTATAATAGTTATAGGAAATGAAAGTCACAGAAATGTGTGCTACCATATAAAATTATATGATAAAACACCACAAAGCTTGGCAGAGCAAATGTGGTGCTTTTATTATTTGCTCAAAATTACTACTATTGCAATAATCAAGGCAAATGCTATAATAGTCATTCCTACGAAACTGTAGAAAAGTAAGTATATTATCATTAACATAGCTTGTTCTACCATATAGCACCACCTCCATTCTCACAACTTATGTTGTGAGAATGGAGGTGACAAACCACATCTGCTTATAACGCTGCCAACTTGCGAAGCAATTTGTGTATTATTCAGGTAAGCGTTATATCTAGATATTCTCATTTCCTATGGTTACCAATATACTACATTTTTAGATAAAAAACAAGCGAACATGGTAAAAATTTACAATTAATTTTTAGTATAAATAGATGAAATATAAATTCAGATTTGAAATATTATGTAAAATATAGTATAATAAGAAATGGATTATCGAAAAGATAAACGCTGAAACAGGAAATCTAACAACTAACGAATTAAGGAGGACAATGAAAGTATGAGTTATGATTCACGGTTGCAAGGTATGATAGCAATGGCTATTGGAATGGGTTCTGAGAATGCATATGAAGGACTTGAAACAGTCCAAAATGCTGAACAGAGCAGGGGAACATGTAGATTGCCTCGAGATATGAGGCCGAGTCAAGCGGCTTTCGAAACACTTGGTTTTACCTTTACGGATATAGGCGATGATGTTTTGTTTGAAGCAACTTTGCCTAAAGGGTGGTCAACACAGGAGCTTCCTGGCTCAAGTATTTTGCGAGCAAACCTGCTTGACAGTAAGGGGCGCGTTCGTGGTAGTTACAGATATAAAGGGTCATTCTATGAACGCTATGGTCATATGAGTCTGATTGAAAGATACCGATTAACCGATCAATATGAGGACGGTTCTATAAATGTTGTTGTTATAGATGAGGACGGTTCGGTTATCTTCAATGCTGGTCGGTGTGAAGAAACATTTACAGAAGAATATGATAAACTCGTTGCAAAAGCTGAAGAGTACCTGATGGATAACTATCCTGAGTGGAAAGATGCTACTAAATATTGGGACTAACTAGTCTTTTCTTGTAATCTTTCTACGTGATAACTACCACCGACAATTGAAAAATTGTTGGTGGTTAGTTTTTTATTTCTTATAATTATTATATATAGATTTTTTTAGTCAAATAGTTTAATTTGCAAGAAATTTCACAAAAAGTTTTTGTAAATTTATTGCTTGCTCTTTATCTAATTTCTCATTTGTAAGCTCATTGTTAGAAATAATTCTAATTCCAATACATGGAATTCCAAATAGATTGCATACACAATATGTTCCAATACTTTCCATATCTTCAGAAAGATGATGAAATTGGTTTTGTAACCACATAATTCTATCATATTCTCGATTAAATACATCTCCACTTCCTAATGTTCCCGTATAAATTGCATTTTCATGATTTGTTTCAAAGAAATCTTTAAAAAGCTTTACTAATTTTGCATCTCCACTTTGTATTTCTTTTCCTCTTTTATTAGGCTCCCATTCAAAAGGATTAGAAGAATGCCCTTCTTCTTTTGTCGGCATTGAAAAAGCATTAATATTGCAACATTTTTCACCAATAATAATATCACCAATATGAATATTTGATTTATGAGCTCCTGCAATTCCTTGGTCAATCACAATATCTGGGTGAAAGGTCAAAATAGCAATCGTGGTTGCAGTAGTGGCATTCACAACACCTACTAATGTTTTGGAAATAATGACTTTTGAGGCATGAATGTAACCTGTATAAAATTCATATATGAATAAAACAAATTTGTCAATAAAAATATAGAAAATGTATTGACAATTGAATAATTATTCAACTATAATAAAGTAAAGAATGATTGAATAGTTATTCAACTATAATATAGTAAAAGATAATTGAATATACATTCAACTGTATATAGAAAGGAGAAAAAATATGGTTGCAAGAATTGAGACATGTGATTGTAATAGTATTCATCAAGATGTGGTTGATACTGTAAAAGAACACATGTTATCAGATACAAAAATAGAAGCATTAGCAAATTTTTATAAAATATTTAGTGATAATACAAAAATAAAAATATTATGGGCTTTAGATGTTCATGAAATGTGTGTGTGTGACTTAGCAGTATTAACCAATATGACAAAATCAGCAATTTCACACCAATTAAGAGCATTAAAAGAAGCAAATTTAGTAAAATATAGAAGAGATGGCAAAAATGTATATTATTCATTATCAGATACTTGTGCACGACAAATTATAGAAAATGGTATTTTACACACAATAAACAAAATTTAAGAATACCTTAAAATAAATTGATAAAACATTAAGAAAATTAGTACTATATATCAAAATTGCTTAACTAGGATGAAAATCAAGAAGTGAATAAAAAAGAAAGGAAAGGAATTTTTATGAAAAAGAATTATATCTTAGAAGATTTAGATTGTGCAAATTGTGCAGCAAAAATAGAAGAAGGAGTAAAAAAGTTAGAAGGTGTTATAGAATGTTCTGTAAGTTTTGTCACGGAAAAAATGATTGTAGAAATTGAAGATGGAAAAGAAAAAGAAGTAGAAAAAGAGATTAAAAAAGTAGTTAAAAAAATAGAGCCTGATACAACATTAAAAGAAGCATAGAAAAGAGGTGAGCTAATACATGAAAAAGAGATTAAGAAAAATTATTATAGCAGCCATTGTTTTTTTATTAGCTGTTTTGATAGAAAAAATAAACTTTGTCAATATCAATGAAAATACAATATCCATTATACAAATTATATTATATATATTGAGTTATCTAATCGTTGGATTTGAAGTGGTAAAAAAAGCAGTCATAAATATTTTTCATGGAGATTTTTTTGATGAAAATTTTTTAATGAGCATAGCCACGATTGGTGCTTTTGCAATTAAAGAATTTCCAGAAGCAGTTGCAGTTATGTTATTCTATCAAGTTGGAGAATATTTCCAAAGTTATGCAGTTAAAAAGTCTAGAAAATCTATTGCAAGTTTAATGGATATCAGACCAGATTATGCCAATTTGAAAGTAAATGGAAACATAAAGAAGAAATCACCTGAAGAAGTAAAGATAGATGATATTATTGTTGTAAAACCAGGAGAAAAGGTTCCTTTGGATGGAATTGTCATAGAAGGAAATTCTATGTTAGATACTTCGGCATTAACAGGAGAATCTGTTCCAAGAGAAATAAATGTAAATGATCATATATTAAGTGGATGTATTAATTTAAATGGTGTTTTAGAAATTAAAGTAGAAAAAGAATTTGGAGAATCAACAGTTAGTAAAATATTAGATTTAGTTGAAAATGCAACAAATAAAAAAGCAAAAACAGAAAACTTTATTACAAAGTTTTCAAAATATTATACTCCAATTGTTGTGTTTTTAGCATTAATCATAGCATTTATTCCACCAATGATAATGCAAACAAACATATTAGATTGGGTATATAGAGCTCTTACATTTTTAGTGGTATCATGTCCATGTGCTTTAGTCATTTCTGTTCCACTTAGTTTCTTTAGTGGAATTGGAGCAGCTTCTAAAAAAGGAATATTAGTAAAAGGAAGTAATTATTTAGAGTTATTATCTAAAACAGAAATTGCTGTATTTGACAAAACAGGAACTTTAACAGAAGGTGTTTTTGATGTACAAAAGATTAAGAATGAAAATGGAATTGACAAAAACGAATTATTAGAATTAGCGGCATATTGTGAAAGTTATTCAAATCACCCAATATCGATGTCTATACAAAAAGCTTATGGAAAAGAGATAGATAAAAATAGAATTATCCATAGTGAAGAAGTTGCAGGAAAAGGAATTATTAGCAAAATTGATGACAAAGAAGTCGCTTGTGGAAATATAAAATTAATGGAAGAGTTAAATCTAAAAAATATAGAACAAGTAGATGAAATCGGAACAGTTATTTATATAGCAATTAATAAACAATATGCAGGATATATTTTAATAAGTGATAAAATAAAAGAAGATTCTAAAAAAGCAATTCAAGATTTGAAAAAAGCAGGTGTTAGAAAAACAGTTATGCTAACAGGGGATAACAAAGATGTTGCAGAAAAAGTAAATCAAGAATTAAAGCTAGATATGGTATATAGTGAATTGCTTCCAGTAGATAAGGTAAATAAAGTGGAAGAATTATTGAAAAACAAAAATGAAGAAGCAAAATTAGCATTTATTGGTGATGGAATTAATGATGCACCAGTATTAGCAAGAGCAGATATAGGAATTGCTATGGGAGGATTAGGTTCAGATGCAGCCATAGAAGCAGCAGATATTGTCATTATGACAGATGAGCCATCAAAAATAGCAACAGCCATGAAAATATCAAGAAAAACTTTAAAGATTGTGTATCAAAATATTAGTTTTGCATTAATCGTAAAAATTGGTGTTTTAATATTAAGTGCTTTTGGTTTGGCTTCCATGTGGGCAGCAGTATTTGCTGATGTAGGTGTAACCGTTCTAGCAGTCTTAAATTCATTTAGAGCTTTAAAATAAAAAAGAGAAGTAATTTTCATAGAGTTATTTATATCATAAAAGGTAAAAATATTATAAAATCTATGATGAATATAATGAATAAAGATTCTGCTAATAATAAATTGTGATACTTGAAAGTTGAATGATTGAATAGAAATCTAATTAAAAAGCGAAACCATATTATTTTTTATAAAGATATTGAATGTGATTGGAAAGTTCTTAGAAAATGTTAAAATCGATTACTGAGGGAGCAATTCCATTGGAGAGGCTCAGTAATCGATTTTTAGATTTTCTTAGAGCTTGTATTGAACCGAAATATCTTTATAAAAAATGATATGGTTTCTCTTTTGCAATCAATTTATTAAAACTCATTTCACAATTTTAATGAAATTATATTCATATCCTGAAACAGAAATATTCTCATTTTTTTCACCTTTATATATGCCCCCATCATCACCACTTAAATCTACTTTAAGTCTTACAGGACAAATAAATTCTTCATTTAAATTATTCACAATATGAATCGTAAAATTTAAAGAATAATTGATATCATTTAAATCTATACCAGCTTCTTGTAATACTTTTCCATTAAAAGAAATTGTATTAGAATCAGAAGAAGTAGCATAGTTTGTGACAATATTTTCGTTCATATATTCTAAAGTAATTGGATTTGAACAATCTGTATAAAATGTTGGTGTTGCGTAATCTGTATGATTATTTTGATCATTTGTACTAACAATATTATATTCTATTTTATCACTATTTAACTCTTCGATGTCTTTGTATTCTGCAAATTCAAAGGGACTCTTATAATTTACATATTGGTGCCCTTTATCTGAGCCTGTTTGAATACTAATATTATCAATATATAATTCTTTTACAGTATTTTCATTTGTAAGATCATAAACTGTACTTGTATTATCTAAGTATATGGCAATATCACTATATTGTAAAATACTTAAATCTTGCAAAGATTCATTTTCACTTTTATCAATGGCATTAGCACTACTATATATTAATATCTTTTGGATTTTAAAGATAGGATTTTCATTTTGTTCAGCAATTTTTTCAACCTGAGTAGAAAATTCATCCTTTGCATAAGAAGTTCTGAAAATCAAATCATAATACAAAAACAACAATATACATAATAGTAATATTAAAATTGTAAAAACAGCTTTATGATGTTTTATTTTAATTTTTTTCATAATAACTCCTTTTAACTAAGTCTATTATATAACATTTCCATGTAAGAATATACTTTTGTATGCCAATCTGGGTCACTAGCATATCTTTGGTTAACACCTTCTAGAGTAGGACCATTATAATACCAAGCACTTGCTGTTTCCCCATCATAGATTTTAGTTCCAGCAGGGTTTAAGTAATATTTAACTAATGATTTTGTTACAGTTTCAATTCCTTCGGCAAATGAACTAAAATCATAAGAAGATTCATAAGGTGTTTCATCATAAGAACCATAACCAAATAAGTTATTTTTATCATTAGCTATTTGTGATGTACCCCAAGCACTTTCATGGATAGCAATAGAAGCAATAAAGATACCATTTACATTGTACTTCTTGTCCATGTTATAAAAGACTTCTGCATTTTCTTCAAAAATTCCATTTTTATCATTTGGTAAATCTTTAAAGATTTTTTGATAATCTTTTAAAGTTAAGCCAGTGGATTTATTTAATTCCATTTCAATATTAACATTGTTTAAAATTCTTTGGATTCTATTTTTCTCGATAATACTTGGTGTTTTTGTAGGTGATGTTAATACATTAGTAGGTAAATATCCCTCAATCGTATCAAAAGATACTTTACACCAATCTTCATTAGGTAATTCTAGAAGTTTAACATCTATATAGTTTTTTATGTCTGCAACTTCTTCAGAATCTTGTGAAGGTTCTTTCCTTAAAGTTGCGTCTTTGCTTAAATAAATTGTATCTCCAATATGTATGTTTAAGTCTGCTAAGAAATCTGAAGTTCCAATATCTAAAATTTGTGGTGTTGGTTCTTCAATTGTTTCTTTTGCTAAAATAATTTCTTCTACAAATTCTCCATTTTCATAAGTTTTTACTAAAGAAACATTTTCTTTTCCCATAACACCTTCTTGTAAAACAACTTGTTCACCTCTAGGAAGTGTTGGATTTTGTTGTGTTTGGATTTCATATTCGATTTCCCTTTCTTCAGAAACTTGTTCTTTTACTTTTTCAAAACTTGAGTTTTCAGAAATTATCTTTTGCATATTCAACGCTTTTCTGTTGATTTCAAAATCGGTAGGAATAGATGCTGTTTCTACAACTTCGTCTGTTTCTTCTGAAGTATTTCCCGTTTCAACTGAAAATACATTCATAGGAAAAATTGCAATAATGACTAAAACTAAAACAACAAGAACAATTAGCAAATTTGAAAGTTTAATACCTTTTTTGTTGTCAAAAGAAATATTATTATTTTCAATAAAAGAAACTTTTGCTTTAGGTCTTGTAGATTTTTGTTTAGTTCGTGTATTCGTCCTAGATACTGAATTAGGTTTTGAAGATGTATTTATTTCATTTGCCCCAGAATATCGAATTTCTTGTAACTCTTTAAAAACATCAGACAAATTTCTGTTATCTTGCCTATTATTCATAGAGCGATTTTTGTCATTTAACATCTTATTTTCCTCACTTTCATAAAATTATACATTCTTATTATACACTAACAAAATAGACTTGTCTACAAAAAAATGCAAAAAAGAACAAAGTAGCAAAAATTTCTAAAAAATAAATGAATAAATCCTTAATTTGCTTGCAAATTCTATAAAATAGTATATAATAGAGACATAAGTTAAGGAGAAATATAACTATTCAGATATATGGATTTTTAATTGATAGCCTGAATCAATTTATAATAGATTTTATGCGAAGAAGTTAGAAATAAAATTCAAGAATCAATAGAAGTTAAATGAATGCATCATGAATTTTGGACTAGTCTGAATAATAAAGTACAAAATGAAACGAGACGTAATTAGGAAGGAAAGCGAACAAACATGAATTTAGAAGGAATTGAAAAAGAAATAGGATATACATTTCAAAACAAAGAATTGCTAAAAATAGCATTAACACATACATCTTATGCTTATGAAAAACATATTAGTAGTAATGAAAAATTAGAATTTTTAGGAGATAGCATATTAGAATTTTTATCAAGTAGATATTTATTTACACATTATAAGAATCTAAGAGAAGGGGAAATGACAAAGGTAAGAGCAACCGTTGTATGTGAAAATAGTTTATATAAAGTAGCAACAAAACATCATTTTGGAGACTATTTATTATTAGGAAAATCAGAAAAAATCAATGGAGGAAATAAAAGACCAGCTATATTAGCAGATAGTGTAGAAGCAGTTATTGCAGCTATGTATTTAGATGGTGGATTAGAGCCAGTAAACACATTCATTATTGAAAATTTAAAAGATGAAATTGAACAAGCAAGTAAGCATGTAGGTGATAAAGATTATAAAACGGTATTACAAGAAAAATTACAAGAAGCAGGAGATGTAAAAATAGAGTATGAGATTATAAAAGAAAGTGGTCCAGACCATGATAAGAGATTTGAGGCACAAGTTAAATTCAATGGAAAAGTTTTGGCAAAAGGTTCTGGGAAAAGTAAAAAAGGGGCTGAAATGCAAGCTGCAAAAAAAGCGTTAGAAAATTTAAAATAGAAAAGAGGTAAATCTATGAAACATCAATATATCATACCGATATTTGTACCACATTTAGGTTGTCCGAATGATTGTATTTTTTGTAATCAAAAATCGATTAGTGGTCAAAAAAAGAATATGACAAAAGAAGAATCAAAAAAGATAATAGATGATTACCTAGAACATATAAAAGATAAAGAAGCACAAATTGAAATTGCTTTCTTTGGAGGAAGTTTTACAGCAATAGAAGAAACATTGCAAAATGAATTATTAGAACTAGCATATGAGTATGTAAAAAACGGAAAAGTGGAAAGTATTAGAATATCGACAAGACCAGATTGTATTAATAAAGATATTTTAAAAAGACTAAAAAAATATAAAGTAAAAACGATTGAATTAGGAGTGCAATCTTCAAATGATTATATCTTAAAAAGAGCAAATAGAGGGCATACATTTCAAGATGTTAAAAAAGCATCAAAATTAATTCGATTTTATGGCTTTAAGTTAGGACATCAAATGATGGTAGGATTACCAGAAAGTACAAGAATTGATGAGATTAATACAGCAAAAGCATTGATAAAATTAAAACCAAAAATGGTAAGAATATATCCAGTCTTAGTGGTAAAAAATACAAAATTAGAAAAAGAATATCAAGAAGGCATTTATGAGCCATTACCATTACCACAAGCAATTGAAACTTGTAAAGAATTGGTTAGAATGTTTGCAGATAAAAAGATTGATATTATTAGAGTCGGTTTACAAAGCACGGATGAAATTGCAGATCCAAGTAAAGAAAAAAGTGAAGTGGTAGCAGGACCATATCACCCAGCATTCAGACAATTGGTGGAATCCGCTATGTGGTATGATGCCATTGTTGGAAAAATTAAGAAATTAAATGTCAAAGTAAAAGAAGTAGAAGTGAAAGTAAATCCAATAGATGCCAATAATGTTATCGGACATAAAAAAGAAAATGTCAAGAAATTAAAAGAATATTATGATGTGGATTTAGTTTTAAAACAAGATGCATCAATTAAACAAGGAAAATCTAAAATTGAAGTCACAAAAACATTTAAAGATTTTGCTTATGAAGAAAAAGAAGAGGAGAAAGAAGTTAGTAAAAAATAAAGTTGAACAAAAGCGACATAATCAGGATATTTATTTTTTAGATAGTTTATCGTTTCGTATAAAATCACCTGAAATTACCAATACTAGTAATAAAGGTGATTTTTATTATGAACTTAAAAGAAAAAATACTGATAAAAAGATTTATTTTAGAAACATTGGGAACCATTTTAGGTGCATTTATTATTGCAGTAGCTGTATCATTATTTTTGTTGCCAAATAAATTATCTTCTGGAGGGGTAGCTGGACTTGCAACAATCACCTATTACTTATTTCATATTCCGATGGGAATTAGTATGTTAATTATAAATGTCCCATTATTTTTAATGTCCATATTAAAAATCGGGAAAACCTTTTTTGTAAAATCGGTTATAGGAACGATTACGTTATCAATGTTTATTGATATATTAGATAAAGTAAAACCATTAACAGGAGATAAATTTTTAGCTTGTATCTATGGTGGAATTTTAATGGGGTTAGGAACAGCCATTATCTTAAAATGTAATAGCTCAACAGGAGGAACAGACTTATTTAGCTATATAGCAAGAATTTACAAACCAACCATAAAAGTGGGAGAAATCATATTTTTAATTGATATTGTAATTGTTGCCCTAAACATGATTTTTCTAAGAGAAATTGAAATTGGGTTATATTCAGCAATTGCCATCTATCTAATGGGAAAATTTATTGATATTTTGTTTGAAGGTATTTATTTTACAAAACTTATTTATATTGTGTCTGACAAATCAGAAGAAATTGCAAAGGAAATTGGAAATACAATAGGAAGAGGCACAACCGGAATTTATGGAAAAGGTATGTACACCAATTCTGATAAATTAATTTTAATGTGTGCAGTTACTAGAAAGGATGTTGGAAATACCATACAAATTATAAGGAGAATAGATAAGAAAAGTTTTGTGATTATTACGAATTCAAGAGAGGTATTAGGACTGGGATTTAAGAATGAATAAAAGGGAAAAATGAGTCCGTCCCCAAAATCCTTAAAGTTTGTATTATTAAGCAATTTGTGGTATAATAAAGAAGATAAAAAGCAAAGAAAGGGATCCACTAGAAATTTAGTGGACAAGGTACAAAATAATGAAGAACTATAGTGCTTGGACAACCGAGAGGCTTCAGGAAGAAAAAGAGGATTTAATACTCGATTGCTATAATGTAACTCCAGACATTTGCGGACTGGATAAAACGGATAATCTGCAAATGATAAAGAGAATGCGAGAGAAGCATGTGGAGTTGCTGGGGGTCCTTAACGAGTTACAGTCTCGGCCAGACGGGGAAACTTAATTTAGTTTCCCTGTTTTGTTGTGAATTGTATAGTTTTATGCTAATATGTAAATACAAATTAGAGAAAAGGAAAAAATTAATGGAAAAGATAAAAAAAGAAGAATTAAAATCTATATTTTTAAGAATAAAAAAAGATGACAAAAAAGGAATAGAAGAATTATATAGCAAATACCATAAAATGGTTTATGGTATTGCTTTTTCTATACTAAAAAATAAAGAGGATGCAGAAGATATCATGCAAATTGTTTTTGCTAAAATACAAGAATTAGATAAAACAAAGTTACCAGATGATAAAGAAATGACATGGTTATATACACTTACCAAAAATGAGACATTAAATTATTTAAAAAAGAAAAAGGGAGAACTGTCATTAGATACCATATATGAAATAGAAAATAAAAATAATGAGATAGATGAAAAAATAGATCGTATAGAATTTAATCGATTAATTAGTAAATTAAATAAGAAAGAACAGGAAATCATTTCCTTAAAAATAATATCTAATTTTTCATTTCAGGAGATTAGTGAATTACTTAATGAACCCGTTGGAACAGTAAAATGGAGATATTACAAAAGTTTACGCTCCTTAAAAGCAATGTTGGGAAGTTTCGCAATGTTTGTTATGACATTTACGATTGGAATCAAAGCATTGTTTACAAATAGGAAAACTGGTGAAAAACAGCAAGAAGCAGTACAATCAGAGGATAATCTAAATATGGCTGAGACAGAAAAAACGCAAAATACTGTACGACAAGATAGTGATGATATTAATAATGAAGAGTTTGAAAATCAAGAACAACATAAAGAAATGCAAGATATTATACAAGAGGAAAATACAACAAGAGAAGAAGACATGAATAAATCAGAAGGAAATAGAACAGAACAAAATAGCACAACTGAAAATACAATAGTAGAAACAGAAATAAAAGATGAAACGATTTCAAACACAATAACACAAGAAAATGAAATAAAACAAGAAACAATTGTAAGTGAAGAAAGCACAGAAAATGAGATTTCATACATGGGAATAGGATTCATAGGGATATCTATTATATTTTTTATGATGACGATTATTTTTTTCATAAAATACCAACTAAAAAGCAAAAAGAAATTGTCTAAATGATAGAGGTGGTATAAATGAAAAAGAAAATCTTAATTATCATGAGTGTCATTATTATTTTATTAATATTAGGATACGGAAGTATTGTATATATAGATTATCATAATGTGGTAAATGGAAAATTACCTGTCTTCGCTAATCGTTCTGATGATGGAAAATATCAAGGATTAGGCTACATAGTTGAAGTAGCATATTATCCTGACACAGATATCATTGAAGAAATGAAAATGGAATTTTTTGGCAAAACAATAGCAGGCATGGTGCAAGATATCGAGGAACAAAATGAAAATCAAGAGAATCAAGAGGTTGTTATCATTAACAATGGAAATATACAAAATGAAAATAAAATTGATGCGTTTATTGATAAAGGAGATAATCGCGAAGCAGATATTTTACAGATGCATATAATTTCAAATGATAAAACAGATACTGTCAAAGTGGAATTTGTACCAGGAACATATGAAAGTGAAATATCTTCTGAGGAAAACAACACAGAAAGTGAGAATACAGTAAATAGACAAGTGCCAAGAAGTGTTACAACAGCAGAAGAATATGAAAAAGTCTATGGATATTATAAGGTGACTGTAAATGATGAAGAGACAGGAAGATATGACGGTTTGCGTTGGCACATGAAAAGGGTAACAAAAGATAATATAGTACAAGTTATTATGGAACCATATCTAATAGAAGTAACAGAGTTTCCTGTTATTTGTGAATATTCCTTAGAAAGTTCAAATTATGAACAGAAATTTGAGTTAACATATATGGCTAGAAAAGATATGGGAGTAAAGAAAATTGCAGAAAAAAATCAATTTGATAATTCGGATTTTGGGGTATATACGATTGCAGGAGATGTTTCTATTACCATAGAAGGAGATATGGTATACACTCTAGAAGATGCTTTAAGTGAAAAAATAATTACAGTTCAAGATATCTTAGAACAAGCAAAACAAGATTTAAAATATGGATTTTGTGAAGAAGCATATTATCAAGATGGTGGTAGTAGAGAGTATCGATATGCAGAATATACCATATTAAAATATAATACATTAGATGGTAATAGAGATTTGGTAATTGGTATGCAAGGAAGTATTATTAATCAAGTAAATGCAAGTGGTTATAAAATAGAAGAGGAAAAAAAGTAGAATAATGATTTAGAAGTAAAATTTTTAATACAATAATGTGAAGGATAAAATTACTTTATACGAAAGTATAGAGTAATTTTTGCTTATGTGATATAATCAAACAGAATGAAGTGTTTGAAAAATAAGGACATTTTTTGCTACGATAGATCTGATGTTTTTCTAACAAAGTTTGTACTTTTAGAAAGGAATGCACAAAAAATGAAAGAGCAACAATATATATTAAAAAAACCAGAAACCTTTGATTTAAAAGACATATTTGAATGTGGACAATGTTTTCGTTGGAATGAAGAAAAAAATGGGAGCTATACAGGTATATGGAAAGAAAATGTTGTCAATATTAAAAAAGAAGGACAAGATTTTGTGTTTACTGGTATATGCAAAAATCAAAATTTAGAAGAAGAAATATATCGTTATTTTGATTTAGATAGAAATTATGAACAAATAAAAAAGGAATTATCCAAAAAAGATAAATATATGAAAACAAGTATTGCATATGGTAAAGGAATACGAATTCTAAACCAAGATTTATGGGAAACGATTATATCATTTATCATATCCGCTAATAATAATATACCCAGAATAAAAGGAATTATTGAAAGATTATCAAAAGCATATGGGAATAAAATAGAATGGAATGGGAAAGAATACTATACATTTCCTACGCCGATACAGTTAAAAGATGTGACAGTAGAAGAATATAGAAAATTAGGATTAGGATTTAGAGATATTAGGTTATATGAAACTACAAAAATGATACTAGAGGGAAAAGTAGATTTACAAGAATTGAAAAATAATCTAAATACAATAGAAGTAAGAGAAAAATTACTAACACTTTCAGGTGTAGGACCCAAAGTAGCAGACTGTATATTACTATTCTCAGATTTAAAACGATTAGAAGTATTTCCAATAGATGTATGGGTAAGAAGAGTCATGAATGATTTATATATTCAAAATGAAGATGAAGCAAAAGTCAGTAAAAAACAAATTGAAAAAATTGCAAGAAACAAATTTGGAAACTTAGCAGGTTTAGCACAACAATATTTATTTTATTGGAGAAGAGAAGCATGATAAGATTGAAGATGGCCGAAAAGGGAAAATTGGGGACGGACTCATTTTTCCTCCGTCCATGTCGCACAGACAAACGAATGTCGCACAGACAAACGAACTTAATGCGACAAAACGAACTCAATGCGACACTAATTGGACAAAAAATATTGTAAAATAAAATTAGGTATGATAGAATCTGAAACGAGGAGGGAAAAATGGTTTATACAATAACATTTAATCCTGCACTAGATTATATCGCACAAGTTGAAAATTTTAAAATTGGTGAAATAAATAGAACAAAAACGGAAACAATATTACCAGGAGGAAAAGGACTTAATGTTTCCATTGTACTAAAAAATTTAGGAATTGAAAATACGGCACTTGGTTTTGTGGCTGGTTTTGTTGGAGAAGAGTTAATACACAAAATGGAGTCACAAGGTGTAACAACAGATTTTGTTAAAGTGGAAAAAGGGATAACAAGAATCAATATTAAAATCAGTTCGATGAGCGAAAATAAGGTAGAAGAAACCGCTTTAAATGGAATGGGACCACAAATTACCAAAGGGGATATTGATGTATTATTGGAGAAAATACAAAAGATGTCTACAAAAGATATGGTTATTTTATCAGGAAGTATACCTAAAAATATGGATAAAGATATCTATGAAAAAATATGTAAAGAACTTAGTGAAAAAGGTATCACTTTTATAGTAGATTCAACACAAGAATTACTGATGAATGTCTTAAAATACAATCCTTTTTTAATAAAACCAAATAAAGAAGAATTAGAAGAAACACTAAATTGCAAAATTTCAACAAAAGAAGATATAGTTAATGCAGCAAAAGAATTGAAAAAGATGGGTGCACAGAATGTTTTAGTATCTTTAGGAAATGACGGAGCATTATTGTTGACAAAAGAAGATGAAACATATTATTCAAAAGCACCAAAAGGACAAGTAGTCAATACTGTCGGATCTGGAGATTCTATGGTAGCAGGATTTTTGGCAGGATATTATCAAACACAAGATTATGAATATGCATTAAAAGTAGGAGTTGCAGCAGGAAGTGCAAGTGCATTTTCTATACGACTTGCAACCAAAGAGGATGTTGATTTACTTTTAAAACAATTATAAGAAGCCTAACCTTGTTGTATACGAAAAAATCTATATAAGGTCAAGATAATAACTGATTTTTTCTATACAATAAAAATTAATACAAAAGAAAGGGGTAAAATAATGAAAATTACAGATTTACTTAGTGAGAAAGCCATTAATCTGCATGGAAAAGCAAATAGCAAAGAAGAAGCGATTATTCAATTAGTGGATTTAATGGTAGAAAATGAAAATATTAATGACAAAGAAGCTTACAAACAAGCAGTATTAAAAAGAGAGGAAGAAGGAACCACAGGAATTGGTGAAGGAATTGCAATTCCTCACGGAAAAACAGATGCAGTAGAAAAACCTGGGTTAGCTGCCATGATCATTCCAGATGGAGTGGATTTTAAATCATTAGATGGAAGCCCAGCAAAATTGTTATTTCTAATAGCAGCACCAAATACAAAAGACAATGTGCATTTAGATGTTTTAAGTAGACTATCTACACTATTAATGGATACAGATTTTAGACAGGCATTATATGATGCAAAAACACCAAAAGAATTCTTAAAATGTATAGACAGAGCAGAAAGTGAAAAATTAGGAGAAGAGAAAGCATCAAATGAATATTATGAAATTTTAGCAATTACCAGTTGCCCAACAGGTATTGCACATACGTATATGGCAGCAGAAGCTTTAGAACAAATGGGAGAACAATTAGGACATAAAGTAAAAGTAGAAACTCATGGGTCTTCAGGCGTGAAAAATAAATTCACAAAAGAAGAAATCGAAAATGCAAAGGGAATTATTATTGCATCAGATACAAACATTGATTTATCAAGATTTGATGGTAAAAAATTAATCAAAACAAAAGTAGCAGATGGAATTAACAAACCAAAAGAATTAATTGAAAATGTATTATCACCAAATGCAAAAACATATCATTCAGACAACAAAAATAAATCTGAAGAAAATGATGATGAACAAAAAGAAAAAATAGGAACAAAAATCTATAAACACTTGATGAATGGTGTTACACATATGTTACCATTTGTTGTTGGTGGAGGTATATTAATAGCCATTGCGTTTTTATTAGATGACTATTCAATAGATCCTTCAAACTTTGGTATGAATACACCAATTGCAGCATTTTTCAAAACAATAGGAAATGCAGCATTTAATGTTATGTTATATATACTTGCAGGTTATATTGCAATGAGTATTGCAGATAGACCAGGTTTAGCAGTCGGATTTGTTGGAGGAATTTTAGCAGTACAAGGAACGACATTTGAATCACTAACGAATGGTGATATCACTTTAGTAAGTTCAGGATTCTTAGGAGCATTGATTGCAGGTTTTGTTGGTGGATATATTGTTTTAGGATTGAAGAAATTATGTAGCTATTTACCAGACAGTATAGAAGGTATTAAAACGATTCTTTTATACCCTGTATTTGGAATCTTGCTTATGGGAACATTTATGTTATTAATCAATCCTTATGTAGCAGCAATCAATACAGCAATTAATGATTATTTATCTTCAATGAGTAATGCAAACAAAATTATATTAGGAGCCATATTAGGTGGAATGATGGCTGTGGATTTAGGAGGACCTATTAATAAAGCAGCATACACATTTGGAACAGGAATGTTAGCATCAGGACAATATGAAATCATGGCAGCTGTTATGGCCGGAGGAATGGTTCCACCACTTGCAATTGCACTTTTAGCAACCATATTCCCAAGAAAAATTCCTAAAAAAGATAAACAAGCAGCATATGTTAATTATATTATGGGATTATCATTTATATCAGAAGGAGCAATTCCTTTTGCATCAGCAGATCCATTAAGAACGATTCCATCATTTGTTATTGGATCAGCTGTTACAGGAGCACTTTCAATGTTATTTAGTTGTACATTAATGGCACCACATGGAGGAATATTTGTAATCGCAACTATTGGGCATCCTGTAAAATATTTATTAGCAATACTAATAGGAACAATCGTTTCTACATTAATTATGGCAAAATTAAAAAAGAATTTGCCTGAATATCAAAAACAAGAAAGTAAGGCAAATTAGGAGAAATTGGTTGAAAAAGTTAAAGCTTTTCTAATCAGTTATATGCCTTAAGAAAGGAATGTGAATCATTATGGTAAAAGATACAATTATATTAAAAAATGAAACAGGATTACATGCAAGACCAGCAAGTGAACTTGCAAAACTTGCTGCATCATTTCAAAGTACAATCAAATTAAATGTCAATGGTAAAACCGTTGATGCAAAATCAATATTAGGAATCATGGCAGCAGGAATTAAATATAATACAGAGATTGAAATAGAATGTGATGGAGAAGATGAAGAAAAAGCTTTATCAGAAATCAAAAAAGGTTTTGAAAATAATTTTGGTGAAGAACAAAAATAGTCAGATTTTAGTTACAGTTTAAAATTCAATTTCCGGAGGGAATATATATTATATTTTTCGCTATCCCAACACTTTACATATTCTAACTAAATTAGCTCCCACGGGACTGTCGCTGATTTATTAAGAATATGTAGCGTGTCGGTCCTCCCGAAACCCGCTTAAAATATAATATATATTCCCTCCGGAATTGAAGATTAAACTGTAACAGTTCTCATGATATATAAAGGTTTATAGGTTTGTCCGTAAAACCTAAATACATAGATAAGGAATGGTACAGATGCTAAAAGGAAAAGGTGTTTCAACTGGTATAGGATTTGGAAATATAGTTGTTTTAAAAAAGGTAGAAAGAAAAATAGAAAAGAAAACAATAGAAAGTGAACAAGTAGAACAAGAATTAGCAAGACTTCACAAAGCATTAGAAGAAGTTATCAATGAAACTGAATTACAAATGAAAAACATGAGTGGAACAGAAGCAGATATCATGCAAGCATATATCATGATTATGCAAGATCCATCATTAATTTCAGAAACAGAAAATGCTATTAAAAATTCAAAATATAATGCAGAATATGCTGTAGAAGTTGGATTTAATAGTGTTATACAGATTTTCGAAAATATGGATGATGAATATATGGCTTCAAGATCTAGAGATATTTTAGATATAAAAGATAGAGTATTGGGAAAATTATTTAATGAAGAAACAATTGATTTAAGCAATTTAAACCCGAATACAATCATTGTAGCAACAGAATTAACAACTTCTGAAACAGCAAAATTAGATTTTAAAAATGTATCTGGAATTATCACAGAGCTTGGAGGAGAAAATTCACATACATCTATTATGGCAAGAACACATGCAATTCCAGCGATTACAAAAGTAGAAGAAGCAACGAAAATATTTAAAGATGGAGATAGTGTTGCGATTAATGGTACATCTGGAGAAATCTATGTAAATCCAACGGAAGAAGAAAAACAAAAATTATTAGATTTGGAAAAACAATTAGAACAAGAAAAATCAGAATTAGATAAATATAGAAATCAAGAAAGTATCACAAAAGATGGAACAAAAGTAAAATTATATGCGAATATTGGACTTCCAGCAGATGCTGAAATTGCAGTCAATAATACAGCAGAAGGTGTTGGATTATTAAGAAGTGAATTTTTGTATATGGATAGTGATGAAATGCCATCAGAAGAAAGTCAATTTGAAGCATATAAAAAAGTAGCAGAAATTATGAAAGATAAAGAAGCTATCATCAGAACATTAGATGTTGGAGGAGATAAAGATTTAAAATATCTAAAATTAGAGAAAGAAGCAAATCCATTTTTAGGATATAGAGCAATTAGATTGTGTTTAGATAATCCAACAATTTTCAAAACACAATTAAGAGCTATCTTAAGAGCAAGTGCATTTGGAAAATTAGCCATCATGTTTCCAATGATATCTTCTATAGAAGAATTGCGAGCTGCTAAAGTTGTATTAGAAGAATGTAAACAGGAATTAGACAATGAAAATATCTTATATGACAAAAATATTCAAGTTGGCATCATGATTGAAATTCCATCAGCAGCATTAATAGCAGACAAATTAGCCAAAGAATGTGATTTCTTTAGTATCGGAACAAATGATTTAATCCAATATACAGTAGCAGTAGAAAGAGGAAATGAAAAGATTTCTAAATTATATACAAAATACCATCCAGCAGTTATTAAATTAATCAAAAAAGCAATTGATGGTGCACATTCAGCAAACATTATATGTGGAATGTGTGGAGAAGCAGCAGGAGACCCAACTTTTATACCACTTCTAGTTGGGCTAGGCTTAGATGAATTTTCAATGAACTCAAACAATATATTAAGAGCTAGAAAAACCATTAATAACCTAGATAAAGAAACTTGTGTAAAACTTAGTGAAGAAATTTTACAAATGGCATCTGCAGAAGAAGTGGAAAATAGATTAAAAGCGTTTGTTAATAATTAAAATAGCAAGAAAATATCTTGCTATTTTTTCTATTGTATTATAAAATTTATGAAAAGGAAATGTCCAAACGGACCTGGTCCTAATTATCCCAAATTGAATATAAAGGAGAGAATCATGGGCTTAAGAATCATTTATGGAAAAACAGGAACAGGGAAAAGTAGTTTATGTTTTTCAGAGATAGCAAAGTTAATAGAAAAAGAAGAAAATATATATTATATTACTCCTGAACAATTTTCATTTACTGCAGAGAAAAATTTAATGGGATTTTTAAATGAGAAAGCAGTTATGAATGCAGAGGTTATTACATTTAGTAGAATGGCTAATAGAGCTTTAAATGAAATTGGAGGAAGAAATAAAACCAATTTATCAAAATGCGGAAAAGCCATGCTGATTTATTCGATTTTGTCTAAACATCAAAATGATTTCAAGTTTTTAGGAAAAAGTGATGAAAACATAGAGATTGGCATTCAAAGTATTACAGAATTAAAAAAACACGGAATTACATTAGATATATTAGATAATGAAATTGAAAATCTAGAAGATAAATATTTAAAAACAAAATTAGAAGATATTCGATTCATTTATCAAAACTATGAAGAACAAATTTCAGAAAACTATATTGAAGAAACAGATTTGTTAGATTTCTTAGCAAAAAATATAGAAAATTTAAGTTGGATAAAAAATAGTATTATTTATATAGATGAATTTTCAGGTTATACAGCACAAGAATATGAAGTGATAAAACAATTTATCAAATATGCAAAACAAGTCAATATCACAATATGTATTGATAATTTAGAGATGGAAACCAATCCAGATATAGATGTGTTTTATTCTAATAAACAAACATTAAAAAAGTTAATTAGAATCATTGATGAGAACCATTTTAAACTAGAAGAACCTGTTAATTTGGAAAATCAATATCGATTAAAAAATGAAGAATTACAAGTTTTAAGTCAGAATTTATTAAGTATAAAATCCACAAAATACGCAAAAAATGTGGAAAACATACATCTATTTTTAGCAAAAAATAGATATTCAGAAATTGAAAATGTAGCGAAAACCATTTGTAAGTTGGTAAGAGAAAAAAGCTTAAGATACAAAGATATAGCCATCATTACAAAAAATATAGATATGTATTCTTCATTAGTGAGAAGTATTTTTGCAAAATATGATATACCAGTGTTTATCGATGAAAAAAGAGACTTAAATCAAAATATCATTGTACAATTTGTACTTTCTATATTTGAAATCTTTACAAACAATTATACCAGTGAAGCCATGTTTAATTATATTAAATTAGGTTTTTTAGATATAGAAGATGATGAAATCTTCAGACTAGAAAATTATTGTACAAAATGGGGGATTAAACGAAATAAATGGAAAGAAGATTTCAAATATGAAATGGATGATGATGCTAAGAAACAAGAAATCGAAAGATTAAATGAAATTAGAAAACAAATCATAGAACCATTAGTTGCTTTGAAGAAGCGTATAGATAAGGAAAAGACGGCAAATAATATAACCAAACAAATCTATACATTTTTGCAAGAACAACAGATAGAAGAAAAAATTTCTCAAAAAGTAAAATGTTTAGAAGAAAATGGCTTCATTGATTTAGCAAATGAATATGTTGAAAGTTATAACATCATTCTAGAAGTATTAGATGAAATTGTTTTGGTATTTCAAGAAGATAAGATGAGTATGGATGCGTATAGCAAAATTTTGAAGATCGGACTAAAAAATAGTGAATTGGGTAAAATTCCAGCTACACAAGATCAAGTGACATTAGGAGATGTGGATAGAACAAGAAGCCATAAAGTAGATATTGTATTTGTGATTGGACTAAATGATGGTGTTTTCCCAAGTGTGAATAAAGATGAAGGATTTTTAAATGATGCAGATAGAGAAAGATTAAAAAATGATGGTATGGAATTGGCAAATGGTACATTAGAAAATTTATATGAAGAAAACTTTAATATATATAAAGTTTTAACAACTGCCGAACAAGAAATGTATTTATCCTATGCTTCATCAGATGGAGAAGGAAAAGCTTTAAGACCATCTATCTTAATTCATAAAATTAAGAAAATGTTTCCAAAACTAGAGGAGCAAAGTGATGTAGTAGGTAAAAAATATGAAATTGTAGGTCAAAATATTACGTATGAAGAATTACTAGAAAAATTATATCAATTAAAAAATAAAGAAGATATAGAAAAATTATGGTATGCAGTATATGATTGGTATAAACAAAATCCAAATTGGAATACTAGATTAGAACAAGATATGGAAGGACTAACCTATACGAATGTACCTAAAAAATTAAAAAAAGAGAATATGAATAAATTATATGGAAATACTTTACATACAAGTGTATCTAGATTAGAACAATATAGAAGATGTCCATTTTCATATTATTTACAATATGGATTAAAAGTAAAACCAAAAGAAGAATTAAAAATTCAAAGTTTTAATACAGGTTCTTTTATGCATGAAACCATTGATGAATTTTTTAAATATGTACATGAAAATGGTTTGAATTTAGCAGAATTAGAAGAGGTGGATATTCAAAAAATTGTATCTAAAATCATTGATGAAGATTTAGAATTATCAAAAAATTACATCTTTAAGGCAACCGTAAAATATAAAATCTTAGTAAGAAGATTAAAAAAGATTGTCAGTAAAGCATTAAAATATATTATTCAAACATTAATTTATAGTGATTTTACCATTAAAGGAACAGAAGTAGAATTCGATAAAAAAGGAGAATACAAACCAATTTTATTAGAATTAGAAGATGGAAAAAGGATTGAAATTACTGGTAAAATTGATAGAATTGATATTGCAAAAGAAGAGGATGGAAATTATTTAAGAATTATTGATTACAAATCTTCAAGTAAAAATATTGATTTAAATGAAGTGTATGCAGGTTTGCAAATCCAATTATTAACTTATGCAGATGCTGTATGTAAAGAAGAGGATTTGATTCCAGCAGGGATATTCTATTTTTCACTATTAGAGCAAATGATAAAAGCAGATAAAAAAATATCAGATGAAGAAATAGAAGAATTAATTAGAAAAAACTTCAAGATGAAAGGATTAATTGTGGCTGATGTAAAAGTGATTAAGATGAATGATCATTCTTTGACAACAGGAACTTCTAAAATGGTTCCCGCAGCCATTAGTAAATCTGGAGAAGTGATTGAAAAATGGACAAATGGTGTCAAACAAGAAGAGTTTAGTATTTTACAAAAATATATTTATCAAACAATCAAAGAAATTGGAAAAGAAATTTTTGATGGAAATATTGATTTAAAACCATACTATAAAGAGGGAAAAACACCATGTGAATATTGTGAATATAAATCTATATGTACATTTGATCCAAGAAGAAAAGAAAATACGTATCAATATATTAACAAATTGTCAAAAGATGATATAATAAGAAAAATGGAAAAAGAAATTAATAAATAAAAAACAGAAGAGGAATTTTTATGGTAGAAAAAGAAAAAGTACAAATGAGAAAACGAAATATGAAATTGTTTCCCATATATAAAACACTTAGCTGGGATTATATATTCTTTTATACAACTAATTTTTTATTTTTAACACAATGTAAACAGATTCATCCTGCAGATGTTGTATTGATAGACTCTTTTTATGCTTTATTTGGAATTATTATGCAGGTTCCAGCAACATTTGTCATAGAATATTTGGGAAGAAAAAGAAGTATGATATTAGCCAATTTTTTGAATTGCATCTATATGTTAGTGGTCATGTTTAGTACGAATTTATTTAACTTGATTACCGCAGAGTTATTGTCATCACTGGCTTTTGGCATTAAAGAATCAGTGGATCCAGCTTTATTAAATGAATCTATACCACCTTCAAAATATAAAAGTAAAATTTTTGCAAAAATTAGTCAAAAAGGAATGGCAAACTATTATATCATTAATGCCATAGCAACTGTATTGGCAGGATTCTTCTATGATATCAATTCATATATACCAATTACATTATCCTTTATCATAACTATATTGGTAACCATCCTATCTACAGGATTTATTGAGCCACAGGGTAAAAATAGGAAACATAAAGTACAAGAATTTAATCAGCTAAAAGAATTAAAAGATTCTTTTAAGTTTATTCTAAAATCAGAAAGACTGAAAGCATTAATTCTATTTACAGCTATATCAGGTGGAGTCATAAGTCTTATGGCAACATATGAAGTGAGTTTATTAGAAGATTTTGATATGCCAGCAAAATATTTATGTATGATTTTTGCTATATTAGGAATCATTTCTGGGATATTAGCAAAAAAACAAGAATCTTTTCATGAAAAATATAGGAATAAATCTTTAAGTACTTTATTTGGAATTATTGGTGGAACGATTTTTATAGCAGGAATATGTGGTGTTATTGCAAAACAATATAGTGTATTTATTTTATTCATGGTGGTTACATATATGATTCGATATTCTTGTCAAGGAATCTATTATCCACTAACAGAAAGATATTTAAGAAATTTCTCAAATGAAAAGATTGATACAAAAATATTCACAGCAAAAAATTTCTTGAAAAGTATCTTAAGTGCTGTTATAGGTATCATGGGGTCATTTTTACTAGATAGAATGAATATCTCTTATTGTATGATTATTATAGGTGTTTCAACTATTATATTGACAATACTTATGAGTCAATATATGAAAACAAGGGTAGGCTTAAAACCACAAGAATATGCTAAAGAAGAACTTCAATTTGATGAATTAGCAAACAAATGAAAAAAGGAGGAATGGTATGGAAAATAAAGAAAATGTACGAATGATGCGAAAGACAAATATGAGAATATTTCCAACTTATAAAAGATTAGCCTGGGATTATCTATTTTTCTATACAATTGACTTTCTATTTCTAACACAAATAAAAGGTATTAGTGCTTCAGATGTTATGCTAAAAAGTACATTTTATGCATTTTTTAGTATTGCGTTACAAATTCCCGCTAATATCATTGTTGAGTTTTTAGGAAGAAAAAACAGTGTCATATTAGGAAATATTTTAAGTTGTTTATATATGGTTATTATCATGATGAGTGGAAGTTTATTTGATTTGATTGTAGCAGAGTTTTTCAGTAGCATGTCTTTTACGATAAAAAATGTAGCAGAACCGAGTTTACTAAATGAATCCATACCACCATCCAGATATAAAAGTCAAATATATTCTAAAATTAGTGCAAAAGGAGCGTCAGGGTATTATGTATTAAATGCCATCTCAAAAGTAATTGCAGGAGCTTTATTTACGATTAATGGATATCTACCAGTTATATTATCTTTAGCAGTATTAATTATTGTTACAATATTATCTATTGGATTTATAGAACCAATCAAAAAAAAGAAAAAGGGTAATGCTGTATTCATGTATAAAGTAGAAATGCGAAATGTAAAAGATGGATTTACTTTTGTATTAAAATCAGAAAGATTAAAAGCATTAATACTATGTGCTTCATTGATATATGCTTTATTATCTATATTGCAAACATATCATGTAAGTTTACAAGAAGATATAGGATTATCCTCTTTTATCATAGGAATTATTGCAGCAATAGGTGGATTGGCAAGTGCTTATGCTTCTAAAACACAAGCACAATTTCATAATAAATTTAGGAATCAATCTTTATTTACAATTTGTATGATATTATCTATCAGTACTATTATAGCTGGTATATTTGGTATAGGTGCAGAAACATATATCTTTTTGTTGATATTGGTGATATTATCATTTTTCATCTATAATTTTAGTATGGGAATGTTTTACACCATCATTGATAAATATCTTAGAAATTTTTCTAATGAAAAAATTGATACCAAAATATTTGCAGCATATAATTTGTTTAGAAGTGTCTTTAGAATGTTATCAGGACTATTAGCATCATTTTTACTAGATAAAATGACAACAACATATTGTATGATCATTATAGGTGTTTTATTTACAATTATATATATTTTATTAGGAAAATATATGAAAACAAGAGTAGGATTGAAGCCAGAAGAATATTCTAATGAAGAAAGAAAATATGATGAGTTAAAGCAAGCGAAAGAGTAAATAAAAAATAAAATGAACTATATATTCATTTTACGAGGTGAGAATATGAAAGATTTATCCAATAAAAATGTAATTCATGTAAAGAAGAATGGGTTAGAATATTTACAATTTAGAAAATTATTAGAATATAAAGAAATCATAAATCATGCATATGCATTAGGATTAGACGTGGGATTTAAAACAACAAAACCAAATCAAAAACCAACATCACCAGAAAGAATGGAATTGGCCAAAAAATCATATAAAAAACTATGTCGTTGCATGGGAAGTACTGATGCACATATTGTGCAAGCTAATCAGAACCATACAGACATCATAAAAATTGTCCAAAAAAAAATAAACATAGATAAACCAGATTTTAGCTTAACAGAAGAAGGAATAGAAGATGGATTGATGACCAATAAAAGAAAATTAGCATTAGCAACTACTAATGCAGACTGTATTTTATTATTGTTTTTTGATCCAGTAAAGCGTGTTATTAGCAATACACATTCTGGTTGGAGAGGAACATTACAAAGAATTTCTATTAAAACTGTTCAAAAAATGATAAAAGAATTTGGAAGTCATCCTCAGGATATCATATGCTGTATTTGTCCAAGTATTCGAAAATGTCATTTTGAAGTAGATAAAGATGTGAAAGACATGTTTGAAAAAGAGTTTTATGATTTGGAAAATGTTAAATTTATCGATATAGAAAAAGAAAATCAAGAAAAATCAATTCAGTTAACAGATTTTATAGAAGAAAAAACAGAAAATACAAAATGGAATATAGATACAGTTTTGATTAATAAAATTCTTCTTCAAAGAGAAGGATTAAATCCAGAAAATATTATTGATTCAGGGATTTGTAGTGTTTGTCATTCTGACATGATACATTCCTATCGAATTGAAAAGAAAGATTATAATACAGAAACAGCAGTTATAGAATTAAAATAAGATTTTCTAATATGCTTTCCAATCACATTCGTAATTTGAATACTATGGCTTATACAGAAGGAAAAGAATAAAATTGTATCTATAAAAAATTAATAATAAAAAAGGATGTAATAAAATGTTTAAAACATGGGAAGAATTAGAAGAAACAATTAAAGATTGTAATAAATGTAAATTATGTAAGACCAGACAAAACATTGTATTTGGAACTGGAAATAAACAGGCAAAGCTAATGTTTATTGGAGAAGGACCTGGAGCAGATGAAGATAGATTGGGTGAACCTTTTGTAGGAAGAGCAGGAAAATTAATGAATTTAGCATTTGAAACTTTGGGGATTGAGAGAAAAGAAGTGTATATTGCCAATATTGTAAAATGTAGACCACCAGGTAATAGAAATCCAGAAGAGGATGAAGCAGTAGCATGTTTAGATTATTTAAGAAATCAAGTAATACTTGTACAACCAGAAATCATTGTTTTATTAGGAAGTGTTGCTTTAAAAAATATTCTAGGAAAAGAATATGGTATAACAGCTTCTAGAGGAAAATGGGTAGAAAAGAAAGGAATAAAATATATGCCAACTTGGCATCCAGCAGCATTGCTAAGAGATGAAACGAAAAAAATTGATTTTATAAAAGATTTGCAAAAAGTAGTAGAAGAATTACAGGAAAAATGAAAAGTGATTTTTACTAATATAATTTGTGTTACAATTCAGACCTTTCCAACTAGGAGGAATGATAGGTTGTATTTTTTATAATTCGAATGCGACCAGAATCGTTCTAGAAATTCTTATATCTAAGTCGTAAAGGGTCCTGTTTCCGGGTATTGTTACGATTTAGATATTAGAACTTCTTGAACGGGAATTGGAGGGTAGCCGAGAATCATAAAAAATACAACCTATCATTCCTCCTAGTTGGAAAGATCTGAATTGTAACTAATTTGATATACGATTAAGTCATTTTTATTGACTAAAAGCTGTAAACAAGGTAAAATATTTTATAGAATAAAAAGAGTTGATATTATCAATTCTTTTTTACTATACAAGAAACAATACTTCGTTCTAATGATTGTTTGCAATTTTATTTACATAAAATTGTCATCGAATAAATATATAAAATAATAAGAAAAAAGGAGTAAAAAGTGATGAAAGAAATAGAAGAAAAAGTAAATTATTGTTTAAATTGTAAAGTAAATCCATGTTCATTAAAAGGTTGTCCATTAAATAATCACATACCAGACTTTATACAAGCCTTAAAAAAAGAGGAATATTTCGAAGCTTATAAAATCTTATCAGACACAACCGTTTTACCAGGTGTATGTGGTAGAATTTGTCCACATGAAAAACAATGTCAAGGTTCTTGTGTAAGAGGAATAAAAGGAGAACCTGTTTCTATTGGAGAATTAGAAGCCTATACTTTTGATAAAGCACATGAATTAGGATATCATTTATCAGATTGTTATGAAAAGAAGGAAAAAAAGGATAAAAAAGTAGCTGTTATTGGTGGAGGACCAGCAGGATTAACTTGTGCAGCTCTTTTAGCAAAAGAAGGTATACAAGTAACAATATATGAAAAATACGACTATTTAGGTGGTTTATTAATGTTTGGAATACCAGATTTTAGACTACCAAAAGAAATTGTAGAAAATACAGTAAAAGATATTCTAGATTTAGGGATAGAAGTAAAATATCATCAAGAGCTTGGAAAAGATTTTACTTTAAAAGATATAGAAAATGAGTATGATGCTATATTTTTAAGTATTGGTGCAAACTGTTCTTCTAAGATGGGAGTTGAAGGAGAAGAGTTAGAAGGTGTTTATGGTGGAAATGAATTACTAGAATATAATTTGCATCCTGATTATCAAGGAAAAAAGGTTATTGTGACAGGTGGAGGAAATGTAGCAATGGACTGTGCAAGAACCATTAAACGATTAGGGGCAAAAGAAGTAATTGTAGTTTATAGAAGAGCAGAAGAACAAATGCCAGCAGAAAAAAAGGAAATACAAGATGCAAAAAATGAAGGGGTACAGTTTGCTTTTCAAAACAATATTGTAAAAATAATGGGAAATGAAAAAGTAGAAAAAGTTGAACTCATCAAAACAAAATTGGTTCAAAAAGAAGGTGAAAGCAGATTATCTCCTGTCAATATTGAAAATAGTAATTATCAAGTGGATGTAGATTATATTATTATGGCATTAGGTTCAAAACCACAAGACTATGTAAAAGATTTAGGTTTAGAGTTGAATAAATGGGGAAATATACAAGTAGATGAAGAATATAAAACATCTAACCCTAAAGTGTATGCAGGAGGAGATTTGGCAGGAATGAAAGGAACAGTTGCATGGGCGGCAAAGTCGGGAAGAGAAGCTGCAAAAAAAATCATGAAAAACATATAGTGGTTTAAGTTTATTATATGGAAAAATCTACTTAGGGTTAAGATAAAAGTTGATGTCTCCTATATAATAGTAAAAAACACTTTAGTAATGAGTTTATTTACTAAAGTGTTTTTGCTTTATATATTATTATTTTCAGTTTCAGAAGATTTACCTAAAAGAATTCGTTTGATAGTTTTAAATAATTTCATAATTTTGCTTTCATTTTTTGTTTTTGTATTAAGAGCTGTTTCAATACCACCATTTTCTAGTATATTATATTTATGTTCTAGTTGAGACATTTTTTCAACATAATAATCATTAAAAAATGTGTATCCTTCAGCAAATCCTAAATAAGATTTTATATCATATAATTTTTTTCTATAATTCTCTAGTTCTTCTAAATTTGTTATATTTAAAAAAGCCTTATCAAAATAGCTAGAAATAATTAAGTTTTGTGTTCTTAAAAATGTTACTTTAATTTTTTCTTTTAAATCATCAATTTTTTTAACCATGTCATCGACTTTTTTATTTCGATTATCAATTAAAGTAATTTTGTTATTTAATTTAATAATGTCTTCTTCTGCAAATAAAATATCATCAAGAGCATTTTGAATGGCCATAAAGGCTTTTTGTGATGTCAATTCAGAAAATCTTATTTTAAAATTATCATCACTATTTAAGGTGCTTTTGAATAAAACATCTTCGCCTGTAATGAAAGCTAATTGATTGACAAGACAACATTCTAAAGGATAATAAGAAGGACTTGTTGTTTCAAAGCTGATTCCAAAATATTTCACATAATCTTTTGGAATACCAATCACTTTTGATGACATTAATTGAACTGCTGCTTCATTTAGTCCTAATCCATAAATTTTAAATTCTGTATAATCACATAATCCCATTTTTAATAAATAGTTTCTTTTATCTTTTATTTCTTGAAGATAATGAATACATTCGTGAATGGCAAATTCTTCCATATCTTCTTCCGGAATATGTTCATTAAAATAAATAGATGTATTTTTATAATAATAATTTGCTTCTGCCATTCCTTCAGGCATTTTAGCTTTGTACATATCTAGTCTAGATAATTTTATAAATAGTTCATTTTCATTTAATCCATAAGAAGGAAAGGTTTGGCATAATTTAGATGCAATATTTTTAGCAATAGAATTAATCTTTAGGGTATCTAATTTTTGAGTTACTTCGATTCCATCTTTTTTTAAATCAGATTTTATACTCATTTTGATTCTCCTTAGTTTATACTTATCTAACCATATTATACTATAAGAAAAGACAAAGAATATTTCAATATGGTTAAATATTCTTTACAGTTTAATGACAAATAATCAATTTAAAATATAAATCCAGAAAAATATCGTTTCTTTAAGAATAAAAGAATAATAAAATGTAGAATTTTGTCGAAATGTTTTTGTTGACATTATAGATTTTAGAATATATAATAGCAAAAAAAGAAAGGAGGGAAAGAATGAGTTATACAAATCGAGATTTACTTTTAAAAATATATAAAGAATTACAAGAAACAAAAGACAAAGTAAAAGATATACCAGAAATGAAAAAGCAATTGGAAGAAATACCAAAAATAAAAAAGCAATTGGAAGAAATACCAAAAATAAAAAAGCAATTGGAAGAAATACCAAAAATAAAAAAGCAATTGGAAGA
>CALXFG010000025.1 GCA_944387505.1 uncultured Clostridia bacterium
TTTATATGTACATCTTTTAATTGTTGTTCTGTAACAACAGATGGTGCTCTCATTAATAAATCTCTTGCTTTTTTATTCTTTGGAAATGCGATAACTTCTCTTATATTTTGAGAATCTGCAATTAGCATAATCATTCTATCAATTCCAGGTGCTGCACCTGCATGAGGTGGTGTTCCATATTGGAATGCATTATATAAGGCACCAAATCTATTTTTGACATCTTCTTCGCTATATCCTGCAATTTCAAATGCTTTTACCATGATTTCCGGATCATGATTTCTAACAGCTCCTGATGCCATTTCATATCCATTACATACTAAATCATATTGATATGCTAATATATCTAATGGATCTTTATTCTCCAAAGCTTCTAAACCACCTTGTGGCATTGAAAATGGATTATGACTAAAATCAATCGTTCCTTCATCAGATAATTCATACATTGGAAAGTCTACAATAAAGCAGAATTTATATACACCTTTTTCGATTAAATCTAATCTTTTTCCTAATTCAATTCTAACTAGGCCTGCAATTTTTTGTGCTTTTTCAAATTCATCTGCAATAAAGAAAATACTTGCATTTTTTTCTAGTCCAAAATCTTTTTCTAATTTTTCTTTGATGTCTTCTGTAATGAATTTTGCAATACCACCTTGTACATTTCCTTCATTATCTAATTTTGTCCAAGCTAATCCTTTTGCACCTACTTCCTCTGTTGTTGCAAATTCACCCATTTTATCAAAGAATTTTCTTCCTTGTTCTGCTCCATTTGGTACAATAATCGCTTTGATGGTTTTATCTTTAAATGCATTAAAATCAGAACCTTTAAATACTTCTGTTACATCTTGAATAATTAGTGGATTTCTTAAATCCGGCTTATCAATTCCGTATTTTTCCATTGCTTCTTTATATGGAATTCTAACAAATGGTCCTTTATCCACTTTCCAATCTGTAAATTTTTCAAATGTATATGGTACCACTTCTTCAATCACTTTAAAAACATCTTCTTGTGTTGCAAAACTCATTTCAAAATCTAATTGATAAAATTCTCCTGGTGCTCTATCTGCTCTTGGGTCTTCATCTCTAAAACATGGTGCGATTTGATAATATTTATTAAATCCACTAACCATTAATAATTGTTTAAATTGTTGTGGTGCTTGTGGAAGTGCATAAAACTCCCCTGGATTTAATCTACTTGGTACTAAATAATCTCTTGCACCTTCTGGTGAAGAATTTGCTAAGATTGGTGTTTGAATTTCTGTAAATCCCAATTCGTCCATTTTATCTCTTATTGTTTTTAATATTTTTGAACGCAACAAGATATTGTTATGTAATTTTTCATTTCTTAAATCTAAAAATCTATATTCTAATCGTAAATCTTCTCTAACTTCTTGGTCTGTATTAATTTCAAAAGGAAGTACATTTTTACATTTTCCTAATACTTCTATTTTCTCCGCAACTACCTCAATATCTCCTGTTTTCATGTGAGGATTTTTGCTTGCTCTTTCCACAACTTCTCCCTCTATGTGGATACAACTTTCTGTATGTAATTCTTTTACAAATTTCTTTAATTCTTCATCATTGATAACAATTTGTGTGATTCCAAATTCATCTCTTAAATCTATAAAAGTCATTCCTCCCAAATCTCTTATTTTTTGAATCCATCCTGCTAATTCAACATGTTCTTTTACATTTTTGATATTTAATTCTCCACAAGTTTTTGTTCTGTACATTTTTATTCCCCCTGTTTGTTTTATCTTACCTATAATACCATAATTTTCCCTATTTTTCAATGCTTATATGTAAGAAAACTATTAGTAAATATTTTTTCTGTTAGTATTCAGACCAATTACACAAGTGGAAAGTATTCATAAATGATTTATTACTCGGCTCAATACGATATTTAAGAATTTGTAACATCATTTATTGAGCCTCTTTCACTCAGACCCTCACTATGTGAGTACCGTGAACATCCCAATAAATGATATAACAAATTCTAAAACATCTCCAATCACATTCGTAATGAAATCATTTATGAATACTTTCCACTTGTGTAATTGGTCTGAACAATAACTTTTTTCTTTCTTCAATGATAAAGGAAGCCAACAGATTGTCAGCTTCCTTTTTGTGAGGTTAACCGGTTTTGTCTTGTTACCACCTCCACAATATTGCTAATTGATAGAATATGATATTGCATTATTTCTATCTGATTCGCATATTGTGGTAAATGCATTTTAGCCCACTCACACATCGGAACCATGTATTCCTGGTTCTCTCTTGTGTAAGCTTCCATGTCCTCATAGCTTGCCTTTGCTAAGAAAGTGCAAGTATGTGCTCGGTTTGCAAGTTTTTCTAAGATTGCTCTTGGTTCTTCCTGAATTTTCTTATAATATTCAGGAAGTGGCATCGCTTTATTAGAAACAATATTTACAATCCTTGTTACTTCAGGATTGATTCCACTATCTCTAATATATGTATCAGCACCTTTCATCCAGTGTGATTTTTCGTGTAACAATGCCGCTGCATTTGTAACATCATCCATGATGCCTAAATTCAATAAGTATGAACTTACTCTTAATGGATGAATGACAAATGGATCACCACTCGTCCTAAATTTGCCTTCATAAAGTTTTTCGGTCATTGATAATGCCAGATATGTATTCGGCATTTTTTCCTTTTTAGTGTTAAACTTTATAAAATCAATCATCTCCTCATAATTTTGCGTTTGCTTTGTAATTGCCTCTTTCATTCCTGAAAGGGATGCTAAAGACTCGCAAATGGAGACAATTAAGTTTTCTAATATTTTTATTATATTAGAAAACTGAGGATATTTCCTCTTTCCTTCTGTACACAATGGGTATATGTACTCAGTCGTTTCAAGAATATATTTTTTTCTTCGTGATTCTTTGAATACTTGCATTGTTGTACAGTTATTGGCTCTATCAGAAAGCTTTATTAGTGTTGCTTTCCAAATTTCGAGGATTCCCTTAAAATACGCTTTGGGATCATATGGTTCTCCTTTCGGAGGCTTAGATAGTATGTTTACAATAATCCATACCTCTTCATCCAAATGGTATTCATCCACCATTTCTCTTCCTTTATTAGGAAGTTCACAGTCTTCAACGACATCATGCAACACTGCTGCCGCCAAAAGGACATCACATTGGTGTCTTATCCACTCGTCACTTTTCTCTGGATACCATGCTTTTAAATATTTTTCTACATTTAAAAGCATCAGCATCTTACATACCATCAAAGGATGTATAATGAATGGTTCTCCACCATCCCGATACTGTCCTTCATGATATTTGACTGCCAATTCCAATGCAATCCTTAAATTCCGCATCTTATGCGTGATTGCATAGTTCATTAGCTGGTTATACTCTATCCGCCATCTCTCTATGTTTAAACCGGTTTTTTCTTTCATTGTCCTCAACCTCCTTTGATGAATCTAGGATTTCCAAACAACGAAAATATTATATATCATTTTCCATTTTATGTCAATCTTTTTTTATTTTCTCCACGATAAGGGATTTTGGGGACAGACTCATTTTTTTCTTTTAAAATTTCTATGAAAATTTAGCTTATACAAAATTGTTGAATGACTTTATATTCTATATTTTTTCATAATCTTGCTAGACAAAAAAGAAAAAAATGAGTCCATCTCCAAAATCCCCTAAAATCCCTCAATTGTTATTGCAGTTTTTTTTATTTAATGTTATGATAATTTTAATGAGAGAATATAAACTCTAGAAAGGAATGATATTATGAAACATCCAGAATTTGATTTTTATGATAAAACAAGCTTAAAATCATATAACTTAGATAAAACCATGCGTTATCAATTAGATATGTTAGATACATTAGATGTTTTTACAAGAAAACATTCTGAAAATGTAGCCGCTTTAACTTGTAGACTTTGTGAATACTTACATTGCAACAAAGGATTTACAGAATATTGTACCATTTGTGCTTATCTTCATGATATTGGAAAATTATTCATTCCACCTGCTATTTTGCAAAAACCCGACAAATTAACTGACGAAGAATTTGAAGTTATGAAAAAACACACTACTTTGGGATATGAAATGTGTATGAAAGATTTAAAATTAAGACCTTATGCAGCTGGTCCTTTATATCATCATGAAGCTTTAAATGGCACAGGATATCCTCAAGGACTAACAAAGAAAGATATTCCTTATGAAGGTCAGATTATCCGTGTAGCTGATGAATATGATGCTATTGTAAGTAAAAGGCAATATAAATCTCATGTAGGTATATCTGATACTTTGAAAATTTTAGTTGATGAAACAAAACCTTCTGTTACTCCAAATTATTCTGGAACGCTAAATCATCTTGCCGAAGAAGCAAAACTTGGTAAAAGTAATCCTGTAATTGTTCGTACTTTATTTAAAGTGGTTATTGATGATATATCATATGAAATCACTTGTACACAAAGTTATGTTGATGATTTAGAACAAGAAATTAAACGTTTAAAACAAATGAAAAAATATAAAGAAAAAATGGAACAAGCAAAATCTGAAAAAAGTAAAAATTATTATGCCGAAGGTGTTAAAGTATTAGCTAAACCTGGTGAAACAATTGAAAATACAGATCAGGTTTATGAAGAATATATAGACGCTTATAATACAAGAAAAGCAATTATTGATAATTTATATCATGAAATTAAAGTTATAAAAAAATTAAAAGTATAGTATGAGATGCTTAATATTGTTGTATGAAAAATCTTACATATAGTAAAAATAATAATTAATTTTTTCATAGAAAAGAGGATTTAATTAAAATTAAATCCTCTTTTACTATTCTTCTAGCCCAAAACTCACTCCTAATGCATTATTGACCTGATTTATAATTTTTTCATCATCAATATGACCTATCTTTTCCTTTAAACGGCTTTTATCTATTGTTCGTATTTGTTCTGTTAAAACTACTGAATTATTTTTCAATCCACAACTTTCTGAAGCAATTTCTATATGTGTTGGTAATTTATTTTTTCCTGTCTGTGAAGTAATCGCCGCTGCAATTACTGTAGGACTATATTTGTTTCCTAAATCATTTTGTATAATCAATACAGGTCTAATTCCTCCTTGTTCAGAACCTACTACTGGGCTTAAATCTGCATAAAACATATCTCCTCTTTTTATTACCATTTTTTTCACTCCCAATATTGTTGTATTATCAAGTATGTGTTTTATTTTAAATATTAGCCATGTAAAGTTTTTTATTGAAACTTTACTTCTTTATATAATATGTAAATTAATGCTTTTTTGCTATTGTCCTTTATTTCCATTTTAGTAGGTTTTCCTGTTTCTTTGCTGATATATAATATTCTATATTTTGTATACGGATTTTTTTCATTTACTGTTTCTAATATAATTTCATTATCTTTTTCTTCATATTCTTGTTTTCCATTTTGCTTATAATGATCTATAAATGTGTTTAAATCCATACAATTATCTGTCATATATGGATAATTACTATATATTTTTGATATTGTTAAGTTGGTATCTTCTATTTTTAATTCATTTTCTTTTTTCGTGATTTTTATACCTTGCATATTCTCTGGTTCCAATACCTCTTGCTCTGCCGTATCTGGTGTTATGTAAGTTTGTTTTATCACATATTTATTAACATTTTTATTACTATTCACTTCAACTTCTATAATACTTTCATATGAACTAATATTTAAAATATTTTCAATTATTTCTTGACTACTACTATTATTTCCAATTTTTATTTTTTTACTCTTTGTTATATAAAAAAATGTAATAAAAAAAATAGTCATTATGCTGATTATGATGATTATTATTTTTAATATCTTATTTTTATTCAAAAAAGCCTCCTAATAAAACAAGTAAGTTTCTGTACAGTATCTTTGCTACATCTTATTCTAGAGACTTTTAAAATATTCTTCTATTTTATTAATTAATTCTTCTTTGGTTTCTATTTTATTAATAGAATTTCTAAATTCACTTGAATTTTTAAGATTTTTTGTATACCACGCAATGTGTTTTCTAAGTTCCTTAACTGCTATTTCTCCTTTTTCCTCTACTGCTAGATTAATATGTTCTTCTATCATTCGTAATTTTTCATCATGGGAAGGTTCCTCCATCTTTTTACCAGTTTCTAAATATTCCAGTATTTCTTTAAATATCCATGGTCTTCCAAAAGTTCCTCTTCCAATCATAATGCCATCTACACCAGTATATTCAAACATTCTTTTTGCTGATTCACCATCTACCACATCTCCATTTCCTATGACAGGAATATGAACACTTTCCTTTACTTGTTTTATGATGTCTAAATCAGCTTTACCTGTATAAAATTCGCTTCTAGTTCTTCCATGGATGGTTATTGCTGATATTCCAACTGCTTCTGCAATTTTGGCAATCTCCACAGCTACAATATTTTCTTTATCCCATCCTTTCCTGATTTTTAATGTAACTGGTACTTTTGAATGTGCGATTACTGTTTTTAAGATACTTTCTGCTTTTTCTAAATCTAATAATAATTTACTACCATCACCGTTTTTAACAACCTTTGGTGCTGGACATCCCATATTAATATCTAAAATATCTGCTATTTTGCTTACTTGTTCTGCTGCATATGCCATTGATTCTTCATCACTTCCAAAGATTTGCATACTAATTGGTCTTTTTTCTCCTTCTGTATTTAGTAATCTTTTGGTTTTTAAATCATTATGAAACATGGCTCTCGCACTTGCCATTTCTGTACAAACCATTCCCACGCCATATTGCTTACATATCATTCGAAATGGTCTATTGGTAACACCTGCCATTGGTGCTAATATTAAATTATTTTCTAATTCTACATTTCCTATTTTTAACTTTTTGATATAACTCATCATTTCTCCTTCTAAAACATATATATTTTCATCTATCTAACAAGAGATAACTATATGCTTAATACAGTTCAGTGTAAATGAGCTTGTATATATTTTTTTGATGAATGACGAATGTGATTGTAATGCTCGTAGCCTTTCTGATTAGAACAATAGAGAGCTTTTTTGAACATTTTCTCTATTTATGACATTTTAAAGCTCGCGTCATTGTTCGGCGCCAAATTTTACTTTAGTAAAATTTGTGTGCACTGAGTTTATATATTAGAAAGTCAGTATGACTTTTCTAATATATAAAAAGAAATGAGGAAGCGCGATACAGCGAGAGGCTCGTTTCTTTTATCTTTAGAAAGGCTAGAGCATGTATTGAACCGAGGAATTTATCAAAAAAATATATACAAGCTCATTTACACTAAACTATAATCTCTTTTATTGTACAAATATCGTTTTTTGTCTTTTACCACTAATATTTAATAATAGCCCTATACATATAAAGTTTGTAATTAAAGAGCTTCCACCATAACTAACAAAAGGTAGTGGTACACCTGTTATAGGCAATAATCCCATAACCATTCCAATATTTTCTAATACATGGAATAAAAATATTCCTGTAATTCCAATAGCAATTAAAGAACCTGCTTTATCTTTCGCTGTTTTGGCAATATAAATACATTTTGTTATCAAATACACATATAACAAAATAATTCCACCTGCTACAATAAAGCCCATTTCTTCCCCTATAACAGAATAGATAAAGTCTGTTGTTTTTGGATATAAAAATCCTAATTGTGTTTGATTTCCTTTTAAAATTCCCATACCTGTTAGTCCACCAGAACCTATGGCAATTTTAGATTGAATGATGTTATATCCAGCTCCTCTTGGATCTGACTCCGGATTTAAGAATACATCTATTCTGGTTTTAGCATGTTCTGGTAATACAAAATTATATAATAAAGGAACTGCTATCGCAATTAATAAAATGGTTCCTATAATATATTTTTTATCCAATCCTGCTGAAAATAACATTAATGCCATTGCCACAATATATGCTAATGCTGTTCCATAGTCAGGTTGCATCACGATTAACAAAATTGGTACCCCTACGATGGCTAATGCAATTGGTAATTTTGTTATTCGATTAATTTCATCTTGTCCTTTACGTTGAATTTTGATAATAGCATATGTTAAAAATAATATGACAAATACTTTATCAAATTCTCCTGGTTGAAATGAAAAACCAAATATATTATACCAACTTGTTGCTCCATTAATTGGTGATGTAAATAAAACACCTATTAATAATAAAATAAATATGCCATATAATACTGGTGACGCTTTTAATAACAAGTTATAATCTATAAACATTACAATTACCATAGCTATCAAACTAACAACAAACCATATTATCTGTTTGGTAAATTCTTCATATTCAGTTTCCTGTGTGGCAGAAAATAATGCAACTATTCCTATAATACACAGAATAATTGCAGTAATTAAAATTCCCCACTCCATATTTTTTAATTCTCTTTTTCTCATTAAATCACTCTTTTTCTATTATTTTTTTTGATTTAATTCTTCTTTTGTTTCTTTACCTTCTGCAATATCTTCTTTATTTTCTTTTTCTTCATCTTCTGTTTTTTCTTCTGTTTTCGTTAAATTTTCATCCTTATTTTTTTCATCATCTTCTACTTTTTCTTCTTTATTTACATTTTTTTCTGCTGTCTTATCTTCTTTATTTTTTGTCTCTTCCTCTTTTTCTTTTATATCTTGTTTTGTTTCTTCTTTGTTCTCTTCTTGTTCATTTTCTTCTTGCTTAGTTTCTTTTACTTCTTCTTGTTTCTTTTCCATTTTTCTTGCTTCATTTTTTATATTTAATATAGGAATATTTGCATATAAAGCTGGAGCTCCATTTGTACCATCTTCGTTTTCTTTATTGGTTAATCTTACATCTATTGCTCCTTCATCTATATCTATATATTTTTTAATAACTTCTATAATTTCTTGTTTCATTAATTCTAAGAAGTCTGCTGAAACATTAGCTCTATCTTGCATAAGAACTAAATGTAATCTTTCTTTTGCAGCTTCTTTTGAATGCGGTGCTATTTTTTCTTCCTTCTTTTTTATTTTATTAAAGAATTTCATTATGCTTTCAAACATTCTCAAATTTCCCTCCGACCTTTGTTTTATTATGATTTTTTAAATAATCTTTTGAATTTTGCCCAAAAGCCTTTTTCTCTACCTGGAATTGTTACTTCTATTTTTTCACCTAAAACTCTTTTGGCAATTTCAATATATGCTTTTCCTGATGGTGCTCTTCTATTTTGTATAACTGGTTCTCCTTTGTTGGTTTGTGTAATGATATATTCATCATCTGGGACAACACCAATTAAATCAATGGATAATAAATCAACAATATCGTCTACATCCATCATTTCACCTTTTCTTACCATATTTGGTCTAATTCTATTAATAACCAATTCTGGATTTTTTATGTCAGATGATTCTAACAATCCTATAATTCTATCGGCATCTCTTATGGCAGATATCTCTGCTGTTGTAACAACAATCGCTCTATCTGCCCCAGCAATTGCATTTTTGAATCCTTGCTCAATTCCAGCAGGACAATCTATTAATATATAGTCAAATTCTTCTTTTAATTTGCCTACTAAATTTCTCATTTGTTCTTCATTTACTGCGCTTTTATCTCTTGTTTGGGCTGCTGGTAATAGGTATAATTCTTTAAAACGTTTATCTTTTATTAATGCTTGTCTTAATTTACATTTTTCTTCTACAACATCAACGATGTCATATACAATTCTATTTTCTAATCCCATAACAACATCTAAATTACGTAATCCTATATCTGTGTCAATTAGTACGACTTTTTTTCCTTCTAATGCTAAACTAGAACCTAAATTTGCTGTTGTTGTTGTTTTTCCTACTCCACCTTTACCTGATGTGATAACAATTACTTCTCCCATAATTTTCCTCCTTAGGATTTAAAAACACATATTTTTTGATGTGTATATCATATAACGAAATCCATTAATTGTCAATGATATTTCTTGCTAAAATTACAAAAAGATTGCTAAAATATTACAAATTTGTTACAATTTAACATTTTCGTATTTTTTTCTTTTCAATCCTTTATTTCCGTATACCTTTCTTATTTTTCTATATATTAATAACCTTAAGCTAAAATCAACTTAAGGTTATATAAAAAGTATATTTATTTCATTATCCATTTACTTTATTTCCAATAGGAATTTCTATTTTTTCATCATCTTCTTGATTCATTTCTTGTCGTATTGTTTCATATAATTTTTTTCGATTGGTATATATATAATGTTCTTTGATTTGTAATCCCCATAAAAAAATAATGACTAAAAATATGGCTATGTTTTTTAAATATAATAATGCTATACTACTAATAACGGTTATCATTATCAAAGTTATATAAGATGTTCTATATATGTATGTTTCAGCTTTATGTTTTCCTTTACAAATATACATTATACTCTTTAGTATTCTTCCACCATCTAATGGATATATTGGCAATATATTAAATAAGAGCAATGTTATATTTGAAAATATCATAATCATTTTATCATAATCATCCAAATTAAAATTATCAAATGCTACTAACATGATGATTATAAATGCATTTGTTACTGGACCAGCTAATGCTACAAATATTTTTTTGATTTCTAAAAGATTTCCTTTCTTTATCTTAATATTATAATCTTTTCTTGTGATATTAAAATTTATAGATACACCAAATGGCCTTACCTCTATTTTAGTTGGCTTCATACCTAATAAAATTCCTGCAAGTAAATGTCCGAATTCATGAATAATCGCAAATACCATAATCATAGCATATATTTTTATTTGATTTGTTATCAGGAATAATATAAGAAGTATAAATATTTTTAAATCAATTCTAAATTTCATCTTTTCTCCTTTATAATTCTAATATCTTTTGTGGATCAACCGTTCTTTCTGATATTCGAATTTCAAAATGCAAATGTGGACCTGTTGAATTTCCAGTGGATCCTACTTCTGCTATTTCTTGACCTTGTGTAACCATATCACCTTCTTTTACATACAAACTATTACAATGTGCATAAATAATACTGACTTCTCCTATTTGTACTTTTATATGTTTTCCATAATCTCCTTCTTCTGAAGCTAAAACCACCTGTCCATCAGTTGCGGATTTTATTTTAGTTCCTGTCACTGCTGCTATATCTGTTCCTGTATGATTTTTGGGGACTGTTCCTGTTGCCGTATCTCTATAACCATATACAGAACTGATTGTTCCTTCTACTGGTTTTATAAAACCTGTTGTATTTTTTACATTTAGAATGTCTTGCTCTTCTTGAGATAAACTCTGATTTTCTTCTACTTGCTCACTTCCTTCTGTGCTTTGCTCTACTGCACCTCCTATCCCATTGTTCATTTCCATATTTTCTGTTACATTTGCTTCATCAGTTTCATTTTGATTTTGTCCTTCGTTCGAATCCTGATTTTCGTTTTCTTTATGAAATATTCCCATTATATAATGTTTAATATCTTCATATAGTTTTTTAAAATCAATATCATAAGATATGATTTCATTTACCTTGTTAATGAAATCTTCTGAAAAAATATATTGCTTATTTTGTATTGTATATATCACTAGATAGATACATATACAAACCATCAACTGAATAATCATTTTTCTTAATAACTTTATGTCCTTTTTTTCATGTTTTTCTTTTTTATCTTTTTCATCATGAACAACTGTTAGTCCTTCATTTCTTTTTCTACGTTCATAAATTTCTTCTGCTCGTCTAATTCTTTCTTCTACTGTCATGGTTCTTTCCATATAAAAAACACCTCTTCCTTGGTTTCTTGTTAAACTATATGTTTGGAAAAGGTGTTTTATGCCTATTTGATGATTAATAATATAAATTGTAAAACTATAATCATACTTGCTATATATGCATACTTTTTTAATTTTTTATTGATTTTAGAATTTAATATCACTTCTTTCTCAGATTTTTCTACTCTTTCTATATATTCTGACACCAACATTTCTGCTTCTTTTATAGCATATTGACTATCTTCATTATTTCTATTTCCTTTCTTTTGTTCTGTATTTTTATTTATCTTTTGGAATTTTTTTATCATTTTATTAGATTTAAAAACCACATAGGCTTCTTTTACGATGTTGGATGGTAAATCTTTTAAAATTACCATATTTTTTAAATCGATATCTTCCATCTGTACCTCCTTAGTTTCTTATGTATTTATTTTCATTATTTCCAGATTTTTTCATTTTATACAACCTAATGCTAAGTTTTCTTGTGCATTGTTATTTTCTTACTATATAAGAAAAAGCACCTATTCCTTTCGACACAAAAAAAGGTACACCTTGCTTAAAGATGCACCTTTTCATTGTTTTACAGAACACTAGTATACTATTGTTCCTTCGGCAATATAATATTAATATCACTATACTCACTTAAAATAGCAAATATTTCGTTCATAGCTTCTTCTTGCTCTTTTAGGCTTAATTCAGAATTCACAATTTCTTGAATCTTTCTCTGAAATTCTGCCGATTCTTCCTGTGGCATATTTTCTAATCCCACATATTCGGCGATTCCAAGATTATATGCATTCAGAGCATATTGTTGTTTTTCTTGCACTCCTATTATGACGCCTATTACAAGTGCCACAATTGCCACAGTTCCTACAACAAAACATTTAACTATTCTTTCTCCTATTGCCTCCCGTTTGTCCATTTCTACAAACCTCCTAATATTTTTTATCACTATATTATAACAAATTTATTTACTTAGTGCAAATTATTTTTTATACCTTTTAGTCAATTCTCTCAATATCAATTCTTACTTTTTCATATGTGATATCTTCAATCCACATGTCTTGTTTATAAAGCATATATTTTCATTTCTTTCCAATTTTTTAATCTATTTCTTTCTTTGAATTTTCAAAAAATCCTTTTTATTCTGTATTATTTGTGTTATAATATTTTTATAAGTCTACTATATATATGTAGCAGAATATTATGAGGAGGTCATAGTCATGGTACAGTATGTAGAAATCATCGACCAAGAAAATCCTAGCAACCCAAACCAAGAAAATGTTGCAAAGGAACTGCAGAATCGGATTAAGCACATTGAAGCTGATTTTAAAGTAAAATTTGCATCAGCATGTTTCTTGGGAGAAGCATATCTTCCTATGGAAGATGAAGGCAGTGTGTGGCGTTATGCAGTCGAGCATGACAAAGTTTGTAAATATATGCTGTTCTTCGTTAATTAACCACTTCATAGAGGTAGAGGGGTTCTGAAATTTGTGTATTATTCTGGTAAGCATTATATCTAGTTTCTTATGCACTCTTTAATTCAAGGCGTAACTTATCTGCTATCATTGCTATAAATTCTGAATTTGTTGGCTTTCCTTTAGCTGCTGAAATGGTATATCCAAAAATGTTTTCAACCACTTCTTGTTGACCTCTTCCCCATGCTACCTCTATCGCATGACGAATGGCTCTTTCTACGCGACTTGGTGTTGTATTGAATTTACGTGCAATTTGTGGGTATAGACTTTTCGTAATTTGATTAATGACATCTATATCATTTACTACCATCATAATGGCTTCTCTTAAATATTGATATCCTTTTATATGTGCAGGTACACCAACTTCATGAATAATATTTGTTACCAATGCTTCTAAGTTTTCTTCTGACTTTGTATTATCTGAAGATATTTCTATGTATTGCGGCTTTGTTTCTCTTGTTATAAAGTTATTATTCGTATTTGTTGTTGTTGGTTTATAAAATTTAAACTCTCTTATCCTTTTGATTAATACTTCAATATCAAAAGGTTTTACTACATAATATTGTGCTCCTAATTCTATGGCTCTTTGTGTTATTTTATCTTGTCCAACTGCTGATAACATTATACAGATTGGTTTTTTTGCTATTTTTATTTTATTAATATTTTCCAAAACACCTAATCCATCTAAATGTGGCATAATCACATCTAGTAATATTACATCTGGTACTGTATTTGCTATAATATCTATTACTTCTGTTCCATCTTTGGCTTTCGCAATAACCTCCATATCTTCTTGTGCATCTATGTATGATGCTAATGTTTGACTAAATTCTTGATTGTCATCTGCTATTAAGACTGTAATCTTTTCTTTCATAATTTTTCCTCCAACAAATAAATTGTAAATATTTTACAATTCTAATTATATGTTTGCAGATGATAATTTGCAAGATAAATTGGTAATTTTTTCCATTTATTTTATAAAACCATTATTTTGGTATACTTTTTTCTATATATTTTTTAGATAAAACTTCTATATTCAATAAATTAAGATTTTTTAATGCATAATCCTTTAATAATTTCTCTTTTTTATCTTCTTCCATTTCAATTTTACAAACAATTTCTTCTGTATATATTGTATCTTTTATTTGAATATCATTATTTTTACAATAATACTTAAATTTTTCAAAATAATTGTATTCCAACTTCACTTCACATTCTGTTCCCATTGTAAGTTCTAGCAAATTACTTTCTTCAATTGCTTTTTGTAAGCTATCCGAATATGCTCTAACCAAACCACCAGTTCCTAATAATATTCCTCCGAAATATCTTGTTACAACAATCAATACATTTACCAAATTATTTTTTTGTAAAATATTTAGCATAGGTCCTCCTGCTGTTCCAGACGGTTCGCCATCATCACTAAATCTTTCTACAATTTTTTCATCTTCTAATACTCTATAAGAAACACAATTGTGTCTTGCATCAAAAAATTTCTTCTTTATTTTTTTAATTTCCTCTTCTGCTTGATCCTTTGAAGTTACCTTTATAAAATTAGCAATAAATTTTGACTTTTTCACAACAATCTCTGTTTCTACATTATCCTTTATTGTCAAATAACGATTCATCTTCTCTTCCTTTACTTTTTATTTTGTCCCATAGAGTTCGTTTTTCTATGGGACATTTTTCCCATTGAGATCGTTTTTCTATGGGACATTTTAGTTTAATCCTGCCACATAACCTGTAGAATATGCTATTTGTAAATTAAATCCTCCTGTATAACTATCTACATCAATGATTTCTCCTGCAAAATATAAGCCTTTTACTTTTTTTGATTCCATTGTTTTGGGGTTAATTTCTTTAATACGAATTCCTCCGCTTGTAATGATTGCTTCTTCTATTGGCCTAAATCCTTTTATGATGATTTCAAAGTCTTTTATTTGCTTTATTAATTCTTCTCTTTCCTTCTTTGTTATCTCATTTACTTTTTTATTTGGATTTATTTTACTTCTGGCTATTACAACTGGTATTAATTTTTGTGGTAATAATTTATCTAAACTATTTTTAAATTGCTTATTCTTTACTTCTTCAAAATCTCTCAAAATTCTGTCATTCAATTTTTTCTCATCTAAAGCTGGTTTTAAATCTATTTTTAAAACAATCTTTTTCTCATAAAATAATTTATCAATATTTTTATATCTAACTAAATGTGCTGATGCACTTAAAATGGTTGGTCCTGAAACGCCAAAATGTGTGAATAACATTTCTCCAAAGTCTTCATATATTTGTTTATGTTTTTCTATGTCCATTAGTTTTATTTCAACATTTCTTAAACTTAATCCCTGTAATTCCTTACATTCTGCTTTATCATATACTTCCAAAGGTACTAATGATGGTTTTATTGGTGTTATACTATGTCCCCATTTTTCTGCTAGCCTATATCCATCTCCTGTTGAACCTGTTAATGGATAACTTTTCCCTCCTGTTGCTAATATGATTTTATTCGCTTTTATCATTTCTTTATCTGTTTTTACACCAACTACTACAGTTTCTCCATCTATTATCTCTGTTAAAATTTCCTCAACCTTTGTATTATATTTTATCTCTATATCTAATTCCTTAATTTTTTTCGTAAAGCATTTTAAAACATCCATAGATTTATCTGTTACTGGAAAGATTCGATTTCCTCTTTCTTCTTTCACCTCTAATCCTTGTTGTTTTAAAAACTGTATTATATCTTTATTTGTATATTGTTGATACGCACTGTATAAAAACATCCCATTTCCTGGTGTATTTTTGATAAAATCGTCCATCTCTAAAGAAGATGTAATATTACATCTTCCTTTTCCTGTAATTAAGAGCTTTTTTCCTAATTGATTATTTTTTTCTATTATCAAAACGTCATTTTTATTTTCTTTTGCAGTAATCGCTGCCATCATTCCAGCAGGACCACCGCCAATTACAATTACTTTATTCAAAACAAATTCCTTTCTGTCCCATTGAGATCGTTTTTCTGTGGGACATTTGTCCCATTGAGATCGTTTTTCTATGGGACATTTTTTTGCATTTCTTCTATTGCTTTTAATATACCGTATTTTCCATAGTCATAGGTTAATCCACCTTGCATATAGGCAATATATGGTTCTCTAATTGGTCCATCACAACTAAGTTCAATGGTTGAGCCTTCTGTGAATGTTCCTGCTGCCATAATGACTTCATCTTCATATCCTCCCATTGGACTTGGTTCTGGTACAACACATGAATCTATTGGAGATCCTTTTTGTATTCCTTGACAAAATTTAATTAGTTTGTCAGCTGTTCCTAGATGAATGGTTTGTACAATATCTGCTCTTTCATCATTGTATTTTGGTTCTACTGTGTATCCTAATTCTTCTAAAATACAACTTGCAAATATAGCTGTTTTAACACTACTTGCCACTACCTGTGGTGCAAAAAATAGTCCTTTTAATAGATTGGTATTTTGATTTAATGATGGACCAATCTCTTTTCCAATTCCTGGTGCTGTTAATCTTTCTGCACATAATTTGATTAAATGTTCTTTTCCTACAATATATGCGCCACTTGTAGCAATTCCAGCCCCTAAGTTTTTCATCAATGAACCTACTGCAATATCTGCTCCCACTTCGATTGGCTCTCTTTCTTGTACAAATTCTCCATAACAATTGTCTACCATGATGATAACATCTTTATTCACTTCTCTTATGGCTTGTATTGCCTTTTCTATTTTTTCTATTGTTAAACTCTCTCTTGTAGAATACCCTCTTGATCTTTGGATTTCTACTAATTTAACATTATTTTTTGATAATCTTTCTTTAATGGTTTCGATATCAAAATCATTATTGACTAATTCAATTTGCTCATACTGTATTCCGAAAGCTTTTAATGAACTTTCACTTACTTCTTTTCCTATTCCGATAACAGTTTGTAAAGTATCATATGGTGCACCTGTGATACTAATCATCGTATCATTTGGACGTAATAATGCAGACAAAGTAATTGCTAAAGCATGTGTTCCTGAAATGAATTGTGCTCTTACTAAACTATCTTCTGCTCTAAATACCTTAGCATAAATTTCCTCTATTTTATTTCTTCCTACTTCATCAATTCCATATCCTGTTGAAGTTGCTAAGTGCATTTCTTGTAAATTACATTCTTGAAATGCTTCTATGACTTTTATACTATTTTTGCTACAAATATCATCCATTTTCTTAAATTGTGGTTCTATCTTTTTTTCTACTTTTTTTGCTAGTTGTAATAATTCTTGATTCATGCTTATTTCCCCCTATTTATTTGTAAATTTATTTTTCTATACTTTTCTTATAAATATGATTTTTTAATAATTACTGATTTATATTTTAATAACATTTCTATTTTACTATATTTTACATAATTTAGCAAGAATTTCTTTATTTTCTTATTTAATTATGTTATAATGTAAAACATGTTACTACATTAACGATTCTAGGATATATAGAAAAATCTAATAATAGTGAAACGAGTATGAACTAAGTGATTATTTCACTTAATGTCCTTTACACCACCTCACGATGGACACCCTAGCCATTTACTAACAGTTCGCCACTATCAAGCACTGTATGGGACCTTTACCCACAAGCTATTGCCCATGCTGGGCACACTAAAAAATAGAGCTTAGCTATTATGCTAAACTCTATTTTAATCATTAATTTTTTACCACAAGATTATATATTCTTCCTGGTACATATATCTCCTTTTGAACATCATATTGGTTAAATAATTCTTTTACTTTTGAATCTGATTTTATTGCAGTTAGAATTTTTTCAGGACTTGCCTCTGCATCCACTGAAACACACATCTTTAGTTTTCCATTAACTTGTACCGGAATTTCTTTCGTTCCTCCAGTTAGTTGTGCTTCATTTACTTTTGGCCATTCCTCCTCATAAACAGATTGTGCTTTTCCTAATTGTTCCCACATTTCTTCTGAAAAATGTGGAGCTAGTGGAGATAAAAGTCTTATAAAGTCTTCTATAACTTCTATTAATAGATTTTTATTCATCTTATCATTATCTCTTATATATGTATTGATACTATTTAATAACTCCATATTTCTTGCAATTGCTGTATTAAATCGGAAATCTTCAATATCTTCTGTCATTGATTTTATGGTTTGATTTTTTACTCTTAATAATTCTTTTTCTTTTAAACCGATTTCATCATTTGATGGGATATCCTTTAATTCATTTGTTACAGTTTCTACCAATCTTTCAATTCTAGAAAAATATTTTGACATGGCATCTATTCCCTTATCATCCCATGGTCCTCCTTTTCTGTAATCAAACCCAAACATAATATACATTCTAAAAACATCTGCTCCATATTGATCAATATATTCATCAGGAGATACAGTATTTCCTTTACTTTTACTCATTTTATTTCCATCTGGACCTAAAATCATTCCTTGATGAATTAATTTTTTAAATGGTTCATCAAAATCTAAATATCCTAAATCACGCAATGCTTTTGTCATAAATCTTACATATATCAAATGCATTGCAGCATGTTCTTTTCCACCAACGTATACATCTACTGGAGCCATTTTATCAATTGTTTGTCTATCAAATGCTTTTTCCGTATTCTTTGCATCAGGATATCTTAATTCATACCAAGATGAACAAACAAAAGTATCTAATGTATCTGCTTCTCTTGTTGCTTTTCTACCACAATTAGGACAAGTACATTCCATGAATTCTTTTGATTTTTTCAATGGAGATTCTCCATCTGGTGTAAATTCAACATCATATGGTAATAGTACTGGCAAATCTTTTTCTGGTACAGGAACTGTACCACATTTCTCACAGTTAATGATTGGTATTGGTGCTCCCCAATATCTTTGTCTAGAAACTAACCAATCTTTTAATCTATAATTGATTGTTTCTTGTCCCTTATTTTTTTCACTTAAATCTTTTGTAATCATTTTTTTCGCTTCTTCAGAAGTTAGTCCAGTGTATTTGCCACTATTTATTAATTTTCCATAATTGGTATATGGTAATTCATAATCCTCGTCATCTTTTGGTATGACAACTTCTTTAATAGGTAAATTATATTTCTTAGCAAACGCATAATCTCTTGTATCATGTGCTGGAACAGCCATAACAGCACCTGTTCCATATTCCTCTAAAACATAGTCTGCAATCCAAACAGGAACTTTTTCTCCATTTACTGGATTGATTACATAAGAACCTGTAAAAACACCTGTTTTTTCTCTTTCTGTTGACAATCTATCTATTTCATTTAATTTCAGTGTATTTTCTATATATTTTTCAACTACTTCTTTTTGATCTTCTGTGGTTATTTTTTGAACAATTGCACTTTCAGGTGCAAGAACAACATATGTTACACCAAATACAGTATCTGGTCTAGTTGTGAATACCTTAAACTGATATTCATTATTTTCACCTTTGAATATAATTTCTGTTCCTTTAGATTTTCCAATCCAATTCACTTGTACCTTTTTTGTTGATTCTGGCCAATCTAAATCTTTCAACCCCTCTAGTAACTCTTCCGCATAATCTGTAATTTTGAAAAACCATTGGTCAAGTTTTTTTCTTTTTACAACTGTACCACATCTTTCACATTTACAATCAATAACTTGTTCATTTGCCAATACGGTTTTACAACTATCACACCAATTAACAGGTGCTTTCTTCTTATACGCTAACCCTGCTTTGTATAATTGTATAAATATCCATTGTGTCCATTTATAATATTCTGGCATACAAGTTTCCACTGAATAGTCCCAATCATATGATCCGCCCATTTCCTCTAATTGTCTTTTCATTGTCTCAATATTTTTTCTTGTTGAATCTTCTGGGTGAATTCCTGTTTTGATAGCATAATTTTCTGCTGGAAGTCCAAATGCATCAAATCCCATTGGATGAAATACATTATAGCCTTGCATTTTTTTAAATCTAGCAAAAGAATCAGCAGGTGCAAAATTGAACCAATGTCCTAAATGTAATTTTGCTCCAGAAGGATATGAAAACATTTCCATTGTATAGAATTTTTCTTTCTTGTTATCTGGATTATACTTATATAATCCTTCTTTTTTCCACTTTCCTTGCCATTTTTTATCAACTTCTTTAGAATAATTCATTTTGTATTTTTACCTCCTTAAAGTCAATCTATTTTTTTCATCATAATACTTAAAATAACCATATTTTATCGTGTTTCTTATATAGATATTTTTTTTAATATACCATATATATAACAAAAAGTAAATAGTTTATTTCCTTTCGTTTTAGCTTTTTTCGGTAATTTGTTGAAATTTTTATACTTTTATGCTAATATATAAAAGGTGATAATTCATATGAATGATATATTAAATTTGAAAAAAATTTATTCTTCTCCTAATTCAATAAAATTCAAAAATGATATAAGTAATTGTAAAAATATTATCATAGATATAAAAAATATTTTTAATAAATCTATCCTTAATTATCAAGATATAGAATATTTTCTATTATTAAGTAATAAATTCCTTTTATTGTATAATCAGTTATTAGCATATATACAATTAAACATCTATATCAATACTGATAACATTTTTCAATATAAAAATTTTAAAAATACTATATTATCTTTATATAATGATTTTCAAATTTGTGAAAATTTATTTTCTAAGTCAGTATTTACAGATAATTTACAATCTTTATGTAAAAAATCCTCCTTAATTAATGAACATATAAATTACATTTATAACCTTATAAAGAAAAATAATAAAAATAATTTTAATAATAATTCTGTAATATTTGAAGATAGATACTCTAATATAATAAGTAAATTACAAATATATTATAAAAATAAAAACTATTCTCTTACAGAATCAGAAAAAAAGATGTTAACTTTAGAAAAAGAAGAAGAAAGAAAGGCATTATATATAGAAAGAGAAAAAGCATTATCTAATATAGCGAAAGATATTTCATATTGTTTAATCAACATAAAGAAAGAAACATTACATATATCTAAAAAACAAGGATTTGAAACTCCATTGGATATGGCTTTAAACAACATAAATTTTGACAAAAAAGTCTTGAACAATCTTATAAAAAGTATTGAAAAACATTTGACTATTTTTCATAAATATCTTGATTTTAAAGCTCAATATATGAAAAATCACAATGGTTTGAACTACTATAATATTAATTATCCCATAATTAATATTAACTTGCCCAAATTTAATATTGATAAAACCGAATCTAATCTAATAAAAATATTTGATAACTATTCTGAATCACTTTCACATCTAACATATAATCTATTTCATAATCATTTCATTGATTACGAAAATAGACTTAACAAGTCATCAATTTCATGTCATGTCAAAATTCTTAATCTAAAAGAAAGTAGAATTATATGCCATGAAAAAAATAGTATAAAAGATTTATTTGAAATTGGTCATGAAATTGGTCATGCTTATCATGGTTATTGCATTATGAAAACAGAATCAGCTATTAATAGCGAAATTCCTTTATATTTATCTGAAGTCAATTCTCTATTTTGCGAATTATTGATTTATAATGACCTATTTCATAAAAGTACAAAAAAGGAAAAGATATGTTTACTAGATATGTTTTTATCATATGCTACATATGCTATTGTTGAAATATATTCAAGATTTTTGTTTGAATATGAATTGTTTCATATGTTAGAAACTAATAAAGAGATTTCTAGCAAAGAAATCTCTAATCTAATGATATCGACTCAAAAACAAGCATTCAAAAATTCAATTAATCCTAATTTTATTGATAAATACCTTTGGATATATAAACCTCATTTTTATTCTGTTAATGATTGCTTTTATAACTTTCCATATGCATTAGGATTATTATATGCTATCAAATTATTTGAAATATACAAGCATACCAATTCAAAGCAATTTAAGTTAAATTTTGATAATTTTTTACGCTTATCTGGCAGAAATGATTTTGATCATTTGTCAAAAATATTTAACATTAATATTTTTGACCCCAATTGTTTTGAAACTGCTTTTTTAAAAATTAATGATCTTATAAATGAATTAATCATTTTATTTAATTAGTTTTTAATGTTACTATTTTTCTTAATTCTAATCCTTTAAAAAACTCTATAAAATCTTTTTCTAATCCTTCTATTGGTAAATTTCTTTCGTTTGAAAAGAAATTTGCCAATTCTTTTATTGTAGTTTTTCCATCCACTCTATCCAGTATATCTATCGCATCTTTTTCTAACATATGAAAACCACTCGTTTCTAAATTAAAAATGACGTATTTTCCTTCTTGTTCTTTTATTCTGATATTATTTTTTTCTGGTATTAATTTTAATTCTTCCATTTCAAATCCTCCTATATAATTAAAATATTATTATTAAAAATATCAATTTTTACATTATCATCAATTTCTTCTATCAATTTTTTATACATCTCTTTTATATCATTTACTTTATATTCTTTTAAGATAATATCATAAATTTTTCTACAATTTCCTTTTAAAAATCTTCTTCTCAATTCTAAAACTCTTTTTTTACAATTTTTTTTAAAAAAGATTTCTGCCTCTGAAAGTATATATGCAATTCTAAAAATATCTTCCATATTTTCTAGTGAATTGATGTTTTGATAAGCATTAGCAATTCTGATTCTAAATAAATCAACTGCTTTTTTAGAATATTTATCTATTATCATTTGATTTGTCACATAAAAATCAGTAATTATTTTCTGTACAATCTCAAATTTTTTATTGTCATTTGACAAAATCATCATTGGAAAATTATTAATGTATTGTTGTATATGATAAATTTCATGATATAAGAAAACATCTATATTCTTTTCTTCAATCTTTTCTACATTAATGTTAATAATAAATTGATTGTATTTCTTTGTAATATATAAAAAATTATACTTATCATCTGTTTCATTAATGTCATAATTAACATTAATTTTTAATTCTTTTAATATTTTATTAACTTCAAAAACAAAATTTTCTCTTTTTATATTCATTTAATCACCTATTTTTAAAGATATCCTCTAGTAAATAATTATAATTTTTATTTACTAGAGGAATAAGAAATCTTATAAAAGATTTCCATTTAAGCAGCATCCTGAAACAAATAAATCAGTTATTTTTAGATTCATAACTATCACCTCCTATTTGCCCCCAATTGGGATGCATCTTTTTAGGACATTTTTTATTCTACTAAAATTGTCCTAAAAAGATACATTCTAATTGGATGTTCTTAATCACACTTTCCAACATGTTTTGTCTTCATTAAATAAATCTCCTGTTAAATAAAAAGATTCTGCTCTACAACCTCCACATAAACTTTTATATACACAAGCTCCACATTTCCCCTTCAAATTGTTTCTATCTCTAAGTTTTATACATATTTCAGACTTTTCCCATATTTCATATAAACTATTCTCTTGTATATTTCCTAATATAATTTTATATAATGGCAAACATGGAATTATATTTCCATTTATATCTATTGCACAAGATATTATTCCAGCTGAACATCCCCCTATGTTGTTATCATATTTATTATCCTTGTGTAGTAATATTTTATTAGGACAATGGCTTAATGCTATACCAGGTTTTTTTTGATTTTGATTATGCTTTATTATTTTATTCATTATATATTTATATTCTTTTGATCCTAACGGTTCTGTCTCTTGATTCCTATATTTTGATATAATACTTCTTTCTAAAACTAACAAATTTATTTTATTTTCTTTGCATTTTTTTATTATTTTATCAATATCATGAATATTATTTTTACTTAAAACAACTGAAATTTCAGTAGATATATTATAATTCTGTGCTAAAGCAATATTATGTTTTAAATGCTTATTTCCCTCTTTGTACATAATACTTCGTATATTATACTTTTTTATTAATTTCATATTTTTTTCTGTAACATTTTCATTCGTTCTAAGACCGATATCAGTAATATTTAGTTTCTGACATATCTGCAATATATTTTCTAATTTTTTATATTCAAACGGATTTCCATCTATTTGTAAGTGATAACCGAAGTTTATGGAAAATTCTCTTAAAATTTTTTCATAATATTTTAATTCTGGACTTGTTCCATTTAAACATATTATCATGGATAATAAAAAATTATTCATCAAAAAGTATCTCCTTATATTTATATGGTCTTGCTAAAGGATCTAACTCACCATATTTTCCATACATTATTTTCGATGCAAATCTTGATCCACCTAAACATTGATCTTTATATTTACATTTTTGACATTCATTTGGTAAATATTTTTCTCCTCTTATATTATTAAGTTCTTCTTTTTTCCAACATGTTAATAAATCATCTTTAAATATATTTCCAATTTTATCTCTTATACAATAGTCTACTACAAAATTTCCAAAAGGATCCAAAACCATTTTACTTCTAGCTTCTGCATACAATACGCCATCATCTACAATTTTTTGTAGTTCTCTTGGCTTATAACAGCAAAATGGTAATGGATTACCTATATTTAATATAAAACCTGTTTTTTCTTTTAATTGTATTATAGAATCTATTATTTTTTCCATTTCTTCAAAATTATGTGGGTTAACATTTTGTTCAATTGGATTGGTTCTTAATAAGAACCAATTATATACATTATATTTTTGCATTATATCATACATCTTGAATAAATCCCTTGATAAATAAGGATCTTTTATAATTGTACTACACCATATTTGCTTGCAACCTTGCACATTTTCTAATGCTTGTACTTTCTTTTCATATGTACCATCTACATTGGTAACACTATCTACATATTTTTTATTGCAAGAAAAGAAAGAAATTAAACAAATATCAAATAATTTTTTTATTTTTTCTCCTGTTTGCTTATCAATTAACATACCATTAGTATTTAATACTGTTTGAAGATTTTTTTCTTTTGCATAACTTGCTAATTCAAAAATATCTTTTCTCAATAATGGTTCTCCACCTGTAAATCTAATTCTTTCAATTCCCGCATCACTAACTATATCAATTATTTTTTTTAATTCCGCAGTCGATAGTCCATTATCATCTCTTCCATTTTTTGCAAAACTATTTTGATTATAACAAAAATCACATTTGCAATTACAACTAGTTGTAGATTCAATACAAAGTTCTCGAGGTTTTTCCTTATATAATGATGTATCTATCAAATCCAACACCCCCTATCTTCACCTAAATAATCTCCTGTTTTCTCATATACTAACGCCCTACATCCTTTACATAATAATTTATATTTACATTTTCCACATTTTCCACTTAGATTCGAATTTCTAATATTTTGAAATATTTCTCCATCCCATGCAGATTCAATACCATTTTCTATATTTCCACATTTCTTTTTTAGAAAAGCACATGGATATATGTCTCCATTTGGATAAATCGTCGCTGTTAAAGCACATGCTCCACACCCTTTCCATATAGCATCATTAGAAGTAATATGAATTGACTTTTCCTTTTCTCTAAAATCCACTAGTTGTTTTGAAATTTTAAGATATTCTTCATTGTTTAAATCTTGATGTTTATTTTCCATATTAGGACAAAATTCTAATCTTGAAAATGAAAATTGTTTAACATTATATTTTTTACAAAATTCTATCATCTTTGATATATCGTTAAAATTATTACTATTTATACTAAAAATAATAGCAGTATATATATTATATTCTCTACATATTTCTAAAGCTTTTATAATTTTGTCATTACACTTCTTATTATTTAGCCCTGGCATCCTAAACTGTATTTTAGCTACAGTATCTTTAATTTTATTTAATATCTTTTCTGTTGGACATGTAAAAGTATTAATCGAATAAGATAATTTATATTCAATTAATAAATCTATTACATTTTCAAAATTATTTGCCAATAATGGATCGCCATCTAGTACAACATATTTTAGTCTCTTATTTTTTTGATTTTCGAATAATGCTTTTATATATTCAATATTCAATGTTTCCTTTTTTTTTACAACACATTCTTCACATTCCATAGAACAGTCACTGGTTAAATATAAAAATAATGATTCCGGTCCAACTTTATAATGGCTTAGTAGACTATCTTTTGCTTCTGGAATTGAACATATAAAATCCCATTGTGTTGCACCTATAGGTTTTTTATTTATATCAAATTTAATATTTTTAATAAGTTTATCAATATGTCCTTGCATATTATCCCTCCATATTCTCTTTACGGCATCCAGCAATTTACATCTTCACAAAATAAATTTCCATATTTATAATAGCTTTCTGCTCTACATCCACCACAATTTAATATATATTGGCATTTAGAACATTTTCCTTTAATATTTTTTCTATCCCTTAGTTTTTTAAATATGTCTGATTTTTCCCATATATCTAATAAAGTTCTATTATATATATTATCTATAATTATTTCATTTAAATAATAACACAAAACTACATTTCCTTCATCATTAATCATACATGATGTTATTCCCGCAGAACATCCTCCCATAGTATTCTTAAAGTTATCATTTGATATATTAAGATAAGGACATTCGGCAACAGATAATCTTACATTGTTTCTATTATTTATATTTTGTATGTTTTTCAATAAACTTTTATATTCTACTCCTGTAATTTTATTATCACTTATCCTTTTATCTATATCAACAATGCATAGTTTTATTTGCTTTAAATTACAAAAATCAACTATTTTTTCTAAATCGCAACTATTTTTTTTATTCAACTTAAAATATACTTCTAATTGAATTTCATTTTTTGAAACGTTATTTATAAACTCTATGTATTCATAATTTGATAATAAATCCTTATTAATAATTACTGCCAATGAAGTAAATTTATCAGTTATTAATTTTTTACATGTTTTTATATTTAAATTATTAAATTCATTATTAAATATTCCATCGCCAAATGAATATGTAATATTTACTTTTTTTATCATATTTATAAAATCTTCTAATTTAATATAATTTTCTAAATTATTGGTAAATATATGAACATGTATTCCCCATAATTTTTCAAAATTTAATAAAAGCTGATAATATTTTTCTATTTCTATTTTATTACTTATACATAAATATAAATCTAATAATGGAAACATTTTTATTTCTCCTTTAACAGCTTAACCAACATCCACTATCTTCTTGTAATATATCTCCTGTATTTAGAAATGCATCTACTCTGCAACCACCGCATATATTCTTATGCTCACATCTACCGCATTTTCCTTTCAACTCTCGCGTTCTTAATAATTTAAAATATGGATCATTTTTCCAGATGAATTCCATTGAATGTTCGTGCAGATTATAATTTCCCTTTTCCATCTGAGGACAAAATGTTACTGTTCCATCAGACAAAATTTGACAAGATAGTATACCTCCATCACACCCTCTTTCTGTAAATGACATATATTGGTGTTTTTTCATAAGATTCTCATGCTCTTTTGCAACTAAATATGACAGTGGAGTTTCAATTTTTAAATAAAATTGTTCGCCATATTGCAATCTTTTATTATATACCATCTCAATTGCTTTTTTTCTTTCCGAAGTATTCATCGATAATATTTTATCATTATCTTTTCCTCTTCCTGAAGGTATAAATCTTAAAAAACCAATCCCTATAACATTTTTATCATGAAAGAAATCAATAAAATTAGGTATATTTTTATAATTATGCTTAAATAATGTCGACATAATTCCTACTTTAACATTGTATTTTTCACATATTTCTAAAGCATCTAAAACTTTATCAAATGTTCCTTCACCTCTTATAAAATCATGATCTTCCTTTAAACCATCTACTGATATTTCTATGTTATTTATCCCGACATCAATTAATTTTTTTATAGTATTCTCATTTATTAAAGTTCCATTTGTATTTATAAAAACTTCCATTCCTTTACTTTTTATATAAGATATAATTTCAAAGATATCTTGCCTAACAAGTGGTTCCCCTCCTGCTAGAGCTATTAGCATTGTTCCTAATGAATTTAATTCATCTATTATTTTTTTTACTTCTTCCAATGAAAATTCTTTTTTACCTTTTTTTCCAGCATTTGCATAACAATGTTTACATTTTAAATTACACATATGAGTAATATCCCATCCAACAGTTAAAGGTCCTTTTAATTGATACATATTATTCCCCCTTATAATGATATTTCCTCTTCTGACAGCCAACATAAATTATCTTCACCCAAATAGTCTCCTGTTGTTTGATATGCCCATCCTCTACAACCTCCACAAATTTTTTTGTATTTACATCGTCCACATTTACCTTTTAAATTATCTCTATTGCAAATAGTATTTAATAATTTATTTTCTTCAATAATTTGTTTTATTTTCTTCTCTCTAATAGAACCTATTTTTGTATATAATCTTGTACACATACCAACTTCTCCATCAGGCGTTATAATAAATGCCATTTTCCCTAAAGAACATCCTCCACATAAATTCTTGTTCTCTTTGGTTAAACTATACATTACTTCTGCTGTGCCATCTATAAATGAAAATAGAGGATCATTAGTTGTAAAAAAGCAATTTTTATATTTTTGTCTACTACTATAAATTATTTCCAAACATTTTTTTAGATCTTTAGATGTAATAGCTATTTCTTTTTCATTATTGCCACGTCCTTCTGGTACAAATCTTTCCATTGCAAAACCATCTACACCTAAATTTACTGCAAATTGTATTAGTTCATTTATATTTTCTCTATTAATAGTCGATAACGTAGACATTAGACTTACTTTTATATCATTTTTCTTGCAAAGCCTAATACCATTTACTGCTTTTTCAAAACATCCAACTTCTCCTCTAAATTTATCATGAACTTCTGGTATATGTGAATCAATTGATATTTGGACACTATCAACTTTTAATTCTTTTAATTTTTTTATTACTTGTTCATCTATTAAAGTTCCATTTGTAGTTATCATAACATTTATATTCTTATTTCTAATATATTTAATTATATCAAACACATCTTCCCTAGCAAGTGGTTCCCCACCACTTACTGTAATATAATTTATATTCATTTCATCTAACTGATCAATGATATCTGTAATCTCTTCATATGTTAATTCATCCTTTAATTTATTTCCTGCACTTGCATAGCAATGTTTACATCTTAAATTACATAAATTTGTAATATGTAAAACACATAACCCATTTAACATATTCTATCTCTCCTTATATATTTCTTCACAAAATTATAGATATTAAATTTCACTATAATTTAGCTGTATTTTATCAAAAAACATTAATATTGTCAATAATTTCCATTATTCCTAAAAAAATTCTTAATAGTCATGAAAAAAGTTTTGAATTCTACTTATAATTTTGATTAATCATATATCCTTCTTTTCCATTTACTATTATATGAACTTTATCTCAAGTATTTCCATCTTTCTGTGTAACGTAATTTTTTTCCAACAAAAAAAGACTAGAAATTTATATATCTAGTCCTTTTTATACCTTTAAAAGTTTATTATTTTTGTGCATATGGCAACAAAGCAATATGTCTTGCTCTTTTAATAGCAAGTGTAATATCTCTTTGATGTTTAGCACACATTCCAGTATTTCTTCTTGGTAAGATTTTACCTTTATCACTGATAAATTTTCTTAATTGTTCTGGATTTTTGTAATCTAAAACAAAGTTTTTATCACTACATAATAAACATACTTTTTTTCTTTGTTTTCTGAATCTTGGATTGTAATCCTCATCATAGTTTTTATTATTTCTTTTATTTTGTTTTTTATCTGCCATTTTTTATTTTCCCCCCTAACAAATTAGAATGGTAGGTCATCACTTGAAGACATTTCAAAATCTGCTCCCATACTTCCAGGTGCTGTATTTCCAAATGTGTTTTCAAAAGTTGTATTATTTGATGTTTCACCATCTCTTTTACTATCAGCAAAATATGCTTCTTCTGCTACAACTTCTGTCACATAATGTTTTTGCCCTTGGTCATCATCCCAAGTTCTTGTTTGAATTCTTCCAACAATACCTACTTGTTGACCTTTCTTAAAGTATTTGCTACAAAATTCTCCTAATTTAGCCCATGCAACAATGTTAATAAAATCTGCTTGTCTTTCTTCTCCTTGTCTTACAAATCTTCTATTAACTGCTAGACTAAATGAAGATACTAATGTGTTATTTGTTTGTGTATATCTTGTTTCTGGATCTCTTGTTAATCTTCCCATTAAAATTACTTTATTCATATCTTATCACCTTTCTTTACTTTAAATAAAGGCCCCTTCTTTATTTAGTATTTCTTTTTTTGTTTTTTCCTTATTTTTCTACTTTTACTGTAATAAATTTTATAACGTCATCTGTAATTCTGTAAACTCTTTCAAGTTCAGCTATTAATTCTGGTTTTGCTTCAAAGTTGAATAACATATATGTAGCTTCTTTGAATTTTTTAATGTCATAAGCTAATTTTCTTTTTCCCATGTTTTCAACTGATTCTACTTTACCATTTTCATTGATTAATCCTGTAAATTTTTCTTCTAAAGCTTTTAAACCAGCTTCATCAACATTTGGATTAACAATGATAATACTTTCGTATTTATTCAT
>CALXFG010000026.1 GCA_944387505.1 uncultured Clostridia bacterium
TTTAATTTTAATCATTTAAATATAATAAGTGATAGTATATCAATAAATAATGGAAAAATAGAATATGAAGAAATTTTAAAAACAGGATAATCAAACATAATAATCGCCAACAAGGCGATTTATTAAAAAGGTATGTTGGAAGTTAGAAAAGTCTACACCATTGATATTGGCTTTCCAACCAGAAGGGAAAGGAATATCAGGAAAGCGATTACTAATGGTAACGGCATTTCGATAAGTAGTAGAATTTTGATTTATGTAGCCATTGACTAAATCAACACCATCAGGATTTACCATAGGCATGATGTAAATAGAAGTACTGTTAAAAAGTTGCCTAATAGGATATCCATAAAGAGAACCGTTAGAAATATAGGCATCACAATAATTTTCAATAAATTTCATTAATAAAACAGAAGTAATCCATTCATTAGCATGAATCGAACCAGAATAAAAGACTTTATTGGGTCCTTTTCCTAATTTCACTACATAGATAGGCTTACCTAATACACTATTTCCAACTATTTGAATATTTAAAAATGGATATGCATGATTTAATAAAATTAGATTTTGTCTTAACATATAAGAATTGTATAAAACATTTGTAGGAACTATATTCATTTTCATCACCTAGAAATATCATATGAAAAATTCTAAAATTTGTTAAAATATCATATGTAGAGAAAAATAAGTTTTTAAAATAAATATCAAAAAACTATTGACATTATTCTGAAAATGGAATAATATAAAAATGTAATACATATTATTCTGAATAAAGAACAATATAAGAAGGAGAGAAAAAATGGGATACTTAACAGCAAAACAATTTTCTGAAATATGGGGAATAACAGAAAGACGAATTATCAAACTATGTAAAGAAAATAGAATTCATGGAGCTATTAAAAATGGAATGGTATGGGAGATTCCGGAAGATACATTAAAACCTTCAGATAGGAGAAGTAATATCTATAAATATATCCATATACCTAAAAAAATTATGATAGTCAATAGCAACAAAGATTGGAACGTATATTTAAAAGAATGTCTAGAAAAAGAGGGATATATTGTAGAATATGAAGAAATTGAAACAATTCAAGATAATCTAGAAAATATATCCAAATATTATGAAGGACTTATTTATTTTGCAAAACATCACATGAATAAGGAAGAAGAAAATTTTATTGTTCATTTTGCCAAAAAATTACATGCAGAGTCAAGTATGGTAATTGTTGATGACAAGGATTCAAAAAGAGATCCAATCGAAAAGAATTTAGCAGAAAATTTTAAAAAAGAAATTGGATTAAGAATTAATACACTTCTTTTGGACATACCAAGAGATAAACAATGCATTATAAACGAGCATGAAATTATAGAAGATATTGTTGAGCTATTACTTAGACTAAAAAATACAACCGGTATGGCTATTGAAACGGATGGTGGAAAAATTGAATTTGGAAAAAATGGAAAAACAGAAAATTTAGAAATCGGAAAATTTTATAGAGCATTAAATCATTGTTTTAGAAGGCTAAATAAAGAATCTTACTTATGGTGTGCATCAACTATGTTAGAAGATGAATGGACAGAAGAACCACAAGAAATGAAGTTTAGACAAATTAACTTAGAAGTAGCTAATAGAGGCGTGAATGTAGAAAGAATTTTTATCTTTAGTAAAGATAAGATAAAAGAGTTTAAACAAAATAAAACATTAAAAATTTATATACAAAGTAATATCAAAACATTATTTGTGGATTATGATGAGATAAAAGAAAAGGAACCAGAATTATTAGAAATTGTTGGTGCAGGTTGGGATGGTATTGATAAAGAAATTTTAATTGCAGATTTACCAGAAGGTATGAAAGAAAGAGGATATATTTCTAAAAATTCCAAAGCAGTTATGGAGGCATATAACTGTTTTCAAAAATTAAAAACATATTCTAAAAATTTAAAGGAGGTTTTAAAATGAATTTAGCGTATAAGAAAATTGAAGAAAAAGATAAAGATCAATTATTTAAATTGATTGAAACAGTATTAGGAGGATTAGAAGACAAAGAATATTTTATTCCTTATGAACAATGGGAATATGACAGTATGTTTGATGAAAAAAACTATGCTCCATTGTACGGTGCTTATGATGGAGATAAACTTGCTGGAATGGCACAATTATATGTTTCACAAGAGATGCTTGCAGACTTTAAAAAAGAATTTGGACTTGAAGAATATCAAGTATGTGAATTAGGAGGAAATTTAGTTTTACCCGAATATAGAGGAAATGGTATTACCACAAAACTTCAAACAATAGAATTAAATTTAGCAAAAGAATTAGGATTTGATTATATTATTTCAATGGCACATCCTAATAATATAGGAAGTTGTAAAACACTTGAAAGAGTGGGATTAAAATTTGTAAAAGAAACGAGATTATCTAATGGATTTTTAAGAAAGTTATACATGTTAAAATTAAAATAAATATATATCAAAAAGGAGAATGAATATGAAATTTGTAAAAAAGGAAGAGGCACAAAAAGTCATAAATAGTGATACAAGCTATTTGCTAGAGTATTCTAAAAAATTAAATGATAAAGATATGGATTTTTGTATTAATACGATACAAGGAAGATATCCTGAAAAAGGATATTGTTCAAACTTAAAATGTAAAGAAATGGCTTATATCTTAGAAGGAAAAGGAACAATACATAAAAAAGATGAACAAATAGATTTTAAACAAGGAGATGTTATTTTAATCGACAAAGAAGAAGTCTATTTTTGGGAAGGACACTGTCAAATTATCATGGTCTGTAGTCCTGCTTGGTATAAAGAACAATGTCAATTATTAGATTAAAATTCGTAATAGAAAGTTATAGATTATGTTTTTTTATCTATAACTTTTTTTGTTAAATGTATATAAAATTTGTATAAAATATTGAAAGAAAGATAAAATAATGATAAAATAATGATAATATTTTTGAAAGGGTGAATTGATATGATTAATATAAGACCAGTATCAGATTTAAGAAATAAATATCCTGAAATTGAGGAATTAGTTTTAAAAGAAGATGAAGCAGTATATTTAACAAAAAATGGATATGGCTCAATGGTTGTGATGAGTCTAGAAAAATATTCTAAAATGATTGAAGAATTAGAAATTGATAGAGCAATGGAAGAAAAATTTGGAAATGTTGATATTGAGAAAGCTTTAGAAGAAGCGGAGAAAGAAGCTAATGACCCTAATACTAAATATTACTCTCATGAAGAAGTATTTGATAGTTTAAGGGGGATAATTAATGGAGAAAAATAGTTTTAAAGTAGAATATAGTGAAACTTTTAAGAAAGACATAGAAAGTGTATTCAAATACATTGTTAATGAATTGCAAAATGAGATAGCTGCTGAAAATTTATTACAACTAGTGGAAAAAGAGATTATAAAAAGAAGCTATAATCCGAAAGGATATAAATCTTTTAAATCGAGTGATAAAGATATATATATTTGGTATAAAATAAAAATTAATAATTATTTTGCATTTTATACTGTTGAAAATAATATTATGATAATGAGAAGATTTATATATTCAAGAAGAAACTTTAATCGTTTAATATAAATAAAGAAAATTATAATTATGATATCTTTTACAGTATTTTCAATTATTAATAAAATTTGATTATTGATAAAAGTATATAAATATTGTATAATATTATAGGTACATGGGGGTGTACTTGGTTTCGACAAAATACTAGAATGATAGATAGCAAGTAGTGGATTCTCGTTGGCCACTTAAAAAAACGGGAAACTAAATATAAACGCAGAAAATAATAATGAGTATGCTTTAGCTGCCTAGTTGCAGCTACGCTTTCCTAAATGTTCCTACGCATTTAGATAAAGTGTCATATTAGTAGGAAACAAAGCTACTTTTGCTTTGGAGGTAGTGGGTATTTCAAAAGCTATATCTAATTTAAACCTGTTTATTGGTGTAAGTTAGATGAAATATAAAAAATAAACTAAACTTGTAGAAGTCTATTTGGAAGGTATTATGGACAGGAGTTCGACTCTCCTCACCTCCACCAAAATAAAAAGAAGATTATAAGTAAACAATCACTTATAATCTTTTTTTATATCAAATCGATAAATAGCAATTAGTGCAGAAATTAATTCAATTATAGTAGAAACTAAACCAACATAAGCTAAAACCTTAATATTATAAATAATATATAAAGAACAAGAAATGACTTCAACGATTCTTGTGACTTTCAAATTACTTTGCCAAATGCTAACGGTATATAATATACAAGCGATACAGGGAAGTAAGCTAATTGGTCCAGCATAAGAAAATAAAGATAAAATAAGCATAATAAAAACGATAAAGATAAGAAGATAAATAGGTACTTTTTCTTTATCATATTGTTTAAATAAAATATTTCTTAAAACACAAGTAAGATTCATCAAACAACCAGTATAGGCTTGTAAAAATAAATATTGTGCTGCAAAGAAAATACTAGATCCAATTTGATATTTTAACAAAGATTGTTTCTCATTTTTTTGAAAACTTAAAACTAAGATAAATAAAGCAATGCCACCTAAAATTTGGGCTAATATAAACATCGTAATATCCTCCAAGTTAATCAATATAATAAAGTATATACTAAAAGTAGAAGATAAGCAATAAGTATTCGTTAAGAATTCGTTTGTTATCCTTTCGTGACATATGAGTTAAATAATCTGGGGAAAAATAGACATAAAAATTTAAAAAAATATAGAAAAACAAAAGCACTAAGTATATAATTTGTTTAGCTACAAACAAAAAAGAATACGAGGTGCTTTTGTTTATGAAAATGATAACAGACGAAAAGATTAATTTCAAGAGTTTAGAAGAAAATATTTTTAAAGAAATGATGAAATTTGGAAGAGAAATAATACAAGAAGAGTTACGAATGTTGGATAAATTAATATTAGATTACCGAGATAAAGAAGTTTTTACACCAAAAGATTTTCAAGCAACAACAATAAAAACAAAATTAGAAGAAATACCAATAGCCAGAAGAAGATATAAAATGGTAATAAATGGAGAATCTAAATGGGTATATCTTCTAGATGAATTGTTAGAAATAAATGATTTTGGATTGTACTCAAAAGGAATAGTAGAAATGGTAGCAAGAGAAATAACAAAGAAATCATATAGAGAAACAGCAAAAACGATATCAGAAGATACTGACAACATACAGCAGTAAGAAATATAGTATTAAAACTAGGAGAGAAAATAAAGAAAATAGAAGATACGATAATTGGAACAACATACAAAGAATATGAAATAAAAAATATAGTAATAAATGGAGATGGAGCAGATTGGACAGGAAATATAGTAGAAGGAGCAAAGGAAATATTTCAGCTAGATATGGCACATAGACAGAAGAAAATATATATGGCAGTAAGTGATGAGGAATACTTAAAGAAAATGTAAGAAATAGTATATACAGAGCAAGCAAAACATATATTCAGTTTAATATATAACTACAAAGTAGAATTAGAAACAGATAAAAAGACAGATGAATTAGAAAAAGTAAAAGAATTAGAAGAATATTTAAGAAACAACGAAGAAGGACTATTGAGATATCAATATAGATTAGGATACAAAGAAGACGAAATAGAAAAATATAAAGAGAAATTACCATCACTAGGCTCTGAAGAAAGTCATATGTATTGTGTATGTAGAGATAGGATGAAGAAAAATAGAACAAGTTGGTCAATAAAAAAAGAGTAAACTATAAATAGTTTAAATCGTTGAAATTCGAATCAAATTATAACTTAGAGCTTAAAAATATTGAAATCTAGGGAATTCCCCAGCCAAAAAAACTCATACATAGTATACTAGCAACTTGTAAAAACAATAAAAATATGATATTATATTTATGTTAATTTCTTTTGATCCTGTTTTGCAGGTTAATATATAAACAACTAAGACAAAAAAATTTTTTCAGGAGGTATTGGCATGAAAAGGCGGAAATTTAAGCATTTTTTAAAAGAAAATTGGGGATATTTTGCTTTCGTGATTTGGGTACTTTTAGTATCTGCCTGTATATTTTCTATGATGACTAGCTGTTCTTTATGGATAAAGTCATGTCTTGTTGCAGTTTGTGTGATTTACACAGTAGCAGGATTTAAGATGATATTCAAAACAGTTGAGAAGAACGAAAAACAGAAAGAAAAAAACAAGAATAAGAGGCTTCAAGAACTAAAAATACAAGACAAGTATTATATTGACTTAGTAGATAGATATGCTAAGGAAACATTAAATAAATTCACAAATTCATTGATAAATATTGATATAGATACAAGTCTTGAATATCTAATTTCTTTTTCAAATAATGTGAATTGGATATGTAACAATAGGATTGTTGGAAAGCCAGATAGTTTTATTATAGCAAGTTGCTTGATGTATAGCCTTATAAGTCATCCCGTAATTAAAATCAATATCTTAGATGATGCTAAATATTTAGAAGATATTAGATTTAATATTAACATGGATATAGCAATGAATTGCGTGTTTGAAATTATTTCGGAGCCTAGCACCTATTTCGAAGAAAAAGGAATTTGGGTGGAAAAAAAGCATCCTAAGGTGAAGATTATCGTGCCTAAAGGACTTATAAAAGACAATCCATTGTATCGAAGAATAATAAATACTATATATCGGGACGAACTGGCAGATAAAAGAACTTCTATAATGCAGTTTTCGAATTTATTACACCTAATTTACTTAAATAGCCAATAAGAATGAGAATGATAGATGCTTTATCAAGAGAGTATCTATCATTTTTATTATAATATTTATATAGTACTTGCAAAATTCTAAAAGTTATATTCTTGTATTTTGTTACTGTTCGTCAAGAATTCACCAAAAAATAACATAAATTACTTGTAAAAAACGATATCTTGGTGTAAAATACTCATGTATTGCAAATAGCTAGGAGGAAGAGAAAAACATGAGATTTGTAACAGATGAAAAATCAAAAAAAGAATATAAAAAATTTTTAGAAGGACATGAAAGATGCAACTTTCAACAATCATTAGAATGGGCAGAAGTAAAAAAGCCAAACTGGAAGCCGGAAGTGATATTAGCTGAAGATGAAAACAAAAACATTATAGGTTCTTTATGTGTATGGGTAAGAAAAATGCCTATATTTGGAAATATGATGTATTCATCAAGAGGACCTGTTTGTGATATTCATGATGAAAATGTTATGAAACAATTAACAGATGGAGCTAAGGAATTAGCTAAAAAATATAATGCATTTGTATTAAGAACTGAACCAGATATTGTAAGTGACGATCAAGAATTTAGAAAAATCGTTACAGATTTAGGATATAAAATCAAAGATGATGCCAAAGATTTTAAAGATGAAATACAACCAAGATATGTATTTCGTTTAGACATCAAAGGTAAAACAGAAGAAGAAATTATGGCTGGATTTCATCAAAAATGGAGATATAATATAAGGTTAGCAGGAAGAAAAGGTGTTACTGTAAAAGATGGAACAAAAGAAGATTTAAAAGATTTCCACAGAATTATGGTGGAAACTGGGGAAAGAGATGGCTTTATCATTAGACCATTGGCGTATTTTGAAAAAATGTATGATTGCTTAGGTCCAGAACATATGAAAGTGTTAATGGCGTATTATGAGGGAGAACCAATAGCAGGTGTCATTCCAATCTTTTATGGTAATAAAACATGGTATTTATATGGTGCAAGCAGTAATCAACATAGAAATCTAATGCCAAATTATTTATTGCAATGGACGATGATTAAAATGGCAATTGCAAGACATGATGATATTTATGATTTTAGAGGGGTATCAGGTGTTGTAGATGAAAGCCATCCACAATATGGATTATATAGATTTAAAAAAGGATTTGGTGCGACATTTACAGAATTTATAGGAGAAGTATATTATCCTTTTAAACCATTAAAATACAAATTGTATAAATTTTCAGAAAAAGCTTTTAGAACATTAAGACAATTAAAGAGAAAAAGTTTAAATCAAAAATGATACATTAGGGACGTGCCAAATTGGACATTTTTTGTCCAAAAGTAACAACCCTAATGAATTATATGGATATGTAGACTAAAAAAATTGAAAATATGAAAATAAAGTATGACAAAGTGTGCAAGATTAAGGAGACCTGTCCCTTTTGGACAAAAAATGTCCAATTTGGCACGTCCCCAAAAGGAAAGGAAAGAAATGAAAGCTTTAGTTATAGAAAAAAATGATTTAGTGCATAATATAGAACAAATAAAAAAATATGCTCAAACAAATGAACCAGATGATAATGGTAGAAAAGTAAAAATTATTGCTGTTGTAAAAGGAAATGCATATGGGCTAGGATTAGTAGAGTTTACAAAGTTGCTCATAGATAATGGGATTTCATTTTTTGCAGTATCTACAATAGAAGAGGCTTTGCAATTAAGAGAAGCAGGTATCAAAGAAGATATTTTGATGTTATCTTCAACTGCAATCAAAGAAGATGTAAAAAAATTAATAGATAACCATATTATGATTACCATTGGTTCAAAAGAGGATATACAAGTAGCAGAAGAAGTAGCTAAAGAGGAAAATAGAAAAATTAGAGCACATTTAAAAATTGATACAGGTTTTGGAAGATATGGTTTTATCTATTCTGATAGAGATTCTATGATAGAGGTATTAAAAGGTATAAAAAATATAGAAATAGAAGGAACATTTTCACATTTTTCTGTTAGCTTTTTTAATGATAAATACACAAAATTACAATTTGATAGATTTATGAATGTAATTGAAGTATTAAAGAAGAATAATATAAAAACAGGCATGTTACACATTTGTAATTCGTCAGCTTTTATTAAATTTCCCAATATGCATTTAAATGCTGTAAGAGTTGGATCAGCTTTTTTAGGAAGAATTGCTTTTAGAAATAACTTAGGATTAAAAAGAATTGCACATTTGGAAGCAGAAGTTTCAGAGATAAAAGAATTACCTAAAGGATTTAATATTGGATATTCTAATACATATACAACCAATAAAAATACGAAAATAGCTTTAATACCAGTAGGATATATGGATGGAATTAATATAGAAACAGGAAGAGATATGTTTCGATGGGTAGACAAGCTAAGATATATTGTAAGAGACATGAAAGATTTCTTTAAAAATCAAAATATGTATGTGAAAATTGGTGATAATAAATGTAAAGTATTAGGAAGAATTGGAACATATCATGTAGCTTGTGATATAACAGATAAAAATGTAAACATAGGTGAAAAAGCAATATTTGACATTAATCCAAAGTATGTAGATTCTAATGTAAGAAGGGAGTACAGATAATGGCTTCAGAAGATAAAAATAATCAAGTAGAGGAAAAGAAAGAAGAATATAAAAAACAAAAAGGAATGGGATTTTTTAAAAAAGTAAAATATTCTATTTTTAATATAGAAAAATATCCAGAAATGGCAACAGAGGGTACAGGAAAGGCTATATCTTTTGTAGCAAAATTAGTCGTAGTTTTAGCAGTTGTCTTAAGTGTATGGACATTGTATCAAACATATCAAATGGTACAAGAAGGAACAAACTATCTTGAAAATCAATTTCCAGATTTTTCGTATCAGGATGGAATATTAACGGTGAATTCAGAAGATGTAATTACCATTGAAAATGAGCAATTTGGAAAGATTATTGTGGATACAAATACAGATTCGGAAGAAACGATTAATCAATATTTGAATCAAATTAATGAATATGGTGTAGGAGCATTAGTTTTAAAAGATAGAGCAGTTTTAAAAAATATTACGATGATTGGAGAAATATCTTATAATTATAAAGACTCTCTAGATAGCATGAATCTAACAGAATTTAGTAAACAAGATGTTGTAAATTATGTACAAAATGGACAAATTAATAGTTTATATTTTAGTGTATTTATTAGTTTATTTATCTATAGTTTTGCCATGTATTTTATCAATACTTTATGGTATGCCATTATCATTGGTATTGTTGGATATTTTACTATGTTGTTATTAAAAATGAAAATGCGATATGTAGCTGTATTTAATATGGCCATTTATGCACTAACATTATCAACAATATTAAATATTATTTATTTAATTATCAATATATTATTTAACTTTACAATTGAATACTTTAGTATTATGTATGTAACAGTGGCAACGATTTATTTGTTAGCAGCTATATTTATTTTAAAAACAGACTTAGTGAAGAAACAAGCAGAAGTAATGAAAATTATAGAAGCCCAACAGCTTATAAAAAAGGAACAAGAAGAGCAAGAAAATAGTAAAGAAGAAGAAAAAAAGGAAAGACAAAAAAAGGATAAAGAAGAAGAAACAAAAGACAAAGAAAATAAGAAAGAGGAAAACAAAGGTGATGTAAAAAATGATGAACCAGAAGGTTCTAATGCATAGATTGGAAAGGAACAGGAGAAAGGAATGAATAAAAAAATATGAACAATGATAAGAATAAAAATAACGAAAAAGAAAAAAGTAAAAAACTACTTTTCTTACTAATTGGATTACTTATCTTACTTGCCATAGTTATTGCCGGAGTCATTTTCTATAATCAAAATAATCAAGAAGAGGATGAAAATACATTAGCATATACAGACTTAATTAAAGAAATTTCGTATGGCAATGTTGAAAAAGTAGAATTAACGACAGGAAGTAGAACTGCCAAAATAACCATTAGAAATGAAGAGGAAGAAAAAACAGCTATTATTCCAGATGTGGAAGCATTTATTACATTAATTCAAACAAAAGTAGCAGAAGGGAATGAAATAGAATTAATTCAAAAACCTCAAAGTTTTCTTGCACAATTACCAACAACATTGTTTTCTATATTGCCAACATTAATTATGGTTGCTTTATTTATCATGATATTCAAAATGCAAGGTATTGGTGAAAAAGGAAAAGTATATGACGAAACAGAAAGAAAAACAAAAGTAAGATTTGATGATGTTGCAGGCTTAGAAGAGGAAAAAGGAGAATTAATTGAAATTGTTGATTTCTTAAAACGACCAGAAAAATATACAAAAATGGGAGCAAGAGTTCCAAAAGGTGTTCTTCTATATGGTAAACCAGGAACAGGAAAAACATTGATTGCAAAAGCCATTGCAGGTGAAGCAGATGTACCATTCATTTCTATGAGTGGATCAGAATTTATAGAGATGTTTGCTGGACTAGGAGCTTCTCGTGTTAGAAAATTATTTGAAAAAGCTAGAAAACTAGCACCATGTATTGTATTTATAGATGAGATTGATGCTATTGGTTCAAGAAGAACATCAAATAATGGTGCAGAATCAGAAAATAATCAAACCTTAAATCAATTATTAGTAGAAATGGATGGATTTGGTTCTGAGGAAACAATTATTGTACTTGCTGCAACGAACAGACCTGAAATGTTAGATAAGGCATTGTTAAGACCAGGAAGATTTGATAGACAAATTACCATACCAACACCAGATTTAAAAGGAAGATTAGATATTTTAAAAATTCATAGTAAAGATAAAAAATTGGCAGATGATGTTAATTTAGAAAGTATTGCAGAAGATACAGCAGGCTTTACAGGAGCAGAGCTTGAAAATATCCTAAATGAAGCAGCAATTGTAGCAACAAAAGCTAAACATGAGGAAATCGAGAATGATGATATAGAAGAAGCTGTTAAAAAGGTAACAGTAGGACTAGAAAAAAGAGAAAGAGTTATCTCAGATAAAGATAAACGTTTAACTGCTTATCATGAAGCTGGACATGCTGTTGTTAGTAGATATTTACCAACACAAACGAATGTAAAAGAAGTATCTATTATCCCTAGAGGTGTTGCTGGTGGATATACCATGTATAAATCAAATGAAGATAAATACTATATTTCAAAAACAGAAATGCAAGAAAAATTAATTGCTCTTCTAGGTGGTAGGGCTGCTGAAAGATTAGTGTTAAATGATATCTCTACAGGAGCAAGTAATGATATTGAAGTAGCGACACAAATTGCAAGAGATATGGTAACGAAATATGGTATGAGTGATAAATTAGGACCAATTGATTTCCAAGGTAAAGAGCCTTATGAAATGCAAATGTTTGGTGAAAACATTGGAGATAAAATAGGAGAAGAAGTAAAAACATTAATTGATACAGCATATAATGATGCCATTACTTTATTAAAAGAACATAGAGATAAATTAGATAAAATTGCTGAAACTTTATTACAAAAAGAAAAGATTAATGAACAAGAATTTAATCAAATCTTTGAACAAGAATAATATAAGAATAAAATATGAAATAAATAGGAAAACACCCCTCTTGGCAGAATGCCTTGAGGGGTGTAGGAGTTGCTTTAAATAAATAAGTTACAGAAACGTTTGATAAATGCTAAAGCAGAAGTAGAAGCAGAAGCATTTGAATTCTTTTTAAATGCTAATATGTTTCCATGAACCTCAGCACCATATAATCTGGCGTGAAAAGTGATATCGTCCCATTTTTTAGATAAATTAGGCGTTTTTGAGAAAACAGACATAATTCGTGTGCCATTGTCGATGATAATCCAATTGTCTGCAATAGTAAATTCAATAAAAGCCGTGAGTTCACGAAAATTCTCGTTTGATGGGATATTTATATAAAGCAAATAATTTAAATATAGATAATCTCCATCAAATAACTTTACTTTCTCCTGAAGCCAGGAAAGATTTTCTGCTAAAGGGTCACAGTATTCATATGTCCGCCTTTCATCAGTTTCCTTACAACGAATTACCATTTTTTTTAGCATTCAGAGTTCCTCCTTTTATGCATATAAATATTTATTTTGTCGATGAACATTTTAACATAGAAATGCGCGTAAATCAACAATTACCAACCAGTCGATTCATAAAATATATTTAAATAGTAACATGAAAGGTATCAAACCATTTTATTTTCCTAATTCACAAATTGCTTTTGCATATACCTTACATGCAAATAGTAAATTATCAATAGAAATAAATTCATCTGTTTGATGACACATATCTTTTTGACCAGGAAGATTGGCCCCAAAAGAAACACAATTATCAAAAGCTCTAGCATATGTGGCACCACCAATTGCAATTGGTTCTAAATAAGAATTTGCTTCTTCATTATAAATATCACAAAGTGTTTTAACCAAATAATTATCTTTTGGTATATATAGTGCAGGTTTAGAATCAACTTTTTTATATGTGATATTTTTATAATCAGATAAACAATCTAAAAATCTTTTTTCTATATTCTCAATAGAAGTATGAATGGGGATTCTTAAATTTAACCCTATTTTTAAAATGTTGTTTTCAAGACGAATGTTTCCAACATTTAAAGTTAATGTACCAGATTCATCTTTATCATTCATATCCAAGCTTTTACCATCATATTCTGTGTGAATATATTTTGTAAAGAAATCAAATAATTCTATAGAACAATCATAGCTTTTAAATAACGCATCTAAAACAACAATTAATCGTGAAATGGCATTAACACCTAAATCAGGGTGAGCAGAATGGGCACCAATACCATGTGAAGTTAATTTGACTTCTTCATCATTTAATTTGTAGATATCAATGTCAAAATCATATTTGTCTAATATTTGCTTAATATTCTTAATAAAATGTTCCATCATAATGCTAGAATCAATTTTTAATATAGTACTACAAATTTTAGGAACAACATTGATGGCATTATGATTACAATCGATTTCTTGGATTGTAATTGGTGAATTAGTAGAATAATCCATTGAAAAATATGGCGTTAAAATTGATTTTTCAGCATAAATACAAGGAAAGTCAGCATCTGGACTAAATCCAATAGTAGGAGATTCCTCATGTGCTTTATAATAATGGATACATTTCCAATCATTTTCTTCATTTAATCCTAAAATTAATCGAACACGTTTATTAACCTTACAATTATCTAATACATATTTCATGGCATACAAAGAAGCAATGACTGGTCCTTTATCATCGATAGCACCTCTACCATAAATTTTATTATCAAATATAGTTGCAGAAAAAGGTGGATAAGTCCAATTATCACCACTAGGAACAACATCTAAATGTCCAATAATTCCTAGCATTTCTTCACCTTCTCCAAACTCGATATAGCCACAATAACCATCTATATTTTTTGTTCTAAAACCTAACTTGTTTCCTAAGTCTAATATATATTCTAATGCTTTATTGGCATTTTCTCCAAAAGGCATTAGAGGATTTTTAGATTCTGCATATACACTTGGAATTTGAATTAATTCTTGAAGTTTTTGAATCATTTCTTCCTTGGTATTTTTTATATAATCATCTAACATAATAAACTCCTTTCATATTAAATAGAGCTTTTCCTATTTAATAAAACAATTTTAATATCTTATTAATACTTATTATTTACCATTGTTTTTCAGAACTGTCAATGAAGAAAAGAAAAAAAGAAATTTTGTAGTAAAAAATACATATATATGATATGATACAAAATGTATAAGGAGGTAGAGAGATATGAATGAAGATAAATTTAACCATCTGGCTGATATTTATGAAAAATATAGGCCATCTTATCCAGAAGACTATATAAAAGATGTTATTAATAAATGTCATTTGGATTCAGAGAGTTTAGTAGCAGATATAGGGGCTGGAACAGGAATTTTAAGTAGACAATTATTACATAACAATTTAAAAGTGGTAGGTGTAGAACCAAATTCAGATATGAGAAAAATACTAAAAAAACTAGAGACAAACGAAAATTTTAGAGCAATTGATGGAACAGCAGAACATACTAATTTAGAAAATAATAGTGTAGACTTGATTGTAGTAGCACAAGCTTTTCACTGGTTTGATAAAGAAAAATTCAAAAAGGAATGCAAACGAATTTTAAAACCAAATGGTAAAGTGTGGATTTTATGGAATCAATTAGATGAAAACAAAGAAATTGTAAAAGAGCAAAAGAAAATAGATGATAAATATACAAATCGATTTCAAGAGGTGAATGGTATCTTAAGTGCTACTAAAAAAGAAGATAAAATACAAGGCTTTTTTAAAGATAATATCTATGAAGCAAAAGTTGTAGATAATCCTCTGGAAAATGATAAAGAAAGGTTTATCGGATCAAATCTTTCAAAATCCTACTCATTGAAAAAAGATGATGTGAATTATGATAAATATATAGAAGCATTTGGAAAGGTATTTGATAAATATAGTGAAAATGGAAAAGTTATGATTCCAAATAAAACATATGGATATTTAGGAAAAATAGAATAGAGATCAAAAGATAATTATATAAAAAGCTAGAAAAATCATTCATATCATGATATAGTATAAAAAGAAAAAAAGAGAGAGGTGTGTATAATGAAAATAGGTGATGTAAAAGAATTGGAAAATATGGCAAAAGAAGTAAGAAGAGGAATTTTAGAAGAAGTATATAATGCACAATCTGGTCATCCAGGCGGTTCATTATCTGTGGCAGATATTCTAACTGTATTATATTTCAACGAATTAAATATTGATGAAAAAAATCCAAAATGGGAAGATAGAGATAGAATGGTGTTATCAAAAGGACATTGTTCACCAGCTTTGTACAGTTGTTTAGCAAATAGAGGATTTTTCCCGGTAGAAGATTTAAAAACATTTAGAAAATTGGATAGCTATTTACAAGGCCATCCAGATATGAATAAAATTCCAGGTGTTGACATGACAACTGGTTCATTAGGTCAAGGATTATCAGCAGCAGTTGGAATGGCAATTGCAGGAAAAATGGATAAGAAAGATTATAGAGTATATTGTGTATTAGGAGATGGAGAAATTGAAGAAGGACAAATTTGGGAAGCAGCTATGTCTGCTAAAAAATATGCTTTAGATAATCTTTGTGTTATTGTAGATAATAATCATTTACAAATTGATGGAACAATAGAAGAAGTTATGAGTCCATATCCAATAGATGAAAAATTTAAAAGTTTTGGATTTGAGATTATCAAAATTGATGGACATAATATGCAAGAAATTTTAGATGCTTTTGATGTCGCAAAACATGTAAAAGGAAAACCAGTTTGCATTATAGCAAAAACGATAAAGGGAAAAGGTGTGTCTTTTATGGAAAATCAAGTTGGTTGGCATGGAAAAGCACCTAATGAGGAGCAATATAAGATGGCAATGGAAGAGTTAGATTAGAAATCATCAGCTTCTATGGCGTTCAGTGAATGTATATGTATTTTATTTTTTATACCTTGTGTGTCGCAACCAAAACAATAAAATCTTGTGGGTTGCTCCAATCGCACTCGCCTTTGGCTCGTTTGGTCGCTTACGCGGTATTGCAAAATAAAATACATATACATTCACTGAATGCTATAGATTGTGTTCGTAAAAAAGAATAGGAGAGATAAATGGAATTAGTAGGAGAAGTTGGAGACATAATTTATTACAATGAAACAAATAGTTATATGATAGCAGAATTTGATACAGAAGAGGAGCAGACTACGATTGTAGGGTATTTACCTTTTGTGGCAAGTGCAGACAATTTAAAAGTGATTGGAAATTTTGTGGAACATAAAAAATATGGAAGACAATTTAAGGTAGACACTTTTGAGAAATTGATGCCACAAACAGTTGGTGCATTAGAAAAATATTTAGCAAATGGAAATATAAAAGGCGTAGGAGAAGCTTTAGCAAAAAGAATTGTGAGTCGATTTGGAGAAGATACGATACAAATTATCAAAACAGAACCACAAAGATTAGCAGAGGTGAAAGGAATTTCAAAATCAAAAGCAATCGATATTGCAGAAAGTTTTTTAGAAAACTGGGAAGTTTGGCAGATTGTTGGTTTTTTAGAGAGATTTGGAATTGGTGCAGAGTTTGCCAAAAAAGTATATGAATTGCTAGGTGTGAATGCCATTGAACAAATTGAACAAGATCCATATATCTTAATTGATATTGCAAGAGGTGTAGACTTTAAGCAAATTGATAAAATGGCATTAGATTTAGGTATCCGTTATGATAATGATAAAAGAATTAGAAGTGGAATCAAATATGCCTTAATTCGAGCAACCTATAATGGACATGCCTGTGTTTTAAAAGAGAATTTAATTGAATTTGTTATCTCTTTATTAGATGTCATGACAGAAAATATAGAAGATGGATTAATTGAATTAAGAGCAAATGATGAAATTGTAATAGAAGAAAGAAATGATGGAACAGGAACTTGGATTTATTTATCTAATTTTTATTATACAGAACAAGATATTGCTACTCGAATAAAACGTTTGCAACAAGCTTCTAATGTAAAGAAAATAAAAAATATACAGACCATATTAAAGAAAATAGAATTAAATTCTAATATAGAATTATCAGAAAAACAAAAAGAAGCAATTGAATTGGTAAATGAAAATAATGTAACCATTATTACTGGTGGACCTGGAACAGGAAAAACAACCATTATTAAAAGCATTATTGATATTTATGAGCAAAAGGGAAATAAAGTTGTATTATGTGCACCAACAGGAAGAGCTGCTAAAAAAATGACGGAAACAACAGGAAAAGAGGCTTCTACATTACATAGATTATTAGAAATTGGAAAAATCGATGAAAATAATTTTTACCAAACCAGTACAGAGTATGAAGGTGCTCCGATTGATGCAGATTTGATTATTGTAGATGAGTTATCAATGGTAGACATGTTTGTGATGAGTTATCTATTAAAATGTATATACAGAGGAACCAAACTAATTTTAGTAGGAGACTGTGATCAATTATCTTCAGTAGGACCAGGAAGTGTATTAAAAGATTTAATAGCTTCTGAAAGCGTGGTAACTGTTCATTTAGATAAAATTTTTAGACAAGCTGCCAAGTCGAAAATTATCTTAAATGCCCATAGAGTAAATAATGGAGAACCATTTATCACAAAGGGAGATGAAGACTATACAGAAGAAACCATGGAGGACTTTTTCTATATTAATGAATCTTCACAAGAAAAGATATTAGAGGAAGTATTGTCTTTATGTACAGGAAGATTAAAAAATTATGGAGATTATGACTTTTTCCAAAGTATACAAGTATTAACACCTACCAAAAAAGGAATGCTTGGAACGAGAGAATTAAATAAGGCACTACAAGAAAGATTAAATCCCAATGTATATGATTTACCGGAAAAAGCGAATATGGGAGCTATCTATCGAGCAGGAGATAGAATTATGCAAATAAAAAATAATTATGATATGGATTGGGAAAAAGAAACAAAGACAGGAGATGTTGAAGTAGGAAAAGGTGTGTTTAACGGAGAAATTGGAACTATAAAAGAAGTTAGTGAAAAAAATAAAATCATTGAAATCAAATTTGATGATGAGAAAACAGCCTATTATGATTATACCGAATTAGAGCAAATAGAACATAGTTATGCCATTACCATACATAAAGCACAACGGAAGTGAATTTGATGTTGTCATCATGGTAGTCCCACCGTCAGCTCCAGTTTTACTAACTAGAAATCTATTATATACAGGAATTACAAGAGCTAAAAAATTGTTAATTGTTATTGGAAGTGAAAAAATCGTGAAATTCATGATACAAAATGTGGACAGTAAGAAAAGAAATACAGGATTAGAATATAAGTTGAAAAATTTGTAAGCATAGTTTATGTATTCATTTTAGAAAATTAAGTTTTATAGAAATATCAAAAGGATATATATTATGTTTTAGAGATTTCGAGTAATTAGCAATCTATAAAATGTTGATGTTTACAAAATCTACTAAAACATAATATACCATTTTGTTTAACAAAATTTTATTCAAATGACTTTTAAATTCGATGTATTTACCATATAAAAATGTTATGAAAGATAATAAAGAAAGAGGTGATTATAAAATTTATTGATGTTATAAATATCTTGTTTCCACAAATTTGTGGAATTTGTGGAAAGATAAACAAAGATGGACTTTGCAATCAGTGCAGAATAAAACTAGAAGGACTAGCACAATATAGCATCATTTGCGAAGATTTTAAAAATAAATATTTTAATGAATTAATCTATATTTTTAAATATGAAGGTTTGATAAGAAAATTAATTCTAGATTACAAATTCAATGAAAAGTCATATATGTATGTTTGCTTTGTTAAATGTATTTTAGAAAATGAAAAAATTTATCAGAAATTGCAAAGTTATGATGCAATCATTCCAGTCCCAATTAGTAAAAAAAGGATGAAAGAAAGAGGATATAATCAAAGTCTGTTAATAGCAAAAAAAATAAGTCAAAGTCTAAAAATTCCATTACAAACCAATTGTTTATTCAAAACAAAACATATTATAGAACAAAGTAAATTAAATAAAGAACAACGAAAAGAAAATATACAAAATGTATATGAATTAAAGAATGGAGAAATACTAAATAATAAACAAATTTTATTAATTGATGACATTTACACGACAGGAAATACAGTAAATGAATGTGCAAAAATATTGCAACAAGCAGAACCAAAGAAAATAGATGTATTGGTATTAGCAAAAGATTAAAATGAACAAAAAAATTGAAATTAGTAATTATATGATTGTTTCTGAAAAAATAGAAGAAAAAGGCTACTGTATTGATTAAATAAAAAATATAGCTCAAACTGTAATGAAAAAGATTAGTTCAAAAAAGAACTAATCTTTTTTTGACAAAATATGAATAAAAAAGAAACAATAAGAAATAATAACAATATAATAAATTTATAAAACAAAAGGGAGGAAAATTATGAAAGCAACAGGTGTTGTAAGAAGAATAGATGATTTAGGTAGAATTGTTATACCAAAAGAAATTAGAAAAGTTTTAAGAATAAAAGAGGGGGATCCATTAGAAGTATTTACAGATAGAGAAGGACAAGTCATATTAAAGAAATATTCACCAATTGGAGAATTATCTGAATTTGCAGCAGGGTATGCAGAAACCTTATCCAAAACAACAGGACATATTGCATGCATTACAGATAAAGATACAGTTATTGCTGTATCAGGAGGTTCTAAAAAAGAATTTTTAGAGCAAGATGTTAGCCCTGAATTGGAACAATTAATGGAAGATAAAGAAGTGTATACAAGTAAAGAAAATAGTGATGTTGCAATGCCAATCACAAAGAATGATAATCAAGAAAGAAAATATAATGCGCAAGTTGTATATCCTATTATTTCTAATGGAGATACTATAGGAACGGTTATATTAATGTCTAAAGAAGCCAATCAAAAGATGAATGAAGTAGAAAAGAAAGTTGCCCAATCAGCTGCTACATTTTTAGGAACACAAATGGAGATTTAGAAAATTACTATTTAGACATATTTGCTTTATAACTAAAAATATTGTATAATAATTTATGTAACTTGGTTTTTATTCTTTTTTTCAGGATGACACGAGACATTTGATAAAATAAGTATTTTAAGGAGGAGTTATAGTGGCTATTAGAACTATCAAGACAATATTGAAACAGAAATATCTCAACTACATTCAAGGGATAGAGCCTAATGAAGAAGAGGAAAAGCGGGAATCTTACGTAAGGAGTTATATTGAAACTTTAATTATTCCATTATTTGAGAAACTAAATGAAAAAGCACCAGGTGAAAGTATATTACAAATAACTTTTTTTAGAGATCCGAATGGTACTACGTTTCTTACTTGTTCAAGTATGTTTGAGGAGCCTATAAAATTTAGTGTAAATTTTCAGCTTGTTAGAGAGGCTGTTACCTATGCAGAAGAGTATGAAATCGATGCTAGGGATGATGGCGACTGTTTAGATTTTGAATTAAATCTGAATAATTAGTTTAAATTGAAAATTGAAAGAAGAATCTCTCCATATAAGGTGAGGTTCTTCTCTTTTGGGGTTATAATTAAAAAAGCTTAAAACAAAAGAAATCGTTATTATAAAATTTGACTTTTTTTCCATTTTATAGTAAAATATAACAAGTTGTTAGCTTATAGAAGCTAAAGGATGAGATTTTATTAAATAAATACTTTGTTAAAAGTGAACTAGGAAATGAGATAATAAAAGTAAAATTGTTCGGGATGAGATTTTGAAAACGAATTTATGAAAATGAAGAGACTATATATTTAAGAGAAAAATATATAGGAAACGGTGTGTACAAAAGAAATGTAAATATAAAAACAGGAGATATTTATAGATTCATATATATCATATAGGAATAATATTAATTGTATTTTTGAAATTAATATTATTTTAGGTTAGTGTTTTAATTTTGTATCAATAAATTTGTTCGAAGAAATCCCAATTATAAAATAAAACAAAATGTATAAGTTTAGTAAAATTGAGAAAATATATAAGAAAGGAAAAGGAGAAAGGAGTTTTTATGACAGGAGAAATTTTAAAAAACAATGAGAAATTTGTAAGAAAAGAAAATTCAAAAAAAGAAGGAGGGAAAACAAAGAGACCATATAATAGAAAGAAAAAAGAATTTAACAATGAGGAAAAAGAAGTAAAAATGACACAAGGAAAAAATGCAGTTGAAGTAAAAAAAGAAGAAAATAGAGAAGTAAAACCAATTAAAGCTAGAAGAAAAAGAAAGAAAAATACAGAGGAAATTTTCAAAAAATCAAGTTTAAAAATTATTCCATTAGGAGGCTTGCACGAGATAGGAAAAAATATCACAGTTTTTGAATATGAGAATGAAATTATTGTGGTAGACTGTGGACTATCATTTCCAGAAGATGATATGTTAGGAATTGACCTTGTAATACCAGATATATCTTACCTAGAGAAAAATGTAGATAAAATAAAAGGTTTAATTATTACTCATGGACATGAGGATCATATAGGTGCAGTTCCATATTTATTGAAAAAAATCAATATTCCGATTTATGCTACAAAATTAACAGCAGGATTAATTAGAAACAAATTGGAAGAACATAAATTACTAAGAAGTACAGAACTACATGAAGTAGTACAAGGACAAACGATTCCTTTAGGAAAGAATTTTAAAGTAGAATTTATAAGAAGTTCGCATAGTATTCCAGATTCTGTTATGTTAGCGATTACAACACCTGCAGGAACCGTTTTACACACAGGAGACTTTAAAGTGGATTATACACCAATTGATGGAAAAATTATGGACTTTGGAAGAATTGCAGAATTAGGAAATCAAGGAATATTAGCATTAATGGCTGATAGTACAAATGCAGAAAGAAAAGGATTTACCATGTCAGAAAGTTCTGTTGGAGAGGTTTTTGATAAATTATTTCTACATTGTACAAAAAGAATCGTGGTTGCGACATTTGCATCAAATGTACACAGAGTGCAACAAATTGTGAATTGTGCAGTGAAATATAATAGAAAAATTGCAGTATGTGGTAGAAGTATGGTCAATATGATTGATACAGCAAGAGAATTGGGATATATTGATTGTCCAGAAAATATCTTTATCGATATTGATATGATCAATAGTTATGCTGATGAAAATTTGGTTATTATCACAACAGGAAGTCAAGGAGAACCAATGTCAGCTTTAACAAGAATGGCGGCAGGTGATCATAGAAAAGTAAAAATAACACCAAATGATTTGGTAATTATATCTGCCACGCCAATACCAGGAAATGAAAAATTTGTATCAAAAGTTATTGATGATTTAATGCAAATAGGAGCAGAAGTGGTATATAGTTCATTAGAAGCAGTACATGTTTCAGGACATGCATGCCAAGAAGAACAAAAATTAATCATTGCTTTAGCAAAACCAAAATATTTTATTCCTGTACATGGAGAGTATAGACAATTAATTGCACATAGTGAAACAGCACAAAGCATGGGAATAGACAAAGATCATATCATTATGATGGCAAATGGTAGAGTTTTAGAAATTAATGAAGATAAAGCAGAATTTACATCAACAGTCCCTTGTGGAAGAGTACTTGTAGATGGATTGGGTGTTGGAGATGTTGGAAGTATCGTCTTAAGAGATAGACAACATTTATCACAAGATGGATTAATCATTATCGTTTTAACAATGGATTCTTCAACAGGAGAAGTAGTAGCAGGACCAGATGTGATTTCAAGAGGATTTGTCTATGTAAGAGAATCTGAAAACTTGATGGATGATGTAAAATCTGTTGTAAGACATGAAATTAAAAAATGTGAAGAAAGAGGTATTAGAGATTGGGGAACGATTAAATCAGCAACAAGAGAAAATTTAAGAGATTATATCTTTATGAAAACAAAAAGAAATCCAATGATTATCCCAATTATTATGGAAATTTAGGGACGTGTCAAAATGGACATTTTTAGTTCAAAAGGGACAGACCACAAAATATTAAAGTGATTTTTTTAGTGTTTTGAGGTCTGTCTTTTTTTGTTGTAACCTAGAAAATGAAAAAAATCATAAAAACTGTTGACATCTGTTAGCAATCATTGTATAATATATGAGCATGAATTGAGCGATGAAGCTGAATGTGGCTACATCCTTACGGAAAACAAGGATGGAGGGAACTTCAGTGGAGTATGTCATGGCAAAGACCAGGCGGTAAGTTTTTAAAATTTAAGCACTTATCCCAGAATTATCATGCATATTTTGGGCTTTTTTATAGGTAATATTCAAAACACCTGAGTGCGTTTTAACTTGCCACGGTAATTTCGTAGCAAAAGCTACAAAAAAGAGGAGATAACCTAAATAGAGGTCAATATATATTCACAAGGGGAGGGGACATTCCTTAACTTAAGTGGAGATGACCAAAAGGTAAGGTGTGTCCCCTGACATTAAATAAAAAGAAGGAGGGAAAATTACAATGGCAAACACAGTAGCAACAAGTGAAAAAATCAGAATAAGACTAAAAGCTTATGACCATGTAGTTTTAGATCAGTCTGCTGAAAAAATAGTAGAAACAGCTAAAAAAACAGGAGCAAAGGTATCAGGTCCTATTCCATTACCAACACAAAAGGAAATCGTAACAATTTTACGTTCTCCACACAAATACAAAGATTCAAGAGAACAATTTGAAATGAGAACACATAAAAGAGTTATCGATATTTTATATCCAACACAAAAAACAGTTGACAGCTTAATGAAATTAGAGTTACCAGCTGGTGTAGATATAGAGATCAAATTATAACAAGACTTCGTCTTGATATAACGCTTACCTGAATAATACACAAAATGCTGGCGCATTTTGGCAGCGTTATAAGTTAAATTTTAAACTACAATATAATGTAGCATCAAAACCAAGCTGGAAAAGAAAGAATAAAGGTTGACAATTAGAAACAAGTATTGCTAGGCAAACGAGGAAAAATATTTGAGATAGTACTTGGCGTACATCGAAATTATTTTGACGAAGTTTAACAACGCAAGACGAAGTTTATAATTGGCAAGCCAGCCAATAGTTAGGAGGAAAGAAAGATGAAAAAAGGAATAATCGGAAGAAAAATTGGAATGACACAAATCTTTGATGAAAAAGGAAATGTAATTCCAGTAACAGTTATAGAAGCTGGACCATGTGTTGTAGCACAAGTAAAAACAGTAGAAACAGATGGTTACAATGCGGTTCAATTAGGATTTGGAGATGTAAAAGATAAACACATCAACAAACCAGAAGCAGGACATTTTGCAAAAGCAAAATTAGCTAACAAAAAACATTTAAGAGAATTCAGACTAGATTCAATAGAAGGAATCAAAGTTGGAGACGAAGTAAAAGCAGATGTTTTTGAAGCAGGAGAAAAAATCGATGTTCAAGGAACATCAAAAGGAAAAGGATTCCAAGGTGTTATCAAAAGACATGGACAACACAGAGGACCAATGGGACATGGTTCTATGTATCATAGAAGACCAGGTTCAATGGGATCTACATCAACACCAGGTAGAGTATTTAAAGGTAAAAAACTACCAGGACATATGGGAAGAGTTACAGTTACAATACAAAACTTAGATGTTGTAAGAGTAGACATGGATAAAAATGTAATTTTAGTAAAAGGTAGTGTTCCAGGAGCAAAAGGTGCTATCTTAAAAGTAAAATCAGCTGTAAAGGCTACTAAATAGAAGGAAGGAGGAAGAACAAAATGCCAAAAGTAGACGTTTTAGATATGAAAGGTAAAAAAGTAAGTGATATAGAATTAGCTGATAGTGTATTTGGAATTGAACCAAATGAAGCTATTGTACATAGCGTTTTAGTTAACTATTTAGCTAATCAAAGACAAGGTACACAAAGTACAAAAACAAGAGCAGAAGTTTCAGGTGGTGGTAAAAAACCATGGAGACAAAAAGGAACAGGTAGAGCAAGACAAGGTTCAATCAGAGCTCCACAATGGATTAAAGGTGGTATTGCTTTAGGACCAAAACCTCGTTCATATAAATACACAGTAAATAAGAAAGAAAAAAGACTTGCTATTAAATCAGTATTAAGTTCTAAAGTTTTAGAAAAAGAATTAACAGTTGTTGATAAATTAGAAGTAAAAGAAATCAAAACAAAAACAATGGTAAAAGCATTAGCAGATATGAAGGTCGAAGGAAAAACATTAATCATTCTTCCAGAGAATAATAAAAATGTTTTAATGTCATCAAGAAATATCGAAGGTGTTAAAACAATCGTTGCTAACAACATAAACATATTTGATTTATTAAAATATACAAATCTAATTTTACCAGTAGACACTGTTAAAAAATTAGAGGAGGTGTACGCATAATGTTACCAGAAGAAATTATAATCGCACCAGTTGTTACTGAAAAAAGTAATGACCAATTACAAGAAGGTAAATACACTTTCAAAGTAAATAAAAAAGCTACAAAAGTTGAAATAGCAAAAGCTGTTGAAAAACTTTTTGAAGTAAAAGTATTAAATGTTAATACAATCAATGTAAGAGGAAAGAAAAAAAGAGTAGGATACCATGTTGGAAAAACATCTGACTGGAAAAAAGCAATTGTAACAATTGACACAAATCCATCAGATGAAACATATCTAACAAAAGGTGGAAAAGAAGTTAAAGTTTCTAAGAAATATAAAGATTCAATTGATGAATTTATGGGAGCTTAAATTTATTGATGGAGGTTATAGATTATGGAAGGAAATCAATCTATAGGAGAATATTTAGATAAACATAAAGGGAGAACTACTGGAGATACATCAGTTAATTATGAATCTTCTAATATTTCAAAAGCAGGAATAACTGATTTTGAAGTAGAAAGATATGCATCAGAGTTAAGAAAATATGAGCTAATAGATAAAATTATAAGAATAGCTAAAAATTCTGGAAAAGAAATAGATGAAGAAGCATTAAGAAATGAATTAAATAGTAAATCAATACAAGAATTGAATAATGTTTTAGAAAGATTAGAAAACCAACAATCAAAACAAGAACCATCAACAAATCAACAAGAAACAAAAACTACAGGAGAAGGTAGAGAACCAGGAGAATAAAAATCTTGGAATTAAAAAATATTGGGAAAATACCCAGAGAATAAAGAATATCTGTTATGCGGAGCAGGAAAAACATCCGTAAATAATAAGTAGAGAAGAGAATTCATCAAAAACGAGTATTACTAGGAAAACGAACGAAAAATCCGCAGGTGTACTTTGGTACATCGAGGAATTTTGAGATGAAGTTTGACAACGTAAGACGAAGTTTTTCATGAATTTGAGGAAGGAGAATAAAAAATGGGAATGAAACACTTCAAACCATATACACCATCAAGAAGAAACATGACAGTTTCAGACTTTTCAGAAATTACAAAGAAAACTCCTGAAAAATCATTACTTGCAAAGAAAAAGAAAAATGCAGGTAGAAATTCTTATGGTAGAATCACAGTAAGACACCAAGGTGGTGGAAACAGACAAAAATATAGAATTATAGATTTTAAAAGAAGAAAAGATAACATGGAAGCAACAGTTATTGGTATCGAATATGATCCAAACAGAAGTGCAAATATTGCTTTAGTTCAATATGAAGATGGAGAAAAAGCATATATTTTAGCACCACAAGGATTAAAAGATGGAGATAAAGTTGTATCTGGAGAAACAGCAGATATCAAACCAGGTAACTGTATGCCAATTAGTAGTATTCCAGTAGGTACTTTAATTCATAATATCGAATTAAATCCAGGACAAGGTGGAAAATTAGTAAAAGCTGCTGGACAAAGTGCACAATTGATGGCTAAAGAAGGTAAATATGCACATGTAAGATTACCTTCAGGAGAAATGAGATTAATCTTAGCTAAATGTAGAGCCACAATTGGTGTTATTGGAAACAGTGATCATGAAAATGTAAAAATCGGAAAAGCTGGTAGAAAAAGACATATGGGAATCAGACCAACTGTTAGAGGATCTGTTATGAACCCAGTAGATCACCCACATGGTGGTGGTGAAGGTAGAGCACCAGTTGGACACGCAGGACCACTTACTCCTTGGGGTAAACCAGCACTTGGATACAAAACAAGAAATAAAAAGAAATTATCAAATAAATTTATCGTTAAGAGAAGAAAATAAGATAATTGTACGTTACGAAATCAAAGATTTCGACGTCCAGATGTGCAAATTGCTTACGCAATATTGCACTGTCTAAGGTAAATTAACCTTGTTTTATAGCAAAAAATCTTGCGATTTTTGCTATAAAATAAAAATGAATTTTAAGAATGGGAGGAATAATTAAATGTCAAGATCAAGCAAGAAGAAACCATTTGTAGAAGAAAAATTATTAAAAAGAATTGAAGCTATGAATGAAACAGGAGCTAAAGATGTATTAAAAACATGGTCAAGAGCTTCAACAATATATCCACAAATGGTTGGTCATACAATCGCTGTACATGATGGAAGAAAACATGTTCCAATTTATATTACAGAAGAAATGATCGGTCATAAATTAGGTGAATTTGCTCCTACAAGAACATATAAAGGTCATGCAGGAGAAAAAACAACAAAAGTTGGTAAATAAGAAAAGATAGAACTTAAAAAAGGGTAAACACACATTCGATGTGTCCCCTGACAATAGTTAGGAGGTAGAATAAAGTGCAAGAGCAAGAAACAGTACTAAGAAACGAAGCTAGAGCAACTCTTAGATATACAAGAATTTCAGCAAGAAAAGTAAAAATTGTTGCTGACTTAATAAGAGGAAAAAATGTAGATGAAGCTTTAGCAATCGTGAAATTTACACCAAAGGCATCATCAGAAATAATTGAAAAATTATTAAAATCAGCAATTGCAAATGCTGAAAATAATCATGATATGAAACATGAAAATTTATATGTTGCT
>CALXFG010000027.1 GCA_944387505.1 uncultured Clostridia bacterium
TGGAACATATAACTCATATTTGTTACTTTGCTTGTGTCAAATTTATCTCCTAAGTCTAAACTTGTCATGGCTGTATAACCTGTCCTAGCAAACATATAACTCATATCTGTTACATTGCTTGTGTCAAATTTATCTCCTAAGTCCAAGCTGGTCATCGCTGTATATCCTGTTCTATTGAACATATTGCTCATATCTGTTACACTACTTGTGTCAAATTTATCTCCCAAATCCAATGTTACCATATTATGATATCCTGTATAAGTAAACATAGCATTCATATTCGTTACATTGCTTGTATCAAAATTATCTCCTAAGTCTAAACTTGTTATTGCGCCACTTTCTCCAAAATTTGCGAACATTTCTTTCATATTTGTCACATTACTTGTATTTAATAGATTTATATTTGTTATGGTTTCTGTTGATGTACAATTAGATGAACCCCCTATATAGCTAAATAAATAACTTGAATCTACATTTCCATATATATCTCCATTACTTCCAATATATACTTTTACTGTATCATTTGCACTTGGTTCAGACCACGCCACAATAGAACCATCTTGTTGTGCAGAGACATCCCAGATATTTGTTGGCATTGCTTCATCATATACACTGGCAGAGTAGACATTCATATCAGTATGTCCATCTCTATCTGTTGCACTATTTTCAGAAGGATTTGTTCCTATTGCCATTACTGTATTATTTGCAGGTACCCCTATGGTACCTTCTTGTGTTGATTGTGAAACTAATTTTCCATTGACATATAAAGATAAAGTTGTTCCATCATATGTTCCTGTTATTCTCGTTTTTTCGCCTATAGTGAGAGTTTCATTAGCTGCAACAGATACATATCCTAAATCTGCTATGTATACCTGGAATTGAGGAATTCCGTCTGTAAGGTGTATTCCTGCTCCACCATTGTCATAATTGCATAAAATAATTCGTCCACCAGATTGTATTTCATTAAGTTTAATCGTCACATCTAACGTTACTTCATTAGTCAAATCTACTTCTCCAAGATTTACCCAGTCATCGGTTCCATCAAGAGATAAATAATCACCTGACCAAGTTGCTCCATTGATAGTTCCATCATGGTTTCCAGATAAATCCTTCCAAGTTGTTGTTGAATTGCTATGTCCATTTCCTGTATTATTGGTTGCATCATAGCTCCTTACTAAAGCACTTTCACTTGGCATAACCATTTCTGGTACATAATCTACAAATGTAACATTGTCTACATTTTGTCTTTGAATACTTGTATTTCCTAGGAAAGCACTTGTTGCCTTTGTTTCTGTACTCGTATTTCTTAACGTATTAAATAGCAATAAATCTGTCTCTTTATTTTCATTTCCAGATTGATCTGTTACTAAACCTTCTGGCACTCTCAATTTTATTTGATTAACCGTGGTATCAAGTCCTGTAAGAGTCAATGTATATTGCACACCATATTGTACAGTTGAATTCATACCATTTACAACTCTTTGCTCATTTAAAGGTGTACTTGTCAATTGTTTTGTAATTCCTGTTGCTACACTTCCATTTACCATGACTTGTATATTTTCACCTGTCAATGTACTATTAGCAAAATACTTATCTGTTACCTTAAAAGTCAACGTTGCTGTTTTATTTGCCACATCTACATTTGAACTAATCTTCTCTACTAGTGGTCGTACTACATCGACTACATCTCCTGTTCCTGTTCCACCTGGTAAACTAATACCTGAAGTAAGAGTTGTCGCATCATTTCCATTTCCTTTTGTATCTACTACTTTGTTAGCTGGAATTGCCACTATTACAACACCACTGTAATCTAAGTAATTGTCGCCTTCTTTTACTTGTAGTTGCTCTAGGTTAGATAAAGTTAGTGTATATCTTTGTCCAATTACTTTGCTTTCTCCATTTACTGTATTTATTCTATCTTCTACTGCTAATGATTTATTCACTTCTGTCCAGTCTGGTTCTTCTCCATCAATTAAGATTGTTAAATCTTCTAATGCTAGTGTTGCAGAATTATAATATTTATCTGTAATATCAAATACCATCGTAAAGGCTTTTCCATCTTGGTCTATATCTGTATCTGAATATTGATAAGTGACATCTGGGTTGATGAAGTCTACAAAGTCTCCTTCAATTGTTGTTTCTTCATTTACATTTCCAGATCCATCTCTTGCTGTTCCTGCATCGATTGTGATAGATACATCACCACTCCAATCTGTATATTCTCTATCATAATCTACCGTTGTTCTTGGTTGTTCAAAGTTTGTTAATTCTAAGGTATAACGTTTTCCTACTACTTTACTACTTCCGTTAATCGTTGCTGTTAAGTCTTGTACATTTGTGATTTTCTTTGTAACACTTGTTGCTTCATCTTCATCCACATATACATGTATTTTTGAAGTGTCTGTTGTGCTAATTCCGACTGTTGATAAATCTTTGTCTACGACATCAAATACAATGGTTTCTTTTTTATTTGCTTCATCTACGGTTGATGAAACTTTCTTAATTTCAGGACTTAATGTATCTATTTTTCCTAAGTCTACTGTCAATAATTGGTTGGTATTTCCGGATTCATCTACTAATGTGTCTGCTGCAATTTGAAGTTCTGTATTACCACTATATTCTCTATATATTCTACCACTTGCCTCCCATTGACTGTCTGTTTCCGTGAAATTACTGATTGTTAATGTGTATTTTACTCCATATTGTGCCGTTGTTCCATCTCTGGTTTCTGTTAAAGGCGTTGCTGCACTTAATTGTTTCGTAACATTTGTTGTACTTGTGATTTCCTCTCCATCAATGATAACTTTAATTTTGCTTACATCTAATGTGTTATTTTCATAGTATTTATCTGTTCCATACAATTCTACTGTAATTTTATCATTTGCTGCATCTATATTAATATTTTTAGCTTCCCACATTGGATCAACAAAATCGACGATTTCTGCATCTCCTGTTTGGTCTGGTTCATTAATTCCTACTGTAATCGTTTTGGCTGCATTTGTATTTCCAGATTTATCGCTTACTATTCCCGTTGGGAACACAATGCTTACTGGTCCACTGTATTCTTTGTATTTTCCATTTTCAATACTTGCTTGTTCGAATCCACTAACAACTAATCTATATTTCTCTCCTATTTTTACCTCTTGACCATTTCTTGTTTCGTTAATATCTTCTACTTTTGTTAGTGTTTTTGTTAGATTTTCTGGTACAGCATTTGTGTCTAACATTTTTACGGTAATACCATTTGCATTTGTTAATCCTGTTGAAGTGTTGAAGTATTTATCTGTTACAGAGAATTCTACTGTTAATGTTTCGGTATCTTGGTCAATGTCTGTTGATGAGTATGTATAGGTAAATTCTGGTTTAATGAAGTCCACAAACATTGCTCCAGTTGTATTTTGTTCTAGTTTTGTTTCATCTTCGATGATATTGTCAATTCTTGTACCTGTTGTGTCTCCTTCTGATACATCCATATTACTATTTCCATAAGTTACGGTATTTCCATTTTCATCTGCTGGGCTTGTAGTGTCTGTTAAGGTTCCTTGTGCGACTTCAATTCTGATGTTACCACTCCACTCTTTGTATGATTTACCTGTTTGTCTTGATACTTCTTCAAAATTTGATAGAGTTAGCACTTGTAACACATCTTGGGCACCTGTTCTGGTGTTTGATGTTGTTGTTGCACTTCCTAATGATTTTGTGACAATGTCCGTGATTTCTGTGTCATCTATGAATATTTTGATGTCATTTATAGTTAGTGAGCTTGTTACATTGCTGATATACTCATCTGATGCTACTTCGGTATTTGTAGTTCCTCGTAATGTAATGTTTAGTTTTGGATTGTTGGCATTTGTCATGTCTGTTTGTACGGTTTCTTTTACCCATTCTGTGCGGTATTTTGGGTTGATGGTTCCTCTTGTGAAGGAAATTATTGTGCTTGAGTTTGTGTTTAGCTTGAAGTTTGTACTATTTTGGTAAATAGCCTCTGGGGCTTGGATGACAATTTCGCCGGATTTACCTGTGTTACTAAACATATTTGTATTTGTTGATGCTATATTTGTAAAGGCTGGTCCTACGTCTAAACTTGTCATCGCTGTAGATCCTGTCCAACGGAACATACCACCCATATTCGTTACATTGCTTGTATCAAATTTGTCTCCTAAGTCTAAACTTGTCATCGCTGTATATCCTGTTTGATAGAACATATTTATCATATTGGTTACATTGCTTGTGTCAAATTTGTCTCCTAAGTCTAAACTTGTCATGGCTGTATATCCTGTTCTATAGAACATATCTGCCATATTGGTTACATTGCTTGTATCAAAATTTTCTCCTAAGTCTAAACTGGTCATCGATTCCATATTAGAAAACATTTCCTCCATATTTGTTACATTACTTGTATCAAATTTATCTCCTAGATTCAAAGTTGTAACATACAACTCTGAAAACATATATGACATAGTGGTTACATTGCTTGTATCAAATTTATCTCCTAGATTCAAACTGTCCATTCGCTTCCCTGTGCCTTGGAACATACCACCCATACTCGTTACATTGCTTGTATCAAATTTATCTCCTAAATCTAGACTGGTCATGGCATAATTTCCTGTCCACATGAACATAGCGCCCATCAATGTTACATTGCTTGTATCAAATTTATTTCCTAAATCTAAATTTGTCATTGCATTAACTCCTGTATTATAGAACATAGCCTCCATCGATGTTACATTGCTTGTATCAAAATTGTCTCCTAAATTCAAACTGGTCATCGCTGTAGCTCCTGTCCAACGGAACATACCACCCATATTCGTTACATTGCTAACATTTAGTAAACCAATATTTGTTATCGTTTCTGTTGATGTACAATTTTTTGAACTTCCTATATAGCTAAATAAATTACTTGAATCTACATTTCCATATATATCTCCATTGCTTCCTATGTAAACTTTATAAGTTCCATTTGCATTTTCTTCATACCATGCCACAATAGAACCATCTTGCTCAGCTGATACATCCCAGATATTTGTTGGCATTGCTTCATCATATACACTAGCAGAATATACATCCATATTAGCATATCCATCCATATCCGTTGCATCACTTCCTGAAGGGTTAACTCCTATAGACATTACTGTATTATTTTCAGGTTTTCCGATTGTTCCTGGTTGTGTTAATTGTGCTACTAATTCTCCGTTTACATATAACGATAATGTCGTTCCATTATATGTTCCTGTTATTCTCGTTTTTTCTCCCACTGTAAGAGTTTCCGTAGCTTCAACCTGTACATATCCTAAATCTGCTATATATATATGGAATTTAGGAACTCCATCTGTAAGATGTAATCCAACTCCTCCAGTGTCATAATTAGCTAAAATACATCGTCTACCAGATTGTATTTCATTAAGTTTAATCGTCACATCTAACGTTACTTCATTAGTCAAATCTACTTCTCCAAGATTTACCCAGTCATCGGTTCCATCAAGAGATAAATAATCACCTGACCAAGTTGCTCCATTGATAGTTTCATCTTGGTTTCCAGATAAGTCTTTCCAAGTTGTTGTTGAATTGCTATGTCCATTTCCGGTATTATTGGTTGCATCATAGCTTCTTACTAAACTACTTTCACTTGGCATAACCATTTCTGGTACATAATCCACAAATGTAACATTGTCTACATTTTGTCTTTGGATACTTGTGTTGCCTAGAAAAGCACTTGTTACCTCTGTTTCTGTACTCGTACTTCTTAACGTATTTAGCAACATAAAATCTGTTTGCTTATTTCCATTTCCAGAAGTATCTGTAATAGCTCCTGCTGGTATCCTAACTTTTATTTGGTTAACACTTGTATCAAAATTTCTAATCTCTAATCTATATTCCCATCCATAAGATACAGTTGAAGTCACACCATTTTCTACCCTTTGTTCAGTTAACTCTGTTCTGTTTAATGCTACTGAAACTCCTGTTCCTCCGTTTACTGTTACTGGGCTTCCATTTACAAGTATCTGGACATCTCCTGTTTCCAATGGGTTACTATTTATTACATATTTATCTGTTACACGGAATGTCAATGTAGCCGTTTTTGCATTTACATCGATTGATGAATCTATTTTTTCAATTTCTGGTCTGATAAAGTCGACAATCTCCTCATCCCCAGTACCATCTGGTTCATCAATTCCCACTGTAATCGTTTTTGCATCATTTCTATTTCCTGATTTGTCCGTTACCATTCCTGTTGGAAATGCAATGCTAACAGGTCCACTGTATTCTGTATATTTTCCATTGTCAACACTTGCTTGTTCAAATCCGCTAATTACTAATTCATATTTTTCTCCTACTTTTACACTTGCACCATTTCGTGTTTCTGTAATATCTTGTACTTTTCTTAATGACGTTGTTAAGTTTTCTGGTACTGTGTTTGTGTCTGCCATTCTAACAACTATATTAGATGCATTAGATGATATTGTTGAACTATTAAAATATTTATCTGTTACAGAAAAGTTTACTGTTAATGTTTTGGCATCACGGTCAATATCTGTTGAAGAAAAATTGTATGTGAAATTTGGTTTAATAAAGTCAGCAAATAGCGTGTTTGCTGTATTTCTGTCTGTTGTTGCGTCTTTTATATTGTGGTCGTCCCTACTTCCATCTGATGCTAATTCCATGTTTTTGTTTCCATATGTATCTGTCAATGTGCCTTGTGGGATTTCAATTCTGATATTTCCACTCCACTCTTTATAGTTTTTACCTGTTCTTATCGTTGATTCTTCGAAATTTAATAATGTTAGGACTTGTGTTACATCATAAGTTCCTTTGCTTGAATTGTATGTTCGTGTTGCTGAACCTAGTGATTTTGATATGCTATTGGTTATATCCGTATCGTCTATGAATATTTTTATATCACTTATTGATAATGCACTTGTTACATTACTTGCATATTCACTTGCAGATACTTCTGAATTTGTTGTTCCTCTTAATGTTATTCTTAATGTTGGATTGCTTCCGCTTGTTGTGGTCGTTTGTACTCCTTCTTTTATCCATTCTGTTCTGTATTTAGGATTTATGGTTCCATTTGTAAAACTAATGGTTGTGCTTGAGTTTGTACCTAATTTAAAGCTTGTTCTGCTATCGTATATTGCTTCTGGTGCTTGGATGACTACTCCTGAGCTACCTGTATATGAAAACATACCTGTATTTGTTGATGCTATGTCTGTAAAAGCGGGTCCTAGGTCTAAATTTGTCATGGATAATTGACCTGTATAATCAAACATATATGACATATCTGTTACATTGCTTGTGTCAAAATTATCTCCTAAGTCTAAGCTTGTCATTCTTCTAAGACCAGTAAATTCAAACATATACGACATATCTGTTACCCTGCTAGTATCAAATTTGTCTCCTAAATTCAAACTTGTCATAGCATTGTATCCTGCTTGTTGGAACATTTGTCTCATATTGGTTACATTACTTGTGTCAAATTTATCTCCTAATTCTAAACTTGTCATCGCTGTATATCCTGTATGCGCAAACATATTCACCATATTTGTTACTTTACTAGTATCAAAATTATCTCCTAAATCTAATCTTGTCATGGCTGTATAACCTGTATACCAAAACATCCCACTCATATTTGTTACTTTACTAGTATCAAAATTATCTCCTAAGTCTAAACTCGTCATGGCTGCATATCCTGTGTCCCAAAACATCGCTCTCATATCTGTCACTTTACTTGTATTTAACAAATTAAGATTGGTGATAGTTTCCGTTGCTGTACAACTAGATGAATATCCTATATGTGCAAATAAGTAAGTTGAATCTGGATTTGCATATATTGTAAAATCACTTCCTATATACACTTTATAAGTACCATTTGGATTTGTTGTATACCATGCCATGATAGAACGATTTTGTTCTTCTGATACATCCCATGCAGTGCTATTCATTCCAGAGGTTGATGACACAAATGTTACATTTTCAATGTTCTGTCTTTGAATTGACGCATTTCCTAAAAAAGGCCCCAACTTATCGTTTTCCCTACTTGGATTTGTACTTCTTAAAGTTCCCGGTCCAGTAACTGGTGGTGTACCTGGTATAAGAGCTGGAATTGATACTAAAGTACCTCTTGTGAATGATATTGTCGTACTTGAGCTTGAATTTAGCCTAAAGGTATGACTGTCTCGATAAATAGTCTCTGGTACCTGAATAGTGATTGAACCTGATAGACCTGTGTTTGTGAACATATCTGTATGGCTGTCTGCTATTTTTACAAAACTACCACCCAGATTTAGGCTTGTCAATAAGTCTCTACCACAATTGGCAAACATTGAATCCATATTGGTTACATTTCTAGTATCAAATTTGTCGCCTAAATTTAGACTTGTTAATGAGCTCAGACCCATATAGGAAAACATATCTTTCATATTCGTTACATTACTCGTATCAAAATTATCTCCCAAATCAAAACTTCTAGAAACCTTAGATCCTTGTGTCAGCGCTCTAAACATTCCTTGCATATTAGTTACTTTACTAGTATCTAACAAATCGATATTGGTTATAACTTCCGTTACCTGCATACTCATATCATTAGCTAAATTGTTAAACAAATAACTAGAATCTGTATTAGCATATATTTTTTCATTACTTCCTATATATACTTTATAGAAAGAGAAATCACCAATCTGATTGGTAATTTCATACCATGCCATAATAGAACCATTTTGTTCCGCTGACACATCCCAAGCTGTACTGTTTGCTCCTGATGTACTTGATAGAAATGTTACATTTTCAATATACATTCTCTTAATATTAGAATTTCCTAAAAAAGGACTATTACCTCCTCTCTCATTATCTGGTACTTTCATCAACATATTCCCATCTGTTAGAGCCATTGTTGCTATTCCTGAATCACTATCCAAAGAATTTGGTTCAGTTTCATTTTGTGATATAGGTTCTGTTGCAAGTGCCAATCTAACTACTTGATTATCTTTCTGAATTGTTGTATCAACATAATCGTCTTCAGTTGTGCTTTCTAGAGGAATCACTTGGTTATCATCTTGTAATTCATAAATTGTTGCTGTTGTATTTTCTTCTGAATTTTTCGTTTTTATGGTTAATTGCTCATTATAAACACTTGGGTCATATTCGATTTTTTCTTCTTCAATACGTGTTCCGTCATTTAAAAGAATTGTTGTGATTGTTGTATTATCTGGTGTTGTTGCTTCTGTTACACTTTGTACATTTTCATTTTCCTTTGCATTTTCTGAATTGATATCTTCAATTTTTATATTTTCTTGTGTGTTTGTGTTTTCATTTTGTGTATTTTCGTTTCTTGCTGTCGTATCATTTTCTGGTATTGCATTTTCTGCTGTGGTATCACTTTCTGTATTTTCTGTTTTATTTTGTGGCATTACCACTTCTTCTGATATAACATTTCCTTCTGGATTCACTGTTTTTCTAATTGTTTGATATACAGATACTTCATATGCATCTTGAATGGTTTGTGTGTCGCTTGGTAATTGTACATTCATTGTTGATACATCCATTTTCTGAATATCTACTTGTGATTCTAATGGCATATATCCTGTTACAACGACGGTATCGTCTAATTCTGTCTTTTGGTCTGTTGTTTGTTCTTCATTTTCTGTTTCATCTGTTGACTCATTTGTACTTTCTCCTGCTGTTTCGCCTGTTGTTCCTTCTTCTGTTGTTTCAGTCGTTTGCGTTTCGTTTTCTTGTGTTTCGTTATCTGCTCCTTCTGGATTTTCTGCGTTAGCATCTTCTTCAGTGTCTTTTACATCCATTAGTTCTTTGTTATAAAGGGTTATCGTTTGACCATCTTCTGTTGTAACATCCTTTTTGTCATAATCTGTTTGTAATTGTATTGGTTGATTGGTTACATCTGTTTCTGTTAATATAAATGTTTTATCTGCATTTTCGTCAATCATATCCACTTCTGAACCATCAGCCCTGTAATATTTTGTTACAATAAATCCATTAACTGATGTTGGCAAATCCAATAAATAGTTACCATCTTCTGTTTCAGTAGCCTCCACAATCATTTTTTGTGTTTCTAATATTTCACTTTTATCAGAAACTTCTAGTTCTACTTGTATCACATTTTCTGCTCGTGATCTTCTTACATAGGTATATGCGCCAACTAAAATAGCAACTGCCATTACCAATATACAAATATTTCTTATTCTTTTGAAAATGATCTTATTTTTTAACATGTTTATCCTCCGTTTTTTTGTTTATTTTTTTGTGTTTTTTCATGTTCTTTTTTATATAATTTTTTGTATTTTTTTGCCTATTTCTTCTTTTTATATTTATATCACAACACATGGTTTTTTTCAACAATTTTCGAGTTTTTTTTTGAATTTCTTTGCAACTCAAAAAGCGCTATTTTTAGCGCTTTTTTCGTGTTTTATCTCATCAGGTTGGTCCCATTGAGATCGTTTGTCAATGGGACATGTCCCATTGAGATCGTTTTTCTATGGGACTTTTTTATTTTATACAAAATGCTGCATATAAAGGAATGGATTTTATATTATTTTCCCATCCAAAGTTTCTAGTTGAAAATCTCATAGCATATTGGGGCTTATAAGTATTTATATACATGTTTAAACTTACAGACCTCACACGATTTCCACTTTTAACTTCTATTGGAATAATTCCATCTTCTTCACTATATAGAATAAAATCGATTTCCGCATTTCTATTAGAAGTCCAATAATACAGAGATTCTCCTTTAGAAGTTAATTCTTGAGCTATATAATTTTCTGTAATTGCACCTTTGAAAATAAATGTTCTATCTAGCATAATATCAGGAAATCTTATCTCACTCATATTTGTTAATATTCCTACATCACTCAAATATAATTTGAACTTATTTTCATCTATATATACTTTTAAAGGTACTTCCATTCTTTTTGCATTATAATTTATCAAAACCATTTTTGAAGCAATCAACCAATCAATAGAACTTTCATATTTTCGTTTTCTTCCATTTTCTTCTACAAAATTATATTGAAAATTTTTATTATCTTTTGCTAGCTGACTAGGAATATTTTTATATATTTTTTCAATATTTACTGTTTCTATCGTATTTTTAACATATTTTTGCATATCAGCTATATACATATCTTTTATATCTGAAATAATATGTGAATCAAATTTTAGTACATCTAAATCATTCTCCACAAAATCCTTGATTGCTTCTGGCATTCCTCCTATACATAAGTATTTTTTATACAATTCAATAGCTTGTTCATGAGCAAATTCAGGCATCGGAGACATTGTTTTATAACATTCTTCAATCTTATTTTTTAGCATTTCTTTTCCTGCTGCTATTAAAAATTCTTCAAAATTCATAGGATACATATATTCCATTCTAATTTTTCCCACAGGGAATGAACTTTTAAATCGATTAATTTTTACTCCTAACAAACTACCTGCACAAACAATTTTATAAGGTTTATCCGATTCATTAAAATATTTTAATGAAACAATAAAATTTTCACAAACCTGAACTTCATCAAAAAATAAAATTGTTTTTTCAATATCTATTTTTTTTCCTATATATAATTCTAACGCTTCTATTATTTTTGTATCATCAATTGTTTTTTCAAATATATTTCTTATTTGTGAATCTTTTTCTAAATTAAAATATAAATATTTCTCAAAATTTTCTTTAGCAAATTTTTCTATCGTATAGGTTTTTCCAATTTGTCTTACGCCAACAACCATTAATGGCTTTTTCATCCCCGATTGTTTCCAATCTAATAATTTTTTTTCAAATAACCTTTTCATAATTTCCTCCTTTTTTTAATTTTAACATAATAAAAAATAATAATCAATCATTTTTGCCACTTTTTGCAGGGTTTATTTTTCATTTTTTGCCACTTTTTGCAGGTTTCATTTTCTGAATTTTGCCACTTTTTAAAAATGTCGCATTAGGTTGGTTTTTCTGTCCCATTGAGATCGTTTTTCTGTCCCATTGAGATCGTTTTTCTGTCCCATTGAGATCGTTTTTCTATGGGACTTTTTTGGTCAAAAAAACTGAGGTAGAAAACTTTCATTGTTTTCCACCCCAACTATTGACATTAAAATTCTTGCACTTTATTTCTCTTGTGAAGCATTGGCAAACTTTTGTATATGATTTTAAAACAAGAGAATTTTTCTAGTTCATTATCTTCCAAGCAATCTAAATAAATGTCTAATTCTTCCAAATTTTTGCATGCAGAGATAACTGCTGGATGTAAATTGGTTTCAAACATTAATTCAATTCCTAAAAGAATTGCACTTCTTCTAGATTTGCCTTCTTTTTTATACATTAAGTTATAACCTTCTCTAAATCTTGCTCTGATAGCGTTTTTGTATTTATCTAATGGGCATATATATTTTTCTTCTATTAAATCAGAGATTTTTGTTCCTTTATGTTCTAATATTTCATTTTTTATTTCAGCTTTTGTATATGGTAAATACACTTTGCCGTCTTCTTCTGAAATGATTAAGGTTTTATTATCTTCTAAGTTGTTTTCAATTACTTTTTCTTCATCAATGATAAAGTTTAATCCTTCTTCATTTGCGACAATTTCTGTTAAGTTTGTTAATTTAAAATTAACTATATTATCTTTTCTTTCAAGATTGTCAATGACATAATTGATTTTAAAGTCTTGATTTGTAATGATTTCATAATCTTGATGATCTTTATGCAACACTAAATAAACATCACCACTAATAATTCTGATTTCACTATCTCTAACAATTATATAAGATGATCCACTATTTTTTGTGTATAAGTTATATTCTGTTTTTTGCATTTCAATTCTATATTCATTCTCGTCTAGAAATACGTCTGTTACACCATCTTTTGCGTTTATTTTTATGCCTTCGTTTATATCTGTTGCTTCTACTGCTTTTTTTGTTCTTCTTTTTCTAGTTTTTGTTTCTTTTTTTAAAATGTCTGCAAAAAGACTTGTGTCTGATTCTTCTTTTGTTTTTCTCTTTCTTCGAGTTGTTTTCTCTGTAGTTCCACTATATCCCGCTAATTCTTCTACATTTAATTCTGTGTTTAATGCTTTTGGTTCTGTAAGTTCATTGATAGTTCTTTGGCCTTGCTCTATTTTTTGTCTCATTAAATCGATGTTAGCAATCATTTCATTTTTTCTAGCATCATCAAATTCAAATGTTTTTTCTTCTTTTTTCTTTCTTCCTCTTTTGCTTTTTGGTAGGGTTTGGACTACATTTTCCGGTTCTTCTGTTGTTTCAAAGTCAAATTTATAGATATCATTCTTTGAACTGTTTTGTTTTCTTGTTCTTGTTTGAACTTCTTTGGTATCTTCTAATATTTTTCTTGCCATTTTACCCTCCAATCTTTCGTATATAGAATTCATATATGCCATAAAGCCTGTAGCTGCTTACAAGTTTTATGACATACACTTTATTTTATTAGTCACCCTCCAATTCATGTGAACCTATATCTGATCCTTTTACTAATCCGATATTAACCTTGATTCCTCCACCATGTGAAGCATAGTTAATACAGTCAACATCTTGTCCTTCTAACCATAAATATATTCTGATTCTAGAAATTTTATTTGGTGCAATTCCAAAAGTTGTTGTACCATCAGTTGCACTTACTAAATTTTGAACACCTTCAGAAATTGAGTAATCTTCTGTTGATGTTTTTGTTGTTTGTAATACATTTTGTTTTGCAAGATATTGCTCTGATCCATCCCATTTATATATATCCTTAATAGTTTGTCCAATTGATGAATCTTTTAATGCATAAGTATCCATTTTAGTTGTTGCATTAAAACTTGCACCTGCTCCTGTAATTTTATTGTTGTTTTGTACGATATATTCTACGTGATCATTAGAATTTGGTTCCCAGATTGCAACATCTGTAATATATGAATTTCCAGCTCCAACTCCGACTCCTGCTGTTTCTTTTAATATCGTCGCTTGATCTGCCATTACATCTGATGTTCCATTATATTTTGCAAAAGCAACTCTGGCTGTATTTTGTAATCCTGTTGAACTTTTGTCTGTTTCCATGATTTCTAGTGAAGAATCATAGTTTAATTGTAGAACATCATCAAGACTATCTTGTTTTGATGAATTCTTTAAGAATACATCAAACGCAAAATATCCTGGATATGTAGAACTATCTGGGTTAGTTTCTGTTTCAACCATTTCTTTGATTTCACTTAATTCTATAGAATTTGTAATTTTTCCTCTTAACATTTTTAAACCTTTTTGTTGTCCTGATACTAAACCTAATGTAGATACTGGTAGCATTTCTGAAGGCTTAAGGTTTGTATTTCCTGAATATGCATCATCAATAATATCTAATTGTCCTTCTTCATCACCTAATACTAAACCATTTGACCAATTTTGAGCATCAAGTGAGATTTCCAAACCTTCTGCTACTTCTACAGTACCATTTAAGTTTGTAATTGATACATTTTTTTGCGTTGAGAACCATGCATAAGTTGATATAATAAATATTACTAGAGCAAATAATATGATAAAAAACATTGCATTCATTTCTGATTTTTTCTTATTTTTCTTACTTCTCCCCATTGTTTCTCCTTTACAACATTCACTATTTTATTCATTTTATTTTATTTTACTATCTAAAATTTCCAATGTCAACAATTTTTGGTTATAATTATTTTACGTTTTTATTACATTTTTGTTACATTTTGTAAAATTTTTTTGAATGTCTATTTTCTCTTTTGAAGTGTTATTTTTTCGTTATATAATCTTTCATTTTTTGCTTTTTTATTTTTGTTTTTCTAGCTTTTTTCTTTTTCTTTTATTTCTTCTTTTTCTTCTTTTGGGGTTTGCTTTGTTGCTTGTTTTGCTATTTTTTTCTCTTCTTTTCCTATTTTATGACTATCTAATAAATTAATAAATAATTCTATTTCTATACTTAAAAATGCAATATATGGTATATGTTGTTCTAAAACAAATTCTCGAATGGTTTTTTCTGAAACCATATCTACTCTTGTTCTTTCTTTATATGTTGTATCATTTGTCATGATAATATAAAATACAAATATAATAGCTACCATAATTAATAGTTTATTGCTTTTCTTATGTTTGATTTGCAATATAAATGTTATGATTGAAGCAATTAGTATGATACTAGCAATTAGATTTAGTATTCTTGCATCACATTTTATCCAAAATCCTGGATTTCTTATATTCCACATATATGATAAGTATATCCATATAAATACATTGATGAGCATGCAGATATTTAATATTTTGTAATTTCTTTTTATTAAGTTTTCTATTAGCATAACAAGTGGTAATATGAGTATTGCTATGTTTACTATGATAATTAATATTTCTGTTATGTTCATTTATTTTCCCCTTTCTTTTGTTTAAGGTTTTTGTGTTACTTGTGATTGTACTTTTTTAGTTGTGCTTGTGTTTTTTAATTGTGATTGCATTTTTATAAATTCGTGTAACCTTTGGTATTACTATAATACATACTATCTGTTTTTTTCATGTTTTATCTTATTTTCTATGCATACTATACTATAAAGTGAATTAAATAACAAGTGGATTTTTAAAATTAAATAATTTTTTTTAGAAGACTTTTCAGCGTATAATTATGATTTTTTCTATATAATAAAAAAATACTCCCATTTTCTAGGAGTATTTTTTGGTAGCGAAGATGTGATTCGAACACATGACCCTTCGGGTATGAACCGAATGCTCTAGCCAACTGAGCTACTTCGCCATATGTAGATTTTATTTTGCTAACTTGTTTGCTAGTTAGCAAGTAATATTATACTGGTAGTTTTTCCTTTTGTCAAGTGAAAAATACAAGAATTTTAAAATTCTTGTATTTTTATGCTATTTTATTATTATTTAGTTACATTTTTGCTATTTCATCATCATTTCATTCAATTTTTTGCTATTTTATACCGTTTATCTTTCTTCTCTTTCTCTACTTTCTTTTGAATCTGTTTGTATTTCTGCTTTCTTTGTTTTTGGTCCTTTCTCTGCATTTTGTATTTGCATTTCTGCTTTTTTCATTTTTGGTCCTTTTTCTGCTTTCAGTTTTCCATCTTTGTATTCTTGTACAATCTTTTTGCTTGGTTTAACTTTTCCTGTCTTGTATGAAGTCACCATTTCTGTTAATTGTTTTATATATTCCTCATTCTGGCTTTTTTCAACTTCTTTTACTTCTTTATCTATCTTGCTTTGTTCTTTATTTACAGAAGAACCACCTATCATATCTAATAAGGTAGCTATTACAAAACCCATTCTAACTTTTTCACCATTTACTGGTTGTGTTCCTAAATTACTTTTCATATTTTTGCTTAGAATTTCTCCTAAGTTTTTCACCTCTTTTATCAAAAATAACCTTACAATTAATATTATAACATAAAAAGCCTTGATAATCAAGGCTTTTTTATCTATTTTTCATTTTTCCTATTTCCTATTTCTTTAATCTTTCTGTTCTCTTCTTGCTCTATAACCTATTTCTAACATTTTGCTGTCAACAACAAAATGTTCAATGCCATCTATATATGAAATGCAAATATTTCACACTATTCCTTTATTAAAACAGCTTTAATTCTTCTAATTCCTGAAGAACTTGATTCCTCTTTTTTGATTTTAAATCTTCCCATATCTCCTGTATGTGTCACATGAGGTCCTCCACAAATCTCTTTACTAAAATCACCAATGGTATATACTTTTACTTTGTCTCCGTATTTATCTGTAAACAAGCCAATCGCTCCTGATTTTTTCGCATCTTCATAACTCATTTCTTCACAAGTAACTGGTAAGTCTCTTTGAATTTGTTCATTAACTAAATCTTCTACTTGTTGAATCTCTTCTTTTGTCATTTTTTGTGGATGTGTAAAATCAAAACGCAATCTTTCTTCTGTAATATTTGATCCACTTTGTTTTACATGTTCCCCTAAAACTGTTCTTAATGCTTGATGTAATAAGTGAGTTGCTGTATGATATGCGATTGTTTTTTCATTTTGGTCAGCTAGTCCACCTTTAAATTTTTGTGTGCTTCCTTGTCTTGATTTTTCTTGGTGTTCCTTAAATAATTCTTCAAATCCTTTTAAATCTACAGTCATTCCATTTTCATCGGCTAATTCCTTTGTTACCTCTGGTGGAAATCCATAAGTATCATATAATCTAAATACCACTTTTGCATCAATTTGCGTTTTTCCTTGTTGTTTTGCCTTTTGCATTTCTTTTTGGAATTCTCTTTCTCCATGTGTTAATGTTTTTACAAATTTATCTTTTTCTTCATTAATTACTTTTTGGATGGTTTCTCTATTTTGCTCTAGCTCTGGATACATTTCTTTTAAATTCTCTACATTAATGTCAATTAAATTAGATAATTCTGATAAATCAATTTGTAATTTGTTCATATGTCTTATCATTCTACGAATTAATCTTCTTAAAACATATCCCCTATCAATATTACTTGGTCTTCCACCATCTGCAATAATCATCATACTAGAACGTAAATGTTCTGCAATAATTCTTCTACTTTCTATATGATCCACTTTTTGAAGCTCTTGTATTTTTTCCATAACTGGTAAGAATAATTCTGTATCAAAAGGTGTTTCTTTACCTTGTAATAACATCGTCATTCTTTCTAATCCTAAACCAGTATCTACATTTCTTTGTTTTAATTTAGAATATCCATTTTTATCTTTGTAATATTCCATAAACACATTGTTCCAAATTTCAACATATTTACCACAATCACAAGAAGGCTGACAATCTGGTCCACAAGCTGGTTTCCCTGTATCATAGAACATTTCTGTATCAGGTCCACAAGGTCCTTCCTCTCCTGCTATCCACCAATTATCATCTTTTCCATAAAAATAAATATGTCCATCTAAAATTCCAGCCTCTTTCCATACATTTGCAGAAACATCATCTCTAGGGCAATCATCATCTCCTGCAAAACAAGTAACAGACAACTTCTCTACTGGTATTTGTAACTCTTTTGTCAAAAACTCAAAGCTCATCTTAATAGACTCTTCTTTAAAATAATCACCTAAAGACCAATTTCCAAGCATCTCAAAATATGTTAAATGTCTGTTATCTCCAACCTCATCAATATCATTTGTTCTCACACACTTTTGATAATCTGTTAATCTTGTACCCTCTGGGTGTTTCTCACCTAATAAATAAGGCACTAATGGTTGCATACCAGCAGTTGTAAACAAAACAGATGGATCATTTTCTGGTATCAATGAAGCTGATGGAATAACAGCATGTCCATGTCTCTTAAAAAAATCTAAATATTTGTTTCTAATCTCAATTGCTTTCATTTAAAATCTTCCCTTCTCTTTGTCCCATTGAGTTCGTTTGTCAACGGGACATTTTGTCCCATTGAGTTCGTTTGTCTATGGGATATTAGCATTATACTGTATTTATCAAAAAAAATCAAGAGTCATTTGGGGCAATTGTGGGATCAATTTAGAACAGATCTCAATTGCCCCGTCTTCCTATTTACATAAAATTGACAACTTTTTTAAACTGTACTATAATAGAAAAAGCTGTTCAATTATTTAGGTTGCAGCACACAGAAAGTATTTTTGAATATTTTTTTATAAGAAAGGAGTTTAAAATGTATTTAGAAATTTCAAACACACTTAAAACAATGGTCACAGAGCAACGGATTGATTTAGTTGAACTTTCTGCCTGTGCGTTGTCCTTGTCACAAGAACTTCCCATGCAGAAACATACATTAGAAACTATTGTAAGGAATTCTGAATTTAAGCTTGTTTTTCAACCCATAAATGGAGGATCAACACTTGGTGAGACTTTTTCTCACACGAGTAAGATTACAAACCAGAAACACAAGCTTATTCTCATCGAAGAAGATATCCCTAAGTACCAAAAAAGATTTCTGGCTGGTCGGGAATTTGCTTTATGCATGATGGGTAAATGGGACGAATACAGAGGTATGTCCTTATTGTCACCCATCGAAAAAATGATAGCAGAAACTTTTTCAATGTTTATGTTTCTTCCTTTTACCGCTGTGGTAAAAGAACTAGCCACTTATACTGATGAGGGGAAATCTATACCAAAAAAATCTAGCGAATGGTTAAACTATCTACATGTTATCGCAGAGTTACCCTACGAAGTGGTAACGATTGGTTTTGAACACATTCGTATGATCAGTGTGTTATTACAATCCGATTTCGGATTTAATAAAAATACGTTTGTCGACCAAAAAAAAGAAATGTTAGCAGTGCTAGAACAAAACAAGGCACTCATAGATTAAATAATCGCAAAATATTTTCTGTATTGAGAGGAGTCCTATTTGGGGGTTCCTCTTTTCTTTAAGATAGAACCATTGGACCTGGTCCTAATGGTTCCTTTCACAATTCTACCAAAATCAAATCTTCTCCAATACATTTTACATTTTTCCAAGGAATGGATATTTCATTATTCGTTTTAAAAATATTCATCAATTTATTTCCTGAACCTGGCACAATGATATGGGTTATATTGCCTGTTTCTAAGTCAGCACATACATCTTGAACATATCCTAATCTTCTTCCATCACTTATATTTATCACTTCTTTATGTTTAAAGTCTAACCCTTTTTCTTGCATTATGTACCTCCTCCTATATACCACTTCTTCATTTTTATTCATTATTCTTTGTTTATTATTCGTTGTTTTTTCTTTTTGCCTTCTTTACTATTTTATTCATTATTTATAATATATTCATAAATTTATAAAAATTACCAACATATTTATTCTTATCTGTTTATATTTTTGTAAATTGACCTCAAAATTCCTATTATTAAAACCAGAATAATTTTTAAATACCTTTTCTAAAGTTTATAACTGTTAAAAATAAAAAAAGAAACAAACCTATTTTGTCTAATAATTTGGGTTCATTTCATTCTTAAGATTTGTTCCTTTATTTTATCTTCATTCCATTTCGGAATAGTCTGGCACGTCATTATCGTTTTTTGTTGCATTGACAACCGAACCTAATGCGACAAAAAATGTCCCAAACAGAAACGTCCCCAAAAGGACATTTTTATTTATATAACCTTTTAATATGTTGTATTGCTGTTTTTTCTAGCCTTGATACCTGCGCTTGTGATATGCCTATTTCTTCTGCTACTTCCATTTGTGTCCTTCCATCAAAAAATCTTTTATTGATAATCATTCTTTCTTTTTCATTTAATTTTTCCATGGCTCCTTTTATCGTAATTTTTTCTGCCCATAATTCATCTGTGTTTTTACTGTCTTTTACTTGGTCCATGATGTAAATGCTTTCTGATCCATCATTGTATACTGGTTCTTGCAGAGAGACCGGATCTTGTATGGCATCCAAACTAAATGCTATGTCTTCTTTTGTTACTTCTAATTCTTTGGCAATTTCTTCTACATTTGGTTCTTTACCATGTTCTTTTGTATATCGTTCTTTAAATTGTATGACTTTATATGCTAAGTCTCTTACTGACCTACTAACTCTGATGCTATTATTATCTCTTAAATATCGTTTTACTTCTCCAATAATCATAGGTACTGCATAGGTGCTAAATTGTACATTTTGACTTAAATCAAAATTGTCTATTGCTTTAATTAATCCTACACATCCGACTTGAAATAGGTCGTCTGCATTTTCTCCTCTTCCGTAAAATCTTTGTATGACGCTTAATACTAACCTTAAGTTTCCATTGATAAATGTATTTCTTGCTTCTTCATCTCCTGCTTTTATTTTTACAAACAGTGCTTCCTTTTCTTCTTTACTTAATAATGGTAAGTTTGATGTATTTACTCCACAGATTTCAACTTTGTTTAGCAAAAAGAAAACCTCCTTTTAAGAAATACTTATTTTTAGTATTTCCTAAAAAGAAAGTTCTATTCGCTTTATGAATATCATTTTTTATGATTTTATGTTTTTATATTTTTTATATGTCTTTAATTGCTTTTTTCTATTCAAGGATAAATCTCACAAGATTAAATGCCTATCCAAAACCAATATCTATTCCTAGACTCGTGTATGCTTTGTGTAGTTCATCGACTTTAAAACTGGTAGCTGAATCTGTTCCTAAAATTCCTTTTTCAAAGAAAAAAGTGATGACATTTTTTCTATCACCACTCTTTCCTACTATTATTGCATTGCAATTTCTAAGAGCTTTATGGCTCTCAAGATGTTTCCATCTTTTTCCTGATACTTTAGAAGAATTTCGTTTAATCTTGTTTTTTCTTCCTCGGTGTATTGGTCACTTTCCAAGTTTATCCCTGGATTCATTTTTGTTTCCGGTTTTGCTTGGTTTACTAACGCTTCTTTGAGTATTTCCAATGTTTTAATTGATATTTCTTGATAGTTCTTGCTTTCTACCTTTTCTTTAATGTTTTGGGGAATTCCTAATAAAATAGTTTCTACATTTCCGCTGTCTATACACTCAAAGACCTTACCAAATCCAATGTCTATTCCCAACCTGATATACGCCTCATGCAATTCTGAGGTTCTAAATGGTCTGTCCCCAGTTTCTCTAAAATAAAGTGTAGTTGATGATATTCCCAATACAGATGCAGTTTCGCACTGCGTGAGTCCCCACCGTTCTCTCCTAGCCCTAAACGCTTCTCCATAGTTTTTCATTTGTTAATCCTCCTTATTTAAGATTTGATTTATACTACTACTTGTTTTCTTTATATTTATACCATATTTTATGTAAATTTGCAACTTTTTACCTTTTTAAAGAGAAGAATTTGTGGAACAAACTAATTTTTTTGTAAATTCAGCTTAATTAAAGTAAAAATGCATTTCTCACTAAATTTCTAAAAAAGAAAAAGGAATCTGTCCTCAAAATTTCAAAAAAAGAAAATGCATCTGTCCTCAAAATCACTAAAACAGGAAAATAAATCTGTTTCTAAAATCAAGAAAAAGGGAAATTTGAGTCCGTCCCCAAAATCCCGATTTCATCAACCAATCTTACTCACAATATCTTTTTTCATTTTATTAATGATTTTCTTCTCTAATCTCGATATGTAACTTTGTGAAATGCCAAGTTCATCTGCCACTTCTTTTTGTGTTTTTTCTTTTCCTGTTTTAAATCCAAAACGCATTTCCATGATATTTTTTTCTCTATCATTTAATTTTAAAACAGCTGCTCGAAGTAAAGTTTTATCTACTTCATCCTCTAAATTTCTAGATGTTACATCTGGTTCTGTTCCTAAAATATCAGAAAGCAGAAGCTCATTACCATCTCCATCTTTATTTAATGGCTCATCTATAGAAATTTCACCTTTTATTTTATTGCTTTTTCTTAAATGCATTAAAATTTCATTTTCTATACATCTAGAAGCATATGTTGCCAATTTTATTTTCTTTTCATTATTAAAGGTATTAACTCCTTTCATAAGTCCAATCGTTCCTATTGATATCAAATCTTCAATACCAATTCCTGTATTTTCAAACTTTTTAGCAATATATACAACCAATCTTAAATTTCTTTCCACTAATATCTGTCTTGCTTCTAAATTATTTTCTTCAGACAATTTTTTTATATAAACTTCTTCTTCTTCGGGTGGTAATGGTGGTGGGAGTGTTTGGCTACCTGCTATGTAAAATATCGGCAAATATTCTATTTCATTATTATCATTCAAATACTTTGCACATATGGTATGGATACTATTTTTCACAAAATCAATTATTTTCATTTTAATCAACTCCTTTTTTCAGTGTCCCACAGAAAAACGATCTCAATGGGACAAAATGTCCCACAGAAAAACGATCTCAACGGGACATTAACTCAATTCCTAATAAAGCCCTATACTCTCCCCTTTTTGTCAATGATTTGTTATAAATTCCAATGATGACATTTTGTTTTGTTTTGTTTTCTTCTTCGTTTTCTATTACAATTTCTTCTGCTTTGATTCCTACTAACATTCCATTTTGTTTTCCCAGTGATGAAAATGGAATGACTTTTAATTTGGGCATATATTCTTCTTTGATTTTTTCGGGTATTCCACTAAAATCACCTCCTAAAATATTTTCTAAATGGTTTAATATTTCTTTTGGTATACATTCATATAAAAGTGTGTGTTCTACAACAATAACAGGTGTATTGGTAATTGGCTCTTTTAAAAAGTTTCCTGTATCGATGATTGCTTTTGTTTCTATTTCTTTTTGGTTTAGTTTTATTTTTATATGACAATACATGTCTTTGGCTGACATTTTATTTTTTACTACTTTAAATCCAATGATGATTATGGCAAATGCTATTACTGCTGATATGAAAATGACTTTTAAGGATTTGGAGTTTAATACTAATCCATTATTTTTTAATATTTCTTGTGGTTTTACTATATAGATTAATGCAAATGCGGCTCCTCCAAAGACAAATGAGGTTAAATAGAATATTAGTGTGTATTTGAATAGTTTTTTGATATTTTGAGGGTTAAATGCTATATATATCATAACTAAGGATAGGATGAATTTTAGGAAAAAATTACTATATATTCTTAAATTTGAAATGTATGCTATCATTGTATATATTGCTCCTAATAAACTCGCCAAAATGATTCTTATTTGTTTTATCTTGATTTTTAGAATTGTCCCTGTTGCAAATAGGATAATATAATTCATTAATAAATTTTCTATTAATACAACATCTATGTATATTGTCATCTGCTAACCACCTGCTCATCTATTCTATACTGTCATCTGTTAACCACCTGCTTATCTATTCTATACTGCCATCTGCTAACCACCTGCTTATCTATTCTACTACCTTCTAAGTAAAAAATCTGTCCTTTCTTATTGTAAAAAAAAAGAAATAATCGGTAAATTCCGATTATTTCTTCTTATTTATAGAGTTTTTCTATATGATTTGAGTTTATTCGAAAATGTGTGCTTCTATTATTGTATCGAAAAAGTCTACTTCTATCTTAACCCCATTTGGATTTTTTCGTATACAATAAGATTAGGCTTATAAATTCTTATTTTTATTCTTTCTTAAGAAAGATGGTATATCTAAATCATTTTGTGAATTATTCACTTCTGAACTTGCTGGAATTGAATTAATTTTCTTTTCCCAAGTTTTTGATACAATATTGTCTACTCCTATACTTGATATTGGTTCATTTTTTTCAAATCCTGTTGCAATAACAGTGATTTGGATTTCATCTTCCATTGTTGGATCTGTTACTGTACCAAAGATAATGTTTGCTTCTGGATCTACACTGCGTTGAACTAATTCTGCTGCAGTATTTACTTCATGTAATCCTAAGTCTTCTCCACCAGTAATATTGATAATAACACCTTTTGCTCCTTCAATTGATGTTTCTAGTAATGGACTTTGGATAGCTTCTTTTGCAGCGTCTTCTGCTCTATTTTCTCCTGATGCTCTACCAACCCCCATATGTGCCATACCTTGATTTAACATGATTGTTTTAACATCTGCAAAGTCTAGGTTTACAAGTCCTGGAATTGCAATTAAGTCTGATATACCTTGTACACCTTGTCTTAATACATCATCTGCCATTTTGAATGCTTCGATAATTGATGTTTTTCTATCAATGATTTGTAATAATTTATCATTTGGTATAACCACTAATGTATCTACTTTTCCTTTTAAGCTTTCAATTCCTCTTTCTGCTTGTGAAAGTCTTTTCTTTCCTTCAAATGTAAATGGTTTTGTAACAACACCTATTGTTAAAATTCCCATTTCTTTTGCAGCTTGTGCAACAACTGGTGCAGCTCCTGTACCTGTTCCTCCACCCATTCCGGCTGTAACAAATACCATATCTGCTCCTCTTAAAACTTCTGCTAATTCTCCTTTACTTTCTTCTGCTGATTGTGCTCCAATATCTGGGTTTGCTCCTGCACCTAATCCTCTTGTGATTTTTTCTCCTATTTGAATTTTTGTATTTGCTTTTGAAGTTTGAAGTGCTTGTCTATCTGTATTAACTGCAATAAAGTCTACCCCTTTTATTCCTGCATCTATCATTCTATTAACAGCATTGTTTCCTGCTCCTCCAACACCTATAACCTTGATTGTTGCTGTTCCATCCATCATTGTAATATTATTATCATCATTGTAATCCATCATTTAGTTTTTCCTCCCTTATCTTTTATATATTTTAAATTTAATATCTTATGTATAAAAAAACTCTTTTATTTTTTCTAAAATTGTTTTAAATACATTTTCATTGTTTTGTGTATCTATACTGCTTGAAACAGTTTTTGCAAATGGTCTTGCTGCTATATATCTAACTAATGCATAACTTGTCCTGTATGTTGGTTTTACAGTACTGATTGCTCTTCCCGTTGAAATTTTTACAGGAATATTTAGGTTGATTTTTCCTGCCACATCACTTTTATTGATATTGACAATGCCTTGTCCTGTTAATACAACATTATTAATTTTATGCTTTAATCCATTGTTTGTTATATCTTTATTAATAATTGAAAACATTTCTTCTATTCTGGCTTCAATTATTTCAATTAATTCAGAACTTTTTATGATTCTATTTTTGTTTTCATCCTTTGACGTGTTTAATATTATATCATTATCATTATCAATAAAAGATTTTAAGGCTAATCCATATTGTCTTTTTAATTTATCTGCTTCTTCCTCTGAAATATTTAATACAACTGCAATATCATTTGTGATATTGTCTCCTCCTAATGGAATTGAATTGGTATAAATAAAGCTACTTCCTTCAAATACACCAATATCTATATTTCCTGCTCCTATGTCTAACAACATAATATTATCATGTAATTCATTACTGTCCAAAACTAAATTTCTTTCGGCTAATGTCGTTGGTACAATCCCATCAATTTCCAAATCTGCCTTTTTAAATATATTGTGCAATTGTCTTACAAAATCTTTTTCTGCTAGTATAATTTGTGCACTAATAGTAAGGCTAGAACTTAAGGTGCCCACAGGATCTGTTACAATTTGTCCATTATCTAATGTGATTTTATCTGGAACAATATCGATTAAAGTTTTACCATCTGGTATTTCGATATCTTTTACTTGCATAATCGCATTTTGTACATCTCTAACAGATATTCCAGAATATTTGTCCTTTATTTCTTTTGTTATGGAATTCTGTACAATGGTTACATATTTTCCTGGAATTGTGACATATGCTGAATTGATTTTTAAATTGGTTTCTTCTTCAGCATCTTTTATCGTTTTGGCTATACTTAAACTGATTTCGTCTTCATTTATAATCTTACATTTTTTTAGTCCATTACATTTATATGAGGTATTGCTGATAATCTCAATTTGACCAAAATTATTGACTTCCCCTACAACGGTACAAACTTTACTTGTGCCTATGTCAATACCTACTATGATATCACCTATCGCCAAGTTAATTCCTCCATTTATTAGTATATTTTTTCTAAGTGT
>CALXFG010000028.1 GCA_944387505.1 uncultured Clostridia bacterium
AATTTGAATCAAATTATAACTTGGAGCTTAAAAATATTGAAATCTAGGGAATTCCCCAGTCAAAAAAACTCATACTATCCTCCCCTATTCATTGATTTCCAAACTAAGATGTAGTATAATAAATATAATGACCACCAATGCGTGAGTCATAAAAAATCAAAGAAAGGTGCCAGTATGAGGTAACACTGGCAAAAGGGTTTAAAAAAAATGAGCAACGGCGAAATCTTATTTGGAATTCGGATGAATGTGTTAGCAGAAGAAGGAAATCGCACTTTCCTCAAAAAATATTTGTCTGACACAAATTTGTCCTTGTCGGTAATTACGGGAATAATAGACAACTGCATGGTTGATATGCATTCCTGTGTTCCTAGGACATATAAACCGATAGATTTTTCCAAACTCGCTACACCGGAGTCTCCGGAATGGCAGAAGTCAATTTTGTCCTTAATAAAGAGCGAGAATGGAAATAATGTCATATGGTTCAGTTCTACAGCTGAAGCCATATGCTACATAGAATCATTAGATTCTAAATAAGCCAATAAGACCCTAAAAAAACTGAGGCACTTCTCACTTGAGAGTGCCCCTGTTTTTTATTGTATAGAAAAAATCAACTTGCATATTTTTCTATTTCTTTGCTGCTTTTACTAATCCTACAAACAATGGTGCTGGTCTATTTGGTCTTGATTTTAATTCAGGATGGAATTGTCCGCCAATAAAATATGGATGTTCTGGTATTTCTACCATTTCCACTAACAAGCCATCTGGTGAAGTTCCAGATACTTTTAATCCTGCTTTTTCTAATCTTTCTTTATAATCATTATTGTATTCAAATCTATGTCTATGTCTTTCTGAAATTTCAGTTGTTCCATAAAGTTTTTCTGCTAATGTTCCTTCTTTTATCACACATGGATAAGCACCTAATCTCATTGTTCCACCTTTTTTATGAACATTTTTCTGCTCTTCCATAATATGAATCACTTGATTTTTTGTTTCTTTATTAAACTCTTCTGAATCTGCATCTTCAATTCCTAAAACATCTCTTGCAAATTCTACAACAGCCATTTGCATTCCTAAACAGATTCCTAAAAATGGAATATTGTTTTCTCTTACATATTTAACAGTTTCTATCATTCCATCAATACCTCTGTCACCAAATCCTCCAGGAATCACAATACCATCCATTTCTTTTAATTGTTCTTTCACATTTTCTCTGGTAATTTTTTCAGAATCAATTAACGTTACTTTTACCTTTACATTGTTTGCAAAACCTGCATGGTATAAACTTTCAATAACAGAAATGTATGAATCTTCTAATTTTACATATTTTCCAACTAATCCAATGTTAACAATTTTATTTTCATCTATTTTTCTAATATTTTCAATCATTTCTTCCCATTTTGTATTATCTGGGATATATTTTTCCAAATGTAAATGATTACATACTTCTCTTGCTAATCCTTCTTCTTCTAGCATTAACGGTACTGCATATAGACAATCCGCTGTTTTATTTTGAATCACACTTGATTTTCTTACATTACAAAATAGAGATAATTTTTCTCTTATGGTATCTGGGATATCTTGTTCTGTTCTACAAACTAAAATATCTGGTTTAATCCCTAAACTTTGTAATTCTTTTACAGAATGTTGTGTTGGTTTTGATTTAATTTCATTAGAACCAAAGATATATGGTAATAAGGTTACATGAATATAGACAACATCTTCCTTATTTTTTTCTAATCCAACTTGTCTGATTGCTTCTATAATAGAAAGCCCTTCAATATCTCCTACAGTTCCTCCAACTTCTGTTATCACAATATCTGTGTCTGTATCTTCAAATCCATAAATCTTTTCTTTAATTTCATTTGTAATATGAGGAATCACTTGTACCGTTTTTCCTAAATAATCTCCTCTTCTCTCTTTCTCTATAACACTTTGATAAATTTTTCCCATGGTGATACTTGAATTATGTGTCAAATTTTCATCAATAAATCTTTCATAATGCCCTAGGTCTAAATCTGTTTCTGCACCATCATCTGTTACAAAAACTTCTCCATGCTCATATGGGTTCATGGTTCCTGGATCCACATTGATATATGGATCAAATTTTTGAATTGTTACTTTGTATCCTCTATTCTTTAGTAATCTTCCCAATGATGCTGCTGTAATCCCTTTTCCTAATCCTGATACAACACCACCTGTTACAAAAATATACTTTGTATTCATCTAATACCCCTTTCCAAAAAATAACTGAATTTTAATTTATAGGAAATATACTTTTTTAAAAATAAAAAAAGATTAAAAAAATCTCCCTCAAAATCGGTTTTTTTTTAATCTATTACTATTTTAGCACGTATTTTTACAAAATACAAGCTATTTTTCAAATTTTCTTTATAAAATGTCCCATAGACAAACGAACTCTATGGGACATTTCTGGCAATCAATGCTTTTATCTTAATTCCTTGTTCTGAAAACATCTTTTCATGTTCTGTTTCTATGTTTTTTTCAAATATAGGTTCTGTATGTAAATCATACGTTTTCTTTAATACTTCAAAGCCTGCTTCTTCAAGATATAACAAACTAGAATGAAATAAGTCATCATCATCTGTTTTAAAATAGATTTCTCCATTGTCTTTTAAAAATACTTTATATTTTTCTAATTGTCTTGTATGGGTTAATCTCTTTTTTCGATGTTTTCCCTTTGGCCAAGGATTACAGAAATTAATATAGATTCTTTCAATTTGGTCTTGTTCTTCTAAAATTAATAAAATTCTTTCAATGTCAAACCTTGTTAAGACAATGTTTTTAGGTTCTATTTTCTTTTCTTTGTATTTTGCTTCTACATTTCGTTTTGCTAACCCCAACATGGCATCTACTAAATCAATGGCTATATAATTGATATCCAAATTTTCTGATGCTAATTCAGAAATGAATTGCCCTTTTCCACAACCTAATTCTAGATGGATTGGATGATCATTTCCAAAATATTCTTTCCATTTTCCTTTCATTTCTTCTGGATTGTCTATATAAAAAGGACTTGCTTCTAGTTCTGGTCTTGCCCATTTTTTGTATCTGATTCTCATTTTTTTACTCCTTGCTTTCTTTATATAAATTCCATTTTACTATAAAAATAACTAAAAAGCAAGAAATTGTCAAAACATTGATTTAAACGCCTATATAGTATATACTTATTATATCATTTTTAGAGGAGAAACTATGGAACTAAAATATTATATAAATGACAATGATAAAATTAAATATGACAATATACATTCACTATTAAAAAATGAACTACATATTTCTAATCGTTTGCTAACAAAATTAATTGAAGGAAATTATATTATGCTTAATGGTTCTATTTGTGATACTAGAAATTCTTTTGAAGTAAACGATATTCTAACGATTCATTTTGACTATCCTGAAAATAATGATAATGTCGTTTCTACAAAAATGGATTTAGATATTATTTATGAGGATGAATGGGTATTAATTGTCAATAAACCAGCAGGTATTGCAATTCATCCTTCTATTTTACATTATGCTGATTCTTTATCAAATGGAGTAAAGTTTTATTTTAATTCTATCGGACTAAAGAAAAAAATTAGACCGGTTAATCGATTAGATTTTAATACTTCTCGGATTAGTCATCTTTGCCAAATGTGCCTATATCCAAGAAGCACTTAGTAAACAAATGTATGAGCATGTTTTTCAAAAAGAATATCTTTGCATCGTTGAAGGAATTTTAGATAAAAAAACTGGAATGATTGATTTACCAATTGCTAGAAAACCTGGTAGTATCATTGAAAGATGTGTTGACCCTTCTGGTCAATCTTCTAGGACAATTTATGAAGTTATAAAAGAATTTCAAATTGATTTTGAAAATGATATACAATCCTTTTCTTTAATAAAATGTAAATTAGAAACGGGAAGAACACATCAAATACGTGTGCATTTTAGTCATATGGGTCATCCATTACTTGGTGATACATTATATGGAAATCCTTCATCTTTCATTTCTAGACAAGCATTACATAGTTCTAGGCTATCTTTTATCCATCCAATTACAAAAAAAGAACAATGTTTTACTTGTCCTTTACCAAATGATATGAAAGATTTATTAATGTAAAAATCACTCTGCCATTTTTCTATGAAATCTTCTTTTTCTAATTTATAAATTTTTTTAATTTAAAAGAGAGTAAATCTGTAAGCCGGGTTCTGTCGTTTAAAATAGTCATTTATCTAGGATATATATCACTATATATCTCAAGCCACGCAAGTTGAGAAGGCGCCAGAGCTGGCTTAATCTTCTCTTTAAGGTGTTGCTCCTGATGGGGTTTACACAAACACAATATGTCACCATATTGCTGGTGAGCTCTTACCTCACCTTTTCACCCTTACCAAAAAATTGGCGGTTATTTTCTGTTGCACTTTCCTTAGGGTCGCCCCCACTAGACGTTATCTAGCATCATTGCTCTTATGGAGCCCGGACTTTCCTCTCGTAATTCCTTTCGGAGATTTACCAGCGACTATTCAATTTACTCTATTTGCTATTATATCATAAATTATTGATTTCTTCTAGTAAATTTTTATATTTTATCAAAAATACTGATGTATTTTGTGTATCTACTGCATTTTTCAACTCATTTAACATGACATATCCTTTATTGATACTTGTTTGTTTATTCGCATCTATTTCTGTATTGGTTAATAATGTAGCATACGTATTGATGGCATCTACCATATTGGTACTAATTCCTGCCCAATCTCCACTATCTAGTTTGGCATAACCTCTAAAAACATTTAATTTTGTTTCTAATACGGTTTTATATAATGTATCATCCACAACAGTTTGTGCAAATTTTGGTATATATTCATAAACTTTTAATAAATTATCCAAAGTCAATTGTTTATTTTCTTCTTCTAAACTAACTGTTAAACTATCTAAATCTTTATTAAAATTTAATATATCCTCTTGTGACGCATTTAAGCGATATAAATCTAATGTAATCGTTGAGATAGATGTATAAATTAATTCTGATTCATTTTTACAAGATGTCCAATCGATATCTCTGTTTGTTGTTAAAATCCCTGCTGGTTGCATTTCATAATTTTCACCTGCATTTTCTGTTTGGGTTTGATTACTTGAACTATCTTGTGAAGAAGAATCCCCAGAACTAGAACCTGAATCTGAACTTGCCCCATCACTTTGACTTCCTTCGCCTGAAGAGCCTCCTCCTGAATTTTCGGCAGATCTAGATTCTTCTATTTTGGTTGTATATATTTGATAATTTCTTGTTTCTATATTATTCATATTATTAAATAAATCTACTAATTTTGTATCCAAATATCGAATTTCTGAAGTTGCCTTTTCTTTCCCATCTTGTTCATTGTTTTGTGTTGCACTTGTATAAACTGTTAATGCTAGCACAACTAATACAATGAACAATATGAAATATGAAATAATTTTAAATTTTTTCAAAAAAATCCCTCCATATTTTGTTTTCTTTAGTATTGACATTTTTTGACTAGTTTATTCTTGTATAAAAATGAAATTATTTTTTCATAATATATAGTATAAACATTATGTATGGAGAAAATTATGTATGTGACTGTTAATTTATATAGTAAAAAAAAAGGAGAATTAAATAAATTTTTAAGCAAATTTTACAATACTAATCTTGAAATCTATCAAGATTTCACTTGGGAAAAACAATATACAAATCCTGTTGAAATAGCTGAAATAGTTGGGGTATTTTTAGATAATATAGAAGATTATTTGATTCATATGTGGATTTGTCTTGATAAAAATGTTTATATCAATATTACTGAACAAAATGGTAATGAGATTATAAAATACTTATATGAACGATTTCCTTACTAGTGGCAATTTAATCTTCTAATGCTACACCCCCAAGAGGGGTTGGTGTTATCCTAGATTGAATAAATTTTGAATGTGATTGGAGATAATTTAGAATTTGTTAATCATCTATTGAGGGATGTTCACGGTACTCACGTAGTGAGGGTCTGAGTGAAAGAGGCGCAATAGATGATGTTACAAATTCTTAATTATCGTATTGAGCCGAAAAATTTATGAAATATAGGATAACACCAACCCCTCTTGGGGGTATAGCATTAGAAGATTAAATTGCCATTTTTCTTATTTTATATTTACAATCAATTTTTTTCATTTTTCAATGATAATAGTTACTGGTCCATCATTGATTAAGCTTACTTTCATATCTGCTCCAAATATACCTTTTTCTACTTTTATATCATTTTTAGCACACTCTTCACAAAAATACGCATATAATGCTTTTGCTTTATCTGGTTTAGCAGCCTCTATAAAAGAAGGTCTATTTCCTTGAGAGCAATCTGCATATAATGTAAATTGTGATACAATTAACAATTCACCATTTACATCTTTTAATGCTAAATTCATTTTATCATTTTCATCTGTAAAAACTCTCAATTTACATAGTTTTTTTACTAAGTAATCTGCATTTTCTTTAGTATCCTCATGTGTAACGCCTAATAATACTAAAAATCCTTTTCCGAATTTTACCGACTGTTTTTCCTTCTACTTTTACTTCTGCTTCCTTAACTCTTTGTACAACTATTTTCATATCTTCACCAACTTTTATTGTCCAATATTTTTCATTTCTTCTTCTGTAATATTTTGGGCATCAGGATTAATTTCTACTTCTGTTGTCTTTTCTAAATTTGTTTGAGTTTCTGCATTTTCTTGGCTACTTTCTTCTTTTTGAGAATCTTCTGAATTTGAGTTTTCTTCTGATGTTTCTGAAGTTTCTAGAACTTCTACTTCTTTTACTTCTTCCTCTTCTTGTTGTGCTCCACACTCAGGACAGAATTTCATGTTTTTATCAATTTCTTTAAAACATTTTTGACATATTTTTTTGTCTCTTAATTCTAAACATTCTTTTCTGATGCTTTCTATTTCTTCACTCATTTCATCTATTTGTTTACATTCTTCTAATACATCATTTTCTGTAATTTGTTCCTTTTGTACATGTTTTTCATATATTTTTTTACCTATATCTCCATACATGTCTTCTATTTTTGATTTTAATTCTCCCATTCTGAATTTTAATTTTGTCTCTTTTGCAATCTTTCCTGTTTTATCTGCTGTTGTTTTATATGCTTCTGATGCTTTCTTTCCTAATTTATTAAAAAAATCCATTTTCAACATTCCTTTCCTTATATCATTTTATATTTTATTATTTCCTTTATACGACTATATTATTCGCTTTTTTTCTCTCTTGTCATTAAATTATTAACTGCTTCTTTTGGATCGAGTTTTTCATAAATTACCTGATATACCGTTTCTACGATTGGCATATATACATTATGTATTTTTCCCAATTCATAAGCTACTTCTATGTTGTCTATGCTTTCAATAACCATTCCTACTTCTTTTTTGGCTTCTTCTAATGTTTTTCCTTGTCCTATTAGTTTTCCAGCTTTTCGATTTCTACTATGTTCACTTAAACAAGTAACAATTAAATCGCCTAAACCACTTAGTCCATAAAATGTATCTTTTTGTCCTCCTAATGCAACACCTAATCTGGTTAATTCTCCTAATCCTCTAGTAATTAATGCGGCAAATGTATTATCTCCAAGTCCAATTCCACTTGCAACACCCGCACAAAAAGCAATAATATTTTTTAATGCACCTCCTAACTCAACACCTTTCACATCACTTGATGTGTAAATTCTCATTTCTGGACACATGAATGTATCTTGTATCATATTTAAAATTTCTTTATCTTTAGAAGCAATAACCAATACAGTTGGAATTGCAATAGAAACTTCTTCTGCATGACTAGGTCCAGATAACACACCTAATCGAATTCCTGGTAATTCTTCTTCTAATACTTCATCTAATGTTTTTAAAGAATCTTTTTCAAATCCTTTTGAACATATAATGACTGGTTTTTCACCAACATATTGTTTATATTGTTTAAACACATCTCTTGTGAATTTTGAAGGTGTTACATGTAAAATAAATTCAGCATCTTTTATCACTTCTTCAAAATTTGTAAAACATTCTATATGTTCTGGTAATTCTACTCCTGGTAAGAATTTGCATCTTTTTTCTTTATTAATTAAATCTTTTTCTTCTTCTGAAAAGGACCATATTTTTACATAGTTTCCTCCTCTTGCAAGGTGAGTTGCTAATGCCACTCCCCAACTTCCACTTCCTATGATTGCTATATTTTTCACTTTTGATTCATTCCTTCCTTTTTATGTATTTATTCTTTTGTTTCATTTATGATTTCATATTTCATTTTATATCATTTCTAAATTAACATTATATTATATTTGTGAAGTACTGTGAAGCAGTCTTCACATGTGTGCGTCGAAATCTTTGATTTCGTTAACGCACGCCTTTCTTATTTTTTAAAACTAATTCTATTTTCTTTTCCAGCCATAATTCTTTTGATATTACTTCTATGATTAAACAATACAATCACAGCTAATATAATACTATATATGAAATAGCCACTCCCTTGTGAAACAATATAATTGTCTGTTATAAATAATGTTAATACTGGGAATAAAACGGCTGCTGCACATGAACCTAAAGATACCATTCTGGTTAATGCAATCAATAATACGCCAAATACTAAACAGATTAATCCAATTTGCCAGTTACTCATAATCAAAATACCTAAAGAAGTAGCAACACCTTTTCCACCCTTAAATCCAAAGAATATTGGAAAAGTGTGTCCAAGTACTACTGCAATTCCTGCTATTTGAACAAGTAATGATTGGTTTTCTATTTTAAATGCCCAACCAATAAACATGGCAATTAAGATAGCCACAACACCTTTTAAAACATCACAAATTAATGTTAATGCTGCTGCTTTTTTTCCAACAGAACGAAGCATATTGGTCGTTCCTGCATTTCCACTTCCTTTTTCTCTTACATCAAATCCAGCCATTTTTTTACTTAAAATAACTGAAAAATTAACACTTCCTATTAAATAGGCAATAATTGCTGTTATGACATTATATACCATATGTTACCTCCTTTATTTTATATATCTTTTTCATTTTTTTCTCTTACGATTATTCTAACTGGCGTGCCCTCTAAACCAAATTCTTTTCTGAATTGATTAATCAAATATCTTTCATAAGAAAAATGGAACAATTCTTTATTATTGACAAATATAACAAATGTTGGTGGTTTTGTTGAAGCTTGTGTTCCATAAAATATTTTTAATCGTTTTCCTTTATCTGTTGGTGGTTGCACAATGGCAATTGCTTCATTGATTACTTGATTTAAAATGGAAGTTGACACCCTCAAACTATTTTGTTCATTCACATGATTAATCATATCAAATAATTTGTTAACTCTTTGTCCTGTTTTTGCTGATATAAATATGATTGGTGCATAAGATAGATAAGATAATTTGTTGTAAATTTCTTTTTTATATTTTTCTAAGGTTCCTGTTTCTTTTTCATATTCGTCCCATTTATTAACAACAATGATAATTCCTTTACCTGCTTCATGTGCCTCCCCTGCAATTTTGGCATCTTGGTCTGTAACCCCTTCTAAGGCATCAATCATCATTAAGCAGACATCTGCCCTTTCAATCGCCAATAATGTTCTCATAATGCTAAATTTTTCTATGGATTCTTTTACTTTGCTCTTTTTTCGAATTCCAGCTGTATCAATTAAAATATATTTTCCTTTCTCGTTTTCGAATCTAGAATCAATGGCATCTCTAGTCGTTCCTGCAATGTCACTGACAATAGTTCTATTTTCACCTAATATTTTATTAATCAAAGAGGATTTTCCTACATTTGGTTTTCCGATAACCGCTACTTTTATGATATCCTCTTCATCTTCATCTGATGTTTTTTCTGGAAAGCTTTCATAAATTTGATCTAATACATCTCCTATACCGATGGCATTACTTGCAGAAATAGGATAAGGATCTCCTAGTCCTAAATTATAAAATTCATAAATTTCTTCTCTATCTTTTTCAAAATTATCAGCTTTATTACATACTAACACAACTGGTTTTCCAGATTTTTTTAGCATAACTGCAATTTCTTGGTCAGCAGCAGTGATTCCTTGTCTAATATCTGTTAAAAAGATAATGACATCTGCCATGGCAATTGCTAAATTCGCTTGCTCTCTCATTTGTGACAAGATAATATCTTCTGAATCTGGTTCTATTCCGGCCGTATCAATTAATGTAAAATTTCTTCCTCTCCAATTAGTATCTGCATAAATTCTATCTCTTGTAACACCTGGTGTATCTTGTACAATTGATACTCTACTTCCTACTAAGTAATTAAAAAAAGTTGATTTTCCTACATTAGGTTTTCCTATAATTGCTACAATTGGTTTTGACATCTTCTAATCTCCATTTCTAAATTATATGTTATAGTATATCACACTTTCTATAAAAATAACAAGAAAAAATAACTTTAAGTTTCAGTATTTTTGCAAGGGAGGTGCTCATATTATTTTTTTGAATTTATTGACGAATGTGCCGTGGAATAGATGTATAAATTCTTGATTTTAAATAAATGAGGAAGCGCGAACAGCGAGAGGCTCGTTTATTTAAAATTTAGAATTTATAGTCTATGTAGCAAGCCGAGGAAATAATGAAAAAAAATAATATGAGCACCTCCCTTAAAATACTGAAACTTAAAAATAATAATTATAAGACTTTTTGTCTAATTTCTTCAATTTGATTGTTGATATCCTCTACAAATGCTTTATCTTTTTCAATAAGTTCATCTGTTAATTCATATAGTTCTTTTGCTTTTAATATTCTCATAACACTTTTATTGATTCTTTTCATCTTTAATTTATCTTCTTTTGCAAGTTTGATAACCTTATCAATTACTTCGATATCATTATCATATTTTAATATAATGATATCATTACAAGCCAAAAATGCTTTTTTTACAGCATTATTTTTACCATAACGAACTCTAACACCTTTCATTCTCACATCATCTGTTATAACCAATCCATTATATCTATATTTTTTTCTTACATATTTCGTAATAAATCGTTTAGACATAGATGCTGGTAATTTGCCTGTTACCCTTGATATTTTTAAATGTCCCATCAAGATACCATCTACTTTATGCTCTATCGCTTTTTTAAATGGTTGCATATCTTCCTTTTCTAAGGTTTCCATGTCTTCCTCAATTTTAGGAAGATAAAAATGTGAATCTGTTTTTGTTGCTCCATGACCCGGAAAATGTTTTGCCACAGATATTACGCCATTTTTTTGTAATGCTTCCATATATTCTATACCATATTTTGATACTTCTTCTATGTTCTCACTATATGCTCTATCACCAATGGCATGATTATCCCCAAATCTTTTGATATCTAAAACAGGAGCAAAATCCATATTGACACCTAATTTATGCAAAACTTCACCCGTAATCTCTCCCGCGCGTTTTACAAAATCTTCTTCTCCACTCTTTTTTACCAATTTATTAGCAGCTGGAAGATTTTTAAATTCTTTCGGTGTTCGATTCACTCTGCCACCTTCTTGGTCAATGGAAATAAAAATAGGTATTTTGTTTTTCTGGTTTAATGTTTTTATTTTATTAACCAGTTCTATCATTTCTTCATAATTTTGATGATAGTTCTTTTTGTATAACAAAACACCTCCTACTTTATATTTTCCTATAATTTCCTCTAGATTCTTTACTGCTGTTTCCGTATTTAACCCAATGATAATCATTTGACCAATTTTTTCTTCTAAACTTAATTCATGTATATCATATTTCATAGGCATCTATCCTTCTTATTATTTTCCTTATTATATAATTAAAAGAATGATTTATCAATAGATTTTTGGGTAAAGCTAGATTTGTTCATGAAAATATGGTATGATATATGGCATATAGATACAAATAAAGGAGTGACAATCTATGGCATTTGATGGAATTGTTACAAAAGCAATTACCTCTGAATTACAAGAATTAATTGGTAGTAGAATTGATAAAATTTACGAACCAAATAAAAATGACATTATTCTAGGCTTTTACTTAAATGGTACCAATTATGCATTAAATATTTGTACTAATGCTCAAAACTATCGATTACATTTAACAACTCATGCAAAACCAAATCCTAAAAATGCATTAAATTTTTGTATGCTGTTAAGAAAATATTTAATTGGATTACGTATCAAAAATATTATTTCTGTAAATTTAGAAAGAGTCATTACCATTGAGTTTGAAGGTTTTGATGATATAGATGATATTATCACAAAAAAATTAATTATTGAATTAATGGGTAGACATTGTAATGTCATTTTATTGGATGAACATAATATGATTATAGATAGCTTAAGACATATTTCCTCTGATAATGAATTGACCAGAGAAATTGTCCCACATGTAAAATATGTATATCCTTCTACAAATAAGTTGAATTTTTTAGAAGTTACTAATTTTCAGGATTTCAATTTAAAATTAAAATTAAATTTAGATTTTGAGAAAATGCATATTTCTGATTTACCTTCACAAATTTCTAATGTCTTTAATGGAATTAGTAAAAGTTTTATCAACCATATTATTGAAACACTACACTTAGATACTTCATCAAAAATAGATGATACATGCTTAAAATCCATTTATACAAATATCAAACATATCATTGATGCAACAGATTCTTTGCACCTAGGATTTGAAGCAATAAAAGATGCTAAGGGAAATATAAAAGATTATGCATTATGTATAAAAGATTCTTCTGAACCTTTTCGTCTTAACTTTTTCATTGATGATTATTATTTTCATAAAGAGACATCTGAAGAATTCAAGGTATATAGAAATAGTGTTTCAAAATTGATTTTAGATACTCTAAAAAAATATAATAAAAGATTATATAACATTAATGAAAAATTAAAAGAATGTGACCAGATGGATACTTACAAATTATATGGTGAACTTATTACAGCAAATCTGTATAGAATAAAAAATGAAAATACAGATACTGTATCTTTAGAAAACTATTATGACAATAATAAAGTAATTGCCATTCCTTTAGATAAACGTTATTCCCCTAGTCATAATGCCAAACTTTTTTTTAAGAAATATAATAAATTAAAAAATGCTTTGCTAATTGTTGGAGAACAAAAAGAAGAAACCATTAAGGATTTAGACTATATAGAAAGTGTTATTTATGAACTAGAAGCTTGTTCTACGATAGAAGATATTAGTAATGTTTTTGAAGAAATTTCTGAAAGTTCTGTCTTTAAAGAAAGAACTGAAAAATATAAAGAAAAGAAAAATCCAAAAGTAAAAAAATCCAAATTAACCAAAAATAAATATGTACATTTTAATCCAATTAAATACAAAATTGAAGATTATACTTTTTTAGTAGGTCGAAACAATATGGAAAATGACTATCTAACTTTAAAATATGCCAAAAAAACAGATTTATGGTTTCATACCAAAGACATCCATGGAAGCCATTGTATTTTAATGTTAAATGGTGGTCCTCTTCCTCAAGATGATATTTTACTAAAATGTGCAGAAATAGCAGCTTACCATAGCAAAGCTAGAAACTCTTCTAATGTACCTGTCGATATTTGTGAAGTAAAATATGTAAAAAAGCCAAATGGAGCAAAACCTGGTATGGTGATTTATAAAAATAATAAAACCCTTTATGTAACAGCTAAAAACTAATTTGAGGGATTTTTGGGGACGGACTCATTTTTCCCTTTTTTAATTGAAAAATTATTAAAAATATAGAATATAAAGCCATTCACAATTTTGTATAAGCTAAATCGTTTCATTCTTTTATATTCTATATTTTTTATCAGCTAACCAAAATAGAAAAAGGGAAAAATGGGTCTGTCCCCAAAATCCCTCAAAATGTCCCAAACAGAAACGTCCCCAAAAGGACATTATTTTTTCATAACAGATTTTAAGTATTCAACTTCTTCATCTACTTTTAATCTCATGAAAATTGGTTCTCCTTTTTCAATTACTTTGATATCTTTTAACGTGTCATAAGCATATATGTCATCCCATCTAATTTTATCAACATCTACAATACCAATTTGTTTTAACATATTGTTTGCTGTGTCTGCCATGAATGGTTTGATTAAAATGGCAATTTTTCTTAAATTTTCAATCAAATGATACATTGATGATTTCAACTCTTCTGTTTTTTCTTCTTTTGCTAAAGCCCATGGCATGGTTTCGTCTATATATTTGTTGGTTCTTGCAATCAAATCCCATATTTCTTGTAATGCATTTGCGATTTCATATTCATTTAGTTTTTCTTCGAACTTTTTAATTTTTTCTGTAGCATAGTCTTCTAATTCTTTATCTACTGCATTTGGAGTTCCATTATATTCAGGAACATGTCCTTCGAAATATTTATTTACCATTGATACAGTTCTGTTTAATAAATTACTTAAGTCATTGCATAAATCAAAATTATATCTTTCTACAAATGCTTCTGGTGAAAAGATTCCATCTTGGTTAACTGGCATTTCTCTAAGCAAGAAATATCTAGTTGGGTCTAGTCCATATCTGTCAATTAATGTTTCTGGATAAATGACATTTCCTTTTGATTTTGACATTTTTCCATCTTTCATCATAATCCAGTTATGCACTAAAATGGTTTTTGGTAATGGCAAGTCTAATGCCATTAAGAATATTGGCCAATAAATTAAATGGAACCTAGCAATGTCTTTTCCAACAATTTGTAAATCTGCTGGCCAGTATTTTTGGAATAATGTATCATCATCAGACATATACCCTAAAGCTGTTATATAGTTTGTTAAGGCATCTAACCATACATAGATAACATGTTTTGGATCTTTTAGTACTTTGATTCCCCAGTCAAAACTCGTTCTTGTAACACATAAATCTTCTAATCCTGGTTTGATAAAGTTATTTATCATTTCATTTTTTCTAAATGCTGGCTTGATAAAGTCAGGATGTTCATCATAATATTTTACTAATCTATCTACATATTTCTTCATATTGAAAAAATATGCTTCTTCTTTCATTAATTTCACTTCTCTACCACAATCTGGACATTTTCCATCTACTAATTGGGTTTCTGTAAAATAGGTTTCACATGGTACACAATACCAACCTTCATATTCTCCTTTATAGATGTCTCCTTGTTCCATAAATCTATCAAATATTTTTTGGACAATTTTGGTATGTCTTTCTTCTGTTGTTTGAATGAAATCATCATATTGAACTCCCATTTTTGCCCATAATTCTTTTGCTTGCGCAGCCATTTCATCTACATACTCTTTTGGTTCTTTACCATTTTTTTCTGCGATTCCTTGAATTTTTTGACCATGCTCATCTGTTCCTGTAAGCATATATGTGTCTTCACCTTTTAACTTGTGATATCTTCTCATAGAGTCTGCTAATACGGTTGTATAGGCTGTTCCTATATGAAATTTTCCACTTGGATAATAGATTGGTGTTGTTACATAAAATTTATTGTTCAAATTTTTCATCTCCCTTATTTTTTCTAATACATGTAATTTTACTTTCATTTTGCATACTTCTTTTTTTCTTTTATTCTTTGCAAAATTCACAAATATATTATCATAAATTTAGGAAAAAGTCTATACGTATTTTACCTGACTGCAATTAATTATATATAAATAAGTTAATATATATACTAAAAGTGAAGTAGCATTTTTACACTACATCCTTTTATATAAAAATATTTTAAAAAATTAATAAACTATTCTTTATGAAGTAGATAAAATTCAAACTATTACTGTGTATTTTTAGATTTTAGAACTTTCTTTATATATTTAAAAATGATAAAAATGATAATATTTATAACTAAGCATATAAGTATTTCTAAAGGTCTATATGATAATTTAAAATTAAATAGCTTCAAAATGATTGATAAAATTAATCCAATTATGCAAAATATTAAAAAGTTACTATATTTAAAATTTTGTTTTGTGCAAGTTTTTAATATTATTTTTGCTAGACCTACTGATGCAATAGAAAATATCATAAAGAATAAATATCCGTTTATTCCGAATTTCTGCTATATACCCAAAGAAAGTTCCGATATCTCTCATTATACTAACTATACTCTTTCTCATTATAATTATTTCTCCTCTTAAAATATGAATATTATTAATTTTATTATAATATTCATTTAAAATCAATATTAATTCTGATATTAAGAGGACAAATCTCGCTTCGCGAGAACTTTTCTCTACTTTTCTAAATTAACTATATATATTTAAGTTCTCGAAGAAGCGTAAAGATTTGTCGACGCGAAAAATTGCATAGCAATTTTTCTGTGCAATTTTGTTTTTTATACTTATTCAAATAAAGTTCTAATCATTCTAATCAAATAATGACTTCCTCCCTCAGTATTATCTTGAACGTTTTCTACCATACTGATAACTAATATGTCATTGTCTCCTTGGTCTGTTGTAAAACAATCAAACCATCCTAGAGTTCCACTTTCATTATCTTCTTTATCTGCTTTTAATTCTGCTGTTCCCGTTTTTCCTGCGATGGTTACTCCATTTACTTTCATATCTGTTGCAGTTCCTCTTTCAACAACTTGAATTAAATCTTCTTTTATTGTATTTGCTGCTTCTTCTGAGAAAGCATTTTCAATTAAATATTCTGGCGTCTTATCTTCTTTGTATTCAATGTATGGTTTTACCATATTTCCATTGTTATAGAAACTTGAGTAAATAGATGCCATATGAATTGGGTTTATTAATAAATTTCCTTGACCAAATCCGGTATCTGCTAATTTTCCATCTGAATTAATTCCATCTTCATTTGTATATTGTGATGTTGCAAGTGATAATGGGAATTCTAATTGTTTATTAAATCCAATTTTATCTAAACTTTCTGTAAATTTACTTGTTCCAATTCTTAAAGCTGTTTGTGCAAAATAAATGTTGTCTGAATACATTAATCCGTTTAATAAGTTTTTAGGTCCATTATATGCTGTTAATGTTGTTACTCTGTAATCTCCCCATGAAGAATCTTTTTGCCAACTGGTTCCTGTATATCCAAAATCCTCATTTGCCGTAATACTTCCTGTTGTTAATCCAATGGCACCTGTGATTGCTTTAAAGGTTGAACCTGGACAATACTTTTGAATAAATCTATTATATAAAGGTTTTGCTTCATCATTATTTAATGCATTCCACTCATCTGTTGTCATTCCTAAGGTAAAGTCATTTGAGTCAAATGTTGGGGTACTAACCAAAGCTAATAATTCTCCGGTGCCTGGCTTCATCACAACAAATAATCCTTTGTCATTTTTTAGTTGATTATATAATTTTGTTTGTATGCTACTGTCAATTGTAAGGGTAATATCTTCTCCATCTTTTTGTTCTTGTTGTGCTAAAGTTTTTACTTCATTTCCATCTGCATCTTCAATATAGATTCTAACACCGTCTGTTCCCCTTAATCTATCTTCATAAGCTGATTCTAATCCAGATTTTCCAATTAAACTTGTAGAACTATATCCTTTATCTGCATATTTTTCTAATTCTTCTGCATTAATGGCTTGCACATATCCGATTAGATGCCCTGCCTCTTCTCCTAAAGTATAAACTCTTCCTTTTGCATCATTTATCATGATTCCTGGAATTTGTAATAATTGTTCCTTCAATTCTGCATCCTCTTTTGACACTTTTCTAATTGGTACAAATGTATCATCTTTTACATAAGATGCTGATAGATAATTATTAATGGTTTCAACTGATACCCCTGTTAATTCTGCTATTTTGCTAATACTTTCTTCTTTATTATCACCCAATTTTCCTGGTACAATTCCCACTTGAGAAATCGTTCCATCATAAGCAAGTTTATTTCCATTTCTATCTAAGATACTTCCTCTTTTTCCACTTAATGTTTCTACTCTTACTTTATAGTCTCTTCGTAACTCAGGAAAAATCAAACTTGATGACCATTCTAGTTTATATGTTTTATCCTCTTTTACAAGATATGCTTCATTATTAAAACTAATATTTCCTGCTGAAGTTACCATTTCTTCACTATATGAAACTTTTTTCTTGTTATTTTCATTAGTTACTTCTTTTACATTTATTTTAATATTACTACTATCAATTCCTTCATAAATATTTTCATTTCTTGTTATAAAGTCTTCTTGACTAATACTATTTTTTGATGAACTACTTAAATATGTATACATCTCTTCATATTTTTTATCATTGATAGCTGAAAAATATGAATTTAAAACCTCTTCTGGCTTTTCTTTTGGCATGTTCATTATGATGATTCCTACAACAATTGCTACAATTACGATGACTGCAATGATGATTCCAATAATTACTTTCTTATTTTTCATATTATTTTCTCCCCCTTTATGAAAATAGATTGTTTAATCGTTTTTCTTGCTATTTCGACATTATTATATCATTCGTTTTTTTGTTTTTATATAGTTTTTTGGAAATTTTTTATTTTTAGTTTCGAAAAGGCATCCATGCATAGGATGCCTTTTGTTATTCCTAGTATACTAGGAATTTAGGGTGCATCAAAATGTTGCCAGCCAAATGTCCGGCCGTAATTTTGTGTCGGCTTTTTATAATAATTTCTGCCTGTTGCCGGCAATCTAATACCTTGGTCTGAAGATTGTAAACCACCAGTTCTCTTTCCCGCTATCGGGAAATTTTTTCTCCTTTTGTTGTTACTTAATAATACTGCTCTTATTCTCACTTTTCTTACCTCCTTCTTTGCACCCTTAAACTTGAGTTATACATTGATAACTTTAAAATATTATATCACCTTTTTTATTTTTTTACAGTAGTTTTCCACTTTTTTCTATTTGAATTGATTGATTCAAATAAGAAATACTATCTGCTTTAAATTGATTTTTTGAATACCCACCTTTTATAAATAATTTTTTATATTTTATCCATACCACTTGTAAAGTTATTCGCATAATGCCTTTTCGAATTGCTCGTACAATTGTATTCAAAATTTTATTTCTCTTTCTACTAATTTTATGCAAAGTATAAGATTGAAATACAACATGTTTTAGTTCATCTTGTAGCATTTGCTTACATATCGTTTTTAGCAAAGTAGAATTTGTTGCATTAGATAATGCTGTATAATAAGATAGAGCAATCATTTCTGCTGTTACTAATACAATTACTTCACATTCTAACCCCATAAGTTTTCTTAAAACTCTAAATACTTTATCAATCCATATGTTTTCTAATGGCTGTATATCATATATTTCCATATATTTTTTTAAGGTTTGAGAATGTCTATTTTCCTCTATAACAAACCAATCCATTGCTTTTTCATAAGGATAATCTTTTGTTTTTTCTACATACTTTTTTACTCTCCTTTTTAGATTTTTTCCTTCAGAGCCTTCCCCTATTTGAAAAGCTCTGATAGATGGTGTAATACATTTTATATCTTCTTCTGTTAATTCATCATGTTTTGTATAATCTAATTTTAATAGATGTGCATTATTATATTCAAAATAAGCTACCCAATCAAAATTTTCTAAATCTTCTATGTTTGTTTCTTTTAAATCAACCATATTTCTCTTCCTTTTCCTAATCATTTAATGTTTCCATCCAATGTTCATCATAATATGCCTCAAAATCATAATTATGTCCATACCCTGTGCTTGGATTTATTTCTGCTTTTGAAGATTTAGCACCTGCTAAAATTCCTTGATAGGTTGTTTTATCGGTATTCACAACAATCCCTCCACTAAAACTACAACCTTCTATACTTCCTAAGATATGGTTTCCTGCAATTCCACCAATATATGATATATCTTGTGCATATTGTGAAGATGTATTTATTGTCAAAATATCTGTAGACGTACAATTTATAACAGTTCCTTCTGCGCCATTCGGATCTCCATTTGTTCCAACAATTCCTGCCACAATATTGCATCCTGTTAATTGTCCTTCATTGACACAATTTGCTATGGTTGCATGATTATATATCGCAATTCCTGCCACCATACCATTTTCAGAAGTGATGGTTCCATGATTTTGGCAATTGATAATCTCTCCTTGATTATAGGTTACCATTCCACTTCCTATATTACTTGCCGTAATATTTCCTATATTAGTACAATTTGCCAAGGTTCCTCTATATTCCACACAAATACCATTAACATTAGAACCTACTAAGTTTCCTGTATTTGTGCAATTTTCAATTGTTCCACCTGATTGATATACACTAATTCCCCCAATAGTTCCTGATAGACAAGTAATATTGACTTTGCTAACACAATCTTTAATTGTTCCATCAAATAAACTACCAACAATGCCTCCTATAGAATTATTACTTGTTTCAGAAGTAATTGTCACATTGCCACTAATGCTACAATTTTCAATGGTTCCTTTATTAACTTGTGCGATAATACCTTCTGGATAACTGGTATCTTTATCTGATATTATATTGATATTTTCAATATTTAGATTTTTTATAGTTCCTTCATTTGTATAGAACATAGCAATTCTTTCAATTTCATCATTTGCTAGATTTTTCGTAATGTTTTTAATCGTATGTCCATTTCCATCTAATTCTCCTATAAAACTGGTGGTTGTATATAATAATGTATTTCCTTCTAAATCTAAGTCATTCACTAATTTATATTTTCCTGATGGATTATTGGCAATTCTTCTAAAATCATCAATGGTATAAATTCTTGTATAGCCATCATTCATTTCTTCTTGGGTTGCCATTTCTACATTAACATCATCTCTTGAGAATCCTGTTTTTCCTAGCATTTGTTGTAGTTCTTCCATGGTATATCGTTTCATAAATTGCGTTACATATTTAAATAGTCTTGCACATCTGTTATCATCAAGCAATTTGTATACAACTGGTCGTGGAGTCGTTCCATCATCTATACCTATATTGGCATATTTCTCTTTGTTATAATCTAAAATGATATAGTTTTTACCTGATGACATAATTCGATCCATAGAATCTACATTGAAATCATCTGTTTGTGGTGTCATTAAGCTATAACTCATCCTATCTTCTGCTACTTCTAACAAATGTGCATAATTCTCGTCAGTTTTATCAATAACATAGAAATAATCTTTCATTTTTGGTTTATAGATAATTCTATCTGGATTCTCTTTATAATAGCTTAAATGTTCTGCTAATTTTAAATATTCATTTCCATAACCAAGTTCATCTTGTTCTATGATTTTTCTTTGATAATCCCTATCTAATTTGATTAATATAACTATCCCAGCTAAAATGATTAAAATGACAACTAGTGGTATAATTACATATCTTTTCTTAAACTTCATTTTTTTCTTCCATATAATAAATATTATATGCCTTTCATTTTTTCATTTCTTTTATTTTTGTTTTATCACTTTGAAACTTTCATCTACTTTTCGTCTAATAACTCTAGTTTTTTGCTATTATGATTTCAAATTTTCTTTCAATCTGCATTTCACGATTCCAAATCTTCTTTAAATGGAAAATTATCTGGATTATATGTATATGTTCTTAAATCTACTCCATATTCTTTTTCTAATTCTTCCCTTGAATATGTTACTTCATAAATGACATCTGATTCATAATCTCCTTCTTTTGCCTCAATTCTTACAGAATGTAAATTATCAATTAAACTAAGTAAGGTCACTGCATTTTTCTTAAATAATTGTTTCTTTGTTTCTAGAGGTAATTGTTTAAATGCTTCGTATTCTACATTTTTTTCTTTATCTGTATATAAATATTGGATATAATAGCAGATTTTTACATAATATTGTTCTGGATTTTCTTCTTCTCTTCCTGTGAATACGGTTGCATATTTTCCTAAGCTTAGTTTTTGGACAAGATTTTTAACACTATTAAAATCGCCTACATATTGTATTTTATATGGAATCATATCTTCATAATCATATGCAAAATAATTTTCTTCTACTTTTGCAATATTACCTATAAAAAAGATTCCACCAATCATAACAATAAGTGTTAATGATATTATCGTAATTCTAAATGGTTTTGCTTTAAATTTAGGGAAGAATTTTATCATGTAAATTCTTCTTTCTGTATCATTTTCTACTCCTGCTAAATTTAATACTTCCTGTTCATAACTTTTATATAATCTATCTCTTAAGGCATTGATAATTGTCATCGCATATTCTTTGTTTTCTTCTGGTTTCAAATGTTTTAATACATTGGCATCTGCTTTTAATTCTATATCTTGTCTCATTCTTTTAAATAGAACATATAAAAAGGGATTAAACCAGTAAATCGTCCTTAATAAGTTTAATATAAAATTGATGACTAAATCTTTTCCTTGATAATGAGATAATTCATGCATGAATATATATTGTATTTCCTTGTCTGTTTTTTCTTTCATATTATCTTCATCTAAAAATATTTTGGTATCTATTATTCCATATATAGCAGGTGATAAAATTCCTTTTTTATGAATTAGCACAATCTCTTTTTTGATATTTAACTCTTTTTTAGCCTGTTCAAAAATATCTAAAATTCTTTCATTAGTTAATAAATCACTTACTCTTAATCGATGCATTCTTTTTCTTTTCCATAAATAACTTACAATTAAAATACCTATTATGCCTATCCAAAGACAAGGTATTACAATATCAAACGCAAGGTATTTAGCATAAGCCATATAGAGATTTCCTCTTACCACTTTATATTCTTCAAATGTGGTATCTTGTCTTTGAATATATGTATTATATTCTGCTTGTCTTTCATCTACTTCTTGCTTAAAGGATATTTCTTGTATTGGATTTAGGATTTTCATAAAAATATTATTGCTTTCATATACTCCATTGATATTCAATGGTACAATTAAAGAAATCATGAAAATTCCCCACATGATGACTTTCCACTTTGGTGAAATCTTTTTATCAAATATTTCTTGAATTAAATATATGGTAAATCCTACAATCACTGCAAATATGGACATATATAAAATCATATAAAAAGCTTCTCTGATTTGGATTCTATCAATCACAATATTAACATATCTAAATAATGTTTCTATCATATCCCTTTATTCCCTTTCATCGATGATGTTTAATAATTTTTCTATTTCTTCTTTGGTTATTTTTTTATCTTCCACAAAGTTTAATAACATATTGTTGACATTTCCATCATACATCTTCTCTAAAAAAGTTTCATTTGCACTTTTTAAATATTTCTTTTCTGAAATTAATGGTTTATATTCATTTTCTTTTTTGTTTTTCTCAACAGATTTCACGATGTTTTTATCTATTAATCTATATAATAATGTTTTGATTGTACTTTTATTCTTTGGTTCTTCTTTACTTAATTCTTCAACAAGTTCATTTAAGGTAAGACTTTTCTTTTCCCACAATACTTTCATAATTTCTAATTCTGCGTCTGTAATTTGATTTGTCATTTTCATACTTGTTTTCCTCCTTTTTTCCTGTATAGCAAAAAGATTACATTTGTAAACCAATTATAGTTTACATCTGTAATCTCTATTTGTCAATCTATTTTATTAATTAATTTTTACTATTTCGGTTTTTTATTACTGTTCAAGACTAAAATTCTGGAAAAGTATGAAAAAATATATTGTTAACCTTTCCAACATTTTAGTCTTGTACTTTTTTATATTTTGTTTCACGATTATTTATTCCTATTAATAAATGCAATAACTTGTTTTGCTAATTCCTCTTCTTTTCTTTCATAACTATGATTTGCACCATCCATATAATAAATATCTTTATTTGGATTGGTAATACACTTGTTCATAAGATCTACTAATTCCTCTGGCATTTGAACGATCATTTCATTGACATTTCCCCAACGCATAAACAATGGTACGTCTATATTATTTAATACTTTTAATTCTTTGTCTTCACCAAAATTTGCAAAATTAATATCTTGATAATCTCTTGCATATCTTAAAAATGTTTTGACACTAATTGGATGTATAAAAGCTTCTTGTGGCATCATTTCATCTTTTTGTCCATTTTTTTCTTTATCTTCTGCATATGCTAAATATTTATCAAAATTATCTCTTAAATATACTTTTAATGCTCTTGGAATATCTATTAGAGAATTTAATATGATTCCTTTTATGTTATTTATCATATCATCTTGTTCATCTTTTAATTCATTATATGTGTAAACAATTTTCGTACATCCTAAACTATGTCCTTGTAAATATATATTTTTATATCCCAATTCTTTTAACTTTATGATGGCTCCTGTAATATCTTCATAACCTTCTAATACATCTTCATAGCTTGTCCCACCTAGCTCTTTTTCTCTTTTTCCTTCTGTATATCTTCTTATATATTTTACTAATTCACTTCCACGGTTGTTAAAGCAAAAATAGTCTATGTTATTTTCATTCGCAAATTTTGCCATGGTGGTTTCTCTTTTTTTCATGCAATTTGTGGCCATTCCATGAATAGATAATATAATATCCTCTGTTTTATTTTTGCTCGTATATAATAATCCATCTAATTTAATTCCATCTGTTGCTAAAAAATATATTACTTCCATTTATACACACCTCTTTATCATTTCTTTAGCAAATTCTTTCGCATTTTCTACATCCTTTGTATCTGGATGTGTTAATGCTTTTTCAAAATTTTCTAAACTAACTTGTAATTTCTTATCCTCTGGATGTTCTGTTATCATTTTAACATATCGATCTTTTACAGTAAGTGGCATTTTGCCCTGACAATAGAAATGTCCTAAAATCTCATTTGTTTGTGGAATACATTGTTTGATTCTTTGATACAAATTCTCAAAATATTCCGCAGAACCTCCAAATCCCGCTGTTCCAAATATAGCAATTTTTTTATAATTCATTTTTTCTAATTTTTCTTTGACCTTTTGGCTACAATTTCCTTTATCTGTCCATGAACCCACAAAAACAAGATCTGCTTCATTAATATCTGTATCCATATCTCCAAAGATAATTTCATGTTCATTACATGCTTCTTTAATTGCTTCAGCAATTTTTTTAGTATTTCCTGTTATACTATCATAGATAATGGCAATTTTCATAAATAACACCTCTATTTTAATACATCTAATATTTCTTGTTTATCTGTTACTCCTACAAATATTTTTATTGGATTACCTTTTTCAAATACCATAATCGTTGGTATACTCATTACATCATATTTGATAGCCAATTCTTGGTTATTATCTACATTGACTTTTCCGACTTTTACTTTTCCATCTAATTCTTTTGCGATATCATCAATGACTGGTGACATCATTCTACATGGTCCACACCAATCTGCATAAAAATCCACTAAGACCTTTCCTTCTGCTTTTAATACTTCTTCCTCAAAATTTTTTTCTTCAAATGTTAACATACTCATATCTTTTCCTCCTTTATCTTTTTTTGTATACAAAAATTTAGTTTTATCTTAACCCTATACAGATTTTTTCGTATACAATAAGGCTAATTTTATTTTGTTGCCATTTTGGCAAAATTATACATTTTCTTTTCTAATATACTGAATTGCTTGCAAACCTGCTTTTGTTCCTTCATATACAGATTTTGATATTTGTAATAATCCACCTACACAATCACCACACGCATAAATTCCAGGAATATTCGTTTCCATATTTTCATTTACAATAATTCTATCTTTCTTGGTTACGATTCCTAATTTTTTGGCAAATTCATTTCCGCCTGCTACACCAAGAGCTACAAATATACCATCTGTTTTTGTTGTACTGTTGTCGTCAAATTC
>CALXFG010000029.1 GCA_944387505.1 uncultured Clostridia bacterium
TTCATCTGAAATACGAAACATTGCAATTCTTATAGAAATAACTGAACTTCTTACAGCATTTGGATTACAATGCTGTTCTCTTGAAATTGTAGATAATGTTTCTCTTTTAAATTGTGTTGGTTTTAATCCATAATATCTTATAAATCGTTCTTTTTGTAAATCAGTTTTCTTAGGTAATTTAAGAACTATATGATAGATTTGTTCTTTATGTCTATTAGAAATATTGTATTGTTTCATATAATCTAGAAGCCAACCTACTAAATCTCTTTTATCTGTAAATCTACTTATGTTATACCACCTCCGATTTTAATAATTTAATAATCGATTATTAATCATGGTATAACGCATATTTAGCTATTTGTCAGCGCCCTTTTTGAAATTTTCGCAATTAATTTATCTTACTCATCTATTTTAAAATTTATTTTTCCTACCAATAGTTCTGCTTTATTAATTATTCTATCTATTGATGAATTAGCTGATTCCATTATGAATATATATGTCTTCATTTGTTCTTCTAATGAGTTCACAGATTGTGTTAGTCTTCTTTCCATACCTTTAATGGATGTTAGTGAAGAAATCATTCCTTCAATTTTGCCGTTTGATTCAACTATTGCATCTTTCATACTATATAATCCTATTAAGGATTTTATTAAACCTTCTTTATTAGCTTGATTTTCCATATATTTATTATCTATAAGATCTAAAAAATTGTTTTCTATTCTTCTCCATATGCTTTCATATTCAATATTATGATTTTTCATCTTATTAGAAAACTCTTGAATACCACTTCCAACTTTTCTAGCTATATTTCGAATAAAACTTGCATTACCCGAAGCTGGAGATTTTGAAACTCTATTTATTTCGTTCGTTGCAAATTCCATTTGTTTTGTCATTTCATTTTGTTCTTCAGTCATTTTATTTAACTCATCTGTCAATTTATTAGTGTCATCATCTATATCTGCTATATAATCTAAAAAACCTTTTTCATCTTCATCAATGTTTTCATTATTTTCATATGTAATATTATTTGTTTTTACATTATCTTTGGGATAAAAATCTTTTATAGGATTTCCATATTGTACGCTTCCATCTTTAGCACCTTCTAAATTTTTTTCAATTTTATTTATTATTTGATCTGTTTTCCAAAATTCTGTTGTATATTCAACAACCCTATATGACCTTATATCAAATGGTAACTCTGATATATCTTGAGTAATAAGTATTACCTTCTTATCTAAAGCATGACATAAACCTAATTCATAAAAAACATTTGGATTTAAACCTGTTACATCTGCAATAATTACATCTGCATTTGCAATCCCTGTTACTATATCCTGTAATATACTTTGTTGATTGTCCAAATCTCCAGCATTAGAAAATTCGTATTTATCCCCCAATTTGTTTTTAAGCATATCATATAATCCTAAAAATTGCTCTTGAAATGGCATTATCATAAAAACTCTTAATTTTTCCACTACAAACTTATCTCCTTTTATTCTACATTATTTTAAGTTTTTAAATCCCTCATATTCCTTAAATGCCAACAAATATAATGCTTTTAATAAATCCGGATTTTTTTCTCTTAGTTCATCTACTACTGTATCCGAACCAACTTGTAATTCCTTATTTTCTTCTATAATTTCATCTATTAGCGCTGGTAATTCCATACAAATCTTATAAAAAGCTTCTTTATCTCCTGTAACTATTTCATAAAACTTATCCATTGAAACTCGTCTAATTCTTTGGTTCTCCATTCTTTCTCCATCTAGAGAAACTTTCCAAACTATATTTTGGCTGCTTTTAGCTATAACTTCTACTAGATAACATTCAGCTTTATTATCACTAGCAATTTTATTTAACATTCTCATATATGTTTTTTGTGCGGAAGAAGAATTCATTGTATTATGCTTATTTTTCATTTCAATATATATTTTAGTTCCATCATTTTTTGTATAAATGACATCGAATCCTTCTTTTGGAACTTCACATTTTTTTATATATTTAAACATGTTTTGATGAAAATATCCAATAGCATTTGAATTTGTTTTATCTCTTTGTCTTACTAATTCATCTTTTATTACTTCCTCGAAATTTTTTCTATATACTTTACTATCAAATACCATTTTAATAGGATCTACTATATTAGAATTAAATTTACTTAAGTCAATTCCATCTAATGTTTTTTCATATGTAGAAATTGTATTTTTTATATGTTGTTTCAAATTTTCTCTTGTTATAAAATTAAGATTCCACATTTGTATCAACTCCTTTATTTAGTGCATCCATAATTGATATTCCAACTTCTTTTGCTAGCTCTACAGGTACAGCATTTCCTATTTGTTTATATATATCATTCATTTTACCTGCAAATTGCCATTCATCAGGAAATGATTGAATTCTTGCATATTCTCTAGTAGTAAAAGGTCTACTTTCATCAGGATGACATCTATCAGTTTGTTTCATCATAGGTGAACATGTTAATGTTAGTGATGGCTCATCCCATGAAATTCTTCTTGCAATTCCAGTTCTTCCTCCTCCCATAAAATAGCATGATTTCATATAGTCTCTGGCTACATCATCCGGTAAATCTTTCCAATATCCTCCAGGTGGTACTAAATCAAATACTTTTTTCTTTTTTTCTGGGTATTTTGCTCCAACTGATTCTGGTACATTTTGTAATACATCTCTTAAAACAGGTTTATAATCATGAGGTTTTGGATATTGAAATTTAACACTTTCTTTTAAATCATTTCTAGTTCCTATTATAACAACCCTTTGCCTCTTTTCAGCTACTCCGTAATCCCATGCATTTAAAACCTTCCATTCAACTTTATATCCTAAATCTTCAAAAACATCTACCATTGTTTGAATTGTTCTACCACCATCATGAGTTGTCAATCCTTTTACATTTTCAGCTAAAAACATTTTAGGTTGTAACTGTCTTAAAAATTCAGCATAATAGAAAAACATTGTTCCTCTAACATCTTCTAAACCCAATTTTTTTCCGGCATAACTAAATGATTGACAAGGATATCCTCCTGATAATAAATCTAATTCTCCTTTTTTTAAATTAAATTCTTTTAGTAAATCTTTTTGAGAAAATTTAACAATATCTTCTTCAATTACATTCCAATTTGGTCTATTTAATCTTAATGTATCACATGCTGTTTTATCTATTTCTATTAACCCTATTTCTTCAAATCCTGCTTTTTCTAATCCTAATGCTAAGCCTCCTGCTCCTGCAAATAATTCTATACATTTTCTTTTCATTAAAGCCCTCTCCTTTAGTACAATTTTGTAATTCCTATTTCATCTATATATTCTAATAATTCTTGATATTTTTCTCCATAAGCAAATGACTGTGGTGCAGTAATTTTCTATACTCGTTTTTCCTCAAATTATATACACTATATCATAAATTTCATTTTTTTTCTACAAACTAACAGTATTTCTCTTAGGTTTTTCTATAATGTTATTTTTCTAACTATCACTAGTTATTCCATAGTATAATGCAATTTCTTTTATTTCGACTAATAATTCTTTTTTTATTTTTTCATCATCATTGAATTTTTCTTTTAAATTATTTAATTTTATGATGTCTGCTTTATCTATTATAAGTTGTTTTAAATCAGATGTATAATTTTTATCAAGCATTTCAATCCTATCAGCTATTTCTTTTAAATACTCGAAATTTAATATATTAATCTTTTGTATCTCTTCTAAGAGTTCATTAGTATTCCAAATAGTTATCATTTCATTATTGTTTGATAGACTATTTTTTCTCCATTCTTTATTTAATTCTTTTACTTCACGTTCATCAAGTTGTTCCTGCTCCACATTAATTAAATAAACTTTGTCTTTAAATGAACCTTTTTTCTTATTCTTAAGTTCTCTAGCAATTTCTACATCATTATGCGATATATTCTTTGTTTCCATAATTGTTTCAATTACTTCCATTAAATCTGCTAATTCTTCTACACTATGTTCTTCAATAAATTCATGAGCTTCTTCAAACAATTTTTTATCCAGTTCTTGTATATATTCATTATCTTTTAAGATTCTATAATTTGCTTTTCTTCCTTCTACATTATTTATTTCTTCAGGTATTTTATCTCTTACTAATTTATTATAAGTATATATCATATTCATCAACTCCAAAAGCATTATAAAACAATTGTTTGCATTTGTCAATATAAATTTATTATTTTTTCATTTTATTTCTAGTATATAATTTTTTATTTTAATTCGCATATAAACTATTTAAAAATTCTTCTGAATATTCTCTTTGGTTCTCATAATTTGACAAAAACTTTCTTTGCTCTTTATTATTAATTTTATTATTATTTCTTATATTATTATGTTTCACTTTTTGATAGATAGCCTGTTCATTTTTTGATCGATACTGGTATCCATTATTTAATGGATACGGTACATCATTTATATAAATTCTTCTTTGAATTATTTGTTTATTTCCATTTCTAATTAACTCAACAATTATATAACCTCTATCTCTTAAATCCGAAATCCAACTTGAAACCGTTTTAGGATTTACATCTAATTTTTCTGCTAAATATTTATTAGATGCAAAACAATATCCTTCTTTACAAGCTAATGATGTTATTATTGCATATAGTATTTTTTCATTTGCTTTTAATTCTTTATTATATAAAACTGTTGCGGGAATTACTGAATAATACCCTATTGATTCTTTATTTTCTTTCATATACCACTCCAATTCTAGCAGTAATATCATTTATTATTGTTGGCTGACTAGTAGATTACCTTATATTTTTACAATAAAAAATACAGAATACTTCAACTAATTTGAAATACTCTGTAATATAGATGATTACTGCATTTTATTAATTTTTCTTTATGGTTGGTATATTTTAAAATCTACAGGTGTAGATTTAAACCTACAATTTCCAGCCGGATGGGATCAAGCAAGAAGAATTAAATATGCACAAGGATTTAATCAACCTGCTCCTCGTGACTTTGTTGGATTTGGTCCTTTAACAGAACCAGAAGCTCTAGCAATTTATAATTTTACTTTAATGCATGATTTTAAATTAGTGCTTGCTTATCATACACAAGGTCAAGAAATCTATTGGCAATTTCAAAACTTCAATCCACCAAATAGTTTAGAAATTGGTCAAAGTTTAGCTGAAGCCAGTGGCTACATACTTGCTGAAACTCCATATAACTCTAGTTTTGCAGGATACAAGGATTGGTTTATTCAAAATTATAATCGACCTGGATATACCATTGAAGCAGGAATTGGAGAAAATCCTTTACCTATTTCACAGTTTGATGAGATTTATAATGATAATATTGGTATTCTTATTTTAAGTGCTATTTTATAAAAATTTTATAATTTATATTCTAGCAATAATCTAAATACTTTTATTGATTTTTTTAACTTACAATTATATCCATCAAAAATATTGATTTTTTCATGGAATTATGTTAACATTATATCTGTAGTTTTATTAACCTGTTGATGTTCTTTTGCAAATGTTTTTTGCAAATATTTTTCTTAGGAGGGATTACAAATGGAAAAGAACAAATTAACAAGTGACACCTTATGTAAATTGATTCAGACTAGAACTGTAGAGAAAAAAGCTTTGCGGTATGTAGAGAGTCAAATTGTTTCAGCAGCCTTATACTATACAGGCACACCTGATTGCAATTTTTTTACTCTTGATGAATGGCCTGATGAAATTTGCTCTGCTAAGAAAGCATATGTAACCTTAAATACCATTATGGGTTACAATAGCTCCGAGCATGACCGTTTTATTGAAGGAAAAAAACAAATTCCGGAATTCTTTACTCCAGGTGGAATAAAGAAAATAATTGAGCTTTTTATTTTGTTATACGCTCATGCAGTTGAAAATCGTGAAACTGCTGCAAGCTTTAAAACAGTAAAGATGAGCAGGCAAAATGAAATCACCGAAGGAACAAGTATCATCAAACCTTTGACTTCAACAACCAAGCTTTCAGAAAAAGAAATCATGGAGCTTGGTTATGGTAACAAAAATAATCTTGCAATCTGCAAGTATACTTTCCACGAAGGTGTAGTTTACTTCGATATGGAAGATCTCGGCAGTGAGTATCTCAAACCGGAAGAAGCTGAAGTACTTTTACTTCCCGGAAATAGGCTTTACACAACTTACTGTGGAACAAGCCCAGAATTCCGTGGTAGTGACGGTAACTATGCTCACATTTATGAGGTGCATGTCTTTGCTCCATATTTTGAGTTGACATCTGAACCTCAGGAATACTTGGAAAATATTGTTTTTAACAATTCTACTCTTGAAGTTATTAAAAATTACTTTGAAGAGCTTAATAACTTCAAAGTTGATTTTCCAAGTGTTCCGGAATGTTATATTGTATGGAAAAAAGCTTTTCAGCAACTTGTTTTCAGAGAATTATCTAAGCTTCTTTAAACAAATTTCATACAATTATAATATTTAATAAAAAATACTAAGTTGTAAAAACTACAACTTAGTATTTTTTTGATTTATTGATTACAAATTTTTTCAATTAATTCTTTATACTGTTCAACTAATAATATATTCTGGGAACTCTTCATGAGTCTTTAAAATATCTTTTATTCCAGAAAAAGCAATTTCTTCATCATATGTGATATATACTTTTATTCCTCTTTTTAATGTTTTTAAGTCAATTTCTGCTAGTGCTTGCAAAAATGCCGCTATCCCACCTTTCATATCACATACGCCTAATCCATATACATTGTCATTTTTTACTGTTACAACAAATGGATCTGTTGACCAACCTTCTACATAGTTCACTGTGTCACTGTGCCCTACAAACCCTAAAATTGGTTCTTTTCCAATAGAAATTATCAAATACTTCTCTTTCTTTTCTATAAAAAATTCCAATGACTTTAAATAATCTTCTATATATGTTAAAATTTTTTGATTTTCTTTATCTCCTACGGTATTATATTTTACCAATGCTTTTAATATTTCAATTTCATTCATATTATATTTCTCCTAATTAGCTCTAAAAACAGCTTATTTATATTCTTTCATAACTATTCATAAAAGACTATCTTATAACTTTGTAATTTCTCTTTACTCTTTGTTTTCCTAATGTTGCATTATATATTTCAAAAAAGTATTTTATGGCTTTTTCATCTGAAAATTCATTTTTTGAACATGGTAAAATATATGGTGAATATATAATTTTATATAATTCTAAATCAAATCCCATTTTATGAAATCCTAATTTTTCATAAAAATTTGCCCTTTTTTGCCTAATCTGATTCTCTTCATCACTTTTACCTTCTCCAATCTTTTCAATTTCTATAAATATACCTTCATAGTCTTTATATAATTCTTTTAAGAATTTTATCGCATTTGTGCCATAACCTTTATTTCGATATTCTGATAAAATAGCAATATACTCTAATTGCACATATGGATTATCTTTTTGAAAATTTGTTATAATAAAGCCGACAAATTTCTCTTCTTCTATAATTTCAATGATATCTGTAATGTGATGATTATATGATTTTTTTAGAGTTATATATAATTTTCTTTCCAGTCTTGGAAATATTTTTTTATATTCTCTAAATATAACTTTTTTAAATTCTTTTATATCCACTTTTTTTAGATACATATTCATTTTCCCCCATATTCTCTATAACTTTTTCTATTCTTTTTATAAACGCTTCTTTCTCCTCAAATTTTATATATCATATTTTCTTGCTTTTTTCTATAAAATATATATTCTTTTATGAAATTTGATTATAAATAGAAATAAGAAAAAAAGAAGTTCAAAACTGAACTCCTTTTAGAAAATTCCTACTATTTCTCCGTTTTCATCTATGTCAATGCTTTCTGCTGCTGGTACTCTTGGTAATCCTGGCATTGTCATAATTTTTCCTGCAAGTGCTACAATAAATCCTGCACCTGTTTTTAATTCTAAATCTCTAATCGTAATATTGTACTCATCTTTACATTCTAGATTTTTAGGATCATCTGAGAAAGAATATTGTGTTTTAGCAATACAAACTGGAAGATTTGCATATCCTAATTCTTCAATTCTCTTCATTTCTTTTTGTGCTGCTTCTTCAAATACAACACCTTTTGCTCCATAAATCTTTGTTGCTACTTTTTCTATTTTTTCTTTAATTCCTTCATTTAAATCATACATATATTGGAAGTTTTCTTCTTTTTCTGTTAAATCTACTAATTTTTGAGCAATATCGATAGCGCCTTCTCCACCTTTTGCCCAACCTTCTACTAAACTTAATTCTACTCCTTTTTCTTCCAAATGTTTTCTTAGACACTCGATTTCTGCTTCTGTATCTGAATTAAATCTATTAATTGCCACAATGACATTTAATCCAAATTTATCTTTGATATTAGAAATATGTCTATATAGATTGTCTAATCCTTTTTCTAGACCTTCAATATTTTCTTCTTGGATTTTATCTTTTTCAATTCCACCATGATATTTCAATGCTTTTATTGTTGCAACAATCACAACTGCATCTGGTTTAATTCCTGCTTTTCTACATTTAATATCTAAGAATTTTTCTGCTCCTAAATCTGCACCAAATCCTGCTTCTGTAACTGTATAATCGGCTAATTTTAAAGCAAGTTTTGTTGCGGCAATACTATTACATCCATGAGCAATATTTGCAAATGGTCCTCCATGAATAATTGCTGGTGTATGCTCTAAAGTTTGTACTAAATTTGGTTTAATAGCATCTTTTAATAAGACTGCCATTGCACCTTGTGCATTTAAGTCTTTTGCATAAATTGGTTTATCTTCTTCATTATATCCAATTAATATGTTTCCTAATTTTTCTTTTAAATCTTTAATATTTTCTGATAAGCATAAAACAGCCATAATTTCAGAAGCAACTGTGATATCAAATTTATCTCTTCTTGGTACGATTTTACTTTCTCCTGAAAGTCCTGTTTCTACAACTCTTAGTTGTCTATCATTTAAATCTACACATCTTTTCCAAACAACTTCTTTGAATTTTAATTCATTTCCAAAATAGATATGATTATCAATTAAACTAGCTAATAAATTGTTAGCAGCTGTAATGGCATGAATATCTCCTGTAAAATGTAGATTAATATCTTCCATTGGAGCCACTTGTACTCTTCCTCCACCTGTTGCTCCACCTTTGATTCCAAATACAGGACCTAAAGATGGTTCTCTTAATGCCAAAATAGATTTTTTATTAATTTTTCTTAATCCATCAGCGATGGCAATAGACATGGTTGTTTTTCCTTCTCCTAATGGTGTTGGACTGATTGCTGTTACTAATATCAATTTTCCATCTTTTCTATCCTTTACTTTTCCATATAATTCTGAAGAAAATTTTGCTTTATATTTTCCATATAATTCTAAATCCTCTTCTTCTACATCTACTTTTTTTGCGACATCTACGATATTGTCTAATTTTGTATTTCTTGCAATTTCAATATCTGTCATTTTTTTCACTCCTTTTTTATTTATTTCATTTTTTTCTTTTAAGATATTTTTCTATTGTTTCTCTACATTTTATCTAAAGATATTTTTCATTCCCCCTTTACTCTTTAATCTACAATGACTTGTCTATTTTCTAAGTATTCTTTCAAATGTCCTAAAACAGAAATATCTAAGTCTATTAGTTTATTTGGTAAATTATGTATATCAAACCATTTACATTCTGTTACTTCATGGTCATTAAACTGTATATTTCCTTCATATTCTTCACAAAAGAACACATGATTCATAACATAAACCTCATCTTGATTAGGATATACATGATATGTTTTTGCTCCTGAAAATATTCCATATAACTTTGGATTTACTGGTGTTATATTCATTTCTTCTTTTAGTTCTCTATTTAATGCATCTAAGTATGTTTCTCCTAGTTCCATTCCTCCACCATGAATTCCCCAGTTTCCGTCATCTGCTCGTTTCTGTAATAATATTTTATTATCTTTACATATAATTAATCCTACTCCAGACATAACAATTGGTTTATGTCCTATTTTTTCTCTCATATCTTTTATATAATTTTTCATTCTTTTACCTCATCATTTACCTAGTAATTTTTCTGTACTTATCATTTTTACTATCTCTCTTCTGCTTGTGTAGGAAAATCAAGATTCTCACTTTTTTTCCTTATTTCAGATTTTTCCCTTTCTAATGTTTCTAGATGCTCTAATATACTTTTAAATTTTTTTCTTTGTTGTCCGCGTAAATTCTTCATTTTCTATACAATATTTTAATTCATTTTTAGCTTCTTGCATTTGACTAAATAATATACATGCTCTTATATATGTAATCTCATGGCCATAACTTCTTGTTGTTTCACTGATTTTTCTAATAAATTCTAGTTCTTCTTTTTCTAATGTCTTATTTTTTATTTTCTTTCTGCATTCATTTATATAATCATTTTCCACTATTTCTTTTATACTTTTTTCTTGTGTTTGTCCTTTTTTTGCCATTATATCAAGGCGTTGAATATCTATACGTATTGTTGTATCAGAAACTTGTAATATTTTTGCTATTTCCATTACTTTCTTTTCTTCTATATAATATAACTTCTTAACCTTTTCTCTTCTCTCTTTCATTCTTTCAGTTTGACTTTCGGGCACTTCGCTTTTGTTTCTTAAGAGATATATATAATAGTGTACGGTTGACGTAGGCATTTTAAGTTCTTTTGCTATCTCTTTTTGTTGTTTACCACCTAGATATAACTCTTTGACTTTTTCTATTAATTCTCCTTTTCTTTGTTCCCTTTGATCTTTTTTCTCTGATTTTTTTGGTTTATCCCTTTTTCTCAAATAACCTCTAACTTCTTGACGCGGAATTTGTAATTCTTTTGCTATTTGGGATACTGTTTTATCACTTTCATATAACTCATTTACTATTTCCTCTATTTTCATAAATACATACTCCTCATTGATATTTTATATAAGTAATCCTGCCACAACACCTATAAGTGCTCCAACAAGCACTTGTACAGGAGTATGCCCTAAAACTTCTACTAGTTTTTCTGAAACTTGTACACCTGTAAGTCCTGGTGTTTCTACCAATTTATTTAATAAAGCTGCTTGCTTTCCTGCTGCTCTTCTAACCCCACAAGCATCATACATAACTACAAATGCAACTATGAAAGATAACGCAAATAGAGGTGTGTCTACACCTTCATATTTTCCAATCAATGTTGCTAAACTGGTAACAACTGCTGAATGTGAACTTGGCATTCCACCAGCGCCTAAAATTCTTTTAAAATTAAATTTCTTTGTTTTAACTAAATCATATATTAATTTAAATAATTGTATACAAAACCACAACAATAGTGGTACATATATATATTTATTCTGAATAAATTGTGCAAATCCATTCATACTTGAAAATATCCCCCTTATATTTTATTCGGTGTCAAAGTTTTCTTCTTTCTTTTCACCGTTTTCATCATTTAGTAATATTGTTATTTTCTTTTCTGCATCTTCTAACATCTTGTTACATTCTTTTGAAATTTTCATTCCTTCTTCAAATTTTACAACAGAATCATCTAAATTTAAATTTCCATTTTCTAATTCACTAATAATTTTTTCTAATTCTTGAATTTGTTCTTCAAAACTTTTTTTCATGTTTGACTCCCATCTTTTTTATATATTTTTATGATCGTGTAACTGTATTTGTAGATATATCTACTGTATACCATGCTATAACAGCGGTTGTTTCTACATCATTTACAGATACATGATAAATTGTTCCTTCTTTGTTTGCAATATTAAAAGTTACTCCTTGGTCTGTTCCATATTCATTTTTTACAAGTTCAATAACTTTTTCTTCTTCTGTTTGTTCTGTATTTACTGTTTGTTGTTCTTCTGTCCCTATATAATCACTGTTAATTTCTTCCTCAGTCACATTTGGTTGTATTGTAGGTGTTACTATTTCATTAACTATATTTTCTGTTTCTTCTTCTGTTGGCTCATTTTCTTCTACTGTATTAGTTGCTGTTGTTTGATTCAAATCTATCTCATTAATAATATTGGCATCTTTTTCTTCTTCCTTTTTTCCATTATATACACTATAACAAGCCATTCCTATCATGATTACTAACAATATAATGGTAATTGTCATAAGTATTTTTTCTTTTATTCCCATTGTTTTATTCTCCTTATCTAATTTGTCCTTTATTTTTTTCATATGGACGTAGACATATTTAATTCTGCTAATGTCCCATTTTCTTATATAATTTTTGCTTGTTTTTCTCCATCTTTCAATCGAATTGAAATTTCATCTTCTGTTTGTAATTCTGCTATACTTTTAATGATTTTACTATCCTTTTCAATAATAGAATATCCTCTAGTTAAAGTTTTTAGTGGACTTAATGTGTCTAGCTTTGATACTAACTCAATATATTTATTCTTATTTTTTTCTTTTATCTTATTGATTACATTTTCTAGTTGTTTCACATAAGAATCCATTTTAATATAATTTTCTTGAATTCTTCTTGTTGGCTCTCTAAAAACAGAGCTAGACATACATTTCTCATATCGTAATTTCATAATTTCTAGTTTTTTGGTTAATGCCATTTTTAATCGATTTTGATATGTATTCATTTTTTGTTTTACTTCATAAATATCTGGCACAGCTAGTTCTGCTGCAGCTGATGGTGTTGGTGCTCTTAAATCTGCTACAAAATCAGATATTGAAAAGTCTGTTTCATGTCCTACTGCTGATATAATTGGAATTTTGGATTCATAAATACTATATGCAACAATTTCTTCATTAAATGGCCATAAATCTTCTAAAGAGCCTCCTCCTCTAGCTAAAATAATAACATCTGCTAATTGGTTTTTATTCATATATTCAATTCCTTCTGCTATTTTTTCTGCTGCTCCTTCTCCTTGAACAGGTACTGGTAGTAATCGAATATATACATTTGGATTTCTTCTAGTTGATACATTAATAATATCTCTAATAACTGAACCTGTTTGAGAAGTTAATACGCCAATCACCTTTGGCATCATTGGTATTTTTTGTTTATGGCTTTGATCAAACAATCCTTTTTTGTCTAATTCTTCTTTCAGTTTTTGATATTTTGTATATAAATCACCTACTCCATCTTCTTCCATAACTTTTGCATAAACCTGATAAACACCATCTCTTTCAAATACAGAGACAGAACCTAATATATATACTTTCATCCCATCTTTGGGTTCAAAATTTAGTTTTTGGGCATAAGATTTAAACATAATACATTTTACTAAAGAATTCTCATCTTTTAATGTAAAATATAAATGGCCTGTATAATGATGTTTGAAATTAGAAATTTCACCTTTTATTAAAATATTACTTAAATATTCATCATCTGCAATCTTATTTTTTATATATTTATTTAAATCTGTTACACTAATTGCCATTTCTGCATATTTCATATCATACTTCCTTTAATTTAAACTAGGGATATATAAAATATCCCTGCCTTATCTATTTGTTGACAATACTTGCCAATATTCCATTTACAAAATTTTTGGATGAATCTTCTCCATATTTTTTAGCCAATTCAACTGCTTCATTAATAACCACTTTAAATGGTATATCTTTATATTCAATTTCATAAATAGCTAACTTTAATATGGACAAATCAATTTTAGAAATCCTATCAATTTTCCAATCTGATTTTAAGTTTTTTTCTATCAATCCTAGAATTTCTTCTTTATGACTTTCAATTCCTAACACAGCATCTTCTATATATTCTTTTGCTGGTTTATCTTCTATATTTTCACTTTCAAAATATAAGTCAATTTGCTCCTTTAAATTGTTTTGTTTTTGTATTTCTAAACTATAAATTAACTTAAAAGCACTTTCTCTGATTGCTGTTCTATTCATACCTATTCCCTTCTATTTTACATTTTATCTATAAAATTCTTTAATTTGGTTTTTACTTCCTCTTTATTTCTTTGCACATAATTTCCAATAAATGCTCCTAATGCTATGACAACTATTGCTAATATTAGTTTGTCTAATCCAGTAATTAAAATCAAAACTGCTATGACAATACCAATAATAATTCCTTTATATTGATTCCAAAAATCCTTAAAATTGTTCATACCTTCACAACCTTTCTTATTTCAGACCAAGAATTGTTACTGTACCTCTTGTGGTTTGTCAGCAACCTTTTTTACAGTTATATTGACTTCATTTACTTCTAAATCTGTAGCTTTTTTAATTTTATCTTTAATACTTGTTTGAAGTTTTGCAGATAAATCTTTTATAACTGCTTCTGAACTTACCACTAGATTTGCATATACTTTTACATTATTATCTTTATCTAACTGAACTCTTGTTGTAACATCTTCTGTACTCTCAAACCCTTTTGCTACTGAATTTACTAAATTTTCAATTGTTTCTTTAGAAATCATCAATTTACCACTTTCATTCTCTAGTAAAACGCCTTGTCTTTCATTAGTTTGTTCTTTTGAACTTCCTCTAAAGAATATACATTTAACAGAAAGTAATATAAATACAATACTAACGCCTAATATAACTTTACTCCATATATCACTTGCAATGGCACCATTTACAATTTGTACAACAATTTCTAAATCTAACCATCTAAATACTAATAAACATGCTAAAATAGCAACTATCAACATAATAAATGAATATATAGTTAATGTGATTTTTTCTAAAATTTTCATTTCATTTCTTCTCCTTTTATTAATAATTTATTTTTACTTTTATTGATAATTTATGTTTACCTTTATTGATTTTCTTCGTTGTTATTTTCTTCCTCTGTCTCTGGTTCATTTTCTTTTTCATTCATAACAGCATCTGTATTAACACCTTGAACATGAACATTGACTTCTTCTACTTTTAATCCTGTCATATTTTCTACTGATTTTTTCACTCTATTTTGTATTTCAAAAGCAACATCCGGTATTCTTGAACCATATTCTACAATAATGTTCACATCTATCTTCGCTGTATTTTCATCGATATCTACTTTAATTCCTTTTGCTAGATTTTTCTTTCCGCTTAATACTTCTGTGATTCCTCCTGCAAAACCTCCAGACATTCCAGATACCCCTTGTACTTCTGAAACAGCCACACCTGCTATGACAGCTACAACATCACTTGATATTTGAATCCCTTCATTTTCTGTTTTTATTTCTTCATCTAATTCTACAACTTCCCCTTTTTCTTCGTTTTTATTTTCTTCTTCCATATTCATTCCTCCTTGTTCAATTTTTTATACGAACAAATCTCGCTTTTTGAAAAACCTATATACTTTTTCTAATTTTAAAAAAGAAAAAAGATATACTTATTTTTCCATATAAGTATATCAATTTTTTATGAATTTTACAACTATTTTCACAATATTTATATTTTTTTAAGATTTATAATTGTACATCATCATCTATCGTTTGTTGTTTTTTTATATTTTCACCCTGTGATGGGTTTACTCCTACTTTAGGTTCATAATCTACTTTTAATGACTGTTTATATGTTTGTTCTTTATTTTTTAAATTTCTAACATATTCTAATGCTTTATTTTGCTGTTCTAATCCATATTTCTCTTTTAGTTTTTCGTAAGATGAATCATTTGTAAAACTATCTATAAAGTCTTCTACTGTTTTTATTCCCTCATAACCATTAAATAGCATTGTGCTTCCTTCATTTGTTACATATTCTTTATCAGAATTAAACATTTTTATTTTTCCATTTTTATATAGTCCTATTGATGGGTTCGTGGGATCAGCAACTAATATAATGTCTTCTTCTGGGATATCGATTAATGTAACCATATGATTTCCTGTTATGTTTTTTACTCCTTCTGCCATCGTCTCTCCAATCCATTCTAAAATTGATCTTTCTTTCTCTTGTCTAATGTTTCCATTTAAAGTTTGATTCAGCCCTCTATTATCTTCTTCTAAATTTTCATTGAATTCAACACTTTTGAATTCTATATCTGCTAAATGATAATTTCCTTCTTCTACAATTGTTGCATTCATAGTTCTTGCATTGTAATTCGGATTAATTTGATTTAATTTTTTAGCCATATCACTTGCCATATTCCTACATACACCATAGCCATCTTTCGTTGCTAAATCTAACTCCAAATATCCAATAATATCTTTTTGAGGCATACCATATCCCTGGATATTACTCCACATATCATCCATCACTTTCATGATAATTTGCAAATCACTTAAATGCATTTTCTTTACTTCTTCAGCATATTTGGATATATTTTCATTATATCTTTCTATTTCTTTTTCATATTTAATCCCATTCTCATCTATCTTTTCTTGTCCAGCCTCTATTAATGTTGCCGAAATTCCTAACAATACACTTACAGTATATATCCCTACCTGTTTTGTAAAGATTTTTATCCTTTGTAAAATCCCCCATGAATAAGCCCTTAAAGCCCCCTTTACTTCTTTCATTTCTTGTACACGTGCATGTAATAATATTTTATTATATTCCTCTTCACCATACTTACTGAAAATGTCTTCATATCTTCCTTCATTTTTTAACTTTTTTATTTCTTGTTTTCTATAACTTTTAGGAATATTTCTTATATATTCTGTTCTACCATAATTTATAAAAATCTCATCATATTTTTTCTGTTTTTTTAACTGTTTTATTTTATTTTTTGTTTCTTTATTCATAATTCACTTCCTTAAGTAAAAAGAATTTTGTGGATGGACAAAAATGAGTCCATTCCCAAAATCCCTTTTTATTCAAAAACATCAAATTCTTGTATTGGATTTCCTCTTAAGTAATCTTGTATTGTCATTCTTTTGGCATTTTCACCTTGTATTTCTAACACTTTTAAAATTCCTTCTTTGCATTTTATAAATATACCATCTTTAGGATCTGATACAATCACCGTACCATTTGTTAAAAATCCTAAATTTTCTGCATGTATTTCGTCTTCTCCTGCCACTTTAACTTTCCAAAATTTTATCTTTTTTCCATTCAAAAATGTGTAGGCTCCCATGATAGGATTTAATCCTCTAACTAAATTTTTAATTTCTTCAGCTGTTTTATGATTCCAATCAATTTTTGCCATATCTTTTGATAACATTGGCGCTACTGTATAATCTTTTCCTTGTTTTTCTCTTGGTGCAATCCCTTTTTCAATTTTCTCTAACGTCTCTACCAATAGCTTTCCACCAATTACTTTTAACCTATCCCACAATTCTCCTGTTGTTTCTTCTTCGCCAATTTCTACTTCTTGTTTTAATATCATGTCTCCTGTATCCATCCCTACATCCATATACATAGTTGTCACACCTGTTATTTTATCTCCATTTAATACTGCCCATTGAACAGGTGCTGCACCTCTATATTGAGGTAATAAGGATGCATGAACATTGATACAACCATATGGTGGGATATCCAATATTTCTTTTGGTAAGATTTTCCCATAAGCCACTACGCAAATAACATCAGGTTGTAATGCTTTTAATTCATTTACAAATTCTTCATTATTTTTCACCTTTTCTGGTTGATAAATTGTAAAATCATTTTCCATTGCAAATTCTTTGACAGGACTGGGAATCATTTTCATTCCTCTTCCCTTTGGTCTATCTGGATTTGTTACCACACCGATAATTTCATGACCTGCTTCATAGATTGCTTTTAAACTTTCCTCCGCAAAATCTGGTGTTCCCATAAATACAATTTTCATAGTTGCTCTCATTCCTTTCTTAAGTCAAAAATTAGTTGGAAAAGAATTGTGCTTTTGGCTATGCTGAGCTTGTTAAGGCTTTGCCTGTTACAAGGTCAGTATGCAGTAGCTGGCAGACAAGTCGAAAATCAATGAGGCGTGCTTTTGGCACGTTGATTTGATTTTCGATGAAGTCTAACAACGCCAAAACGCAATTATTTTTCAACTATCTATTTTTCTGGTTCAATGTATTCCAAAGTTCCTGGAACAATTTTATCGATAAATAATTCTCCTTCTAAGTGATCAAGTTCATGTGAAATTGCTTGTGCTAACAATTCTTTTGACTTTACTCTCATTCGTTTTCCTTCTCTATCTGTATATTCTGCTACTACTTCTGCTGGTCTAATGACTTTTGCAAATTCATTTGGAAAGCTCAAACACCCTTCATCTACTTCTTGTTCTCCTTTTGTTTTGATGATGATTGGATTAATTAATACAATTGGACCATGGTCATCATATAAATCAATTACTACAATTCTCTTTAGCACACCAACTTGAACAGCTGCTAGTCCCACTCCATTATATTTATGCATCGTTTCTATCATATCATCAATTAAAGATTGTATTTTTTCACTTGCAATATCTTCTTCTGGAACTTCTCTTGATTTTTTCTTTAGAATGTCATCTCCTTGATATCTTAGATTTCTAATTGCCATATATATTCCTTCCTTTCGTTAACTCATATTGTTTGGATTAACATCAATTGCAATTCTCGTATCTTTTATATTTTCTTGATATATTTCTTTTAGGCAAGCATTAAAAATTTTATTTGCCGCTTCTGTCATCTTTCCTTTTATAATAATTCTCCATCTATATCGATTTTGAATTTTATCAATTGGACAAGGCATTGGTCTTAATACTTTAAATTCTTCTTTATTTAATCTTTGTTCTAAATATCGATATATTTTACTAGATACTTTTTTTATTTCTAGCTCTTGATAACTATTTAACCCAATCAATATTATATCGCAAAATGGTGGATATTTCAACTGTTCTCTAAGTGCAATTTCTGTTTCATAAAATAAATCATAATTCTGTTTTTGTGCACAAATAATGCTAAAATTATCTGGATTATATGTCTGGATAACCACCTTTCCTGGTAGATTTTCCCTGCCTGCTCTTCCTGCTACTTGTGTTAAGATTTGGAAAGTTCTTTCATTTGCTCGATAATCATCAATATTCAAAGAACTATCTGCCGCAATAACTCCAACTAAAGTCACATTTGGGAAATGATGTCCTTTTACCACCATTTGTGTTCCAATTAAAATATCAATATTTTGATTTCTAAATGTATTTAAAATCACTTCATGTGAATTTTTTTTAGTTACTGTATCAATATCCATTCTGATAGTGGATGCTTCTGGAAATTGTTTATGAATTTCTTGTTCTAATTTTTGTGTACCTGTTCCAAAATATCGAATCTTATCACTATGACATTCTGGACAAATGGTCACAATATTTTCCTCATGTCCACAATAATGACATTTTAGTTTTCTCTCATAACTATGATATGTCATACTAATATTACAGTTTGGACATTTTACTGTATACCCACAATTTCTACACATAATAAATGTAGAATAACCTCTTCTATTTAAAAACAAAATCGTTTGTCTTTTTTGTTTTAGATTTTCTTCAATACACTGATACAACTCCATACTAAGCATTGAGCGATTTCCATTTGCCAGTTCCTGTTTCAAATCAATGATTTCTACTTTTGGAAGTGAAGATTGATTCGCTCTTTTGGTAAGTGTTAATAACTTGATTTTCGTATTTCCAAATGTGTCTTCATTTGTTGCGTTATAGAAAGTTGTCATATCTGGTGTTGCACTTCCTAATAGCAATGGTGCTTGATTTTCTTTTGCCAAAATTTTAGCAATTTCTTTCGCATGATATCTTGGATTGGTCTCTGATTTATATGAACTATCATGTTCTTCATCTATAATAATAATTCCTATATTTTCAATTGGTGCAAATATAGCAGATCTTGCTCCTATAACAATTCTTGCTTTTTTCTCGCGAATTCTTTCCCATTCGTCATGTCTTTCTCCAATCGATAATTTACTATGTAAAATCGCAATTTCTTCTTTTCCAAATCGTGAAATAAATCTATCTAACATCTGTGGTGTTAGCGATATTTCTGGGACTAACACAATCGCATTTCTACCGCACTCTAATACTTTTTCAATTAATTGTAAATACACTTCTGTCTTTCCAGAACCGGTCACACCATATAACAAAAATTGTTGATATTGTTTATTATTTATAGATTCTTCCACACTTTTATAAGCTTTTTCTTGTTCTTCTGTTAATTTTAGCTTATATGTTTTTTCACATTCTCTCCCTAATAGTGGATTTCTTTCAACCTTTTTTTCTACAATTTCTAGATAACCATTCTTCAACAATGTATTGACAATTCCTCTTGCACAATCTGTAAACATTTCAATTTCTGGTATAGTTGCTCCTTCATTGTCTTCTATGAAGTTTAATACTCTTTTTTGTTTTTCGGATTTTATCTTTTCGATCTGTATTTCAAATTCAATTTCTTCTATATCTTTTTTTAAATATACACAATTTATCGTTTTATCTTGAATTCTTTTTTCTTTATTCTTATTTCTAGTTCCTGGTGTTAACATTAATTTAATACAATCAGATACATTACAAAAATATCTCTTTGCCATCCATTTTGCTAATGCAATTTGTTTATCTGTTAAATTTTCTTCTAATTTAGCTATGTCTTTTACTTCAAATGCCGATGTTTCCTTTATTCCTACTACAAATGCTTCTGTTAGTTTTCCACCATTACCAAAAGGAACTAATACTTTACTTCCTACCAATATTAGTTCTTCTAATTCCTTTGGTATGTTATAATCAAAGGTTCTATTTAATTTTTTTGCTCCTCTATTAATAATGACTTCTGCTACCATTTTTTCTCCTTTTCTTGTTTTTTAGTATATCAAAGTTTCTGTTTTTTAACAAGGAGTACGCATGTTTTCCTCTTTTTCTCTTTTTTGGATAATAAATAAATTTTTAATACATATCAATATACCACATAAAAATATAAGCATATGTCTATAGACAAATCTAGGATGTAAAATAGTATGATTTGCAAGCAATACATACCATATTAGAGGCATTATAGATATAATAAAAAATGATAAATTTTCCTTTATATATTCTGACATTTTCTTTAGTTTTACTTTTATTTTAAAAATAGTTATTAATCTAACAATGATCATAGTCGTAGTTAAAATAAAGATATATTGAATATTATTTAGTATAAAAAAGGCTAGCTCTTCCATCAGTTCTAATCGACTATTCGGATTATATCTTTCTGTCCTATATATCACTTGTATAATGGCTGATTCTAGCAATCCTTCATCATACAATATATCATATATAACCCACTTACTTATCCATGTTAGCATATATCCAATAAACCATATAACAATTGATTTTAATGTAATAGTTATATAATCTTTACATTCTTTTTTGTTCTTCTGCTTTGCTAATAAATAAATACATAACGGCATTGCTAATGTAATTAATGGTACTGTTAAAAAATCTACAAAATTTGTAATGCAACCTATTGCAAAAAAATAGCCATATAAATTTTTAATTTTATCTATTCTTTTTAAAAGAATGATGCAAGATAACATCATGACAACAAATACTGGACTACTTTCTAATGAATAAGATACAAAAAAGTATCCTTGCATTAACAATGCATAACCAAAAATGATTGCAGTTAATATTCCTATTTTCTTTTTTAGTAAATACATTAGGTAGATAAACATAGCAATAAATAAAATCAATAAAAATGTTCTAATTCCCATGATATCAAAGAATATTAATAACACTCTATATATTGGCATATATCCATGCCAATATCTACCATATGTGATAGATGTATCAATTTTTCCATTCATAAAATCATGTAGTTCTCCCACTGGATTATAGTCATCAACTGTATTGATATCTGTTTCTCCATTTTCCTCTTCATTGACAGATGCTAATTCTCCTAATCTATCTGTTAATACTTGTTTTGTTTCTCCTTTTTTATAATTTTTTCTCATAGACATATAGGAATATATTGGATCTGTATTGTCTATGGAATATGCTTCATTTATAATGATTGAATCAGTATAATTATTATTTGTAATAGACGAAAATTCGGATATTTTATATGCATTTCCCTCTTTCAAAAGAATATCTGCTGAACTTTTCACATTTTTCTCTATAAATTTTGATGGAAACAAAGAAGTTATGCATAAACTAAGATTAAATATAATTAATAAGATTATCCACAATTTTGTATATTTTATTATTTTTTTAAATATCTTTTTCATATGTTTATGATTCCTTTATTCTATATTTGTTTTTATTTATTGCTAACTTACAAATTAGTATAACATGTCTTATGCCATCTCGTATCGTTCTTATGTGAGATTTTTTATGCCTTAAATCTTTTTTTAAAACTGTTGGTACTTCTAAAATTTTTAAATTATTTATTTTTGCTTTTATAATCATCTCAGAAGCATATTCCATTCCACCTTGTACTAGATTTATCTTTTTCATACTTTCTGTATTATATGCTCTTAATCCACAATGATAATCTTTAACAGGTGTATGAAAAAAGAAATTAGCAAATGCAGACAATCCTTTCACTCCTATTTTATGTGATATAGACATCGCCCCTTTTTCTATACCACCTTTAAATCGATTTCCTATTACTAAATCATACCCATCTCTTAAGCCTTTTATAAAGTCTTGCAAATTACTAAAGTCATAGCTTCCATCACTATCTCCCATAATACAATACTTTCCCTTTGCATGGTTCATTCCATTGATTAGTGTATTTCCATATCCCCTTTTTTTGCAAATAGTTAATCTTACCTCATTATTTTTAGCAATTCGTCTACTATTATCTTTACTAAGGTTATCTGCTACTAAAATTTCTGCATCTAACTGGTTTTCTTGTATATATTTTTTAATTTCTTTTATACAATATTCTAACGATTTTTCTTCATTTAAACATGGTAAAATAAAAGTAATTTCTTTTTCCATTTGTATTTCTCCTCTTATTTTTCATTCTAGTTATATCATACCTTATTCTTTATTTCAACATTAACCTTATTAATGCAATTATTCAGTGTATAATTTTTTTAAGAACTCGTTTAATATTCAATATCTTTACCACTGAATAGTTCTATGGAAATCATAAATATGCACATAAAAAACTACTCTTGATAATACATCAAAAGTAGTTTATACCTTTCTATGCTGTTTCTTTTTCTTCATTTTCTGGCACTTGTCTTTTTTTCTTGCCTTTTTGCTGTTTTTGTTTATTGTTATTTACAACAATATCAGGTGCCTCATTATTTAATATGGTTTGTTTTGTAATAATGCATTTCTCAATATTAGGATTTGATGGAATATCAAACATGATATCTCTCATTCTTTCTTCTATAATAGAACGCAATCCTCTTGCTCCTGTTTTCCTTTCAATTGCTTTATCAACAATTGCTCCTAATGCATCTTCTTCGAATATTAATTCTACACCATCAATTTCAAATAATTTTTGATATTGTTTAATTAATGAATTTTTAGGCTCTTTTAATATTTCAATTAATGCTTCTCTATCTAATTCTTGTAAAGTTGCCACAATTGGTAATCTTCCTATAAATTCTGGAATCAAACCATATTTTAATAAATCCTGTGGTAATAATTCTTTAAACACTTCATATTTACTGATTTCTTTTGTGCTTTCTATTTTAGAACCAAATCCAATAGATTTTTTTCCTGTTCTATCTTTGATAATATTTTCTAAGCCTTCAAATGCACCTCCACAGATAATTAGTATATTTTCTGTATTAATTTGAATCAACTCTTGATTTGGGTGTTTTCTTCCTCCTTGTGGTGGTACTGATGCTATGGTTCCTTCTATAATTTTTAGTAAAGCTTGTTGAACACCTTCTCCACTAACATCTCTTGTAATTGATGGATTTTCTGATTTTCTAGTAATTTTATCAATTTCATCTATATAAATAATACCTTTTTCTGCTTTTTGGACATCTCCATCTGCTGCTTGAATGAGTTTTAATAAGATATTTTCAACATCTTCTCCTACATATCCAGCTTCTGTCAGTGTTGTAGCATCTGCAATTGCAAAAGGAACATCTAATATTCTTGCTAATGTTCTTGCTAGTAGTGTTTTTCCACAACCTGTTGGTCCTAATAATAGAATATTGCTTTTTTGAATTTCTACATCATCATCTTTACTAGCATATTCTTCATGTGCAATTCTTTTATAATGGTTATAGACCGCAACAGATAATGTTTTTTTTGCATCTTCTTGCCCAATGACATAATCATCTAATACTTTTTTGATTTCTCTTGGGCTTGGAATATCATTTATTTCATTTAATGTATATCCTGCTTTATCATCATCATATAATTCTGATTCTATGATACTATTGCATAGATCTATACATTCATCACAAATATATACACCTGGACCTGCAACAATTTTTCTAACATTTTCTTGTGCTTTACCACAAAATGAACATCTTACACTTTTGGGTACATCATTTTTTGCCATTTACTTTTTCATTCCTTCCTAAAATCTTTCTTTCATATATTATATTAAAATTAACAATTATTATACACTCGTTTTTTTAATATTTCAAAAGATTTTTATATTATTTTCTTTTGTCCATAATTCCGTCAATTAATCCATATTTAAGAGCTTCTTCTGCTGTCATATAATTATCTCTTTCTGTATCTTTTTCTATTTGTTCAACTGTTTGACCTGTTCTATCACTTAAAAATTTTGTCAATTTTTCTCTTGTTTTTACTAAATGATCTGCATGAATTTTAATTTCTGTTGCTTGACCTGAAAGTCCTCCACCACCGATTAATGGTTGGTGAATTAAGATTTCTGCATTTGGTGTTGC
>CALXFG010000030.1 GCA_944387505.1 uncultured Clostridia bacterium
ATTTCTATTTCAAAATATAAAGATAATTTTATTCTAAAAGGTGGAATGTTAATCTCTGCTATGCTTGGAATTGATAGCAGAACAACTATGGATATGGACATAACAATTAAAGGATTTAAATTAACAGAAGAAAGTATTTCAAATATAATTAACGAAATTTGCAATATAAAAATTGATGATGAAGTTACATTTGAAGTGCAGAAAATAGAATTAATTAGAGAAGATGATGATTATGGTGGATATAGAATAACTTTTAAAGCTAGTTATATGGAATCAATGCCTGTTATTATGAAAATTGATATTACTACAGGAGATAAAATTACATATAAGGAAATTAGATATAGTTTTGAGTTAATGCTTGAAAATAGAAAAATTCAAATTTGGTCATATAATCTCGAAACAGTTATAACAGTTATTGCTGAAAAATTTGAATCAATTTTAAAACGAGGAGTTTTAGGAACAAGAATTAGGGATTTTTATGATATATATATGTTATTAAATACTCAAACAAAAAATATTGATTTCAATACATTGAAGGATGCTATTTATTCAACTGCTGAACACAGAAATACAATAAATATTATTAAAGATTGGTCAAAAATTATTGAACAACTTAATAATAGTGATATTATGAAAAAGCAATGGGAAGGATACCAAAAAAATAATTTTTATGCTAAAGAGATTAAATATGAAGATTTAATTAAGAGTTTAAATCAGATTGGGAAAATATTGTAAAATATATAAATTTGGTTTTCAATATAATATATATAATTATTTCCTAAAAATAAAAAAGCTTGATTTTGGAAAATGATACTGATTTTCATTATTAAAAAAAAATTAAAGATGCATATCCAAAGATGCTTATTACCAAAACAAAGCATGATAATTATTTATATGAAGGAATACAAATATATGATATTGCAAGATGGTTAATGAAAAAATTTGTATAGAAGGAGAAATAAAAAATATGATTAAATTAGTAAAACCTAATATAAAATATTATCAACTTTATAAAGATATGATGGATGAATGGAATATGGAAGGCTCTCGTATTGCTCCGTGGCCATTACATTTAAAATATCATACATTACAATACTTTAATGAAATGATTAATAGAGTTCAAGAAGTAGAAGCAGGAAAAAATCTAGAAGGGTATGCTGCATCTACAACATATTGGTTATATGATGACAAAAGAAATATACTTATAGGAGCATCAAATTTAAGACATTATCTAACAAAAGCAGGATTAGAAACATGGGGACATATTGGATATGGAATAAGACCATCTGAAAGAAAAAAAGGATTTGCTACACAATTATTAAAATTGACATTAGAAGAAGCTAGAATTAAAAATATAGATAAAGTATTATTAGGTGCATATGTAGGAAATATTGCTTCTTGGAAGGTAATGGAAAAATGTGGCGCTGAACTAGAAAATATAGTAATCGAAGACAAAACAGGACTTCCAATAAAAAGATATTGGATTGTTCTATAGTAAACGAGTTTTAAGTAACAATTTATAGATTAGTTTGAAATTAAACTAATCTTTTTTTATTTGATTAGAACGGTGGAGTAGGGGGGATAGCACATTTTTTAATATATAAAAATTATGAAAATATTATAAATAAAATTTTGTGCAATTTTTAATTTTAAAAATAATAAATTTATAAATAAAAAAATTTTTAGATATAAAAATAAATTTTAAAATTTAAAAATATATTTATAGAAAATTATAATTTATAAATATTTAGAATTTTAAAAATTATAATTTTGTAATGCAAACATTGTAATATCAAAAAACGAACATTTGTTATTTAGCGATTTTTTATAAAATTTATATAATGTTTTAATTAATTAATTGTTTAATTAAGTTCAAAATCGTTTTTAAGCAATTTTAATTATTGAATGTAAAATTATCATTTATTATATAAATATTATAAAAATTTTGATTTTAACGAGTTTCGTTTGCAGATTTATATATTATAATTAATACAATTTTATATAAAAATCTTATAAATTATATAATTATTATAACTGTATTACAATATTAAAACATACAAAATAATGACCTTCTAAAATCGATTTTAAGCCGTTTTTATTTTTTAGGCATATAGTTTGTTGTCCGTGAAATAAGGCAAATATGGAGAAATAGGCATTTTGGAGATTTTTAAAAAATTTTCATATTATAAAGTAATAATTTATATAATGAAATAAAATTTTATAGATACAAATTAAAATAATAGATAAAAAAATAAATTAGATAACAGTTATATAAGTAAAATAAAAAATGTCTTAAAATTGATTTTAATGAGTCATAAGAATATTAATATAACAGTAATACAAGCAACTTATAATAATAATGAATATAATATAGATATAATAAGAAAATAAAGAAATATAAATGAATAGAAGTATGTGTTAGATCAGCTAAAAGCCTTGAAATAGTAAAAGTAGAGGTTTATGGCTGTTTTATATATTTCTCCTATCTCTATTTGCACAAAACTTTGATTTTGTGCAATGCTATCTATTTCGAATAAAAGAAAAATAACTACTTATCCCTCTCTCTTCTCTTCAACCTTTTTTAATTTACTTAGAATTTTTTCTTATCATTGATTGGGTTATATTCTTTCTTTTTTGATTTTTTATGTAAAATATGTTACAATTGATTTATAAAACAACTAGGAGGTAAACACCATGCAGAATTTTTTTGGTATCGAAGTCGACACCGCAAGTATGACAACAGAAGAATTGCAGGATGCAAGAACTAAAATTCGGGAGATGCTTTCTAATATAGAGCATCAGCTCTTATTGCGAAAGATGTCTGAGCGTAAGTTCAAAGATAAAGATTCTGTATCTTCTGATAGTGCTAAAGTTTAGCAGTCCCCACCGTAAAGGTGGGTTTTTTATTTCTTTTTTCTTCTATGATTGTACTGATTACCTCTCTTCCCTTTTATTTTTATATAGAAAATAAAAAAAGAAGTAAATTAATATTTAAAATTTACTCCTTTTTTATATTTTATTTAAATCTCCTTAAATATGAATCCATCTTTTCTATAAATTCTTCATTATTTTTTGTTTTTGTCATTTCGCTAATAACTTGTTCAGTAACTTCAGCAACAGGCATAGTATTCATTGCTTTTCTTAAAGCAAATACTGTCTCTCTTTCAGTAGGTGTTAATAGTAAATCATCTCTTCTTGTTCCTGACTTATTAATATCAATTGCAGGGAAAATTCTTCTTTCAGACAATTTTCTATCTAGGTGTACTTCCATATTACCAGTACCTTTGAATTCTTCGAATATAACATCATCCATCCTACTACCTGTATCAATTAAAGCTGTAGCTAAGATTGTTAAACTTCCGCCATTTTCAATATTTCTTGCTGCACCAAAGAATTTTTTAGGTTTATGTAAAGCAGCTGGATCCATACCACCTGATAAGGTTCTTCCTGAAGAAGGAATAACAAGGTTATAGGCTCTTGTTAATCTAGTAATACTATCTAATAAGATAACAACATCTTTTCCTTGTTCAATTAATCTTTTTGCTCTTGCTAAAACCATTTCTGCAACTTTTACATGATGTTCTGGTAATTCATCAAATGTTGAATGAATGACTTGACCTTTGATAGAACGTTTCATATCTGTTACTTCTTCTGGTCTTTCATCAATTAAAAGGACAATTAATTCTACTTCTGGATTATTTTGACTAATGCTATTGGCAACTTTTTTAAGAAGTGTTGTCTTCCCAACTTTAGGTGGAGCTACAATCATTCCTCTTTGGCCTTTTCCTATAGGGCACATTAAATCAATAATTCTAGTTGCATAATCATTTTGAACCGTTTCTAATTTTAATCTTTCATTTGGATAAATAGGTATTAATTCGTCAAATCTCTTTCTTTTTAAAGCTTTTTCTGGATGTTCTCCATTAACTTCTCCTACAAATATTAATGAAGGAAATTTTTCACCTTCTCTAAATCTAGAAATTCCTTTTATAATATCTCCAGTATCTAATCGAAATCTTCTGATTTGTACCATAGAAATATAAACATCTTTTTCACTAGATAAGTAGTTGTCGCCTCTTAAAAATCCATAACCGTCAGGCATGATATCTAATATTCCTTCAACAATTTCATCCCCTTCATTGGTTAACTTGTAATCTACAATTGGTTCTCCATTTTCATCATATTGTCTTTCAACTGGTTCTTTCTTTACTTCCTCATCACTTTCATTGCTTTCATCAGAATGATTACTTGAATGTTTTTCATCTTCTTGATGAGTTGTTGTATCTAAAATTTGTTTTAACACTTCTATAATTTCTTCCTTTTTTAATTTTGAAATATTTTTAATATTATGCTCTTTAGCTAATAGCTTTAAATCAGCTAAATTCATTGATTCTAAATCTAACATAAAACCTCCTAAATTTATATATATTATATTATTTTTAATATCATGGGAATAAAACGAACTTAATACAAATACTATTATAACATAAAAAATAAAAAAAATAAACAAAATTTTCCAAAAAAGGAATATAATCTAATAGATTACATTCCTTGATCCACGTATACTCTTTCATTAGGATGATACATATCTAGTTTTTCTCTAGCCATTTCTTCAATGAAATCTAAAGAATTTACATTATCTTTTTGTTGATTTAAATCTTCATTTGTTGCTTTTTCTGAAGCAATTTGTTGATTTAATTCTTCTGCATTTTTACTATACTGATTCAAAGTTTTTTGTTGATTTATAAAGACAAATGCAATATATATAATAATTGCTATAATTAATAAATTTCTTAAAATTTTTTTATTTCTTTTCATACGTAATCTCCATCTATTAAAAGTTTCACATATATATTATTCTACATATTTTATATAAATCCTTCTAATTTTTTGTATTTTTTACAAATTTGTTTGATATTTTTCTTTTTTTTAAAACATTAGAAAAATTTTTAATATATTTTGTAAAATAATTGCTAATATTAATAATAATAAACGATATAGGATTTAAAAATACTTTTCTTATTAATTTTATAAAAAAGTGAAACGGAATTTTTATTATATGAAATACTATACAAAAAATTTTTTTAACAACATTTATGATACCTAAACTAATGCTTAATATGATTTTGCTAATAAAAGTTAAATATACCAAAATACCTAATATAATTGCTAAAAACATAAATAATCGAATTTCACCATTATTGTATGTAAATATAGAATATAAAATAATAAGACCTGTTAAAACCCAAAACAAAGCATCTTCAATATAAGTTATAAAATCAGCTGTTTTAATTGCTTTTCTTAATATTCTAAAAAAATCAAATAATAAACCAATTAACAAACCATTTATAAGGAATATAAAGAATAATTGTAATTGTGTAAAAATCATTATTTTCCCCCTATTGCAAAATTTTATTTAAATATTTTGCTGATAATACTCCCTTTATTTTTCTCTACTTCTTTATTGCTATATGCCAAATAGGAAATATTACCTTCAACAATGACTTCAGAAGTATCAATACTTAATTTTGTAATTCTAAGATTTTCACCTTTTATAGTAAGTAAACCTAATTCTGTTTCTACCATAACCACTTGATCATCAAAACTTAAAACATCTAAAACTCCTGATATGCTTAACTTTCCCCTATTTTCTAGTATTAAGTTTTGAACTACAGCTGTATTAATTGTTTTTCTTTCATCTATCGTCATATGCGTACCTCCAAATTTTTTATCTAAACTATATATATGCAGAGGTTGTCTATTTTAGAACTAAGAAAAGGGAGATTAGGGACGGACTCATTTTTCCCTTTTCTATATTTTTTTAGATAACTTAACTGAAAAAAGGAAAAATGAGTCCGTCCCCAATTTCCCTTTTTAAAATTATTTATTCATAATTATCTCGTTATGCAATTTTTCTAACATTTTATCACTAACAAAAGTTTTAAATGTAATAGAAATTTTGCTTTCAGAGACTTCAAATTCTAACATTTCTAATTTGTTTTGTTTGATAAAGTTGATAGCTTTTATGATAGCATCTGTATTTCTGATAATACCGTTACCTATAATTGAGATTCTTGATACATCTTTTTTGATAATACTTTTGATTTCATTTTTTTCGATTTTTTGATTGGATATGACAGTTCCATAGTTATCATTAAATGTTGATTTTGTAATGATTGGTATGTTGTATTTTTCTCCAATTTCAATACAGCGATTATGCAATACTTTTGCACCTTCGTTTGATAATTGTAGCATTTCATCATAAGAAAGTTTGGTTAATTTTTTCGTTCCTTGAACTTTGTTTGGATCTGATGAATAGATTCCATCTACATCAGAAAAAATGTAACAGTTTTTGGCCTTTAACGCTGCTGCAACTGCAACGGCTGTTGTATCAGAACCACCTCTACCAAAAGTGGTTATGTCTAATTTTTCATTAATTCCTTGAAATCCTGTTATAATAACAATATTTCCACTTTCTAATTCTGAACAAATTCTTTCTGTATTGATGGTTTCAATTAATGCATCTTGATTGGTATTATTTGTATAAATACCGGCTTGCCATCCTGTTAAAGATACAGAAGGAAAACCTAAACTATTTAGCAAAATACTTAATTTAGCTGCTGACATTTGTTCTCCACAACTAACAAGTGCATCTAATTCTCTTTTATCAACCTCCTCCGTTAATTCATAAGCTTCATTTATTAGCTTATCTGTTGTCTTTCCTTGTGCTGAGAGAATAACAACAATGTTTGGGTTGTTATTTTTGAAATCAATGATTTTGTTGGCAACGATTTTTAAATTTTCATTATTAGAAACAGAACTACCTCCGAACTTTAAAACAATTATGTCCTCCATATTGAGCACCTTCTTTATTTCTTAATAATAAAAAGTTAAATTTATTTAAATTTAACTCTTTACATTATATTCAATTATGTTTAAATATGTCAAATTATTTGGAAAATTTTAGGTAACTTTCCATAAAGTCATCTATTTTTCCATCCATAACAGCTTCAACATTTCCTACTTCATAGTTGGTTCTATGGTCTTTCACCATGGTATATGGGCAAAATACATAAGAACGAATTTGACTTCCCCATGCAATTTCTCTTTGTTCTCCTTTTAAATCTTCTATTTTTTCCTTATGTTCTTTTTCTTTCAAATCTAATAATTTTGATTTTAACATTCTCATGGCGGTCTCCCTGTTTTGTATTTGAGAACGTTCAGATTGACAAGCAACAACCGTATTTGTTGGAATATGTGTAATTCTGACTGCAGAAGATGTTTTATTAATATGTTGTCCCCCTGCTCCAGAAGCTCTATAAGTATCAATCCTTAAATCATCTGGATTGATATCAATTTCAATATCATCTGTAATTTCAGGTAAAACTTCTACAGAGGCAAATGAAGTATGTCTCCTTCCCCCACTATCAAATGGAGAAATTCTGACTAATCTATGTACCCCCATCTCCCCTTTCATATATCCATAAGCATATTCACCTATGATTTCAAAGGTAACACTTTTTATGCCTGCTTCTTCACCTTCTAAATAATCTAATTCTGTTACTTTATATCCATTTTTATCTGCCCATCTGGTATACATTCTATATAACATTTCTGCCCAATCTTGTGATTCGGTTCCCCCTGCTCCAGGATGAATGGTTACAATTGCATTGTTGGCATCATATTTTCCAGATAACAAAGTAGCAATTTCTAATTTTTCTATTTCTTTTTCTAAAGTTTTCGTGCTTTTGATAATATCTTTTGCAATTTCTTCATCTGGTTCCATATTGGTTAATTCTGTTAGTTCATTTAGATTTTGTATTTCATTTTCTATTTTTTTATATTCATTTACTTTGTTCTTGATACTTTTTATTCTTGCTAATACTTTATTAGAGTTTTGAGTATCTTGCCAGAAATCTTCTTTTAAAGTTTCGGCCTCTAAATCTTTTAATTCTTTTTCTAATTTTGAAATGTCAAAGTGACTCACCCAAATCTTGTAATTTATCTTCTAATGTCTTTAGAAGTCTTGAATTTTCTTCCAATTCTAACATGCTATCACACTCCTATCTCCTATATGTTATATGATTTTATTAAAAAAATCAAGTAAAAAAATAAATTCAGAAATGCAAATAACTTCGTTTCTAAATTTATTTGAACATAAATTTTTTTAATAATTATCTAATTTTGAGTTAATAGTATAACAAATAAGGCACCTATTTCAAGGTACCCTATTTGCAATGTCTGTACTATTTTTCCAAATGTTACTTGCAATTTCCGCGCGCAACATTTCGGTTGAGCTTTCTATGGCTTTTTTCAATTTTGATATCTGCTTATATGTTACTTTAGACATTTTCCATTCTTTGTCATTTTTCCATATAAGCCCTTTTCACGAAGTTTTGCTGTTTTCGCGTGAAGTTCATCCTCTGGCACCGGATAATGTGGTACTTCCTTTATTTGAGGACAATCCAGCATTTTTTCAAATGTTTCCAAAATAACTTGCTGGACTAAATATGTACAAAAATACTGATTCTGACAGATATGTATGATATCAATTTATATTTCTTTGTTATCTTTTACAAATTCTATCATGACTTTTTTAATTCCATTTACAGGAAAATATGGAATATAGTCATCATTATATAATTTATAGAGTTCTTCTCCATGATAGTTATCTACATCAATAAATTTTTTATCTGATGTATAGTAAAACCAAGTTTTGTCTATCAATATTTTTATAATACAATATGGAAAAGAATTTTTTGAATCCTTAGACATAGGCGCAAAAATCTTTGTTTTTCCATCATTTTTTTGCTCTTCTATTTTAAAAATTTCAGCTTTTTTATTTGATTTTTTACCTTTCGGGTATGTATATTTCTTGCTTTTTATATATACTATAATCTTTACAGGTATTGTCTTTTTTTGTATTTATTGCATTTATGATGAAATCTTCTGATTCTTTTTTTAATTTTAATAATTTTTGATTTACTTCTTGATAATTTATATTAGGATTACTTTTTAGAATTTCTAAATTGTTGTTAAAATATCTTCTTCTCTAAATCAAATGTTTGGAGTAAATTGATAACTTTATCTCCATTTCTTTTTCCTACAAAAAAGTTTTTTTCAAAAATAATACTATAACAACATCCGTGAAATGAATTTGTAAATATTATCTAATTGTCATTACTGAAATGTTAATTTTATTCTATACAGTCTAAAATAAGAGAACGCCCAGGAAAATATAATGTCCTAAACGTTCTCTTCAATCCTATAAATATATCAAAATATTAATTTTATGCATTCCTTCCGCAACAATTTTTATATTTCTTACCACTACCACATGTTCTGGTAAATCCTGTATTATCTATATATATGGTATATATAATATTATTTATATTTCAATAGTTTCAAGGACAAGTAACTTTATATACATAAGGAAATGATAAATAGTCTAAAATCTTATATTTTTCTTCTTTTGTCATACCAATTAAAATCATAATTTTTTCTATGTAATCATACATATTGTTTTCTACAAAATAGCAATATTTGTATTGCCATTTTAATTTATTTCTTCTTTCTCTTTCAGAATTATATATGTTTATATACGCAGTTATTATTATTGTAGTTAAAATTAATTCAAAAATATCCCATTCCTTGTCTTCTATAGATGTAAAAAATGAAAAACAATATATAAATAACATTTCTATTATTATAACTGGAATTAACGAAATTAGCTCTTTCGACATTCTAAAAAAAGCTCTCTTTATTCTTTTAAATGTTGGATATATTTTAAGCACTACAATTTCTATCAGAATTATTATATTAATATTATATTCTTTATTTCTGTATAAATATTTTAATTTAATTCTTTTAAGTATCTCATTCAATATAAAAAGCAGAATAAGAGCAAATAGTCCAAATACTATAAATTTCAATCTAGTATATGTAAAAAAATATATACTGGTGTTTAATAAAATCATCCATAACAATCCTAGAGTCATTGAATATATCAATAATGAAAATTTTTCAAGTTTACATTTTTTCATTTTTTTATTTCTTGTATTAATATAAAAACATATGAGACTTACTAAAGTAGTTGCCAAAATTTCTATACATATAAATTTTATCATATATTAGTTCTCCCTTTATTGTCTATCTAATTCTAAATTTTTCTTTTCTTCTTCTATAGCATCAATTAATTCCTGCTCTGTTGGCAAATGTAATTTATAACTAGAAGAAAAAATATTTTTATTATCTTCTGGTAAAGTATATTTTACTACTGTTTTATTCTTTAAAGTAGAAAGTAATATTCCAACAGTTGGATTTTCATCATCACTTTTTATCTCTCGGTCGTAGTAGTTAACATACATTTGCATTTGTCCAATATCCTGATGTGTCACTTTTCCAATTTTCAAGTCAATTATAACAAAGCATTTTAAAAGTCTATTGTAAAAAACTAAATCGGGATAAAAATGCTCTTCTTCTAATGTTAATCTTACTTGAGAACCTACAAACATAAATCCTTTTCCAAGTTCTAATAAAAGCTCTTTCAAATGTTCCAATATATTTTTTTCCAAATCGGATTCTAAATAATCTGTATTTTCTTTAATATCAAGGAACTCAAGAACAAATGGATCTTTTACTAAGTCTTTACTTTCCTTTAATTCGTGACCTTTTTCTGCTAATTCCAATATTTTATCTTTATTTGCTGATAATAATAATCTTTCATACAACAATGAACCTATTTGTCTTTGAAGTTCACGAACACTCCATCTTGAATTTATAGTCTCTTTCATATAAAATTTTCTCTTTGATTCTTCATCTACTTTTAATAATTCAAGATAGTGTGACCAACTCAATTGCGACGACACTGTTGTCGCAATTGGAAAATATATATAAAATTTTCTCATCCTTTCTAAATTTCTTTTAGAAAATCCTTTCCCAAATTCAGCAGTTAATTTCTGTGATAGTTTTTCAAGTATAGTTTCACCATATGAAGCCCTTTCATCACCTTGTTGTATTTCCATAATTGCTTTTCCAATATTCCAATATAAATTAAGCATTTCTGTATTAACAGTAGTATAAACTCTATTTCTACTGTTAATTACTAATCCTTTAATATTATCAAATAAACTATTAATTTCATTTTCATTATTTTTTAATTCGTTATTCATATAAGCACCTCCTAGAATGTATTTGCGAACATTTGTATTGTATCATATCTATATTAAAGATTCAATCTTTTTATATAATTTTTTCAAAATTCACAATCTCATTTATCACATCAGACTTTATAATATTCCCTAACATATCATTTGCCTCTTTTCTTGTTTTTTCTGAACTTGATATATAATAATTTTCAGTAGTTTCTATTCTGCTATGTCCCAATATATCAGCTACATCTCGGATTTCTGCTCCATTTCGTAATATCTTAGTTGCATAACTCCCTCTTAAGTCATAAAACCTACACTTTTTTATACCAAGTTCATTATGGATTACTTTAAAAGGATACTTTATAATATCTGTTCCCACATATAATCCATTATATTCATTTATTTTTCCGTATTTGTTCTTAATAGGTTCTAATTCATATTTCTTATACTTTCTTCCATATTTCTTTTTCAGTAATTTTTGTTTTTCTTTATAATTAGATAATATTTTATATAAAGTATCACATATGAAAACCTCTCGGCAACTTCCTTTCGTTTTCGTTGTTCCTAAAAACCATCTTCCTTCATCATCTTTTATTTTTGAATATACTGTTTTGTTTATTTTTATAATTTTGTTTTCTAAATCAATATCATTCCAAGTTAATGCAAATACTTCTCCTGTCCTCATACCTGTATAACAAGCTGTTAAAAAAGCACATATAAATGCAGAATTATTCTTAAATCTTAATAAAATCTTATCAATTTCTTCTTGAGAATAAATGTGTTTTATACTGTTTTTTTTGGTTCAAACGAAATCACTTTAGGAATTTGTAAGTCAACTGCTGGATTATAATTTAAAAATCCAAAATAATTTGTTGCATCCCTAAAAGAGCTTTTTATGACTTTTTGATAATTTCTTAGTCCTTCTTTTGTTTTACATTTTTGAGCAATTTTCAATAATGACTGATTTAATAAAAATGGTGTAATGAAACTTAATTTATATTTTACTATTACTTCTTTTAAAACTTTAAAAGTTTCTCTATATCTTTTTGCTGTAGAATATTTATAGTTAATTTCAAAATATTCTTTCATCCAATAATCTAAATAGTCTGCATATGACATTTGTGAATCTTTAGTGTTGCCTCCATTTATATATTCATCATAAGCTTTCATTCCTGCCATTAATGCTTCATTTTTTGTTTTAAAACCTGATTTACTGATATATTTTCTTTTTCCATCTACTTTGGCTATTTCAAATTGATATTGATATACTTTTCCACGTTTTCTAATATTTACCATTTTTTACCTCCATTCATTTATATTTTGGCATACTAAAAAAGGAATGTCAACATATATTCAATGTCTACATTCCTTTATTTTTAGTGTTTTTTGTTCGCATATTTATATTTTTGTTGACAAACCGAACTTGTTTGGCCAATTTTCAGTTTTTTAAAATCTTGTGTAAGTCGCTATTTATGCGTTCTTCCCACAACAGTTCTTGTACTTCTTTCCCGAACCACATGGACATGGATCATTTCTTCCAATTTTTGGTCCTTCATTTCTAATCGTTCTATCAACATCTGTTCCGATTTTTGCCCCTCCATCGACACTGTGAATAGCTTCTAATGCAGCACCTGTAATCTTAACAGTTTCTTGTCTTTTTGCTTCACCTTGCTGACGAATATTCATTAAAATTTTTGTTACATCTACTTTAATGTCTGAAATCATTTCATCAAACATATCCATACCTTCAATTCTATATCTTACAACAGGATCTTGTTGTCCATAAGCACGAAGTCCAATACCATTTTTTAATTCATCCATACTGTCTATATGATTCATCCATTTTTCGTCTACTACTTTAAGCATAACAACTCTTTCAAGTTCTCTCATTTCATCAGAACCAATTTCTGTTTCTTTTTCTACATATTTAGCATCGGCCTGTTTGATAAGTTCTTCAGAAATGGTTTCTGGTTCAGAAGAATGTTCTTTAATATATGCTAACATATCAATACCATAAGTATTTGAAATATCTTGATTTAGAGCTTCTACATTTACTTCATTATGTTCTGGTTCTACATACATTTGAACAGTAGCTTCTGCTACAGCATGTATCATATCCATAATGTTGTCATGAATGTTTTGACCATCCAATACTTCACGTCTTTGTGCATAAATGATTTCTCTTTGTGCATTCATAACATCATCATATTTTAAGACATTTTTACGAATGGTAAAGTTTCTTCCTTCAACTTTCTTTTGAGCATTTTCAACTGCTTTAGAAATGATTTTAGAAGTAATTGGCATATCTTCATCTGCACCTAATGAATTATATACTTTTGTAATGGTATCGCCACCAAAGATTTTCATCAAATCGTCATCTAAGGCAATATAGAATTTAGATTCACCAATATCTCCTTGACGTCCAGAACGTCCTCTTAACTGGTTATCAATTCTTCTTGATTCATGTCTTTCCGTTCCTATAATTTTTAATCCACCAGCATCAATAACTTTTTGTTTTTCTTCCTTAATTTGTTCTTCATATTTGTCTACTAATTCTTTAAATTGTTTTCTAGCATTTAAAATATCCGCATCATCTGTCTCATAATAAGTGTTTGCTTCTTCTATTAATTCATGAGGGACTTTCTTTCTTCTCATTTCTTCTTTTGCTAAAAATTCGCTATTTCCACCTAAGATAATATCCGTACCACGTCCTGCCATGTTTGTTGCAATCGTTACTGCTCCAAATTTACCAGCTTGTGCAACGATTTCTGCCTCTTTTTCATGGTATTTAGCATTTAATACCTCATGTTTGATTCCTTCTTGTTTTAATAATTTGCTTAATTTTTCTGATTTTTCAATAGAAACTGTACCTACTAGAACTGGTTGACCTTTTTCATGACTTTCTTTGATGCTTTTTACAATTGCTCTAAATTTTGCATTCTCATTTTTGTAAATAACATCATTTTCATCTTTACGAATCATTGGTTTGTTTGTTGGTATTTCAACAACATCTAAGTTGTAAATTTCTTCGAATTCTGCTTCTTCTGTCATAGCAGTACCTGTCATACCAGATAACTTATCATACATTCTAAAGTAATTTTGGAATGTGATCGTTGCTAATGTTTTTGATTCATCTGCAATTTTTACATGCTCTTTTGCTTCAATTGCTTGATGTAATCCATTGTTATATCTCCTTCCATACATGATACGACCTGTAAATTCATCAACAATTAATACTTCCCCATCTTTTACGATATAATCAATATCTTTTTTCATAACGCCATGTGCTCTTAAAGCTTGGTTAACATGATGTACTAATGTTGAGTTTTCTAAGTCATTGAAGTTTTCTAATCCAAAAGCTTCTTCTGCTTTTTTGATACCTTTTTGCGTCAATGATGCAGATTTTGCTTTTAAGTCTACGATATAGTCATATTTTTCATTATCTTCTGCTTGCTCATAATCTTTTACATCTTCTTCTACGATAACTTTTGGTGTTAATCTTCTAACAAAATTATCTGCTTTCTTATATAAATCAGATGATTGATTTGCTCTACCTGAAATAATCAGTGGTGTTCTAGCTTCATCAATCAAAATACTATCGATCTCATCGACAATGGCATAATGTAATCCTCTTTGTACTAATTGATCTTTATAAATAACCATATTATCTCTTAAGTAATCAAATCCAAATTCATTATTTGTACCATAAGTTACATCTGCATTATATGCTTCTTGCTTAGCTTTTGGTTCCATACCAGCAATAACCAAACCAACAGATAGTCCTAAGAATTTATATAATTTTCCCATCCATTCACTATCTCTTTTTGCTAGGTAATCATTTACAGTAATAACATGGACACCTTTTCCTTCAAGGGCATTTAAATATACAGGTAATGTTGCAACTAAAGTTTTTCCTTCACCAGTTTTCATTTCTGCAATTCTACCTTGGTGTAATACAATACCACCAATTAATTGCACATCAAAGTGTCTCATTCCTAGAACTCTTTTAGAAGCTTCTCTAACGACTGCATAAGCTTCTGGTAATATATCATCTAATGTTTTACCTTCTGCTAATTGTTTTTTAAAATAATCTGTTTTTCCTCTTAATTCACTATCACTTAATTTTACCATCTCTTCTTCAAGTGCATTAATTTTAGCAACTAATGGCTTTACTCTTTTTACTTCCTTTTCACTATATGTTTTAAATAATCCCATTGTTAATCGGTCCTCCTAAGTTTATTTTTTTACTTAGTTACTATATCACTAAAATCTGTTTTTATCAAGTGTTTTAAATGTATTTATTTGAAAATGGAAACTATTTATTATTCATTATATATTAAGATTTATTTTTCAAAAGTAAATGACATTTATTTTATTAGCATAATCGATTTTTTTATACATATATTTAAATGAGAAAAGCCTATGTTAACGAGATTCAAAATTTGAATGCATATGTGTAAGGACCATTACAATATTTCTCTAATATAAAAAATTTTAAAAGAAAGGATTTATTATGTTTATATATAATTTTAAAATAAATGGTAGTAAAATTTTTAAATATTTTTTTACGGCGATTGTGGTATTAATTATCTGTATTTTAATTTTTGTTAGTATCAAACTGTTTGTTGGTGCAAAAAATAATAGAACTATTTCTAGTTGTATGCCTCAAAGTGATGTTTCTGTTATTTCTGCAAAAAATTATACCAATGTTTTGAAAGCGGTTCATGAAAATATAGATGATTATGTTGGTGTAAAAATCCAATTTACAGGATATGTATATCGAGTATTAGATTTAACAGACACGCAATTCATCTTAGCTAGAGATATGATTATTTCTTCTGATTTTCAATATGTGATTGTAGGATTTCTTTGTGAATATGAAAATGCACAAAATTTTGCAAATGAAACATGGGTGGAATTAACAGGTGAAATTACAAAAGGTAACTATCATGGTGATATGCCTATCGTTAAAGTAACAGAGATGAAAACAGTTGATAAACCAAATGAAGAATATGTGTATCCTCCAGATGATACCTATATTCCTACAAGTGGTGTGGTATAAAGAAAAAATACCCTTTTTATTGGGTATTTTTTATCTATTCCTTATAATCCCTATCTAGCATTTTTATGCAACTGTCTATTTCATTCCAATCAGATACTCTAATAATATTATTTCCAGAACATTGCCTATTGTATATGTAATCAAATACAATAACAGGCATAAATTGAGCCATTTCATTTATATATTGAGGTTCATCCTCCATTAAAACATCTAATCCATTTTCAATACAAGAAGATTTCTTCTCGACTCTCCCTACTAATAGCTTGTCATAGACAATTTCATGTTCCCTTAAAAATTTTTCTGTAGTTTCATAAGGTGTCTTAAACATTGGAGTAGCTCTTGATGATATAATATAAATCTTATGCCCTTGATTCTTTAATTTATTAATTTCTTCTTTTGCATGTTCTTTTATTCGTGCTTGTAATACAATTTCTTCTAAATACCTTAGACAAAAATCCATATTTTCATCTGGTGTCCAATCATACAAATTATAACTTGCAAATCCATTCTCATGCATTTGCAGATTTCTTTTAACAACTGTATCATTATATCTTCTACAATATTTTTTTAATATTGGCAATGTATTTGTTATGGTATTATCAATATCAATCCCTATATTCATACTTTCCTCTTTCTTTTTATTACTACTTATAATTTTATCATAAAATATATTTATGTTCAATAAAATGATTTTGATAAAAATTTTGTAAAACTCTAGTTTTTCTCCTATATATCGTAGGTTTTTATTTACTTTATCGACAAATTGTGATATGATATATACATATTTTAAATTCGGAGGTAAATATGAAGGAAAATGAATTAATTTTAATCTTAGACTTTGGTGGACAATACAATCAATTAATTGCAAGAAGAGTTAGAGAATGTAATGTGTATTCTGAAGTTGTACCTTACAACATTTCTATCGAGAAAATCAAAGAGAAAAATCCAAAAGGAATTATCTTTACAGGTGGACCTGCTAGTGTTTATGGAGAAGATTCTCCTAAATGTGCAGAAGGTATTTTTGATTTAGGTATTCCTGTTTTAGGAATTTGTTATGGTATGCAATTAATGACTTATACTTTAGGAGGAACTGTATCAAGAGCAAATACAAGAGAATATGGAACAACTAAGGTAAATATTGATAACACCTCTTCCCTATTTCAAGGATTTGAAACAACAAATGATTTCTTAATGAGTCATACAGACTTTGTATCTGAAGTACCAGATGGCTTTAAAAATATTGGCTCAACAGACCATTGCCCAAATGCTGCAATGGAAAATGCAGAGAAAAAATTATATGGTATTCAATTTCATCCAGAAGTAAATTTATCTGTTAATGGAACACAAGTGATTAAGAACTTCTTATTTAACATTTGTGGTTGTTCTGGAGATTGGCAAATTTCTTCTTTTGTAGAAGATAGCATCAAAACTTTAAAAGAAAAAATTGGAGATAAAAAAGCTTTATGTGCTTTATCTGGTGGTGTAGATTCATCTGTTGCTGCTGTATTGTTACATAAAGCAATTGGTAAAAACTTAACATGTATCTTTGTTGACCATGGTTTACTTCGTAAAAATGAAGGTGACGAAGTTGAAGAAGTTTTCAGAAATCAATTTGATATTAACTTAATTAGAGTAAATGCGAAAGATAGATTCTTAGCAAAACTTGCTGGTGTTACTGATCCAGAAAGAAAGAGGAAAATTATCGGAGAAGAATTTATTAGAGTTTTTGAAGAAGAAGCTAAAAAAATCGGAACTGTAGACTTTTTAGTACAAGGTACGATTTACCCTGATGTGATTGAAAGTGGTCTAGGAAAAAGTTCTGTTATTAAAAGTCATCACAATGTTGGTGGACTTCCAGACTATGTAGATTTTAAAGAAATTGTAGAACCTTTAAGAAATCTATTTAAAGATGAAGTTAGAAAAACAGGATTAGAATTAGGAATACCAGAAAACTTAGTATTTAGACAACCATTCCCTGGACCTGGACTAGCTATTAGAGTGATTGGTGATATCACTGAAGATAAATTAGATATTTTAAAAGAAGCAGATAGCATTTTTAGAGAAGAAATTGCAAATGCTGGACTTCATAAATCAATTAACCAATATTTTGCTGTATTAACAAATCTAAAATCTGTTGGTGTTATGGGTGATGAAAGAACTTATGATTATACCATTGCCCTACGTGCAGTAGAAACAACAGATTTTATGACAGGCGTTTGGAGCAAAATACCTTACGAAATATTAGAAAAAGTTTCTTCAAGAATTGTGAATGAAGTAAAACATGTTAACAGAGTAGTTTATGATATTACTTCAAAACCACCTGCAACAATCGAGTGGGAATAAACTAAAAAGGGAAATTGGGGACGGACTCATTTTTCCCTTTTTCAAATTTAACCAAGATAAAAAATATAGAATATAAAAAAATAAAACGATTTTGCGTATCTAAATTTGAATATAGAAATTCTAAATAAAAACATGAGGACTGCTCATTTTGCTTAAGATTTATAGCAACAATGAGAGAGGCTCATGTTTTTATTGTAGAATTTCTGTGAAAATTTAGCTTATACAAAATCGTGTAATGACTTTATATTCTATATTTTTTAGATATATCATAACATAAAAAGAGAAAAATGAGTCCGTCCCCAATTTCCCGATTGTTTCATTTCTTATCAAATATTGTTTTAAATACACCCTTATCAATCAAATTAGCAAATATATTTTTAATGATGATTAAAGCAATTGGTCCTAATAATAACCCAATAACCCCTGTTATTTTAAATCCTGTATACATAGCAATTAAAGTAAAAATCGGATGAACACCAATATTTTTACTAACTAATTTTGGTTCTAAAAATTGTCTGACAACAGACATAATAATAAATAAAGTAACAATCGCAATTCCTAGTGATAAATCACCATTTAGTGCAGAGATAATCGCCCATGGTATCATAACCGTTCCAGAGCCTAAAATCGGAAGTGCATCTACAAATCCAATAAATAATGCCATTAGTAATGGATATTGGATATTAAATTTTAAAAAAGATAATATATATAAACCTATGAGAGATATCACAAATGATACTAGGATTAATGTTGCTTCTGCTTTTAAATATCCTCCCAATGTTTGTATCAAATCTTTTAAATGTGTACTCAATTTTTTTACCCATGTTTTTGGTAAATGATATTCTATTTGATCTAATATATAGATCTTATCAACACAAATAAAATATAATGCTAATATGGTAATTCCAACACAAATTGCTATTTCAGGTATCTTTGTAACGATATTTATTAATCCATTTAGTGCATTTCTTAACCAATTAGAAATGCTTTGCAAAAAATCACCACTTGACTCTTGAACAATGGTTAAAATTTCGTCTGATAATTTAATTTTATCAAAATGAAATTGTTCCATAAATCCTTGAAGTTGTTCAGAAGCTTTATCCACATAGTCATTTAGTCCTTGTAATAAACTAGATGACTCTGAAAATAATGTAACAATAATCCATGCTAATATTCCTAAAATAATAGCAGATACAAGGATAAAGATGATAATAGAGCTAGTCCTTCTGGTTAACTTTGTTTTTCGCATAATAAATTTTATGAGAGGTTCTATGATTAGTGAAATAATAAATGCTACTAAAAAAGGCATATAAAAAATAGATAATTTTAAAGCCACATACAAACCTAATATAAGTAATAAAACGTATATGACATTTTTTAATACTCTTGTCCAATATGGTAAGTTTACGATCATCTCTCCCCTCCTTATGTTTTAGAAAAAATATGATGATTTTATACTAAAATTCGAAATTAAATCTACTATTCATTACTTTTATTATTTATTATATGTATCATAAAGTTTTATATACGAAATAAAAAAAGAAAAACAGTAGAATTCGTTCTATATCATTAACAAAATTCTACTGTTATAATAATATTTGCTAACTATTCTGCATTTTTATTTGTATCACAATCACAAACATCTTCAAATGTAATACAAATTTCCCTATCATCTAGTTTTGCTCTATTTTGTGCAATATCTCCTAATGTTAAAATACCAATTACTTTTTTATTATTATCACAAACAGGTAATCGTCTTACTTTGTTTGTTCCCATTTTATTTTCAGCATTTGCCATATCTTCGTTTTCTTCACAAGTACATACATTTGTTGACATGATATCACTAACAGGTGTTGTTTTAACATCTTTATCACAAGCAATTGATCTTAAAATAATATCTCTATCTGTTACAATTCCACATAAACAATTATTGGTATCACAAACTGGTATTGAACCAATATGATTTTGACTCATTAATTTTGCAACATCACATATTGTTGTTTCTGGTTTCACACAGCAAACGTCTGTACACATACAATCTTTAACTTTCATTTTCTTTACCACCTTTCAAAATTTCTCATCTTTATTTTTTACATTTTTAAAATTTTTATTCAGACGTTTGTGAAGTGTGAAAAAACTTTTCAAATTCATATATAAATTTTTTTGTTTTGAAGTTTTATATTTTGAAAAAATGGTAAAATTTTCTTTTTTAATATATTAGAAAATCAGCCTTTTTCTATACATTTAAATTTTTTCTATATAGTAAACTTATTTTTAATATTCATAAATATCATATAAAGGTTGATAGTTTCTTGGCATAATTGGTGGTCTCATTGGTGGACGTGGATTATGTGGTGGTCTTGGTGGAAAATTGTTATGACGCCTTCTCAATAATTCCCTAATTAATAATATTTTGATTAAATCTCTTAAATTATTATTTCTAAGACTTATTCTACTTTCTTTTGCATTTCTATTTTCTACTTCTTGTTTTTCAGAACTTTTCTTTTGACCTTCTTCCTTATGTTGCTCATTTCGATTTTGAGTATTTGAATTTGTTGTAGAAACTGTATTTCCTAAATTGATATTGACATTTATCTGGTTATTATCTTCTATTGCTGAATAAATTTCATCAGTCATTTGTTCAATCTCTTCCCTGCTATTTGCTCTCATATTTCCATCACAGACTTTTTGGACCATTGGATATATAATTTTATATATCTCAGGATAAAATTCCTCTAAATCGTTTCTCATGTTTATTTGAGATGGATTTGGATATTCATTTTGATACATTTGATTTTGATTCATATTTGCTGTACTTGGATATCCTAAGACACTTCTTATGTACTCTTCATATTGGTTATCATACATTTCTAATTCCTCCTTATTTATTTTATACAAGATATGTTGATAACTAGTAAAAGGTGCATAATATTTAACTTTTTTGTGATTTTGTGGTATAATTATATTGATACACAAAAAAAAGGCTATAATTACGAAAAAGAAAGGAGAATAGAACATCATGGATGGAAACAAGATTTTTCAGGAATGGGCAGAGGACCTTCCTCACGAGAGGAAAGTTCAGGTTGCCGAAGAGCTTTTGCTCATTTCAGGGAGTGATAAATTAACTCCATTAACTCCTAAAGAGCAAAAGATTGTGGAAGAGGCTGAAAAGTTTCTTCTACAGCGTGATTGATAGCCGGTAGAAGAAGGCGACCTAGTTCTTAGGTCGCCTGATTTCTTTGTTATGGATAAATCAACTTTTATAGTATTCTAATGTTCAAAATCTTTTTGCTTTACTAGTTGTCTTTGAATATATTTATCAATAATGGTGTTCGTGTTCCATCAAAATCATATATCATTATCATTTTTTAATCATCACCCTTTAAATCCCTCACCAAATTTTTAAATTGATTTCCTCTATCTGCGAAATTCTTAAACATATCAAAACTTGCACTGGCAGGAGAAAATAGAACAACATCTCCACTTTTGGCATTCTTTTTTGCAAGTGGAATTGTTTCTTCCAATGTTTCACACATATAAATATCTAAATTCTTATTTTCTTTTTCTAATTCTTCTTTTACAGCATCATAAATTTTTCCAGCTGTTTGACCAATTAAAATTAATGTTTTTACTTTATCAATAATTGGTTTTGCAAGAGGTGTATAGTCTAAATTTTTATCATATCCGCCTGCAATCAAAACAATTTTTTCTTTAAAAGCATTTAATCCAGATAAAGTTCTAGAAGGTGATGAACTTGCAGAATCATTATACCATTTTACTCCATCAATTTCTTCTACAAATTCAATTCTATGTTCTACAGGTTTAAACTCTTTAACTGCTTTTACAGCAGTTTCTATGTCTACTAAACTTGCTGTTGCAGCAATGGCTGTGGCTATATTTTGATAATTATGATTTCCTCTTAAAATCACATCATCTGTATTTAAAATATGTTTTCTGACTTTATCATCACATTCTTTTATCACATCTTCATCAACAATATATCCATTATCTAATTTGGTTTGACTGCTAAAGAAGATTACTTTTCCATTTGCTTCTTTTGCACATTCCCTTGTAATTTCATTATCATAATTTAAAACCAAAATTCCATTTTCATCTTGATATTTGAAAATATTTTTCTTAGCGTCAATATATTCTTGATAATCTTTATGAATATTTAAATGATTTGGTGTTATATTAGTAATAACAGCAATTTGTGGACTTACTTCCATTCCCATTAATTGAAAACTACTTAATTCTAACACAACGATATCTTCAGGTGTCATTTCTGATAGTTTTGTAAATAGTGGTGTTCCAATATTTCCTCCTAAAAATGTTCTATATCCAGCTTTTTGTAAAATATGATTGATTAAACTTGTTGTTGTTGTCTTACCATCACTTCCGGTTACACCAATTACTTTTGCTGGACACATTTGCATTAATAATTCTACTTCTGTTGTTACTAATGCTCCTCTATTGGCTTCTTCTATTAATTCTGGTTTTGTTGGTAAACAACTAGGAGAACGAAAAATAACATTGAAATTTTTTAGCTCTTGCAAGCAATCTTTTCCAAAATGTATCATAAATCCATAATTGGTAATTTTTTCAACAATATCTCTAGGAATTTGATTATATTCTCTTTCATCAAATACTGTTACATTTGCTTTTTTATCATATAAATAATCTAAAAGTGGTAAATTACTAACTCCCAATCCTATTATGGCCACTTTTCTGTATCTTATGTAATCATTAAATTCATTTAATTTTTCATTGTTATAACACATTTGTCAATCCTCCTAAATTTTAATATTATACATTTTATATGCTTTATTTTTGTTGTATAGAAAAAAATCAATTTTTATCTTAATTTAGAATTTTCTTTCTACAACAAAGTTAATTTCTTATATTCGCTATTATATATCAATTATATAAAAAAAACAAATTCTGGGTGAATATTTTTTTAGAGATTCGTACAAAATAGTAATATACTTTGAGGAGGTGCTTTGTATATGAGTAAGAAAAATAAAGAAAACAAAAACAATAATAACAATTCAAATAATCAAAACAACAATAATGAAAGACAAAATAATAATAACAAATAACAAGTTAAAGAGACAATTAAGTATATTTCTAATTGTCTCTTTATTTTATTTATGCGCCGAAATCTTTGAGTTCGTTTACGCGCGCCTATCTTATTTAGTTCCAAATATTCTGTCTCCAGCATCACCTAATCCTGGAACAATATATCCTTTATCATTTAATTTTTCATCAATACATGCTGTATAAATTTTTACATCAGGATGTTCTTTCTTTAATCTTTCAATTCCTTCTGGTGCAGAAATGATACATAAGAATTTAATTTTCTTAACGCCGTCTTTTTTAAGCATTTGAATCGTATCAGCAGCTGAACCTCCTGTTGCAAGCATTGGGTCTAAGATAATGGCTTCTCTTTTAGCAATATCTTTTGGCATTTTATAATAATATTGTACTGGCTCTAAAGTTTCTTCATTTCTATATAAACCTATATGTCCAATTTTAGCATTTGGTACTATTTTTAATAATCCATCTAACATACCTGTTCCAGCTCTTAAAATTGGTACAAACGCATAATTGTCTTCATCTAATACTCTTGCCTTTGTTTTACAAATTGGTGTTTCGATTTCAATTTCTTTTAATTTTGCATCTTCTAATGCATGATAGCATAATAGTGTAGCTATCTCCCCTATAATTTCTCTAAATTCTTTTGTACCTGTATTTTTGTTTCTTATAATAGATAATTTATGTTCCACTAAAGGATTACTTAATACAGTTACTTGATTTGTTTCATCATTTTTTATTTCTTCCACTACATTAGCCTCGCTTTCATATTTGACTTCTTTTTCATTATCGTTTTCGTCTGTCATTTCTGTCTTTTTATCTTCTGGTACATTACTCTCTTCTTCTTTTTCATCTGGCAATAATAAATTTAATAAGATACCAATAATCGCTGCTAAACTCATTCCTGAAATGGTTACAGATAAATCTCCATGAATAATGGAGATAGCTGCTCCTCCTAATCCTAG
>CALXFG010000031.1 GCA_944387505.1 uncultured Clostridia bacterium
AATATGGGAATTGAAGATAAATTAAAAGAAATGGGCGTTTGTGAAGGTGATACAGTTATATTAGATGATTGGGAATTAGAATGGTATGAATAATAAAAAATAGAGAGTAATTCATCCAAATGAAGGGAACCCAAATTATTAGACAAAAAAGTTTAATAATTTGGGTTCATTTTTATTTTAAAATAAAAATTTGTCTACAATGTTTTATTGCTATATTGACTAGTATACAATTCATAATATTTTCCTTTTTTATTTAATAATTCTTTATGGGTACCCATTTCTACAATTTCTCCATTTTCAATAAAAGCAATTGTGTCACAGTGAACAATTGTAGATAATCTATGTGCAATAATAATGGAGGTAGAATGTTCTATTAGATTAGATAAGGCCTTTTGAACTTTAGATTCTGTTAATAAATCGATATTGCTTGTGGCTTCATCTAAAATTAAAATAGGTGGTTTTGCAAGGATCATTCTGGCAATGTTAATTAATTGTACTTCACCTTCAGAAAGAAGACTTGCGTTATGAATAACCGTATCATAGCCATTTGGCAATCGTTTGATAAATGTATCTACATAAGCTAATTTTGCAGCATGTATGACTTCTTCTTTAGAGGCAGAAGGGTTTGCATAAGCAATATTTTCATATATAGTTCCATTAAACAATTTGGAATCTTGTAATACGACACCAATCTGTTTTCTTAAAAAAGAAATATCCATATTTTGAATGTTGATGCCATCTACCAATATTTCACCACTTTGAATTTCATAAAAACGAGAAAGTAGATTAATAATAGTGGTTTTACCAGAACCAGTTTTTCCAACAATGGCAATACTTTTGTTTTGGGGAATATATAAACTTAAATTTTTTATCAAAGGTTTATCTTTTTCATAAGAAAAACAAACATTTTTAAATTCTATGTTACCCTCTAAATGAGAAATTGGTAGCAAATACTTTTGATGAAATTCAAAAGAGGTATCATGCTTCATAAATGCTAGAAGCCTTTTCATAGAAGAAATAGCCGTTTGAATTTCTGAGAAAATGGAACTTATTTCATTAAAAGGTCTTGTAAAAATATTGGCATATAATAAAAAGCTAGATATATTCCCAATGGTTAAAATATTCGATTTTGCAAAAATAATACCAATGATTCCAATTAATACATATAATGCATTAGATATAAGACGTGTACTAGGATTTGTAAGAGAAGAATAAAATTGAGCCTTATATCCATAATGATATAAAGTTGTATTTTTATTATCAAAAGTTTCTTCTATTTTTTCATCATAATGGTAGTTATCTAATGTAGGTTTACTGGAAATGATTTCTTCTATATAAGAATTCAAATTGCCTAAAGTATTTGCTCGTTTATCAAACAAATGGGATGTGTTTTTTATAATGAATTTAGAAATAAAAAACATCAAAATGGATATGGCAACCAGTATAAAGGTAATTACAATATTTAATGTTAGCATCATATAAAGTGCAAGAAGAATCGTTGTAATTCCCATTAAAATTTTAGAAATATTTTGAATGAGTCCATTAGAGAGATTTTCTATGTCAGTAGAGAATATATTGATAATATTTCCATTTTGTTCTTTTTCAATTGTGGTTAGTGAAAGCATATCCAACTTTTTATATAGCTTTTCTCTTAAAGATTTTGATAAATTAGTTGTATAAATAGATAAAATAAAATTAAGAATGATATTTACCACAAACAATGAAACAAAAATCACAAGTAATACAATCATGTTGTGACTAATATCTACATATCCAATACGGTCTACAATATCTCCTACAATCATCGGATAGATAATTGTTAGAACTGATGATAAAATAGATAGAACAAAGATCATTAGCATATACAGTTTTGAATATTTAAAATTTAATAATTTACTTATTTTCATCATTTTCTCCTTGTAAATCATATATTTCATTATATAGTTTGCATCTTTTTAATAATTCTGTATGTGTTCCCATATCTACAATTTTTCCATTATCTAAAACAACAATTTTGTCACAATGTATAATAGAAGAAATTTTTTGTGAAGCAATTAAACCAGTCATGTGATGTTCTTTTAAATAATGAAAAATATTGGTAATGACTTTATTTTCTGTAACTAAATCTAAGGAACTGGTGATATTATCAAATAATATAATAGAAGGACTACCAATAAAAGCTCTTGCAATATGTAATCTTTGCCTTTGTCCACCTGATAAATTAGAAGCATTATTGGTCAATCTATAATCTAAATAGTCAGTATATTGTGATACAAAATCATTAGCTTCTGCAAGAATTAGTGCATTTTTGATATCTTCTTTATGGGTTGTTCTACCGAAAGCTATATTTTCAAAAATGGTATCTGTAAGAAAATAAGGATGTTCATTTATTAGATAAATGGAATCTTTTAAAAAAGTATGTTCATAATCTTTAATATTTTTTCCGAAAATAGAAATATTTCCAGAATTTACATCAAAGGTTCTGTTAAGTAAGTTAAAGATGGTGCTTTTTCCAGAAGCGGTTAAACCAATAAAACCAACAATTTCTCCTTTTTGAATTTGAAGAGAGATATTTTCTAAGAAAGGATTTGTGGTATAAGAAAATGAAACATTGTCCATTTTGATAGCAATAGGTGTATTTTCAAGAGTAGTAATCGTACCATGTTGCATATCAGGTTTTAAATTTAAAATTTCTACAATTCTAGAACTTGAAGAAAAACATTTTGTATAAATAGTAACCAAATTTGAAAGGACAACGACAGCTAGTAGCATTTCTGTTATATAATTAATAATAGCAATCATTTCTCCTTTTGTTATCATTTCAGAGTAAAATAGAGAATCACTTCTATTTAAAATAAACAATATGGTTATATTTAATACAAAAATAGAAATAGGGTTTAATACATTAGAGCAAATATTCGCGAATTTATTAAATCGATTATTAGCAATATTTAATTTTTCGAATTTATGATATTCCTTGTCCTGGGTTACAAAACTTCTAATTAATTTTAGGTTTGTTAAATTTTCTTTTATTTTTAAAGTAATCTTATCTAAATATGCATTTGCTTTACCATACAAGTTACTAGCAATTTTGGCAATGATAAAAATTAATAAAAATAGAATAACACTAGATAGAAGCACTATTAGCGCAAGCTTTACATTAATGACAAAAATCATAGAAATGGCACCGATAAAAATAAAAGGAATCCTAATTACAAGACGAATAAACATAGCCACGCCTGTTTCCAAATTTGTCACATCATTGATTATTCTATTAACGATGGCAGAAGTACCTAGCGTTTTTAATTTATATGCAGGTAAGGATTGTATATGGTAAAATAAAGATTTTCTTAAGTCTTTACTATATCCTTGCGAAGTTTTGGCTGCAATATATTGTGCAATAACAGCAAAAGAAAATCCAACAATAACCAATACTAAAAGAAATATTAAATAATAGGTGAATATATGAGCAGAAAAGTCAGTGTAATGATCAATTAAGTAGGCCATTATCATTGGTAAAGTAATTTCAATAATTGCTTCAAATAGTTTAAATAAAGGACCTAATATTAAATTCTTTTTATATTTTTTTAAATAACGAAATAATTTTTTCATAGCCTTATCCTTTTCTTATGAATTTATTTAGATGAATTATATCATAAGCTGTAAAATTAGTAAAATAGATTAAATATAAAACGAAATGCATATTGAGCCTTCGCTGGAATTTACTTTTAAATTTAAGGAATTAGTAAAATTTTCTAATAGCAGTTGACGAAACGCAAAAAAAATGATATAAATAGTAAGTAAATTTTATGGCCCCTTGGTCAAGCGGTTAAGACGCCACCCTCTCAAGGTGGAATCATGGGTTCGATTCCCGTAGGGGTCACCAAATATAATGATGCTTTGAATTTAGAAATAAATTTAGAGCATTTTTTTATTAAATAGGAAAAGCATTTTTCCTGTACAAAAGGTGAATTATTGTAAAATATTTACAAATAAAAAAGACAATGGTATAATGGGTTAAGAAAAAAGGATGTTTCAAGGTAAGATAGAAGGGGGATTTGATATGAGTAAAAATAAGGAACAAGAAAAAGCGGAAACTAAAAATAAAACAAAGGGGCATAAAAAGACAATTGCAATTGTATGTATTATCATCATTGTTTTGATTGCAGCAGTAGTAGGCGGATATTTTGCTTATGAATATGTAGAACTAAAACAACCAATTGAACAAGAATGGGCAGATACGTATTATCAGTATATAAAAGGTTCAGATGAAGAAGAAACTGAAAATAACAAAATACAAAATCATTCAAAAATAGGTTTCATAGAAGTGGAAAAAGTAGAAGATCCAGTCATGTTAGTAGATTATGAAAAAGAAGGAAAAGATTATACAGATATATATTATATAAATAATGGAACAGTAAGTAATGTGATAAATTTAGATATCTCAGATGTAAAATTATTATATGATATACAAAATAAACAATATGATTGGTATACATATAAAGAAAATGAAACAGCAGATACCTATCAAAAATTATCTGATGTAATTTTAGGAAAAGATACGCAAATAGATACAAACACAACATCTGAAATCACAGAAAACAATACAACAAATGAAACAACTGAAGAAACAGAAAGTACAGAATATACTTTTACAAAAGGAGAAGAAATATCTGTAGATACAGTAGATGGTAATAAAATATCTATTCCAAAATTTGATACAGTTTTTGTAGAAACAGAAGTAGAAGTAGATAAAGTAGAATATAATGAAAATATGACAGATAAAGAATTAAAAGAAACAATAGTAGAAGGTGCAGACAAATATAAAACAGAAGAAGAAATTTTAACAGAAGAAATAAAGAATCATGTTACGGATAAAGAAAACGAAGTGATAGAAAAACAAGAAGAAATGAAGCAAGCAGAAGAAGAGAAAGCAAAAAAAGAAGAAGAAGAAATGAAAATAACAGCAGAAAATGTTCAATCTAAAATCGGTGAACATTTAAAATGGGCTTCACTTGTTTATTTAGGCGCAGATTATGGATTGCCAACAGTTTATGAAATTAAAGATGTAACTGGAAAAGTGAACATACCAGGAACAAAAGAGTATATGATGACAGAAGAAATTGTGGGGTTAAAAAGTATACAAAGTTTAAATAATCAAATAGCTACTTATTTATCATCAAATGCAATTAATAAACTAAATAATAGTATGTGGGGAAATTATACGGAAGGATTAAAAGAATATAATGGAAAAGTGTATATTGTGAGAGGTGGTATAGGAGATGGACCTAGCATTGACATAAAAAAGGCAAAAGTATTAAGTTCTGAAAAGGGAATTTCAAAAATACAATTAACAGATATTAATGTATTAGGAAATATCCCTACAGCCAATATTACGCTTACAGTAGAATATAATAAAGAAACAAAAAAATACATGATAACAGATGCAGCTATACAGGATTTACATTAATAGACAAAAAAATTTTATGATTAAGATAAAAATATTGACATCACCCAATAGTATGATATAATAGGGACATATTAAAAGGGAGTAGCTTTTGATTACTAATCAACAGTCGCGATAATCATTTATCTGGTTAGTAAGCTTTTTAAAAAGTAAGCAAGACTTTTAAAAGGATAAAATCTTTTTAAGGGTCTTTTTTTGTTGAGAAATTTTGAAACATTTAAATTTGGCAATGAAAAATAAACAAAAGAATCTTTAAGAAGATAATTCTAACTGAAAAAGAAAAGAGGCGACTGAAAATGTGAAATTTTATTAAAAAAATAAAGCTTAAATATTGATATATTTTCATTGTTTGGATAAAATAAAAATGAAAATATGTGGAAACCTAAAGAAAGGAAATGTGAAAAAATGGAAAGTAAAAACTGGTTTAACAAAGAAGTAAAGGATGTAGAAAAAGAATTAAAAACAAACCAAGAAACAGGTTTATCAGCAGAAGAAGTTGTAAAAAGAAGAGAAACCTATGGATTAAATCAATTAAAAGAAAAGAAGAAAAAATCTTTATTGATGAGATTTTTAGACCAATTTAAAGATTTTTCTATTATCATTTTAATTATTGCAGCTATCGTATCAGGAGTTGTAGGCGTAGCAGAAGGAGAAGGTATTACAGATACGATTATCATTTTAATTGTTGTTATCTTAAATGCCATTATTGGTGTCACACAAGAATCAAAAGCAGAGAAGTCACTAGAGGCTTTACAAAAACTAACAGACCATGCATCTAAAGTTATCAGAGATGGAAATGTAACGGTCGTTCCTGCAAAAGAATTAGTACCAGGAGATATTGTGGTATTAGATACAGGAGACTATATCCCAGCAGATTTAAGAATTATAGAAGCAGTGAATTTAAAAACACAAGAATCTTCATTAACAGGAGAATCTGTACCAGTTGATAAAACAACAGAAAAAATTGAAGGAGAAGATGTAGGAATTGGTGATAGAACCAATATGCTATTCTCATCTAGTTTAGTAACGTATGGTAGAGGAAAAGGAATTGTTGTAGAAACCGGAATGACAACAGAAGTGGGAAAAATTGCAGAAATGATTAATGAATCAGAAGAACAAATCACACCTTTACAACAAAAATTAAATAAATTAGGAAAAACATTAGGAATTACAGCAATTGTGATCTGTATTGTTATCTTTATCATAGGATTGTTCCAACAAAAAGAACCAATTCATATGTTTATGACAGCTGTATCATTAGCAGTAGCAGCGATTCCAGAAGGATTAGTAGCTGTATCAACCATTGTTTTAGCCATTGGTGTTCAAAAAATGGTTAAGAAAAATGCAATTGTGAAAAAATTACCAGCAGTTGAAACTTTGGGAAGTGCAACGGTTATATGTTCAGATAAAACAGGAACCTTGACACAAAACAAAATGACAGTAGAAAAAGTATTTTTAAATGGAGAAATCAAAGACCTAGAAGAAATTGATAGCAAAAATGTGTCAGACGATATGACCACATTGGTATATGCCAATATGTTATGTAATGATACAAAAATTGCAAAAGATGGAACCTTAACAGGAGATCCAACAGAAACCGCATTGGTAGATATGTCATTTACATTAAATTTTGACCCATCCATTTATGATAGAATGGTACGTATTGCAGAAGTACCATTTGATTCAGATAGAAAATTGATGACAACGGTTAATAAAGTAAATCAAAGTTATATAGCTTATACAAAAGGTGGGGTAGACGAATTATTAAGAATTTGTAAAGGCTATTTATATAATAATGAAATAAAAAATGACTTAGATAATTATGCTGTAACGATTAGACAAAAAAATGAAGAAATGGCAAAAGAAGCTTTAAGAGTGTTAGCATGTGCATACAAAGAATTTGACCATGAACCAACCAAAGAAGAATTAGATAATATAGAAAGTGATTTAATCTTTGTGGGAATGGTTGGAATGATAGACCCACCAAGAGAAGAAGCGAAAAAAGCAGTAGAAAAATGTAAAACAGCAGGAATTAAAACCGTTATGATTACAGGTGACCACAAAATTACAGCAACTGCTATTGCAAAGAAATTAGGTATACTAGAAAATGAAGATGAAGCGATTACTGGTGCAGAATTAGAAAAAATGTCTGATGAAGAATTACAAAAACATGTAAGACACTATTCTGTATATGCAAGAGTATCTCCAGAGCATAAAGTTAGAATTGTAAAAGCATGGCAAAAAAATGGAGAAATCGTAGCTATGACAGGTGATGGCGTCAATGACAGCCCTGCATTAAAAACATCAGATATTGGTTGTGCAATGGGAATTGTAGGAACAGATGTTGCCAAAGAAGCAGCAGATGTTATCTTAACAGATGATAATTTTGCAACCATTGTATCAGCAGTAGAAGAGGGTAGAAGAATTTATGACAATATATTAAAAGTTATTCAATTCTTATTATCAAGTAATATAGGAGAAGTGGTTGTATTATTCTTAGCAACACTATTAACACCATTATTTGCGAGTTGGTTTGGAATAACGGATATTGCACATTTAGAAATCTTATTACCAATCCATATTTTGTGGATAAATTTAGTAACAGACTCATTACCAGCATTAGCATTAGCATTTGACCCAGCAAATGCAGATATTATGAAGAGAAAACCAAACAAACCAGGAAAAGGTGTATTTACAAAAGGAATGACATGGAGAATTGTATACCAAGGAATTATGATAGGACTATTAACACTTGGAGCATTTATGATAGGACTTGCAACAACGACAGAACCAATTGATGGATTAACATTAGATGAATCAAAAATAGAAGTTGGTCAAACCATGGCATTTGTGACACTTGCTTTCTCAGAATTGGTACATGTATTTAATGTAAGAGATAATAAAAAATCTATCTTTAAAACAAAAGTATTTAATAATAGTAAATTAGTATGGGCAATACTTGGTTCAGCATTATTAATGGGAATCATCTTAGCAATACCTGCTTTAAGAGGAATCTTTAGTATACCAGTATTACCAACACAAAATATCTTAGAATTAATTGGTTTAATCATTTCACCATTAATTATTGTAGAATTGTTTAAATTGTTTAAGATTAATAGTTTTAAAGATGAATAAAAGAAAAAGGGAAATTGGGGACGGACTCATTTTTCCCTTTTTCAATATTATAAAAATTAAAAAATATAGAATATAAAGCCATTACACAATTTAGATACGCAAAATCGTTTCATTCTTTTATATTCTATATTTTTTTATTTCTCAACTTCAAAGAAAAGGAAAAATGAGTCCGTCCCCAATTTCCCTTTTTTTAGGAATCCTTAATAAAAAATTAATAAATCCTCTATTTATTATTAATAAAAATATGGTATAGTATATATGCTAGGAGATAGAAACAAATATGAATTTTTAAATAATATGAAATGAACTTTATCAATTTTTATAAGGATTACTAAAGTTCAAGAAAGGAAAAAATTATGTACAACATATTAGTCGTTGATGATGATAAAGAAATCGTAAATGCCATAGAAATTTACTTATCACAAGAAGGGTATCATATTATAAAAGCTTATGATGGAGAAGAGGCTTTAGAGAAATTAAAAGAGAATGAAATTCATTTAATTATTTTAGATATCATGATGCCAAATAAAGATGGAATTGAAACTTTGCAAGAAATTAGAAAAGATAAAACGATTCCTGTAATTATGTTATCAGCAAAATCAGAAGACTATGATAAAATTGCAGGATTAAATACAGGAGCAGATGACTATGTCACAAAACCATTTAGTCCATTAGAATTAATTGCAAGAGTAAAATCCAATATTAGAAGATATGTGGATTTTAGCCATGCAAATGATACAAATGGAAAAAATAAAAATCAAAAAGAAAAAGTATTAAAAACAGGAACTTTAGAAATGAATGATGAAACCAAAAAGGTTATGGTAGACGGAAAAGATATCAAGTTAACAGCAACAGAATATAACATATTAAAATTTTTACTAGAAAACAAAGGAAAAGTATATTCTATAGAGCAAATTTATGAAAATGTATGGAATGAAGAAAGCTATGGTGCAGAAAATATTATAGCGGTTCATATTAGACATATCAGAGAAAAAATAGAAATTAATCCCAAAGACCCTAAATATTTAAAAGTGATTTGGGGAATTGGATATAAAGTAGAGGATATTCAATAATATGAAATGAAAGATTAAAAAAATTCGTTACTTGAAAGAAGAAAGAGATAAGAAAAAGAAAAGAAAAAGAGTAAAAAAGAAGGTGAGTAGATGCAAGATATTAAAGAATCCATATTATTAAAATTTTTATGTTATATATTGATTCCAATAATGATTTTTGTTTTAGCTGTTAGTATTATAGATGTGTCTATTACATCACAATATGGAGAAATGAAAGGACCGGAAGAGTATGTAGAAACAGAAGAATTTGGAAGAGAGTATTTATTAACATTAATTTATAAAGTACAAGATATTAGAGAAGATAAAGAAGAACAAAGAACAAATACTTTGCAATCATCTGAAACGACGTCAGAATCATATTTAACAACTTCAGATACAAATACAGAGACAAGTAGTGATACATCAGTTAATAAAAAGAGTAGTGATCCATTTAGTCATTATAATGAAATTGAAGATGAAAGTTATGAACATCCCGTTTATTATGAAGTCATAAACTATAATAGTACAATGATAAGCCAATATATCAATTATATTATTATTGATAAAGAAAATGGTAATATGTTTACCAATATTCGATCAAGCAATTATCCAGAAGAAATTAATAAATTAAAGTCTGAAAAAACAAACTGGAGTTATCAAGATGGGAATATTACAACCAAGATAGATAGTATTAATCAAGAAAGCACAAAATATATGACTTCATCTATGTATTCAACAGATAATTTGGAAGGATACGAGGTATATTCGAATATTGATCCAAGCACTTTAAATTATTCAAATTCTTTATATGTTCAACAAACTGTATATAACATGTTTAAAGGACATGAAAATTTGCCTGTTTATTTAATACCATTGTCAGCAATTTCAATCATTATCATGATAGTTTATTTAATTTGGGCAACAGGACATGAAAAAGGAAAAGAAGGTATTCAATTAAACAGTATTGATAGAATTTCTTATGAAGTAATATCCATTGTGATTATGTTTGTCATTGGTATGATGATGAGTTTTGCGGTAGCAAGTATAGAATCACAAATTCCGCAAAGAATTCTAATATCTGTATTTTTACTATGCTATTTAATTGGGTATGCATGTTTGGCAGTATGGGTTAGCACAACCATTAGAAGACTAAAAGCAAAACAATTTATCCGTTCATTTTTAACTTATAAAGTGTGTAGATGGATAAAAGTAACATTAGAAAAAGTCTTTAAAAAAGTCACAGATAAACAAAATACAAATCGAAAAATTACCATTATTTATTGGGGATTTGTTGCTATCAGTATCATACTGGCATGTTTTGTATGGAGTGGAATAGGAATCCTTATATTAATTGCTTTTTGGGTATGGACATATTATAAATTATTACAATATAATAAAAAATTGCAAAAAATCAATGAAGCGTTAAGAAATATATATGAAGGAAATCCAAATGTAAAGTTAAATGAAGAAGAGCTAGAAGGCACTTTAAAAATCATGGCAAAATATATCAATGATATTGCAGGAGGATTTACCAATGCGATTGAACAAAGCTTAAAATCAGAAAGATTAAAAACAGAATTAATCACAAATGTATCACATGATATCAAAACACCATTAACATCTATCATAAACTATGTGGATTTATTGAAAAAAGAAGATATCAACAATGCACAAATTGAACAATATATTGCAGTATTAGATAAAAAATCACAAAGACTAAAAAAATTAATAGAAGATTTAGTAGAAGCCTCAAAAGTATCATCTGGAAATGTAAAACTAAATATGGAAGTGATTAATTTAAAAGAATTATTAAATCAAACCATAGGTGAATTTGAAGACAAATTAGAAAAGAAAAATCTAAAAATAGAAATGGATTTACCAAGTGAAAATGTGCTAATCAAAGCAGATAATCGATATCTATATCGAGTGATAGAAAATGTATTTAGTAACATTTCAAAATATGCATTAGAAGGATCTAGAGTATATATTAAATTAGAAAAACAAAAAGAAGAAGTATACTTAGAATTTAAAAACATATCCAAAGACAAATTAAACATTAGTGCAGAAGAATTGATGCAACGATTTGTACGAGGAGACAAATCAAGATACACAGAAGGAAGTGGACTAGGGCTATCTATAGCAAAAAGTTTAACAGAATTACAAGGAGGTAAATTTAAAATTGATATAGATGGAGATTTATTTAAAGTAGAAATCAAATGGAAAAGTGAACGATAGGGACGTGTCAAAATGGACAGTTTTTGGCCAAAAGGGACAGAACTCAAAATAGGAGAAAATGGAATGTTTCAATATATTAGTACATTCCATTATTCTTTTGTTTAATTGGTATAGTTAAAAAAACCAATATAATTATCAGGAATATAGAAAAAGCAAAATAAATGTAGAGATATCGGAAGAAACAAAAAATGTTTTTTTTTGCATGTCTATAAAAATATTTAAAGTTCAAAATTTTCATAAAAAATGTTTGACATTTTTATCTATTTAATAGATAATGTATATGTAAAATAAAAGCGAACGAAAAAATAAAAAGAAATTACTAAGGAGGAAATATAGATGTATGTATTTAATAGGATAACGGTAAATCCACAATTACCAAAAAGAATAGAAAAATTAGGAGAAATATCAAATAATTTATGGTGGTCTTGGAACACAGAATTTTTAAGATTATTCCAAAAAATTGATATGGATTTATGGGAACAATGTTCAAAAAATCCAGTAAAATTTTTAAAACAAGTTTCACAAGATAGATTAGAAAAAGTTTCAAAAGACATTACCTTTTTAAAAGAATATGATAAAGTAGCAGAAAACTTTGAAGATTATATGAATAGCAAAAATACATGGTTTTCTAACAAATATCCTAGCAATAAAAAGGATTTAATTGCCTATTTTTCAGCCGAATATGGACTAGATCAAACAATACCAATCTATTCAGGAGGGCTTGGTATTTTATCAGGAGATCATTTAAAATCTGCAAGTGATTTAGGTGTTCCACTTGTAGCTGTAGGATTATTATATAAACATGGATATTTTAATCAAAAAATCAATGGATATGGACAACAAGAAACAGAATATAATAGTATCGATTTATATGATTTACCAATTAATCCTGTAAAAGATGACAAAGGTGATGATTTAACAATCTATGTTAAATTTCCAAAAAGAAGATTATATTTAAAAGTATGGCAAATTAATGTAGGAAGAGTAAAATTATATTTACTAGATTCTGATATTCCTAAAAATAATGAAGAAGATAGAGATGTAACCTTAAAGCTATATGGTGGAGACCAAGAAATGAGAATCAGACAAGAGATTGTCTTAGGAATGGCAGGTGTTAATCTTCTTACAAAATATTTAGGATTAAAACCAACCGTTTACCATATGAATGAGGGACATTCTGCATTCTTAAATTTAGAAATTATCAAAAATATTATCAAAGAAAAACAAGTTTCATTTGAAGTGGCAAGAGATATTGCAAGTTCAAAAACGGTATTTACAACACATACACCAGTACCAGCAGGAAATGATATATTCCCAATTGAATTGGTCGAAAAATATTTCAAAGACTTCTGGCCAAGATTAGGGATTACAAGAGAAGAATTCTTAAAATTAGGAATGAAGCCAGGACCAAACTTAGAAAAAGGCTTTAACATGGGAATATTAGCATTAAAAATTGCAGGAAAGAAAAATGGCGTTAGTAAACTTCATGGAGCAGTTTCTAGAGAATTATTTAGCGATGTATGGCCTAATATTGCAGCAAATGAATCTCCAATTGGATATGTAACAAATGGAATTCATACTTGCTCATGGTTAGCACCAAAATTAAAAGAGTTATATAACAAATATTTAATTCCTTATTGGCAAGATAATATGCATCATGATTATGTGTGGGAGAAAATCAAAAATATTCCAGATGACAAGTTATGGAGTGCGCATGTAGAAAGAAAAAGAAAATTAATTAATCTTGTAAAAGAAAATACAACAGAAAGATTAAGAAGATCTGGATATGGTTATGAGGAAATCAATGAAATTGTATCAAAATTAAATCCTGATGCTTTAACAATTGGCTTTGCAAGAAGGTTTGCAACATATAAAAGAGCAACATTAATTTTTAAAGATATTGAAAGAATGACACAAATCATGAATAATGCAGGAAGACCAGTACAATTAATCTTTGCAGGAAAAGCACACCCAGCAGATAAAGAAGGACAAGATTTGATTAAATATATTCATGAAGTATCTATGATGCCACAATTTAAAGGAAAAATATTCTTACTAGAAAACTATAATATTGCTATGTCAAGATATTTAGTAAGTGGTGTAGATGTATGGTTAAATAATCCAAGAAGACCAATGGAAGCTTCAGGAACCAGTGGACAAAAAGCATCTGTTAATGGTGTTATTAACTTTAGTGTACTAGATGGATGGTGGGCAGAAGGATATACACAAAATAATGGATGGACAATTGGAACAAATGCAGAATATGATTCTTATGAAGCACAAGACATGGCAGATAGCCAAAGTATGTATCATACATTGGAAGAGAAAATTATTCCAATCTATTATGATAGAGATAAAAATGGAATATCAAAAAGATGGATGGAAATTATGAAAAATTCTATCATGACAACAGGAGGAAAATATAGTACAGCAAGAATGCTAGTAGATTATACAGACAAATTGTATATTCCATTATGTAATTTAACTAAAAAATATTATGAAAATATAGATAATGTAGCAGCATATAATGCATGGAAAAAAGACTTATATGAGAATTGGAAAGATGTAAAAATAACGCAAGAAAATAGTAATCTTGACAACATAACCATTGATGCTGGAAATAATATTGAAGTAGGTTGTGAAGTGCAACTTCCAAATATTGATGTAGAAAATGTAACAGTAGAGGTATATTACGGAAAAATATTAGATAATGGTGTTGTAGAAAATGTTAGTATTATTCCAATGCAATTACAAGAAGCAGATGAAGAACACAGAAAATATTATTTTACAACAAAAATTGAATTGACAACAGGTGGAAATTATGGTTATACATTTAGAGTTATGCCAAGACATGAAATGTTATTAGAACCAGCAAACTTGAATTTAGTAAAATGGATAACAAAATAAAATGAACAAAAAGGGAAATTGGGGACGGACTCATTTTTCCCTTTTTTTGAATCTAAACAAAATAAAAAATATAGAATATAAAGTCATTACACGATTTTGTATAAGCTAAATTTTCACAGAAATTCTAAAAGAAAAAAATGTGCCGCTTTCATTCAGGCTCAATCCAGTGATATATTCATTTCGCATAATATGTCGAATGTGATTGGAGTACTTGTACTCTTTCTTAATCAAAAATAAATGAGGAAGCGCGAATTCTTGCAGCGAGAGGCTCATTTATTTTTGATGTAGAAAGAGTAATGTACGTATTGAGCCGAGACATTTATAAGAAATGAATATATCACTGGATTGCCCATGAATATCCCTCATTTTTTTCTTTAAGAATTTCTAGATTCAAATTTAGATACGCAAAATCGTTTCATTTTTTATATTCTATATTTTTCTGTTTCTAAAATTAGAAAAAAGGAAAAATGAGTCCGTCCCCAAATTCCCTTTTCGTCTGTCCTCACTTTCCCTTTTATAAAGTTATCAATTTATGTGTATAATCCAAATTATTCCAAGAATCATATTCATATCCAATCGTGTAAACATTGGTAGCCCAAATATCTTTTTCTAACATATATTTAGAATTCTTATTATTACTTGTATCCATATATTTTTTTACAGAAGTAATAATTTCTAATTTTGGATTTGCTTTAGCAATTTCTGAAATTAAGTATTTTCCTTTATTATTAAAACCTAAGACTCTAATATATGGTATGGCTTTTTTAGATAAAGCCATATCTTTTTTTGTAATTCCTAATAAGGCATATAACAAAATTCTTTGAAGTCTTGTATTCGTATATCTTTTTGACTTAATGATATTTAAAAATTCAATAACACTATTACAAGAATTTGCTGCATTTTTGATGGCATTTTCTAATCCTTCACTAACATCTGGAAGATCTGCAATTTCTTGGATGGACATTTTTCGTAAATTATAAATAATTTGTTTCTCGAAAGCAGATAAGTCAGGAACAACATGTCCTACTTTTATATTTTCCAAAAGAGTAGAAAATGTATTTTCTGGCACAACTTTTCTTAAAATATCCCAACCATTATTTTTTACAATATTTCGAATGGCCGTGGCACTTGCAACATTGCCATTATAGGATGTATCATGATATCCTGCATTATAGCGTTCCACTGTAACAGGTGTGATAGAGCTTTTTAATTTTTTTAATGCTTTTAAATATTCAATTCCTAAAATATTATTAGGAGAAGAAAGTACATTTGAAAATCTTCGGATATCATTTAAATACATAAGTAGTGCATTTTCTCTTGCTTTAGGAAAAGATAGACCTTTACTTAGCTCATGGGACAATATATTTTTATAAGTTTTTGGTTCTTTATATAAAATATCAGCTACCATATTTAATGTAGAAATATCACCTGATTCAGAACCAAAAGAAAGATAATCAACAACTTTTAAAGAATCTAAAATTTTAATAGCACCTTCTGCAAAATTTTCAGCACTAGAAATCGAATATAATAAAGGAAGTTCAAGAACTAAATCAATACCATTTTTGATAGCGATTTCTGTTTTTGCCCACTTATCAACTAAAGAAGTAGAACCTCTTTGTGTAAAGTTACCACTAATAATCGCAACAGAATAAGATGAACCAGTATTTTGCAAAGATTTTTGCAAATGGTATAAATGACCATTATGAAATGGATTATATTCTGCTATAATTCCGACAACTTTACTCATTTTCCAAACTTCCTTTCTTAAAAATATTGTATAATTTGTAAATTACTGATATAATGTTATCATAAAAAAATGTAAAAAACAATGAAGAAAGGTTTTTTTATGGAAAAGGTTATTATATATACAGATGGTGCATGTTCAGGAAATCCAGGACCTGGTGGTTGGGGTTCTATTTTAATGTACAAAGAAAATTCAAAAGAAATATCAGGAGGCCAAAAGAATACAACGAACAATGTCATGGAATTAACAGCAGTTATTGAGGGACTTAAATTATTGAAATTTCCTTGTGAAGTAGAAATATATAGTGATAGTGCCTATGTTGTTAATGCATTTAATCAAGGTTGGATATACAATTGGATAAAAAATAACTGGAAAACATCAGGAAAAGAACCAGTAAAAAACAAAGAGATTTGGCAAGAATTATATGCTTTAACAAAAATACATAAGGTAAAATTTATAAAGGTAAAAGGTCATAGTGATAATGAATTTAATAACAGATGTGATGAAATGGCAAGAAATGCAATAAAGAATTTAGAATAAACAGAGAAAAGAAGGAGATGTAAAATGATAATAGAACAATTTATATTTACAGTTGTTTCACTTGCAATTTTTGTATATATGTTTTTTAAGATGATAAAAAACAATGATACAAGTTATATTGTCATTTTAATATTAGAAGCGATTGGAATTGCAATCAACTTTTTAGGATTTGCACTTTTCATAGAATTAAATATGCTTTTAAATATATTAAAATATGTGTTTTCGATTGTTATACCAGGAATTGTCATTATATTAGAGAAGAGAGGTATGACACTAATTGAAATCATGAATATAGCAAGAGCAAAGATGTATTTGGCAGCTGGAAATGATAAAAAAGCAAAAGAAGCTTTATTAAATTTAGTTTCAAAAATACCAGATAGTTATAAAGGTCACAAGATGCTTGCAGAACTATATGAAAAAGAAGGTGGAATGAGAAAATCAATTGATGAATATGTACAAGCAATTGACATTAATAAAAAAGATTATGAATCTTATTATAAAGTAGCAGAATTATTAAATCATTTAGATAAAAAAGATGAAGCAACAGAAATGTTATTTAATCTATTAAGTAAAAAACCGGATATGTATAAAGCAACAGAATTATTGGGAGACATTTTAATTTCCAAAGAAATGTATAAAGAAGCAGTTAATGTTTATCAAGAGGCTTTAAAATACAATCCTGTAAGTTATGAAATCAACTATAATTTAGGAATTGCTTACACCATGCTAAATGATTTTCAAAATGCTAAAATTTGTTATGAAAAGGCAGCCCAAATTAATTCTTTGCTTTATAATGCCAAATATTCTTTAGCAGAAATTGCATTAATTTATAAAGATTTGGAAGAAGCTGAAAAAAGATTTTTGGAAACCATTGAAGAAGACGAATTATCAGCGGATGCCTATTATGAATTAGCAAAAATATGCTTAATGAAAGGGGAAAAAGAAACAGCTATCAACTATGTCAATACAGCGATTGATATTGCTTCTAAAAAAATAGTAGAAAAAGTAAAAAAAGAACCATTATTCATACCAATCATGGCAAGAATTTCTATTCCATTTAACTTAGAGAATCAAGAAGAAAAAGAAACAAAATTAACAGAAAAAGAAATAAAGGCAAAAGAGCATTTAGAAGAAATGGTGGATATTACAAGACACTTAAGCTATAATGATATTAATTTGTTAAAGAAAAATGCAAAAGAAAAAAATGGTAGAAATAGTAATATACAAAACATAGAAAAAGAACAAGATGAAAGACAAAAATAAGAAAAGTATATGTTAGTAAAATCAAAGATTTCCGTGCACAATTATAATTAAAAATACTCATAAAATCCTATACCAAAACTATAATGTATAAGAAGGAGGGTTTTATGAGTATAAATTTTTGTATTATAGGAGGAGATTTAAGAAGTTTTTTCTTAGCTAAAATATTATCTAAAGAAAAATATGAAGTGAAATTATATGGTTTTGATAAACTAGAGAATTTTAAAGAATGTGAAAAATATGATGAAATGATTAGAACTTCCAATAATATTGTCTTACCAATTCCATTTTCTAAAGATAATCAGTATGTCAATATGCCATTTTCTGATAAAAATATTGCCATCAGAGAGATATTTTATTATTTGGAAAATAAAACTATATTTGTTGGAAACATACATCAGGAATTAAAGGAAGAATTACATAGAAAACATAATCAAGTAGTTGATTTTATGAAAAAAGAAGAATTTGCCATATTAAATGCAATCCCGACTGCAGAAGCTACAATTGATATAATCTTAAAAAATACGAAAAAAATACTACAAAATAGTAACTGCTTGATTATGGGATTTGGAAGAATAGGAAAGGTTTTAGCATATAAATTAAGGGGATTGTGCGCAAAAGTGACTTGCATGATAACAAATGAAGTAGAAAAGGCATGGGCAGTAGCGTATGGATATGAAACGATAAAAATAGAAAATTTACAAAAAAATTGTACAAAATTAAAACAATATGATATAATCATAAACACAATTCCCAAAACCATATTGAAAGAGGAATTAAAAGAAATAAAAAAGGAAACTTTAGTAATAGATTTGGCTTCAAAGCCTTATGGAATTGATAGAAAAATAGCAGAACAAGAAAATTTAAACTTTATAGAGGCGTTAGGATTACCACGGAAAATCAGCACCGATAACATCAGCAAAATACATGAATGTTATCATCAAACAATATATATGAAAAAAAGTAAACCATAAATCACAAGGGGAGGGGACATATCTTGGCATGATTAGAAATGACCCAAAGGTAAGATGTGTCCCCTGACATTAGAAAAAGGAGAGAAAAGATATGTTTTTAGATATTATAAAATCCGTTATATTTGGAATTGTAGAAGGAATTACAGAATGGTTACCAATTAGTAGCACAGGGCATTTGATTTTAGTAGAGCAATTTTTGAAATTTGAAAATGTTTCACCAGAATTTTGGTCAATGTTTCAAGTAGTGATTCAATTAGGTGCAATTTTAGCAGTTGTATTATTGTATTTTAAGAAGATTTGGCCATTTACGAAGCATAAAGAAAAAGCGATTAAACCAACAGGAATCTTATCTTATTTTGACAAAAATATTATGAGTCTATGGGGAAAGATTTTAGTAGGTTGTGTGCCAGCAGCAATTATTGGATTATTATTTGATGAAACATTTGAAGCTCTATTTTACAATCCAACTTGTATAGCCATTGCTTTAATTGTATTTGGGATAGCTTTTATTGTCATTGAAAATTGGAATAGAAATAGAAAAAGTGCGAAAGATAAAAATTCTGATATTACATATAAAGATGCATTAATCATTGGTGTATTTCAATTATTAGCAGCCATTTTTCCAGGAACTTCACGTTCTGGAGCAACGATTATTGGTGGATTATTAATTGGTTTATCAAGACCAAATGCTGCAGAATTTACATTTTATTTAGCAATTCCAACCATGTTAGGTGCTAGTTTATTAAAATTAGTAAAATTTGGATTAGCATTTACAAGTGCGGAAGTTATTATTTTATTAGTGGGAATGATTATATCTTTTGTGGTATCAATGTTTGTTATTAAATTTTTGATGAATTATATTAAGAAACATGATTTCAAAGTATTTGGATATTATAGAATCATATTAGGAATCATTGTGTTAGCATATTTCTTTTTTGCATAGTAACTAAATAAGATATAAAATAAAAAATAGCAATATAATCAATTAAGATTATACTGCTATTTTTTGATGTGAAAAAATTGCTTGTATTCTGTGTTGGTATTTGTAATTTTTTTTATAATCACAAGGTTATGTATTTTTATTATCTCTTCTTTCTGAATTAGGAGAAGAAGCACATAATTTTTCATATTCTTTACATTTTATCTTGTAATCCATTTGCATACATAAATAACGATAATAACTAAAAGCTTGTTCATATTGCATGATAGGATTAAACATAGGGTCTTTATACAATTCATTCATATCAAAATTAGGATTTCCCATATTAAAATCCATAAAAGGTTGTTGATAATAATTAAAATCTTTTTCCATAAAAAAACCTCCATTAAAAAACAAAATACAAAAAATGTTTTTACATAAAATTTTCAGAAAATCATTCTAATAAAATATATTAAGATAAATGCAATATATTACAAAAATGCAAATTGTTATAAATCAAAATTGAAGAAAGGAAATAAGTTCATGAATATTAAAGTATATAGAACAGCTATCAATCCATGTAGTAGTTTTCCATAGATATATGGTTTAATTGATAAATCACTTTTTGAAGTGATACTAAGCACTTGTAATAAAACAGAGATACCACCAAAACCAAGTAAAAAGGCAGTAATCAATATATTAATAGAAAGTTTTTTACAAGCAATATTAGAAATGCTACTAATTCCATTTGTAATTTCAAAAAAACCTGTAAATAAGGGTTCAATAAAAGAAGGTGAAATATGTATAAAATTGAAAAATGGAGTCGCAATCATTTCTATTATATGTGTGATACCACTTGACTTTAAGATAGAAATAATGGAAGAAAAGATGACAACAAATCCACCAATCACTAAAATAGATTTTATACTGCTCACAATACTTTCTGATAAGATTTCACCTAAGTTAGAAAAAGAGGCTGGTGTTTTTGTATTTGCATATGTTTTAGAAGTGGAAGAATGTGAATCACAATCTTTTGCTTTTTTCCAAAAGCGAAAAATGATTCCGACAGATAAAGAGGCTAGTAAATGCGTCATAAATAGTAAAATTCCAATCATGGTATTTCGATATAGTAAAATACCAACAGACCCAATAATAAATAAAGGTCCAGAATTATTTGTAAAACTTAAAAGTCTTTCACATTCTTCTTTTGTACAAATATTCTCTTTTCTGAAATTGGTAGCAATTTTTGCACCGATTGGATATCCACTAATGATTCCCATAATAAAAGCAAAGGCACCTTCACCTCGAATATTAAATAAAGGTTTCATAAATCGATTTAAAATATTACCAATGTGATAAACGATATTGGTATGCATTAAAAGTTCTGTAGCTACAAAAAAAGGAAATAAAGAGGGAACAACAGAAGTAGCCCAAAGATTAATTCCTGATTTGACAGCTGATAAATTGGAATTAGAGAATATTAAAATAGAAAGTGTAAATAGTAAAAATAGAAGGGATATAAAATTTCGTTTTAATTTTAATACAATAAAGTTATTTTTTAGAAACATGAAAGACTCCTTTCTGCTAATAAATCGTAGGTTATATTAGTCTGAACTGTAACATTTGTTTTAAAAGTTTTTAATAAAAATAGAATATTTTGTTGACTTTTTATATAAAAGATAATATAATCAGTTCATCATTTTTATTCAATTAAAATTTTTTGTTCAAATTTTTTATATTCTCAGAAAAATCATTTTATGAAATGGGTGCGTTTTTTTAGAGATAATTATAGAAGATTTCGACTTTATTGAGCGACTTTGTCGCTTAGAAAATTATAGTCTTGTTTTTTACATCTTAAAATTTCACTTTAAAATCATTCTATTCAAGGAGGTGAGGAATATGCAGGAAACCTTAGAACTTATTTTGCAAGAGATAAGAGAAATAAAAGCCAAAGTAGATTCATTAGAAAAGAAAGTAGACGTTTTAGAAACAAAGGTGGATAATTTAGAAGCAAAGGTAGATAAATTAGAGACAAAAGTAGATAATTTAGAAATAAAAGTAGACAAGCTAGAAGAAAAGTTTGATCAAAAATTATCAGCATTAGAAGAAAAGTTTGATCAAAAATTATCAGCACTAGAAGAAAAGTTTGATCAAAAATTATCAGCATTAGAAGAAAAGTTTGATCAAAAATTATCAGCACTAGAAGAAAA
>CALXFG010000032.1 GCA_944387505.1 uncultured Clostridia bacterium
TTCTAGTTTCAAATTTAGATACGCAAAATCGTTTCATTTTTTATATTCTATATTTTTTATTTCTTAAATTAGAAAAAGGGGAAAAATGAGTCCGTCCCCAAAATCCCTTTTCACCTATTTTTTTTCTTATCATATAATAATGTATAAGTTTTTTAAGTTTGGTAGATACTAGTTTAGAGAAAGGGGTATTTTTGTATATGAAATCTTTATGTATAAAAACAAATAATTCTAAAATACTAGATTATCTACTAAATGAGTTAAAATATTCTGAAATAAAACATATATGTTTTTCTGAAAACAAATTTAAAAATTACAAAAATATCATTATACACTATCTTTCCCAAAATGATTACCCTTACTTCTTTTCTAAAATTAGTAATCTATTAACTTTTATAATCATCGATGAATTTGAAGATATACTTATGAAAAGAATTATTGACAAAAATTATTTCTATTTTGATGCTCTTGAAAGAAATAAAATTTTAAAAAATTGCTATAATATTTTATCTGACGAATATTATACATGGTTTGACAAAAAATTTGATGCTCTTTATAATTCTCTATATTCTTTTATTTCTAAAAATAAAGTGTTAATATTAGATGGTTTTATAAATTTTAGATTGCAAGCCTATACTTCTATTTTAGATGATATTGTATCTGAAAGTGTTAATAACTATATTATTGAAAAAGAATATATGGAATTTATTTCCCTACTAAAATTATATATCAATTCACAAAAAAGCAATTCTGATATCGTACATTTAATTTATAACACTTCTGAATCTATTTTATTAGACGAAAATAAAAATTTGATTTTAAATTCAGAAGAAATCTTTAATGCAAAATATTTAAGTGATATATCGTTTTCATCAAACGATTATACTTTAAATTCACTTTTGAATTTACTTCCTAAAAAAATCTACATTCATTTAATTGATAATCAAATAGATGAATTTATTAATACATTACAATTAATCTTTGAAAATCGCGTGTCTATCTGTTTAAATTGTGACATTTGTAATTTATATCGACTTCATAAAAAAACACTTACTAAGAAATAAGAAAGGCCTACTTTAAAGAAATAGAAGCTTTCGACATACACATGTGAAGACTGATTAGCAGTACTTCACAAAATAGAGTAAAATGCACCTAAAATATTAAACATCAGTTTAATATTCATAGGTGCATCTCCTCTATAGTATTTTAGATACTATCCATTTATGATTGAGTTTAAAGAATTCATTGCTTCTTGTAATCCTGGTAACAATGCATTTACTAGACTCTCATCTGCTTGTACTTTCCATTCTCTATCTTGTTTAACCAATTGTATGGTTGTTGTTACTGTTTTTGTTCCAATTTCTTCATTCTTTAGTTGTTCTTTTAATTTATTATTTTGTTCTTCTTGTGTAAAAGATTCTCCATTAAATGCTATTTTTAATGCTTCTTTTGTATAATTAGATATAATTTGTTCAAAATCTTTATTGGTAATTTCTACTTCAACACTTGCTGTATTGGCTTCTTTTGAAATGTTCAAAATTTTCCATGTTAGCTTATCAAAAAGTAAGCTTTGTGTTTCTTCATCCATTTCTGAATTTTGTAACATTTCTGATTCATTGACAATTTCTTCATAATTTACATATTTGTTAACACTTTCAAAATCAGCATTTTTCAAACTATTTAACATTCCTTCAACACTTTTTTCTGGTGTTGCTGGTATTAGTAATAAAGCAGTTACTATAGCTAGCACAACTAATAATAGTACAATTCCGCCAACCCAATATCCAACTTTTTTACTTCCTTTTTCTTTCTTTTCCTTTTTCTCTTTATTTTGTTTCTTTTCTTTTTTATTTTCTATATGATTCATATCTGTTTCTTTTTTTAAATCTTTTCCTGATACTTTACTAAATTTTGGTTCTTCTACTTTTTCTTTTTTTGTTTCTTTTGCTTCTGCTACTTGTTTTGTCTTATCTACTTTTTCTTCTTTATCCATAGAAATCCCTCTTTTCTTTCTTCCATTTATAAGAATTATATATTAAGAAAGAGTTTTTTTCAACCATTTTTCCACAATTTCTACAAATTTGTCCTTTTTCTGTTGCAGTTCATTGTTAAATTCTACAAAGGTATATATATTATATTTTAAGCGAGCTTCGTGGGGACCGACACACTACATACTCTTATTAAATCAGCGACAGTCCCATGGGAGCTGATTTTGTTAGAGTATGTAAAGTGTTGGGATAGCGAAAAATATAATATATATACCTTTGTAGAATTTTATATTAAACTATTTTCTCTATATTGCTTGATTAATTCCTGTTGCTACAATTTTACTCATATTATCAATCAATCCATCAATTTCCTTTGGAGTTACAATTAAATTATAATCCTGTGGTACTAAGGCTTCTTTTATTTCTTCATAATTATCCTCTTCTTTTAATTGGTTAAGATACTCATTTGATTTCGCCTCATCTTGTAATTTGCTAATAAATAAATCTAATGAATCATTGACTAAAACTGCTGTTTCAACAACTGTTGGAATTCCTATAGCAACTACTGGTATTCCTAATGTATTTTGACTAATTTCTTTTCTTGTATTTCCCACACCTGCACCTGGTACAATTCCTGTATCAGAAATTTGTACAGTACTACTAATTCTTTCTATACTTCTTGACGCTAAAGCATCAATCACAATTAATAATTTAGGATGTATATTTTCTACAATTCCCTTTAAAATTTCCACTGTTTCTATACCTGTTGTTCCTAACACACCTGGAGATATGGCACTCACATTTCTAGCACCTTCTTTTACATATTGTGGTAAATATTTAATCATATGTCTTGTCACTTCTATATCATTTATCACTTTTGGACCTAATGCATCTGGTGTTACATAAATATTTCCAAGCCCTACTACTAATATTTCTCCATTTTTGTCAACATGACTATCTACAATTTTTCTTAGTTCGTCTGCTACTGTATCTGCTGATTTTTGGATTTCTTCTTCTCCTGCAATTTTTAAGTTCTTGATATCAATTGTTACATACACACCTTTTGGCTTTCCAATAGCCTTTTCTCCTTCTTCATTAGTTATTTTTACTCTATCTACTTTTATATTTTCATCTATTTGTTGTTCCTCACTTTCTATTCCATTAATTTCATTTTCTAATTTATTGGCTGTTCTATATATCTCTCGTCTTTCTGCCGCCAAATCTGTTCTAAAATTAAACATAATTTTCTCCTTTCTAAATAATGCCCTTTTGGGGACATATCTGTTTGGGACATTTTCATTTCATTATTTACTAGTATTCGTTAAAATTCAATTTTTATTCTTTATTTTTCCTTAATTTATGCTTACTGATTCCTTTTTTTAGATTATATACTAAAAAAGGGAATTTGGAGACGGACTTATTTTTCCCTTTTTCTAATTTTAAAAACAGAAAAAAATATAGAATATAAAAAAATGGAACGATTTTGCATATCTAAATTTGAAACTAGAAATTCTAAAAGAAAAAAAAGGGAAAAATGAGTGCGTCCCCAAATTCCCTTTCTATTCTAAATATTTCTTTAAAAACTTCCCTGTATAGCTTTTCTCATTTAAACAAACCTGTTCAGGTGTTCCAACAGCAACGACTTCACCACCATTATCTCCACCTTCTGGACCTAAGTCAATAATATGGTCACAAGTTTTGATTAAATCCAAATTATGTTCGATAACAATAATTGTATTTCCTGTATCGACTAATCTTTGTAAGATATCTACCAATTTATGAACATCTGCGATATGAAGCCCTGTTGTTGGTTCGTCTAAAATGTATAAAGTTTTACCTGTTGCTTTTTTAGACAATTCTGTTGCTAATTTTACTCTTTGTGCTTCTCCCCCTGATAAGGTTGTTGATGGTTGTCCTAATTTGATATAACTTAATCCTACATCATATAAGGTTTGAATTTTTTGTTTAATTCTCGGTATTTTATCAAAAAATTGTAATGCTTCTTCAACAGTCATATCTAACACATCTGCAATGGTTTTTCCTTTATATTTTACCTCTAATGTTTCTCTATTATATCTTTTTCCTTTACACACTTCGCAAGGTACATAGATATCTGGTAAGAAATGCATTTCAATTTTATGAACACCATCACCATTACAGCTTTCACATCTTCCACCTGGTACATTGAAACTAAATCTTCCTTTTTGATATCCTCTTAATTTTGCTTCTTCTGTTCCAGCAAAAATATCTCTGATTAAATCAAATACACCTGTGTAGGTAGCTGGATTTGAACGTGGTGTTCTTCCAATTGGTGATTGATCTATATTGATAATTTTATCAATTTGATTAATTCCCTTAATTCCTTTACATTTTCCTGGTTTTTCATTAGAACCATTTAACTCTTTTGCAATGGTTTTATATAGTACTTCATTAACTAATGTAGATTTTCCTGAGCCTGATACACCTGTTACACAAGTAAATACACCTAATGGAAATTTGACACTAATATTTTTTAAGTTATTTTCTGTTGCACCTTGTACCTCAATCACTTTTGATTTTGTATGTTTTCTTCTTTTTTTTGGTACTGGAATTTTTAATCTTCCACTTAAATATTTTCCTGTGATAGAATTTTCCACTTGTTTAATTTCTTCAGCAGTTCCTTGCGCCATGACTTGTCCTCCATGCGTTCCTGCTCCTGGTCCTATGTCAATGACTTGATCTGCTGCATACATGGTATCTTCATCATGTTCTACAACTAATAAAGTATTTCCTAAATCTCTTAGCTTCTTTAAAGTTGCTAATAATCTATCATTATCTCTTTGATGTAATCCAATACTTGGCTCATCTAAGATATATAATACACCTGTTAGACCAGATCCAATTTGTGTCGCTAAACGGATTCTTTGTGCTTCTCCTCCTGATAAAGTTCCTGCACTTCTAGACAAGGTTAAATATTCCAATCCAACATCTACTAAAAATTGTAATCTCTGATGAATTTCTTTTAATATCAAATCTGATATCATCGCTTCTGTTTTATTTAATTGTAAATTGTCCAAATAATCTTTTATTTGATTAATAGACATAGCAGTTAATTCATTAATATTTTTATCTCCGACTTTGATAGATAAAATTTCTGGTTTTAGTCTGGCTCCATGGCATGTGTAACATGGAGAATTACTCATATACATTTCATAAAAGTCACGCATTCCTTGTGATTTTGTTTCATTATGACGTCTATCTAATGTTGGAAGCACGCCTTCAAATGGTGCTCTAAATTTTCTGATTCCTGCTGGTGATTGATATTCAAAATCAATTTCTTCATCACCTGTACCATACAAGATCTTTTCCATAAAGCTTCTAGGTAATTCTTTAATTTTCTTTCCTCTAATATCAATTCCATAATGTTTTCCAATGCTTTCAAAGTACATTTTTGCCATGGTGTCACCTTTTTTCATGGTACTTGAACCAAAGGCTTTTACACCATCATATAAAGTTTTATTTTTATCTGGAATGATTAAATCTTCATCCATTTTCATTAAATATCCTATACCTGTACAAGTTGGACAAGCCCCCATTGGATTATTAAATGAAAACATTCTAGGTGTTAATTCTGGAAAACTAAATCCACAATCAGGACAGGCATAATTACAACTATATAACTTTTCTCCTTTTCCTACAACATCAATTAAGACTAATTGATTAGCATGTTTTAAGGCAACTTCTACTGACTCTGTTAATCTACTTAAAATTTCTGGTTTGATCACTAATCTATCTACCACTAATTCAATATTATGTTTTTTCTTTCTGTCTAATTCAATATCATCAGAAAGTTCATACATCTCTCCATCAATTCTAACTCTGACAAATCCTTCTTTTTGAAATTCTTCTAATTGTTTTGTATATTCGCCTTTTCTTCCTCTAACCACTGGTGCCAATACTTGAATTCTTGTTCCTTCGTCTAATTCCATAATATTATCTACAATTTGGTCTATGGTTTGTTTTTCTATTTTCTTTCCACAATTTGGACAATATGGCACACCAATTCTAGCATATAACAAACGAATATAATCATAAATTTCTGTAACCGTTCCTACTGTAGAACGAGGATTTTTAGACGTTGTTTTTTGATCTATAGAAATCGCTGGTGACAACCCTTCTATACTTTCGACATCTGGTTTTTCCATTAACCCTAAGAATTGTCTAGCATAAGATGACAAACTTTCTACATATCTTCTTTGCCCTTCGGCATATAAGGTATCAAATGCTAAACTAGATTTTCCTGATCCAGATAGTCCTGTAATAACTACTAATTTATCTCTTGGTATTTCTAAATTTATATTTTTTAAATTATGTTCTTTTGCACCCTTTATGATAATTTTGTCATTCATGAAAATTCCTCCATAATTTGATTTTATATGTATTTCTTAATTTTTGTAAAGTTTCAGTCACATTATACTATATTTTTGTAACAAAAACAAGAGTTTGGTTGATTTTATCATTTAGAATTAAAATTGTTTTAAAATTACCCTTAATAATCACTTAAAAGAAAAAGCAAACAACTCTCCTTTAAGTTGTTTGCTTTTCCATCTGAAACTCTCAAGTACTACTCAATATCAAGAGTGCCATCATCGTCTCCTATTTCCATGTCTACGTCACTCCTGACAGCCTCAAGCAGATCCATATCATCACTTTCTACCCATGCCTCATTATCATTTTCTCCATATGGCAGGCCATAATCAAAAAAATAAACACAAATATTTCTATTCATGCTTATTTTTTGTATATTTATAATAGGATTGTCTAATTTTAATTTTGTTGCACTTCTACTATTGTTCTTGTTCCAATCTTATTTCATTTTCTATAATAGTCATAATAATTTGTACTGTTTTTTCCAAATCATTATTTTTTAATACATAATCATATAAATTTATTCTAGATTCTTCATAATCAAAACGATTTAAGCGTAATATGATTTCTTGTGGACTTGGCTTGTCTATTCTATTTTCCAATCGATGTTTTAATTCTTCTTTTGGAACACGTAAAAATATGGTAACAACTTTTGTGTCATTTCCTAATAAATCTTTTAAGTGTTCTGTTCCATTAACATCAATATCTTTGACAATAATTTTTCCACTTTTTATCTTATCATTCAATAATCTTCTGGAAGTTCCATAATATTGATTGTGATGAATATCATATTCATAAAACTCTTCATTTTCGATCATTTTTTCAAATTCTTCTCTTGTTACAAAATGATAGGTTCCTCCTTCTACATCTCCCTCACGGATTGGTCTTGAAGTAAATGAAGGAAGTGATTCTACATTTTCCATTCGTTTAATTAGTTCTTTTTTTATGGTATCTTTTCCTGCACCTGCTACTCCAGATAATATGACTAACATTCTATTGTAACCTTCCCTTCTGCAATTTCAATAGCAGCTATTGTTACTGGTGATTCCTCTTTTGTCTCTACTAAAGGTGTTGCACCAGAAGCAATTTGTCTTGCTCTTCTAGCTGTTGCAATTACTAATTCATATCGATTATTTGCTTTTGTAAGTAATTCTGAAACACTAGGTTTTACTATCATGTTTATCATTTCCTTTCTTTTCACTATATATTTTGTTTTCTATGTATTAATCTCCTATCCGTTATAAAAATAGGATATCTTAGCAAATTTTTAACCTTAGTTTGTACAATCTGAATTCTAGTTTTCTTCTTGTGAAATGTCTTTATCAATTCTTCCTCCAACTGTTTCTGGCTGTACAGCTGATAAAATAACATGTCCTGAGTCCATAATTAATACAGCTCTAGTTCTTCTTCCATAAGTTGCATCTACTGCTGTTTTATTATCTTTTGCTTCTTGTATTAATCTTTTGATTGGTGCTGATTCTGGACTGACAATTGCTACAATTCTATCTGCTGATACAATATTCCCAAATCCAATATTTACTAATTGCATAAAATCATTCCCTTCTTATTCTATATTTTGTACTTGCTCTCTGATATTTTCTAATTGTGTTTTCATATTGATAACTTCATTAGTAATTTCTAGATTATTTGCTTTTGAACCAATGGTATTGGTTTCTCGATTCATTTCTTGAATCATGAAATCTATTTTCTTTCCCACAGCTTCATTGCTATTCAATAATTCTCTGAATTGATATATATGACTATTTAATCTTGTTACTTCTTCTTCTATAGAACATTTATCAGCATAGATAACCACTTCTTGTGCTAATCTTGCCTCATCAATTTCTTGATCTTGTAACAATTCTTTTATCCTCGTCTTTAATTTTACTACATATTCGTCAATAAGTCCAGTAGAAAGTGAAGATATTTTTTGTACTTTTTCTTCAATGTCTTGTATTCTGACTAATAAATCTTGTGCAATCTTCTCTCCTTCTACTTTTCTCATTCCTACTAAATTTTCAATTGCTTCGTTTGTTACTTCAAGTAGTTCATTTTTTATGGTTTCATCATCTTGATTATTTTGAATGGTTAGCACATCTGGTAATTTAGAAATCTCTGTTACTGGAATATCTGCTATAATTCCTTCTGCTTCTGCCAAATTTCTTAATTCTTTTATATACATTCTGGCAATTTCTGTATTGATTTTAATGTCTCTGCCTTCTAGAGAATTATTATTGAATGTAATAAATACATCTACTTTTCCTCTTGTTACTTTTGCTGAAACAGCCTTTTTTATTTCTTCTTCTAGATAACTTAAACTTCTAGGCATTTTTACTGAAACATCTAAATATCTGTGATTCACACTTTTTATTTCTACTTGATATTCTCTTAAATTTTTTGACATATTTGATTTTCCATAACCAGTCATACTTTTAATCATCTTTTACTATATTCCTTTCTCAAATTATATTTTCTGGATTGTTATTATTCTTCAACCTTTAACTCTTCTTTTTTCTTTCTTCCCCTATTAGATTTTGCTTTTGGCTGTTTTTTTACTTCTTCGATAACTTCTTCTTTTTTACTTTTCTTTTCTTCTTGGAGTTCATTTAGCTGTTCATTCTTACTTTCTTCTTGTTTCTCTTCCTTATTTTGTTTTGTTTTCTTTTTCGTTTTAGAAACTTTTTGTTTTTCATTTTTTTCTTCTTTATTGCTGGTTTCTATTGTTTTTCCTTTTTCTTGAATTTCTTTTTTCTCAATCTCTTTTTCTTCCTTGATTTTAGTTTTTTTCTTAGTCGTTTGCTTCTTTTTTAATTTTCCTTCAGTGTTATTTTCCTTTACACTTTTTTTATTTTCTGTTTGACTTTCTTCCTTATTTTCATTTTTAAGATTCTTATCTTTACTTTTTCTCGTTTCTTTCTTGTTTTTTGGTTTTGGTTTCTTTTCTTGAATTTCTACCTGTTTTTGTTCTTCTATTTCTACAATTGGTTCTTCATTTCTTTTTTTGGCTTCTTTTACAACTGGCTCATCTTTTACAATTTCTGATATATCACTAAGGCTCTTCAAGTATTTTATTCTAGCTCTTGTATATATAACAGTTGATTTTAATATATAGTATATTGCAAATACAAATGATGATACTAATAAATAAGTCCTAAAATCAAACTGATAGATTGTAACAACATGATCGATAAATAATGCATGGATAGCTAACACTAACAATTCTATAGCTGTCATCGTTAATGTTCCACTATCTCGTTTATATGCAAATTCCAAACTAATAATACTGGCTAATAAAAAAACTCCTGAAACAGCTTTTGTGATTGTCTCCATTTGTGTCCATTCCAATTGTGTATATACTATATTGCAAGAAATAAAATATACCATAACAACAATTGCTAATATTAAATTTTTAAGTATCTTTTTTAATATCTCTTGCGAAACTTGTTTGGGAACTTTTTTCTTTGCCAGTTTTTGTGCTAATATTTCATCAGTTTTTTTGTCTATATTTTCTTTTTCTACTGTATTTACCTTTTCAACTTTTGTCTTTTCTTTTTTCATCCTTGCCTCTCTTTCTATATACAATTTTTGAGTGGAAAAGAATTACATTTAAAATGAAGTTTGTAAAACACCAAAATTTAAGCCACCAAAATTGTAATTATTTTTCAATCCATCTCTAATTCATACATAATCATACTCAACATATTTAAAGCAACGGTTTCTGTTCGTAATATCCTATTTCCTAATGTAATAATTTTTGCATTCTGTTCTTTCAATTTCGTAATTTCTTCTTTGTCGATTCCACCTTCTGGACCTATTACAATAGCGATTTTCATTTGTTTATTTTTATCTTGTTTTATATTTTTTAATTCCTGTTTTAATGTATGAACTTTTTCATTTTCATATGCCACTAATACCAAGTCATATTGTTTCATGTTTTCACATAATGTATGGATATTGATTATTGGATTAATTGTAGGAATTCTATCTCTTCCAGACTGTTTTGCAGCACCTTCAGATATTTTTTGCCATCTTTGTATTTTCTTTATTTTATCTTTGTCATTTAATTTTACGACACATCTTTTCATTTCTACTGGTGTTATATCATATGCACCTAACTCTACTGATTTTTGAATAACCAATTCCATCTTATCTGCTTTTGGTAATCCTTGAAAAATACTGACTTGTATGTGTGGTTCTACATCAGATTCAATTTCTTCTACAATATGACAATATATATTTTTTTCTTCTATTTGTTCTATTTTACAAATATAGTTTTTAGATGTTTCACAATCACATATATCGATTATGTCATCAATTTTTGCTCTTAGAACATTTTTTATGTGGTTTACATCTTCATTTTGTATAATAATGGTATTTCCTTCAATCTGATTGGTTGTCACAAAAAATTTAGGCATCTACATTCTCCTTTTTATTTCTTCTATACAGTTTTTTACGTTTTGTTTATATTCTATGGATTCAAATTTTAACATTGCAACTGGTATCTGAATTTTTTGATTATTCTTTAATACAATTTTTATCGTCCTTGCTCTACAAAATATAATCATTAATAAAGATATAATCATATATATAATCATAGCATCTACAATGAGTGTTGAAGTAATTGCACTGATTATCAATAGAAGTGTCAATATAGTCCATACAATTGTTGCGTTTACATATATTAAAAACATACTACTTGTTTTAATTTCTTTAATATTCTTAATCTCATATTCTCCTGTTGGATTTGGATACATTTTTTTGACATTTTCTATGTCTTCTACTTGTTTAATTTTTAACGCATTTCCTTCAATTTCTAATTTTGTACTAGTTCTAAAACATTGTCTTCTTGTATAATTACTTACTTGAAATTCATATTCTTCTTTCATTTTTTGTACATTCCTTTTCGTAATCGTTTACTGTAACATTCATTTTCAACTTTTCATTAGATTTGTTACATTATATCACATAACGGATGATTTTTCTACCCAAACGACACTTTAATTTTCGATATTTTTGTAGGTAAGGTGTCATCCGTTATTTTTTGAATAATTTCCTCGGCTTGCTTCATAGATGATAACTTCTAGGTTTTTAATAAGCGAGCCTCTCGCTGCTCGCGCTTCCTCACTTATTAAAAACTAAGAATTTATACATCTATTCCACGGCACATTCGTCAATTTATTCAAAAAATAACGGATGACACCTCACCTACAAAATACCAAATCTTAAAAACTACGCATTTATCCAAACAGAAGCTGATTTTGCTTTTACTTTAAAAATACCAAATCCCTCATTATCAATAATAACTTCCTCTTGGCATCCACCAATGGCATCGATAAATTTTTCTCCGGCAAATTGTGTTCCTATGTACATTCTTTTTTCTGCATCAAATTTATTCGCAATTAATACGGCTAATCCAGATTTTATATGTTCTTCATCTCCTTCTCTTGTCCAACCGATACAGTTTGGATGATCAAAATAATCATTTTGTTTTCCATATGCTTTTTCTTTTCTTAAATCAATTAATGTTGATAAACCTTCTATTGGTGCAATCTTGTCATGCTTAATACCATATAAATCTCCCCAAAATACACATGGATATCCTTCATCTCTTAATAAGATAATTGCATAAGCAGGTAGTTTAAACCATCTTTCAACAAAACTTGTTAAGCTTTGTCCTGGTTGTGTATCATGATTATCTACAAATGTGACTGCTTTACTTGAATTTTCCTTTACTAATGTACTATTTAAAATTTGAGTTAAATTATAATTTTCATCTTTTGAAGCATTATATAAGTTATAATGCAATGGTACATCAAATAAAGAAATTTGCCCTTCTGTTTCTGTAATATATCTATGTAATTTTGAAATATCTCCACTCCAATATTCTCCTACTGCAAATAATTCATCTTCTGTTTGTTCTCTTAGCGTTTTTATCCAATCTTTATAAAAATTGGCATCAATATGTTTGACAGCATCTAAGCGAAAACCGTCAACTTTTGTTAATTCTAAATACCATTTTCCCCAATTCAAGCATTCTTGAACAACTTCAGGATTTTTAAAATCTAAGTCTGCTCCCATTAAATAATCATAATTTCCAAATTCTTCGTCAACTGCTCCACTCCATGTTTTATTTTTAAAACGAAAAATCGCATGCTCTTTACTCTTCTCATCATAGTCAATTCCATCGAAATGGGTCCAATTCCATTCGAAATCAGAATATTTATGGTGTCTTCCTGGAAATGTGAATTTGGTAGCTACTCTTACCACTTGATTTTCTACAAAATTATTGTGGTTTCCCCAGTCTACTTGTTCTGCTGGAATCGTTTGTAGTAAATCTGCGCCCATTTTATGATTTAATACAATATCTGCATAAGTTTCTATTCCTGCTTGTTTTAAAGTCATAATACAGTTTAAATATTCATCTTTAGAACCATATTTGGTTTTCACAGTTCCTTTTTGATCAAACTCTCCTAAATCATATAAGTCATACACCCCATAGCCTACCTCGTCTTTTCCGTTAATACCTTTATATGCTGGTGGAAGCCATAAGGCTGTTATTCCTATATCTGCCAATTTTTCTGCTTCATTTGCTAGTGTATTCCACCAATTTTGATTCGTTTCTAAGTACCATTCAAATGCTTGCAATATAACTCCATTTATTTTTTTCATTCTCTACTTTCTCCTTTTGTCCCATTGAGTTCGTTTGTCTATGGGACATTTTCTGTCTGCATTATATCATTTGTTAAGCATAATTTCTAGGTTAAATGGAAAAAATAAAATATTAAATACTCATATTTTTATTAAAAGGTATCTATATAACAGAATAACAGGGATTTCTCCCTGCTATTCTATAAACTTTTTTAACATGTTATATAACCGGGAATTGTTCGTTATCCTAAAATCAGGATTTTTGCTACCAAATCGAATGGCATCCATATATAGGTCCACCCTATAATCTTTTCTACTTCCGAGTCCTATAATCTTTACCGTCAGTAAATCATGACTAAACATTCGCAATTCTTGCTGCTTTTCCTTACTTTCGAATTTTAATTTTCCCAGCTTTTTTTGGACATCTTTCTTGTCAAATTTCTGTAATGTTCCATCATCCTCATAGCAGTAAATCCCCACTTTACCTATTAACTCAATATTTGTCCGATACATGTTAATCCTCCTTTTTCTATACTTCTAGAAAATTCCTGCACTATTGCATAAGACATATTATACTACTTTATGTTAATTTTTGCAATGTTTGACAGAAACATTTTTATTTTGTATAATACTTTTTCGAAAGGATGCGATTTTAATGAGTTTTATATATGAAAGAACAATTAATTATTATGAAACAGACAAAATGGGAGTTGTCCATCATTCTAATTATATTCGATTTTTGGAAGAAGCTAGATGTGAATGGTTAAAAGCAGCTGGTATGCCTTTTGAAAAATTCGAAGAACAAGGTATCACCATTCCTGTTCTAGAAGTAAAGTGTAAATATAAGCATCATGTAACTTTTGCAGATACCCTTTTAATTAAAGTATTTGTAAAAGATTTTAATGGTGTTAGATTAACAATTCAATATACTGTAACGGATAAAAAAGATGGCTCTGATGTCATTGTTGCCGAAACAAAACATTGTTTTACTGATAAAAATTTAAGACCTGTAAATTTGAAAAAACATTGTCCTGAATTTAGTGATAAATTTGAAGCATTGAAAGAAGCTATATAAAAAATAATAGTTGTTGTAAAATTCAACAACTATTATTTTTTTATTTTCTTTTTTATTTGATTTCTTTATATTACCTATATTTCGAATCATACAGTATCATAATTTTATTAATCATAAGTTTTCCTAAATATTTTCCCAATCATTCTTATTTAAAAATTATGCTAGTATAGCAATGGATTCCTTAAATTAATCACCCATACAATTATTGTTAATATGATACTTAATAAAATAATTATTTTTTGATACTTTTTTACAAATAGCTTAAACGTTTGTTCTTTTCTTATATAATCTATTATATTCCACAATACTATAATTACACATATGATTGCTAATAATAATGGTAATGGATTATATTCTATTGATTTATTTATATTGCCTTTTAATAGTTCTATGAATGCTCTTGTACAACCGCATCCAGGACATGGGATATGAAATAAATTGTAAATAAAACAAATTCTAATATTAAATAAATTTAATATTAGAATCAATAATACTATACTTAGTGCTAAAATCATTTTCTCTTACATAATCATACTTATTTTTGATAGATTAAGTTGTTTTGTTTTCTTTGATATAGTAAACCAGTCTATAATGGTTAATATACCACAAAGTCCTCCTGTTAATAATTTCAATATTCCCATTCCTGTATCTCCAATCATAAATCTATCTACTCCAAGAGTACCTAAAAAGATAGAAATTAATAACATTGTAGTAGGATCCTTTAATTCCGTTGCTTGTAAAGTTAATAGTGCGTCGTCTGATGCATTCTCTAATTTCTGTCTGATAATAGGAATTGCTGTTGGTTCAAAATACTTTGAATTTGTTGTTAAATATAAATCAATCTTTGATTTTTCCATAAAAATCCCCCTTATTTATTTTATACTATACTATCATGTTATCATATGTATATATTTTTTTCAACATTTTTCGACATTTTTTCTGTTATATTTTTCATTTTTTTATTTAATTTATATCATTCAAAATAACTCCTATTTCTGTACTCCCCTCTCTTATTAACCTTTTTGTCTAATAATTTTAGTTCACTTCGTTTCTAAGCTTCTTTTTTTATTTCTTCTAACATATTATTAATATAATCCAAATTAATTTTATGAGTTACTTCTAATTGTTCTATAAAACTTTTTGTATAACTTGTATTTACGTTTAGCACAGTTGCATAAGCAATGTGTTTTTCTAATACCATTACACTTTCTAATGGTTTGTCTTTTAGTAAAGTATAGTCTTCTAAAAACTTTTTATATTTATCCCATCGTTTCATTTCTTTGGCACCTTTTGTTGTATATGTACCATCTAAGTATTCTCCTTTTCTTAGATATCGTATGATTGCTCTTATAGCTGGTTCTAATAGAGATATCTCAATACCCACAAACAGTAGAATAAACATTGTACTAAAGATTCCACTATAATTTTGATTTTCTCCACTAACTTGTAGGTATATCAAAAAAACTATCATCATAATAAAATATGAATACAAAAATATTAAATCTATTCGTATCTTATCTTTCTTAGTAAAATGATAGTTCTCAAATTCCTCTTTTATATATTTCATCCATATATTCATATTTAATTTTTCTTTTTTGCAAATCGTGGTATACAAATATTTTTCATCTTTTTTTAATATTTCACTATCTTTGTTTGGCAAAGGCTCTAGTTCATAATAATTTTCCTTTTTCTTCTCTATTTTAAGAAATCCTTTTGCACATAAATTTAAGATACATGCTACAATATCCTTTTTTTCTTCTATCTTTTGATTTTGCAAATAAGAAAGTATTGCTGGACTATATTCTACTTCCAGATCTCTAACATAAATTCCTTCGTCTTTTGATAATTTTACTTTCATCCTATTATATATGACTATTCCTATTCTGATTATTAAATAGCCAAGAAACATAATCATCAATAAAATGGCAGCTCCATTATTTCCCAATAAAATATTAGCATACCAAAATGGAATATATATAAACATAAGGTACATAGGAATAAATGCTATCCAGATTATATGTTTTGTTGCCGCTTCTGACTTCTTTGTTTTTACACAATATATAATAATTCCTATTGTTGCTAAAAAAGTATATAAAAATATAATCTCTAGTAATTTTTCTGACATTTGATCCCCCTTTTCTCTTTAAAAAGTCTATTTTAGGCTTTTTGTTCCTATTTCTTCTCTTTTGAGAACATATTTAGCTTTTAAAGATTTCCATAAAATGTCCCAAACAGAAACGTCCCCAATGGGACAGAGGGATTTTTGAGTCCGTCCCCAAAATCCCGTTTTATCCGAACAAACTTAATTGATTACTTTGACTCATGCCGTCTAAACAACCAAATTTCTTCAATAGGTCTGCTACAGAGTCTCCTACTTTTGACCTGATTTTCATATCATCGATTGACATGAATTTTCCATCTTTTCTTGCATTCTCAATTCCTTGTGCTGCTACTGTTCCAAGTCCTGCAATACTATTTAGTGGTGGACGTATTCCATCTTCTTCTACAATAAATTTTGTGCTACTGGATTTGTATAGGTCAATTGGTAAGAATTTGATGCCTCTTTCATACATTTCTAAAACAAGTTCTAACACTGGGTACATTGCTTTATCTTTTTGTGTTGCATTATTTCCTTGTAAATCAATTTCTTTCATTTTATTTTTTACTTTTTCTTCTCCAAATGTCATGATTTCACTATCAAATTCATCTGCTGCTCTGATTGAGAAAAAGGCTGCATAATAGGCTTTTGGTTCATGTACTTTAAACCATGCGATTCTAAAGGCATTGGTTACATATGCTGCCGCATGTGCTTTCGGGAACATGTATTTTATCTTTTCACAAGATTTGATATACCATTCTGGTACATTATGTTCTCTCATTAAATCTGTATATTCTTTCCACTTTGCTGGGTCTTTCAATGCTTTTCCTTTACGTACAGTTTCCATGATTTTAAATGCAGAATTTGGTGGTAATCCTTGTTTGATTAAGTATATCATAATGTCGTCACGACAACAGATAGCTTCTGTTAAGGTTACAGTTCCATTTTCAATTAAGGTTTGTGCATTTCCAAGCCACACATCTGTACCATGTGATAATCCGTGATATACGAATCAATTCATCAAATGTCGTTGGTCTTGTATCTACCAACATTCCTCTAACAAACTTTGTTCCAAATTCTGGTATACCATAACTTCCCACCTCTGAACCAATTTGTTTTGGTGTAACACCTAAAGCATCTGTTGAGCTAAAGATAGACATGGTTGCTTTATCATCTAATGGTACTTTTGTTGGATCTATTCCTGTAATATCTTGCAACATTCTGATAACGGTCGGATCGTCGTGTCCTAGTATATCTAATTTTAACAGGTTCTGGTCAATTGAATGATAATCAAAATGGGTTGTAATAATATCGGAATTTGGATCATCTGCTGGGTGTTGTACTGGACAAAATTCATAGATTTCTCTTCCTTTTGGTACAACGATAATTCCTCCTGGATGTTGTCCTGTTGTTCTTTTGATTCCTGTACATCCATGAGATATTCTTTTGATTTCTGCTTGGTTAATTGGTATATGTCTTTCTTCATAATAATTTTTTACATATCCATAAGCGGTTTTATCAGCAACTGTACCAATGGTTCCTGCTTTAAATGTGGTTCCTTTTCCAAAGATAACTTCTGTGTATTTATGTGCTTTTGCTTGATATTCTCCTGAGAAGTTCAAGTCAATATCTGGCTCTTTATCTCCATTAAAGCCAAGGAAAGTTTCAAATGGAATATCCATTCCATCTTTATCTAGTTTGTGTCCACATTTTGGACAATTTTTATCTGGTAAGTCAAATCCATTTTTGACACCATAATCAGTAAAATCTGAATATTTACAATTTGGACATCTGTAATGTGCTGGAAGTGAATTTACTTCTGTAATTCCTGTCATATTGGCAACAAACGATGAACCAACAGACCCTCTGGAACCTACGATATATCCATCTTCATTTGATTTCCATACCAGTTTCTGTGCAATGATATACATAACAGAAAATCCATTTCTAATAATAGAATCTAATTCTTTATCTAATCTAGTTTGTACAATTTCTGGTAATGGATCTCCATATAATTCATGTGCTTTGCTATAAGCTATATCTTTTATCGTTTGCTCACAACCTGGAATATGTGGTGGACATTTTTCTGGAGATATCGGACTAATTTGTTCACACATATCTGATATTTTATTGGTATTGGTAACAACCACTTCATAGGCTTTTTCTTTACCTAAATAACTAAATTCTTCTAGCATTTCTTCTGTTGTTCTTAAGTAAAGTGGTGCTTGATTATCGGCATCATCATATTTTTGTCCTGCTTCTAAGATACGTCTATAAATCTCATCTTGTGGATCCATAAAATGCACATCACAAGTGGCAACAACTGGCTTATTTAATTTTTCTCCCAATTCCACAATTTTTCTATTAATATCTCTTAATGCTTCTTCATCAGCTACTGTTCCATTTCGAATTAAGAATTGATTATTTCCAGTTGGTTGAATTTCTAAATAGTCATAGTCATTCGCAATGGCTTCGATTTCTTCATCTGTTTTTCCAAGCTCAATGGCTTGATATAATTCTCCAGCTTCACATGCACTTCCCAATATCAATCCTTCTGAATATTTTTTATACAGACTTTTTAAGATACGTGGCTTTCTATAAAAATAATGTAAGTGTGATAAAGATACTAATTTATATAAATTCTTTAATCCCACATAGTTTTTAGCTAAGATAATAGCATGATAAGTTTTTAGTTTTTTGTATTCTTCTTTTTTTGCTTCTTCACTTGCAGCTACTCTATCAATGTCTTCTACGATGGTTGCTCCCTTTTTCTTTAACATATCTACCATCACTTTAAATACTTTTACAGTTGTATCTACATCATCTAAAGCACGGTGTGCAACTTCTACTTTAATTCCTAAATTTTCTGCAATTTTTCCTAATTTGTATTTCTTATAATCTGGGAATAAATCTTTAGCTAAACTTAAAGTATCTAAATACGTATAATCAAAATCATATCCCAATGCTTTGGCATTTTGTTTTAAAAATCCGACATCAAAATTTGCATTATGTGCAACAATAACCGTTTCCTTGTCATCTCCCAAAAATGCTAATAGTTTTGGAAATACTTTATCAATCGTTTCTGCATCTTTTACCATCTCATCTGTAATGTTGGTAACTTCTGTAACTCTTTCTGGGATGTGTTTTTCAGGATTAACAAAACAACTAAATTCATCTATTACTTCACCATCTTTTACCTTCATAACACCGATTTCTGTAATTTTTTCAGTCGTTGCTGAAAATCCTGTTGTTTCCAAGTCTAATACACAATAGGTGGTATCCATACTTTGTTTTTTACCATTATATACGGTTTTGGTATTATCTGGCGCTAGATATGCCTCCACTCCATAAATAATTTTCATATCTGGATTGTCATATCCCAATAACTTATGGGCTTCTGGGAAAGCTTGTACAACACCATGGTCAGTAATCGCAATCGATTTCATTCCCCATTTCATAGCTCTTTTGATTAAATCTGTTGCTGAGGTCATAGCATCCATTTGACTCATTTTTGTATGCATGTGAAGTTCTACTCTTTTGACTTCTGCATGGTCTTCTCTAATCTTCTTTTTAATGCCTTCGCCTTCTACAATCGTATTTGCCATAATCGTTAATTCATTTGAGAAAGAATCCATTTGTGCTGTTCCTGCTATCTTTAATCCTTTGGCATTTTTGATTCTTTTAATTACTCGTTTACTATTATCTTTATTTAAAAAGGCTTTACAAGTCATACTGCTGGTTCCATCATAGATATCAAAACTAAGCAAGGTTTTTCCTGACTTTAGTTCTCTATCCTCCATATCGATGACTTCACCTTCAATAGATACTTTTCCATCATCTACATTTAATTCGGCAATTTTTACCAATGGTTCTGTAATATTGGGATTCATTCCTAATATCAGAGGTGTACTTTCATCTTCTTCTGGTAATTCTGGAACATCCATATGACTTACCATAATTGTATTTGCCATAATGGTTACATCTCCAGCATAGGCATCTAATCCTGCTTTTCCAACTGCCTTAATCACTTTTGCATCTTGAATTTTATCAATAATTTCATTTCCTTCTGTTGCATCTTTTGCAAAAGATTTACAAGTAATCGTTCCTGTTCCATCATAAATGTCAAAAATTAACATACCTTTTCCTGTTCTAGTTTCACGACATTCACTTGTTAGAACTCTTCCTTCAATAGTAATTCTAGAATTACTTGCTGTGATATCTTTTATCGCTACTTTGTTTTCTTTCGCTTTTGATGGTTTTCCCATAATATATTCTTGTTCATGGAAGTCATCCATTCCTTCCATTGGTGGTATTCCATCCATTGCCTCTTCTGGAATATATCCTTCCATATCTGTAGGTGGTACATAATCTGGATCATTGTATTCTGGTACATTTCCATATTCATTATGATTTTCATTGTTTGCATTTTCTCTTTGTTTTTCAGCATTTAATTCTTCAATATGTGCAATGGCCTTTTCTTCTACTTGTTTAATTTCTTCTCGTATTTCTTCTATTTCTTCTTTTAATAATTGTTCTGTAAGATTTACTTTATATTCTTTTCCAAATAGATTTTTCAAAACTTTTTCTAATTCTTTATCTGTTTTTTTGGCTTTTAAAAATTCTGCTCCTCGAATATGCATTTTGATATTTACTTCATTTCCATCTACTTCCACATCACTTTTTAATAAAAGCATTGGTTTCATCAATGGATATTTGTGTGACATATAAGCAATGATATTTCTCCATTCTGTTTTTATGTCTTTTAGCACAACACCTTCATGATATTTGATAACCATATCAATATGTTCAAAATGGAATCTGTCAATTAAAAATTTTTCAAAAAACCATAGTTCTTTGATTTCTATATATTCGTCAAAATACAATATGACTTGCAAAGTATTTGTCTTTTTCACAACATTTAGTCCTTGGATATTCGCATATTGTATATTGGATTTTGTTTGATAGTCACGAAATATTTCTCCTACTTTTTTTGTTTTTACCGTTTCTTGCATGTATCTTTGCTCCTTTGTTTTTCTCTTTCCTATGTTTTCTATTATATACTATTTTTTTTACATTTCAAGCGAACAAAATGAAATAAATTAAGAAAATTTTTGTTTATTTTATTCTTTTGATAAAAGTCAAAAAATAGAAAATCACATCTCTATGATATGATTTTCTACTTTTATGATTACTTTATTATTCCTCTTCACTTTTTTCTACATTTTCCTCATTTAAAATTTTTTGAATTTCTGTTTTCAATTCAAGAATATCATTTTTTAATATATACCATATACTTTTTAAACTTATTCCTTCATAATCATGTACAATTCTATTTCTTAACCCCTTTATCATATTCCATTCTATTGAAGAATACTTTTTCATTGTTTCTTGAGAAATATTTTTTACTAATTCACCTATCTGACTAATAGCAAACACGGTAGCATCAATTGTTTTTTCATCATTACAAAACTCTTCAAATGTATAATCTTTAGTATATTTTAATGATTTTTCTATATATTCAATCATTTTTATAAAAGATATATATTCTTTATTTTTCATATACTACCACTCCTGTTCTTTGTATTTCTTTATCTATTTTAGAATTTTTTATAATTTCTGTTTTTTCAAATGCATCTACCGGTTTCTTAAAAGCTTCCTCTATTTTAGTTATCAAGCTATATAACTTAAACCCCATTAAAGTTTCTCTTGTATCTATAATAAAATCCAAATCACTATCTTTATCTGCTGATTTTTTTGCATAAGAGCCAAACAAAATTACTTGATACACAGGCATATTTTTTAATACATCTTTCAATATTTTTTTTATTTCCTCTATAGAATATATTTTCTCATTCATAAATCATTACCTCTTTTCTTTATATGCATAGTATACCACATCCATTCATCTCTGTCCATCTATACTATTACATTATCTATTATCATTATGCCATATAATCACATTTTTGCAAAGCTTTTTATTGAATTTTTCACATTTTTGTAGATATTTTGTTACTGTTCAGACTAGAAAAATAAAAAAATAGTTATCCACAGAATATTACAGAGTTTGTAACACTAAAGAAA
>CALXFG010000033.1 GCA_944387505.1 uncultured Clostridia bacterium
CACTAATTCTAACTTGTTTTCCCACATCTTCTAATGTGATTTCATTACAGTTGTGTGTTCTGTACTCATTCATATTTACTCATTCCTTTCTTAAGGTATAAATTGTTAGGGCATAGTTTGTATCTGAAAAAGGGTACAAAAAAACGCCCTTTGCAAAATTGCAGGGACGAAATAAATCCGCGGTACCACCCAGCTTGAAAACTAAATAAATGTATGTATCTATCTAATTTTCCACTTTATTAAAAATTGCTCCAATGTGTTTCACAAGTTTAGGTTGACCTTAAAGGGTTTTCAGCCGATGACCCTTATTCTCTAAAAGTAACTTCTAATTGCTTTCATTGTACAAACGCAAATATATTTTTAAAATGTCAAATACTATTTTACACAGTTTATGTCATTTTGTCAAGAAATATACATGAAAAAATTTAGAAAATCGCCAAATCGTGGTTATAGTTCAGACTTTCCCTACCAAGAAGAACAATTTGGTATATTTTTAAAGTTCTCGACTATCCTCCGATTTCCGTTTAAGAAATTCTAATATCTAAATTGCAACAATACCCGGAAACAGGACCCTTTACGACTTAAATATAAGAATTTCTAGAACGACTCCGGTCGCATTCGAACATTTAAAAATATACCAAATTGTTCTTCTTGGTAGGGAAGGTCTAACTAGTAACAAATCATCAAAGACTTTCTTTTTTTACATCATCAATAATCGTAGCTGAAATAATAAAACTCATCGCAAAATTTAATCCCAATACAATACCTAAAATTCCTATATAATAAATAATTGGATATGTAAAAAATAGCATATATGTAAGTAAAACCATTGCTGAAAGTAAACAAATGATGAAGGAAAAAGAAAGTCCAATCTTCAAAATATGTGATATTTTTTTATCTAAATTTTTATAACTTTGTATTAATAATTTTAGCATAAATATGACACCTCTATTCATAAAATACTATATTTATCGTAACATGAAAGAAAGGGAAATACAATGGAAGTTTTCACCATTCTTTTTAGAAATGATTGAAGGATGAAAAATATAATGTTATAATTAAAATAGATGTAAAAAATAAAAAAAACGGTGAAGAAAGATGTATATAGGAAATAATAATCGATTAAAAGAATTGGTAGAATACATAGAAAAAAACTTAACAGAAGAAATTGAGTATAAAGAATTAGCAAAAATATTAGCGGTAAATGAATATACACTTCATAGAATATTTAGTTTTGTTACAAATATAACATTGGCAGAATATATAAGAAAAAGAAGACTAAGCATGGCCACAATTGATTTGCTAGAAAATAATGAAAAAGTGTTAGATGTAGCAATAAAATATCAATATGACTCAGGTGAAGCGTTTGCTAGAGCATTTAAAAAAATGATGGGATTTTTGCCAAAAGATATTCATAAAAATAAAGATAATATAAAATATTTTCCGATATTAACATTTGAAGAATTAAGTGAAGAACCTAAAGAATTAAAGTTTGAAAAATTAGAAAATGTTAGTTTTGATTTTTATACAATTAGTCAAAAAGCAAAATTATACAATCTTGCAGAAAAAACACCAGACTTTTGGAAAAGTGTATACACAAAGGGAGATATTTTTAAGGGAAATGCATATGGACTTGTAAAATACAATGTATATGATTATGATGAAAATAGTGATGTGACATATTATATTGCAAGTAAGGAAGAATTTGAGGGAAGCGAAAAATATAGTATTAAGAATAAAAATTTTCTTGTATTTGAATTAGAAATAGAAAAGGACATAACAGTAAAAAAGGCTAAAAATATAGGTGTTTTTACACATTATATATATGCAAATGTTATTCCTGGGTCAGGCTATAATTTAGATGATGTGCCAGACATAGAAGAATATATTGATTTTAAAAAAGTAAGAATTTATATAGCTGTCATATAACCAACTATTTGTAAAAATAGTTGGTTTTTTAGTAAACAAAAAAACAACTTTCTATTAATAAAAAGTTGCTTTCAATAAAAACTATGCATAATCTTTATTTAGCCTTAAGCCATAGCTGCATTTAATTTTTTTGATAAATTAGATTTTTTTCTAGCTGCAGTGTTTTTTACAATAACACCTTTTGTACAAGCTTGATCTATTTTTTTAGTTGCTTCAGAAAATAGAACTTTAGCTTCTTCTAAATTTCCAGCTTCAATCGCTTCTTCAAACTTTCTAACAGCTGATTTATATCCAGATTTTATCATATTATTTCTTAAAGTTTTTTTCTCAATTACTTTAACTCTTTTCTTAGCTGATTTGATATTTGGCATCTATAAGCACCTCCTCTTAGTCAATTATTCATTATAACATTTGATATTCTAACACATTTTTTTATGAAATGCAAGTGAATTTTACAATTTATTATTGTATTATAAAAAAACTTATGGTATATTTTTATATAGGAGATAAAAAATGAATGTATGGACTTGTCCCTTTTGTTCAATTTTTGAACGATTTGACACGTCCCCATTGTTCAAAAAGGAGGAAGAAAAATGATAGCAATTGGTTGTGATCATGGAGGATTTAAATTAAAAGAGGAAATCAAAAAATACTTAGATGAAAAAGGAATAAAATATATAGATTATGGTTGTATGAATGAAGAAAGAGTAGACTATCCGAATATTGCAAAAGAAGTAGCTCTTTCTGTTCAAAAAGGAAAAGCTGAAAAAGGAATATTGATTTGCCGTTCTGGTTTAGGAATGAGTATTGTTGCAAATAAATTTAAAGGAATTAGAAGTACTCCATGTTATAATGAGGAAACTGCTAAATTTTCAAGATTGCATAATGATAGCAATGTATTAGCTTTAGGAGCAGATTATGTAAGTGTCAATGAAGCAATTTGTATCTTAAGAATGTGGCTTGCAACAGAATTCGAAGGTGGAAGACATATGGAAAGAATTAAAATTATTGAAGAAATTGAAAATGAAAATATGAAATAATATGGAGGAATGAATATGTGGGGAGATATTGCAATTGCATTTTTGCTTGCATTTATCGTAACATTTATGGCAACACCCTATACGATTAAAATTGCACATAAAGTAGGTGCTGTAGATGTTCCGAAAGATCAAAGAAGAATGCATAAAAAGGCAATGCCCAAATTTGGTGGACCAGCAGTCATATTAGGATTCTTAGTTTCTGTCATTTATCTATTAATTGTTATGAGTATAGAAAATTCAATCAATCTATTTCGGAATAGAACGATATGGACAAAAGTTACTAGGAATGCTTTTGGGAATATTAATCATTTCAATTGTATGTATTGTGGATGATATAAAAACAATAAAACCAATAACAAAGTTAATAGGACAAGTATTGGCAGCAATTGTAGTAGTAGCGTTTGGGGTAAGAATAGAAGATATTACATTACCATTTTTAAATACAATAGAAATGCAAGAAATATTTTCGATTATCATAACCGTTATTTGGATTGTAGGGGTAACAAATGCGATTAATTTGATCGATGGATTAGATGGATTATCTTCGGGAATATCTGTTATATCCGCAATTTCCTTATTAATCATATTTGTATTAAATGATTCACCAATGGTGGCTATATTACTAATAACAGCACTTGCAGGTGCATTGGTTGGATTCTTACCATTTAATTTCGCACCAGCAAAAACATTTATAGGAGATACAGGTTCAAACTTTTTAGGATTTTCTCTATCTATTATTTCTATTCTGGGAGTAGCAAAAACCTATACAGCAGCTGTAATTGTATTACCATTAATTGTTTTAGGATTACCATTATTTGATACATTTTGGGCAATTATTAGAAGATTAATAAAAGGAAAATCTATTAAAGCTATATTTAAAGCAGATAAAGGACATTTGCATCATAGAATTGTGGCAAAAGGATTTAGCCAAAAACAAGCGGTTTTAATATTATATGGAATTAGTGCAACATTTGGAATATTCGCAGTGATTATGTTAGAAAGTGGAATATGGAAAGCACTATCATTCTTACTTATGGTAATTGTAGCGATTAGTTTAGGATACAGGAATTTTAAAACAGAAAAAACAGATAACCAGAGATATGAATGTATAGAATGTAAATATATATATAATCCTAAGTTCGGAAATGAAAAAGCAGGAATACCACCAGGAACACCTTTTGAAGATTTACCAGATGATTGGGTTTGTCCAGTTTGTGGTGAAGGAAAAGATATGTTTGAGATGCATCAGTAAAAAAGCAGTTAAATACTGCTTTTTTTGTTGAATAGGAAAAATCGAGTTTTCCTATTCAACAAAAAAACAAAGTTGCACAGAAAAATTGCATAGCAATTTTTCGGGTCGACAAATCTTTACGCTTCTTCGAGAACTTAAATATATATAGTTAAATTAGAAAAGTAGAGAAAAGTTCTCGTGAAGCGAGAATTATCCTTATATAGAATGACTTGAAAAAAGTGGATATTTATGTTATAAATAGATGAAAACAAATATAGAAAGAAATGAGGAAAAACTAATGTCAGATAAAATAATTAAATTTTTAGCACATGAAGGAAGAGTCTCAGTTATATGTGCAAATACAACAAAAATGGTAGAAGAAGCAAGAAGAATACATGATATGAGTCCAGTCGTAACGGCAGCATTTGGAAGACTATTAACCATAACATCTATCATGGCAACAGAAATGAAAGGAAGTAAAGATAAATTAACGGTTCAATTAAAAGGAAATGGACCAATTGGTGTTATGATTGCAACTGCTAATAATAAGCCTATTGTAAAAGGATATGCGACAAACCCTGTTGTAGAAATGCCGTTAAATGAAGAGGGAAAATTAGATGTTAGTGGAGCGGTAGGTCATGAAGGATTTATTAATGTAGTAAAAGATATTGGATTAAAAGATCCATATATTGGAATATCTCCATTAGTATCAGGAGAAATTGCAGAAGATTTTGCAAATTACTTTGTGAATTCAGAACAAAGAAATTCAGCAGTAGCATTAGGTGTATTAGTAGATAAAAATGGTGTCAGAGCAAGTGGAGGATATTTAATAACTCCAATGCCAGATGCAACAGAGGAAGATATATCAACAGTTGAGAAATCTATCTTTAAGGCTGGAGCAATGTCAAAAATGTTAGATCAAAATTTAACATTAGAAGAAATTGCTAAGAAAATAACGGGAGACGAAAATGTAGAAATTATAGAAGATAGTATCGTACCAGAATTTAAATGTGATTGCTCAAAAGAACATATGCAAGATGCATTAATGACAGTTGGCAAAGAAGAATTAGAAGATATTATAGAAAAGGAAGGAAAGGCAGAATTAGTATGTCACTTCTGTAATAAGAAATATCAATTTAATAAAGAAGAATTAGAATATATTTTAAAAAATATAGATACAAATAAAGAAGAATAAATTTTTATAGAAATAAGAAATCCAAAGGCAAATCTGTAGAAGGTTTGTCTTTTTGTTTGAACAGTGACGTATTTTCTTTCTTTTAGTATATTTTGCTAGTTTTTTAATTGACAAATTCAACAAATGAAAATATAATAAGTAAGAATATAGGAAAAAAGAAAAGGAGAAATGAATATGGAAAACAAAGTATTTATATTTGGACATAAAAATCCAGACACAGATTCAATCTGTTCTAGTATTGTAATGGCTGATTTAGAAAATAAATTAGGAAATCATTGCATACCAACAAGAATAGGCAAAGTTAACAAAGAAACACAATATGTATTAGATTATCTAAAATTAGAAGCCCCAAAAATGATAGATAAAGCAGAAGACGGACAAGAGGTTATACTGGTAGATCATAATGAAGCAACACAATCTATAGAAAACATAGAAAATGCAAAAATATTAAAAGTAATTGACCATCACACAATGAACTTTAAAGCACCTTATCAATTATATTATAGGACAGAACCTGTTGGATGTACTGCCACAGTATTATATAAGTTATACAAAGAAAACAATATAGAAATGACAAGAGAAATAGCTATATTATGTTTAAGTGCAATCATATCTGATACACTATTATTTAAATCACCAACATGTACAGAAGAAGATGTTAAAGTAGCAAATGCATTACAAAAAATAGCAAACATAGATATGCAAGAATATGGGTTAGAAATGCTAAAAGCAGGAACAGATTTAGGAGATTTTTCAGAACAAGAATTGGTAAATCTAGATGCAAAAGAATTTGAAAAAGAGGATACAAAATTTGTTATAGCACAAGTAAATACTGTAAGTATAGAGGATGTTTTAAAAAGACAACAAGAATTAGAAGGTGCTATTAATAGTGAAATAGAAAAAAGAGGAATTCAACTATTTGTATTTGCTATTACAGACATCTTAAATAGCAATTCAGAAATTATAGCTTTAGGAAATAGAACAGATGCAGTAGAAAAGGCATTTGATGTCAAATTAGAAAATAATAGAGCATTTTTACCAGGTGTTGTTTCAAGAAAGAAACAATTATTACCAGATATTGATAAAAATATGTAAGAATAGTTGTAATGAAAGTGGAGATTTTGACAAATAGTCAGAATCTCTATTTCTATATAATAAAAGGATAAGGAATGATAAAAATTTTATGAATAGAATTATAGAAGATTTGCTTGTTTTTTAGGCAAAAATAGTATATAGTATAAAAGTAAAAATGTTTGAAAAATAAATATATAAATAGAAACATAAGTAAAAATAAACATAACAAAGAGGAGATATACATGTATTTAAAAAGATTAGAATTACAAGGATTTAAGTCATTTGCAGATAAAACAGTATTAGAATTTATGCCAGGGATTACTGCAGTTATCGGACCAAATGGTTCTGGAAAAAGTAATATATCAGATGCGATTCGATGGGTACTTGGAGAACAAAGTATGAAATCATTAAGAGGTTCGAAATCGTTAGATATTATCTTTGCAGGTACACAAAATAGAAAATCTCTAGGCTTTGCAGAAGCATCATTGGTATTTGATAATACAGATGGAAGTTTACCAATTGAATATACAGAAGTAACGGTTACAAGAAAAATATATAGAAGTGGAGAAACAGGTTACTATATCAATAAAGTACCATGTAGATTAAAAGATGTATTGGAATTATTCATGGATACAGGTATTGGAAAAGATGGGTATTCGATTATTGGGCAAGGAAAAATAGATGAAATTTTAAGTAATAAATCAGAAGACAGAAGACATATTTTTGAAGAAGCAGCCGGAATTGTCAAATATAGAGTAAGAAAAGCAGAAAGTGAGAAAAAATTAGAACATACAAAATTAAATCTTCTTAGAATTAATGATATATTGGCAGAAATTGAAACCAATATAGAACCATTAAAAATACAGGCAGAAAAGGCAAAAAAATATTTAAACTTAAGAGAAGAATTAAAAAATATTGAGATTGGTTTGTTTTTATACAATATAGAAAAATATAAAAAAGAATTAGAAGATATTGTCAAAGATGAAGAAATCTATAAGACACAATGTAATGATGAAGAAGGTAGATTAGAAAGAATTAAAGCATTAAAAGAAGAATTAAAATCAGAAATTGATCATATTACAGAATCCATTGAAGAGATGTCTAATTTAGGATTTGAAAGCAAAAAAGAAATTGAAATGCTAAATTCTGATATCAATGTATCTAATACAAGAATTGAAAATAATAAGCAAAATAAAGAAAGATTTGAGAACGAAATTGAGGAATTAACAACAAGGATACAAGAACTAGAAGAGGAGAAAAAACAAAAGGAAGAAAAGAAAGAAAATTTAAAACAAAACAGAGAAAAATTTGCAAAAGAGTTAGAAGAAAAAGAAAAAGAATTAGCAGAAATTACAAAAAAATTGTCTAGTAAAGAATTGGAAATGGAAGGACATAAGAAAACAGTAGAAGAAAACACAGATAAAAAATATGAATTGCAATCAAGTATTAGCGAACAAGATATTAATTATCAAAACTATCAAAAAAGACAAACACAAATCAAAAATGAAATGACTGGAAATATTTCTGAACTAGATAATAAGAGAATGAAAAAAGAAGAAATTGCAAAAGAATTTTATGAAATAGAAAGCAAACGAAACAAGATTTTATCAGATTTAGAAGAAGTAAATAAAGAAAAACAAGAAGCAGATAGAAAAATCAAAGATTTTGATAGTAAAATTAATATGCTTTCAGGAGAAAAGAGAATAAAAGAATCTAAATTAAAATTCCTAATCGAAACTGAAAAAGAAAAAGAAGGATATATCAAAAGTGTTAAAACATTATTAAAAGATTGTGAAACAACAAAAGAATTAGGAAAAGGAATGCATGGTGTTTTAGCAAATATTATAGAAGTACCGGAAGAATATCAAACCGCGATTGAAATGTGTCTCGGAAGCAGTTTGCAAAATATCGTAACAGAAAACGAAGAAGATGCCAAAAGATTAATTGAACATTTAAGAAAAAACAAATTAGGAAGAGCCTCATTTTTACCAATTTCATCAGTGAAAGGAAAGAAACTTGAAAAAATGAAAGGTAAAAATACAGGGGTTATTGGAATTGCATCAGATTTAATTCGATACAGCAAAAAATATGAAAACATTATTTTAAATCTATTAGGAAGAACCGTGATTGTGCAAGATATGGATACAGCTATTAGAGTTGCCAAAGACAATGGATATAGCTTTAGAATTATCACAGTAGAAGGAGATGTCATTAATCCATCAGGAGCTATCACAGGAGGTTCTGTTGCGAAAAAGACAGTCAATATTTTAGGCAGGGGAAGAGAAATTGAAAAGCTACAAAAAGAAATTAAGAAATTAGAAGAACAAATACAAAAACTTGAAAGGGAAAAAGAAAATTATCAAGAATCTATTGAACATGTATTAGAAAAAGCTTCATCTTTTGATAAAGAATTACAAGAAATTGAAATCACATATGCAACAGGAAAAGAGAAAATCAAGAGCATAGAAGAAAATATTTCTAGACTAGAAACTAGACTAAATAAACTAAAAGAAGAAAACAAAAAAATAGAAGAGCAAAAAGAACAAAGTATGAAGAATAAAACAGAATTTCAAGAAAAAATACAAATCATCAATGAAGAAAACGAAAAATTGAAGAAAATCATTACAGAATTTGCAGAATTAAATAAAGATAATCAAAAATATGTAGATGATTTAAATTTTGACATTACCAATTTAAAAATTTCTGTATCTTCATTTGATGAAAGTGAAAGCTCAATAGAAGAACTTCAAGAAAGAATTCATTCTGAAATTGAAAGCACTAATAGAAGTATCGAAAATAAAAAGACACAAATTGAGCAAATCAAGCAAGATAATTTCAATTTAGAAAAAGTAATAGAAGAAATCAAAGAAAAGATAGAGAAAATTAAAGAAGAAGTAAAAAATAGTGGATCAAAAATAGAAGAACTAAAAGAAAAAAGAATTCAAAAAAATCAAAAATTAGCAGAGCAAGAAGAGGAAATTAACAATAAATTAAAAATTATTGAAGATTTAAAAGCACAAATGCTAAAAGTAGATGCTAAGAAAACAAAATTAGAAGAAGATATTAATGGAATCATTAATAAAATGTGGGAGGAATATGAATTAACACCAAATAATGTTGTAGATTATAGAAAACCTGAAAATGTACAATTGACACAGAAAAAAGTAAAAGACTTACGAAATGACATCAGAGAATTAGGAAGTGTTAATGTTGACTCAATAGAGGAATACAAAAATTTAAAAGATCGATATGACTTTATGTGTGAACAAAGAGTGGATTTGGAAAGTACAATGGCAAAATTAAGAAAAATTATTTCAGATATGACAAGTATTATGAAAGAACAATTTAAAGAAAAATTTGAGATGATTAACAAAAATTTTGCTGAAGTATTTAAAGAATTATTTGGTGGAGGAACTGCAAGTTTACGATTAGAAGACAAAGATAATATCTTAGAATGTGGAATAGAAATAACAGTACAACCACCAGGAAAGAAATTACAAAATATGATGCTATTATCTGGTGGAGAAAAAGCATTTACAGCCATTGCCTTGTTATTTGCTATTTTAAAAATCAATCCAGCACCATTCTGTGTATTAGATGAGATTGAAGCAGCATTAGATGATGTTAATGTTTATCGATATGCAGAATATTTAAAGAAATTTTCTAAAAATACGCAATTCTTAGTTATTACACATAGAAAAGGAACGATGGAAGCAGCAGATACAGTTTATGGAATTACAATGGAGGAAAATGGTATATCAAAATTGTTATCTATGAAATTAAAAAATAGTTAAAACAATCATTTAGTAATGCTTTCGACTTTGATATAGGGCTGAGTAATAAAGTAGATAGTACTGTATAAAGTATATCTACTTTATTTTTATAGAAAAATATGGTAAAATAAATATGTAAACTGTAAAAAGGAGAATATATATGAAAGATGAATATGTACCAAATGTTGGAGAAACAGCCAAAATGGTTACCTCTATGATTAAAAGAAATTTAAAAGATGAACAAACGAAAAAGAATCAAACACTTAATACAAAGAGAAAAATCAAAAAGAAAATAAATAAAAAGGAAAACAGACCTAAAAGAATTGAAAACATGAGAAGTGGTAAATTTTACAAATCAGATTTAAAATATTTAATAACAGGTTGTCATTTTTTACGAATTATTGGAGATGCAGGAATTGATGCAGTAACCACCTATTTTAGTACAAACAATGAAAAGATGAATACAAAAACAGCAAAAGCTTTAATTGCATTAAAAGCATGTAGAGGACCTATTTATGATTTTTTGAAGATGTATACAAGAAATTTACATGAAGAATATGATTTACAAAGAGAAATTGCAAATCTAGACAATATGTATGAAATTATAGATAAGTCAAGAGATGGAATAATAACCAGAAAACAGGAGGTAGAAGATAGTAATGGGCAAAAAACAGAAATCGAGATAACCATGTCAGAAACAGAAATCGCAGAAATTGTAAGAGATTATACGAATCAACTACATCGAATTCAAGATAATACCATTACCAATTATTTAGGACTAGGAATGAGTATTATTAGTATGTTGGGAGCTATGATAAGCGAAAGTAAAAATTCAAAGGAAGTGGCTAAAAAAATTGGAATTAGTGGACTAGTTAGTGTAGGAACCTTAATAGGAAGAAGATATGTTACAAAAAATTATGGTGAAAGGGTCGGAGAAGAGAGAAGGAAGGTATATAGACAGGAAAATGACTTAATAAAAAATGAGCCTGTAAGTGTGCAGGAAGCAGAAGAAAAGAAAGAAGAGATAAAAAAGCAAATAAGTAAGGTATTTATAGAAGATAGTAAAATCCAGAATAAAGTAGATATAATGAAAGCAGTAGATATCATATCTTCAGCAATTTTAACAGGTATGATAGGCAGTGAAAAAATTAAAGATTCACAAAAATTGGATGCAAAAACATTATCACAAATTATTGTAGAAACCAATAGAGTGAGTTACTTGATAGGTAATGTAGTGAACAATGTTGACAATATATTTAGAATGATAAGAGAGAAGAGTCATTTAAAAGAATCTGAAAAACAATTAGAAGATATTATTAGACAAATAGAAGAAAAACAGGATCCGTTGGTAGAAGCAACAGAACCATTTGAAAGTATAGAAATTAGAGATTTTAAAGGAAAATTTTATCAAGAAAAAGATCCTAACACGGGTAAAATGAAATATAGGCATAAAATAGAAGTACCAGAATTTTCAATAAAAAAGGGAGAAGTCGTATTACTTTCTGGAAAATCAGGTAGAGGAAAAAGTACTTTTTTGAAATTATTAAAAAGGGGAGATATCCATAATAGGCAAGCTATTCAAATAGATGGAGAAAAAAAGGTCGATAAATTAGGAAAACAATTTGTGGCTATTAAAGCAGATAAAGATTTAGGAACCAATGGGAATGTATTGAAAGAATTAGTTGGTAAAGAATCTGTTTCAGATATCAGTGAAGAAGAAATGCAAAAGCTAGAAACAGTACTAAAAGATGTTTGTTTAGATAAAGAGGGAATATTACAAGAATTGTCAACAAAAGATTATAGTCAATTCTCAACAGGACAGAAGAAACGATTGGTATTGGCACAAATACTATATAGAGCATCAGATAAACCATCTATCATTTTAGTAGATGAGCCAGTGGGAAATGTTGAAGATGGATTAATAGACAGTCAATTGAATGCAATCACACAAGTAATAAAAAATGTAGGAGCTATGGGAATCATCGTAACACATAGAGTAGATTTAGCTAGCAGATATGTAGATAAACATTATCACATAGGAGATGATGGGGTGATGCAAGAAATCAGTAAAGAAGAGAAAAATTTAGAAAGAGCGGAGGATTAATTCTCCGCTCTTTCGGTTTATATAGACAAATTATTATATCATTTTACAAACTCCAATGATAATTAACAAAAGACCAGAAATTGTAGACCAAATGTTATCAGGTAGTTTGCTAAAAGAATATAGTTTTTTTCCACAATAATTTCCTAAAGTTAAGAAAAATAATTGAAACCAACTTATTAGTAATGGAAAAATAATAGAAAAAGTATTTAACATACTAAAACCCATACCAATACAAAAACTATCTAAAGAAAGTGCTAATCCTAAAAACAAAGCTTCTTTAGAATCAATAACATTGGACTTATCCAAATCAGAAGAACTGGGATTTTTTATGATTTTAATCGTAATTCCCAAACATCTAATAAAAAAAGAATATATTTTTTCGCTATCTGACATTTCTAAATCTTTATCATCTTTTATGTTGCACTCTTGTTTTGATTTTTTTAATGATTGAAAACACATAAACAATCCCATTAATATTAAAAGAAAAGCACCTAAGTAATGAATAAGAAAGTCGGGAAAAATGTATTTTAATAAATTTCCAAAATATATAGAAATAATAGAAATGACAAAACTAATAAAAAATAAAATAAATTTGGCACCCATGGTTATTTTTGTATTTTTAATTCCATATGTAATACCAATTCCTAGAGAATCGATACTACTAGAGATTGCTAAAAATAAACAGTTAAGTAACATAAAAACACCTCTACTCACATCATATGAATACAAGAAAAAAATGTTAAAAAATAGTAATAAAAATAGACTATGTGAATACAATTAGAAAAACGAAGGACAAGATAATGTCTGTGTCCGTTTCGAGATTTTAGCAGGTGAGGTGGTATGTATTATTTTTTTCATGATTTCCTCGGCTTGCTTCATAGATGATAAATTCTAAGCTTTCAATAAACGAGCCTCTCGCTACTCGCGCTTCCTCATTTATTGAAAACTAAGAATTCATACATCTATTCCACGGCACATTCGTCAATACATTCAAAAAATAATACATACCACCTCACCTGCTAAAATCTCGAAACGGAAAAATATCTATACAAAGGAGAGAAAGTATATGTGGGAAACACTTAGAAAAGAAGAAGTTGAAAAAACACTTGACACAGATTTTGGAAAAGGATTAAATGATAGTGAAGTTTTAAAAAGGCAAACCCAATATGGTAAGAACGAATTAGAAAATACAAAAAAAGAAGGAATCATTGTCAAGTTTTTCAAACAATTTAATGATTTTATGATTATTATTTTAATCATGGCATCCATTGTATCAGCAGGTATATCTTGGTATCAAGGAGAAAATGACTATATTGATTCTATCATTATTATTGCCATTGTTGTATTAAATGCCATTATGGGAGTTTTACAAGAAGCAAAAGCAGAAAAATCAATTGAAAGTTTGAAAAAAATGACACCACAGATGTCAAAAGTCATTCGAAATGGAAAAGAAATAGAAGTACCATCAGAAACATTAACTGTAGGAGATGTAGTTATTTTAGAGGCAGGAAACCGTGTGCCAGCAGATGGAAGAATTATAGAAAATTTTAATTTTAAAGTAGAAGAATCTAGTTTGACAGGAGAGACAGAAGCTGTTGAGAAAGATGGAACTGTGATTTGTAAAAAGGGAATACCATTAGGGGATATTGTGAATATGGTATTTATGGGAAGCACAGTAGTAAATGGACATGCAAAAGTTGTGGTGACAGAAATTGGAATGCATACAAAAGTTGGAAAAATTGCCAATATGATTATTGAAAATGAATCACCAGAAACACCAATTCAAAAGAAACTAAATCAAGTAGGAAAAATATTAGGCGTCATTTGTTTGATCATCTGTTTAGTCATTTTTGTTATTGGAATTATCAAAAAAATACCACCAATGGAAATGTTTATGACTTCTGTTGGATTAGCAGTAGCAGCAATACCAGAAGGTTTACCAGCAATTGTTACCATTATGCTATCCATTGGAGTAACTAAAATGGCAAAACGAAATAGCATTATTCGAAAATTGCCAGCAGTTGAAACATTGGGAAGTAGTAATGTTATCTGTTCAGATAAAACAGGAACACTAACACAAAATAAAATGAAAGTAGTGGAAATTAAAGCTGATAATCCAAATTTTGCAATGGAATTGGCAACTATGTGTACAGATAGCAAATTAGAGATAAATAATGGGAAAGTAGAAGTTGTTGGAGAACCGACAGAAATGGCATTAGTAGAAGCAGCCTATATCAATAAATTGGACAAAAATACATTGTATCAATCTATGCCTAGAGTGAATGAAATTCCATTTGATTCAACTAGAAAAATGATGACAACCATACATAAATTAGAAAATGGAAAATACAGAGTGATAACCAAAGGGGCACCAGATGTATTGTTAAAAAAATGTATAGGAATCAATAAAGAAAAAATAGCCAGTGAAAATGAAAAGATGGCCAATAAAGCATTAAGGGTAATTGCTGTGGCATATAAAGATATAGAGCATTTACCAAATAAAATAGAGAGTAATAGTATGGAAAATCATTTAACTTTTGTAGGATTAATTGGTATGATAGATCCTCCAAGAGAAGGTGTTAAAGAAGCAGTAGAAACTTGTAAAAAAGCAGGAATAAAAACAGTCATGATAACAGGAGACCATATTGCAACTGCAAAAGCAATTGCAGAAAAGATAGGCATATTCTCTAAAAAAGATAAAGCAATTACAGGAGAAGAATTAGATAAATTAAATCAAGAAAAATTTGAAAAAGAAATACAAGATTATACCGTTTTTGCAAGAGTAACACCTGAGCATAAAGTGAGAATTGTAAAAGCATGGCAAAAAAATGGTGCAGTTGTAGCAATGACAGGCGATGGTGTGAATGATAGTCCAGCACTAAAAAGTGCAGATATTGGAATTGCGATGGGAAAAGGTGGGACAGATGTTGCAAAAAATGCAGCAGATATGATTTTGGTAGATGATAATTTTGTAACGATTGTAGATGCTGTGAAACAAGGAAGAAATATTTATGATAATATCAGAAAAGCCATTCACTTCTTAATTGCGACAAATATAGGAGAAATTGTAACTATCTTTATGGGATTGGTCTTAGGTCTTCAATCACCATTATTGGCGATACAACTATTATGGATCAATCTAGTAACAGATTCTTTACCTGCAATTGCCATAGGATTAGAACCACCTGAAAAAGATATCATGGAAAGAAAACCAGTAGATTCGAAAAAAGGTATATTTGCGGATGGATTATGGAGTAAAATCATATTAGAAGGTATGATGATAGGTATGCTTACATTAATAGCTTTTAGTATTGGAAATAAATATTATGGAGTAGAAGTTGGAAGAACAATGGCATTTATTAGTATGGGATTATTAGAACTTGTCCACAGTTTTAACATAAAAAGTGAAAAATCCATTTTTAAAGTGGGAATATTGGAGAATAAATTTTTAATAGGAAGTTTTATACTTGGAATCTTTGTACAGATAATTGTTGTATTTATTCCTGCTTTAGCAGATATATTTAATGTGACAAACTTAACCCAAACACAATGGTTGATAACATTAGGGATTTCTATATTACCAATACCAATTATGGAATTACAGAAGAAAATGAATCAAATGACTGTAAAAAAAGAAAAAAGAATCTTCGTAAAACATACCATTCATGAAGGAAATAAAGGGTAAAACATTATGAAAATAGCTTTACAATAGTCGTAAGGCTATTTTTGTTACAGTTCAGTGTCCCAGTCCAGGAAGATATATATATTATATTTTAAGCGGGTTTCGGGGGGACCGACACGCTACATACTGTTAATCAATCAACGACAGTCCCGTGGGAGTTGATTGATCTACAGTATGTAAAGTGTTGGGATAGCGAAAAATATAATATATATATCTTCCTGGACTGGGACACTGAACTGTAATCTATTTATTGTCAATTGGAAAAATTTTTAAAATCATGTAAAAAAATTAGTCATATTATTTTAGGTCTTGGCATACAATATAGTGTAATCGTAAAGGGGGAATGTATTTGGGACAAGTTATACCAAATAAATGGAAAAAGCATCTTGTATTAGTAGAATTTGGATTAAAAAAGCAAGAAGATTTAGAAAATGAGATTCACCGATATTCAGCTTTTCATGTAAATTCACTGATTAGTGATATAGAAAAGGAACTAAAGTCTAATCCCAATAGCGGTATGTATATTATTTCTTCTATTCCTTCACATGATTGTTTTAAGCTTCCTAATTTTTGTATTAGTTCAATGGAGGATTTAGAAAAATTTAGAACAAGTTTAGATAATGACTTTTTGGATAAATTTTCAGAAGTTTGGTATTGTAAAAAGCCTTTTCAAAATGGTCATGATGTGATAACTGGAAGAATTGCTTTAGACAATCGAAAAGGGCTAAATAATATTCAAAATAGTCATACTGTAGAACAAGTGTGGAATTGTAGTCATAGAGAAATTGAAAAATTCAACAAAGATTCTAATGCGATTTATTTGCGTGCTTCTAGAGAAGGATGGGGAAGACAGTATCATATTGATGAATTAAGAGTACCATCTAAAAAAGATAAAGATAAAGTGATAAATGGTTTTATACAAACGGTTAGGGGAGTTGAATCCAATAAAGAAAAAATAGAAGAATTTGAAATTTATTTAGAAGAGTTAGGAATCGAGGAGATTTGTTTAGAATATATGCTATCACAAAAAGGATTTTCCTTTATTGATTGGGATACAAACAATGATAGAAAAGTCATAGATAGCGTATTTCCTACAAAAGAAAAAAGTAGATTGGTAAGATGAGGTTTTTATGTTATATGTGATTAGGCATGGTAAAACAGATTGGAATTTAAAAAATAAAATCCAGGGAAGGGCTGATATTCCGTTAAATGATTTGGGAATTCAGGAAGCAAAAATATCAAGAAGTTTATTATGCCAGACAAACCTTTACAAAATTATTTCGTCTCCTTTAATTCGTGCCAAAAAAACAGCAGAAATTATTAGTAATCATAAAACACCTATTATGACAGATTTTAGACTCATCGAAAGAGATTTTGGAGAATTTGAAGGATTCAGTAAAGAAGATTTTGATTATTCTACATTTTGGAATTATTCGCTTAATTGTCATTATCATAAAGCTGAGACGGTTCAGCAATTATTAAATCGAGTTTACAATTTTTTAGATGAATATAAAGAAACATATGAAAAAAAGAATGTATTATTAGTAACACATTCTGGCGTCATTCCAGCAATTTGTTGTTACTTTAAAGGAATTCCTAAAAATAACAATATATTTACTTATCATTTTAAAACTTGTGAAATTATAAAATTTTAGTTATTGGAGGGATTTCTTTGCAGAAAAATGTTTTTGATGAGCCTAACAAATACATTCAAGAAATTGTTACAAAGGTTAGAATTCGTGAGGATAAATTAAAAAAATTCAAAGGAAAAACAATGGCTTTTGTATTTTTTACAAAATTTTGTGATGTGCAATGTTCACACTGCTTTTTTAGGTCTGATAATGAAGGATATGATTTACCAAGAGAACAGTATGAATTTTCAGAAGAAGGGTTTGAAAAGTTTATGGCATTTATCAATCACTCAAACAATGGATATTTATCGATTTTAGGTGGAGGAGAGCCTTTCAAAAAATTTGAATATATAAAAGAAACAATTAAAAGAGCAAAAACAGATAGAATTGTGATTGTGACAAGTGGTATGTGGGGAGCAGATGCAAAAACTTGCAAGAATATGATTGAAGAAATGTATGAAGCATTATGCCAAAGAAAAACACCAACAAAAGTGGTTCTTAGAATCAGTATGGATAAATGGCATATAGCTAAAATTGGAATTGACTGCATTTTTCATATTATAGATGTATTTAAAAATTTCTTTCCAGATAAAGAAAATTTTGAATTGCAATTACATACACTAACAGGTGATGATTCTATTGAAAAGGTAATGAAACATTATCCAGGATGTACAAGAACAGATAAGAAAAAATATGTATCAGATAATGAAGAAATTTTGAAAATTGGATTATATCGATATGCTTTACAGTTTCCAGATGGCTATAAAATCAGTGTCGGAATTGCGCAAATATTTCATTCTAATTTAAAAGTTAATCTAAAAAATCCCAATATTGATTTAGAACAATTAATTACACTTTTTGATAATGATATGAAATACAATTCTTTTAGCAATCCGTCACTAGTAAAAAACAAAAATGATGAGTGGGGATTAGATTTTTTGATTAGTTACAATGGAAATATTGCTACTTGGGGAAATGAGCAGTTGTATGGCTTAAATAATGTATACACAGATTCTTATGAGAAGATTATTTCTAATATATATACCAATATCATTTCTTATTCCTTATTAGATAAAGGTTATTTTTATCGAACACAAATTATTAGTGAAGTTAACCCATTAGCAGTACTTAGATCAAAAGCAATTCATATAAGAGATTATGCAGGAGCATCTATTTTGGAAGAAAATCATACAGTTTTGTATTATGCTATCAGAGTTATTCAAGATTATTTAGAAGAAAATATATTAAGCTTAGAAGAATTGTCGGATTTGTCAAAAGAATTGCTAAATATGATAAAAAGTAGAAAATATATCGTAAAAAAATGGTATGAAAATACATCTTACTCTATTATTAAGCAATACATGGAGAAAGCAACTTTTGATGAAAATGAATGGAGAGATTTATTTAATTTAATTTATTTTGGACATTATTCAGTTTCTGAAGAAGAAATTCAAAAAGGAATGCAATATTATAACATGCATGCAAGTAAACCAATTAGCAAATTAGAAGATGTATTAGATAATTCCAAAGAACATTATCAAAGACTAACGGAAAGATTGACATTTATGAAACCAGAAGCAAAAAGATTATGTATGGAAAATTACCAGAAATTAGGAGCAATATAAGTTTTGTTTCGTCACTTACGTGATAACTCAAAATAATCAGTTACATTTCAGTATAAAATAGCCATATATATTATATTTTCGCTATTCGTACTGAAAGGTAGTAAGAAGAAAAATAATTTATAAAAAATAAATAAGAATGATTGACGAATTAAAAATATAAGTATAGAATAATAATATAAACTATAAGTATAGGATAGTGATATAAAATATACGAGGGGGATAAAAAGTGAAAAAAATAGCAAAAAGTGTTATAATATTAGTCATCATTAATATCATTCTTAACTTAATTATTAATGTAGTAAAATATTTACTTAATGTGGAGATAAATGAAATTGTTGCTTATATTATCTATTTTCTAGAAAATATAATTATTCTCGTTATAGGAGTAAAAATTTTATGGCAAAAATTCAATGTAGAAACTGTAAAAAAGATAGTATATATTTTTACAGCTGTACTTGTCATTTATAATATATTTAGTGTTGCAATGGCAATGACACAATATGAAGAATACTTCTCAAGAGCTAGTTCTCGAAATAATATTATGAATTATAGTTCTTCATCAGAAACAATGAATGGACAAGAAACGATAGAAGAAGCAATTAAAGCTACGCAACAGGAGATGGAAGAAGAAAAAAATGATTATTATGCGTTATTGATTAGATCAAATGTAGTTATCTATAATATTATCATTATTGTATTATATTGCTTCATAGCCCCAAAATGGTTTGAAGCACAGAAAAAAGAAGTAGTTCAAGACAATAAATATGATTTTTATAAAGAATAATGAAAAACAGAAAAATATGCTTGCAATATATAAAAAAATGTGATAAAATAGCTGTGCTTTAAAAAAGCATAGCTTTTTACATTATACCAAATAATATTTTTTATGATGTAAAAGCTAATCTCGACTTGTGGGAAACACAGGTTATAAATCCATAGGGAGGTGAAAGATGATGAATAAATACGAAAGTATTATCATTGTTAATCCAAATGTTGATGAAGCTGGTTTAAAAGCTTTAGAAGAAAAATT
>CALXFG010000034.1 GCA_944387505.1 uncultured Clostridia bacterium
CACTGTCTCCACTTGAACCTATTTGTGCACTGTCTCCACTTGAACCTATTTGTGCATTGTATCCACTTGAACCTATTTGTGCACTGTCTCCACTTGAACCTATTTGTGCACTGTCTCCACTTGAACCTATTTGTGCATTGTATCCACTTGAACCTATTTGTGCACTGTCTCCACTTGAACCTATTTGTGCACTGTCTCCACTTGAACCTATTTGTGCACTGTATCCACCATTATCATTATTTTCATTATTACTATTTTGTTTTACGTCTCTTATAAAGTCTATTAATTTTTCACTAAAATCACTTACTAATCTAACTCCTAATTTTTCTATCAATCCTTCAAAAAATTCAAACATATCTACTTTTCCTCCGTTTCTTTTAAATAAATAACTTCTTTTAGATTATCTATTTCAACTTGATATTCTCTAATTTCTCGTTCTTTGTTTTGTAATTCCATATAATTTATTGCTACACCTATATACAAGCCGATTAAAAACATAATTAGTATTATTAATGCTGTTTTTATTTTCTTTTCTGTTTCGTAAACGTTTTTGTCATAATATTTAGTCTTTTTCATTTGATTTCTCCTCTATTTCAAATTTATATTTATTTAAAATGCTATTTGTTTTTGTGTAATCGAATATATTCTGTTTTTCTTCTACAATTTTATCTTTATAAAATTGTATTTCTTGATTTATTTCTTTTATAAGTTCTGTATTTTCGAATTTTATTCCTTCAAATATTTGTTTTATAAAATAGGGTTCTTCTAGATATTTAAAGTTGAATCCTCTATAATTGTAATCATCTTGTGGTTTTTCTACATTAACCTCTTCTATTAAATCTTCTTCTAAATAGTCATATATATTGATTTCTTCTGATAGTAAGACTTGTATTAAATCTTCACTATCAGAATTATAAAATGTTATATATGTTTTTTCTTTACTATTTGCTATGCAAAAATATGTAATTGTACTATTTTTTCTTTTTTCTTTTATAATTTCTTCGGAATCTATTTTTAGTAATTGAAACAATTTTTGAAATCTTTCTTTTTCTTTTATGATTTCTTCATATTCTTTCTTTGTCATATATTCTTTCATTATTTCCCCCACATTTCTTCAAAATTTGATTCACTCTCTAGTTGGTCTAAATCAATTTTGTTTTCTTGTTCTTGAAGTTGTGCATTACTTGCATTAAATTCTATGTCTATATCTTTTTGTATGTCATCTATATTAAATTCTTCAAATTCACCAAATTGACTTTCATATTCTTTTACTGCTTTGCTAAATCTATTTTTTGATTTCATTGTTTCCAAATTATTTTGTAAGTTTCTTATTTCTTTTTCATATCTTTCTTTGGCTTCTTTAAATCTTTGAACTATTAATTCTTGTTTTTGACTTTGCTCTTTTAAAACTATAATTCTTTGTTTTGTTGTATTTAATTCTTCAAATATTTGCTTAGCTCCCTCTTTATCGTTTTTTGTTTTACAAATTTCAAAACATTTATTTAATTTCTTTTCGTTTTCTTGATTTTTCTTTAATTCATTTTTATAAGATTCTAGTGCTCCTTGTGCATTATAGTAACTATTATTTAAATTCTTTAAAGCTTCCTTTTGTCTATTTAATCCCTCTTCTATTTTTTCAATATTGTCTACCTTTACAAATTTATTAAATATCCTATCAAATACTATTTTTAATTTTGTTAATTTTTTCATTTTTCATCATTCTCCTTTTCTTTATTTAATTCTTCTACAAATCCACTTGTTATAATTCCCGTTGGAAGTGCTACAAATGCAATTCCTACTAAACTAGATATTATGCTTATTAATCTTCCTATTTCTGTTTTTGGACATATATCTCCGTATCCAACTGTTGTTAATACTGTTGTAGACCAGTATATTGCTTCAAAAAAATCCTTAAAGCTTTGATTCTCAAACTGAAACATTATTAATGCTGAAATGAATATAAATCCTGCTGTAAATCCACATACTACCTCTAATATTTTTTTATTTTTGTTAACTACACTCTTAATTATTTCAAATTTACTAGAATATCTTAATGTTTTTGCTATTCTTAATATTCTAAATATGCTAAATATTCTTAAAATATATGAACTGTTAAATATTTCACTAAAACATGATAAGATAACTACTAAATCAAATATTGCTGAAAGCGTAAATGGGTATTTTATAAAGCTAGCTATTCCTTTTTTTAACCTAAAATCTGACGTTATCCATCTTAATATGTAATCAATCACAAATACTATTGTTGTTAAAATTGTTAGAATATATGTAAAATTATTTTGTTCTTTAAATGTTAACGGAATTATACTAATCCATATGCAAATTAGTATTAATATGTCATACCATTCGTAATATGTTGTATCTTTTTCAACTATCTTAAATAACTTTTTTCTTACCATGTTAACCATATAGCTAATCCTACTACTCCTCCAATTATCGCTAATATAATAACCACAAATAGTAACCAATTATACCATTTCCAACCATCATAAAATGGTTTATTTGCTTTTTCTTCTGTTCTTGCTTCATCTAGAATTTGATCTACTTCTTCTTTACTGTATCCTCTCTCTTCTAATGCTTTTGCCACATCTTGTTCTGTTACTTTTTCTTTGTCAGAAAATATTTGATCCAACATATAAAATTGAAATATACTATTTGTTAGAGAAAATCCTGTGTCTGTACTGTATGTTGTATAATATGTTGGATTATTATTAACTATTGTTGATTTTCCAGTTGAGTCTGTCTTTGGTTTAACTGTATCGTGACTAACTGTTGTCCTTCCAGAACTACTTTTAGTTGTTGTATAGCTTTTTCCCGACGTGCTACTTTTTGTTGTACTAGATTTTGGAGTACTAGCTTTTACAGAGCTACTTGTACTACTTTTAGTAGAACTTTTTGGTGTACTAGACTTTACACCACTACTATGCGAACCACTACTTCTTGCACCGCTTGAATGAGCTCTTGCATAAATTGTTGGAGTTGTTACTCCTATTATTGTTATTATTATTGCTATCATACTAATTATTTTAATTATTTTATTTTTCATTTTTTCTTCTCCTTTACTTCTAATTTATCTAATTGTTTTGCTTGTAAAAATGTTACTTGATCACATTTTATTCTGTCACATGTTAAGAATTTTGCACAATTATTACATTTATCCATTTCTTATCACTCTTTCTTTTTGTATACTGCTACCCTCTTCTTTGTTAAACTATCTTCTTTTACACCACATTCAACTAACTCTCCATACTCTTTAACTAGTTCTGTTAATCTTGGTCTTACATGATTCATGTCAAAATATTTAGAATATCCTCTTCTATTCATTTCTTTTTCTATTTCTCTTGCTGTCATTTTTCTTTCTCCAAGTATTTCTAATATTTGCATGTATTTAGTTCTTTTTTGTGGTTTTATATCTTCAAAACTTAATTGTCTTGTTTCTATCATCTTCAACACTTCCTTTAATGTGTTTTTATATCTTGTGTATATACTGCTTGTCCTTTTATAATCATTAGTAATAATCTACATCTTTCTAGATTATTTGCTTTTCTAATATCCTCTTCATTAATTACTTTTTTCATATGTTTCACCTCACTAAATTCACGAATGTACTTAGTTGTTTATTAAATTTAACTTTTACTTTTCCAATGTCTCCTGCTCTCTGTTTTGCTAGTTTTAATGTTGTAATATTATCCTCTTCATTTTCTTTATAAATAAAAATTATATTATCTGCATCTTGTTCTAAGCTTCCACTTTCTCTTAGATCTGCGAGTGTTGGTTCTCCTGTATTCGCATTTCTATTTAACTGGCAAAGTGCGATAATTGGAATATTTATTTCTAAACTTAATAATTTTAATCTTCTACTTATTTCTGCTACCTCTTGCTCTCTTAGATTAAATTTCCCTTGACTTTTTAGCAGTTGTATATAATCTATTATCAATAGATCTAATTTTCCTTTATTCTTTAATCTCTTAGCTATAACTTCTATGTCTTGAATTGTTCTAACTCTTGTATTTATTGTTAAATTTAATTCAGATAATTGTATACTTGCTCTTGCTATCTTTTCCCAGTCACCCTCTTCTAATGTTCCAAGTCTCATCTTGTAGCTATTTACTATACTTTGTTTTGCTATCATTTTTTGAATTAATTGCGTTTGAGACATTTCTAGACTTGCGAATACAACATTTTTTTCTTTTGCTATGTTTTGTGCTATCTGCAATGTTAATGTCGTTTTTCCCATTCCTGGTCTTGCTCCAATAATTGTTAATTCTTGATTATGTAATCCACATGTTAATTTATCTAAATCAAAAATTCCTGTATATAGACTATAATCATTTCTATTGTTATAATTCTTTTCTATCTCGCTTGTTGTTTCTGCTATTTGTTCTATAAATGTTTTCTCTTTTGTATTTATTTTTTCTATATTGTTTAATTTATCTATACAATCTTGAATATATATATCTATGTTTTCCTCTTCTGTAACATTTGATAAAATACTTTGTGCTAATTCAAATACTTTTCTTTTTTTAGACAATTCTTTTAATCTGTTATAACAACCTTCTGCTGTTATTCCATAGATGTTATTTCCTAAGTTTGATATGTACTCTAAAATTTGTTTTTGATTTCCTTTTATTTTGCTTTGTACAGATAAAATTGATATTTCTTCCTTTTCTAGTTTTAATTCCTCTATTGCTTTGGCTATTAGTTTATTCTTTATGTTTATAAAGTCTGATTCTTCTATGTCTAATTCTTCGTTTTTAAAAATTATGTAATAAAGCACTGCTTTTTCAATTTCTTCATCATACATCTTTTTCTCCTCTCAGTTTTCTAAAGTATTCTTCTTCTGTCATTTCACATTCTTTATATTCTATTTCCTCGTCTTTTGTTTGTTCTTTCTTATTGCTTTGATTTTTATTCGACTTAAATTCTTCTTGACTGATTCTAAATTGTTTGGCTGTTTTTATATTATTATCCACACAGTTAACTAAAATTGTGGATATATATTTCCAATTTCTTTTATTTCTCGAAACTGCTTCTTTCATTACTTCGATTATTAAATCCTCTTCTAAGTTATCTACTTTTAAAAATTTATCAATATCTTCTGAAACAAATGGTGTGATTAATGTAATATTATCTTCATAAAATTCTATGATTTTTTTAAAGGCTTCTTCTTTTTCTTTTTTATTATTAATACTTGTATTATTACCTAAGGTGTTTTCGCCTATAGGGTGGGTGTATTTTTGCCTATTGGCATAGGTGTTTTCGCCTACTGGATAAATTCGTCTTTCTTCTACTCTCCCTAAGTTATTTTTAATTAGTTGTGTTTCTATGTAACCTTTTCGTTTTAATTTACTTATCCATTCTTGAATTGTATCTTTATGTTTTCCATATAATTTTGAAAAGTATGTATTAGTGGCAGTGCAATATCCTTCTTTGTTTGATAATGCAGTTATCTCTCCATACAATAACTTTTCGTTTCCTTTTAATTCATTGTCATATCGAACTTTTGCAGGTATGATTGCATAATAGTTTGGATTTTCCATTGTCTTCTCCTTTCGTGCAATATTACTATTATCTATTTACGTGTTTCCAATAACTACTAAATGATGTTTTATATTTGTCTGGAACACCTTTCATATTTTCTTTCCATTGTTTATACGCTTTTTTTCTTTTTATTTTTCTTTCTAAACTCATTTTCTTATCCTCCTAAATATAATTTTTTCCATATCTTTTTTGAAACTCTTCTTTTGTTTTTTTGTAATATTTTATCCATGCTTCTTGCCCTTTTTTCTTTAAATATCTATTGAGTTTGTCTCCATTTTTTCCATGTACACCGTTCGTTCCTCTATGATCCTCTTCTGTTAAAAATATTATTAGTCCATCCTTTATACTTTTCATTCTGTAAGCTTTTGAAAAGAAGACTTCGTGTCGTTCACTATATTTTCTAGTCCTAACTGTGCTGTACTTTGTACTTTTGGGCATAATACAAAAATCAGATTCTAACTCTTTTTTCTGTTTCTTAATTTCTTTAAGAACTTCTTTTTTACTATCTTTTGCTACAACCTTATTTTTAGGACATGGATTAAAACTTTTTGACAAATCTTTAACTACCATCTCGCACCTCTTGATTTCTAAATATTTTTTTGTTATAATAATAGAAATCGTATATTTATGTATATGTTTGAGTTATCTAAAACTTTGGTCGGTGTTGGATAACTCTATTAATTTTGTTACATAATTCGTTCTTTTCATATCAATAATACTGTCTCTTAATTGTTTCTTTTCCTCTTCTGTTTTTTCTTTAATAGCATCTACATCTTGTATTTCATTTATTGTCATTACAAAGTTGTCCAACATATTTTTCTTTTCACTTTTATGTGTTTTATTTAGTAAACTTATATGTTTCTCTAATTCGTGAATATATTCTCCTTGCCTTTTTATTGTTCTGAAAAACATCTTAATCCTCCTCTCCTTTAAAGTAATTAAAATAAAAGCTTAATAAAATTAATATTATCTTTTGCATTTAATTCCTCCTAATAAATAGTATTTTGGCAAAATGCCCACATTCCAAAAACGACTGCTCCAATATATAAACTGCTATATACTACTACTCGTCCAATAAATGCATATACTTTGTTTTTATCTATTCTTTTCATTTATATCACCTTCTTTCGTTTATTTTTCTCTAACTTTTGCTTTTATTTCTACGTTGTATTTTTCTCCCATAATGTCTGCTATTGTTTGATATAATATTTGTGCGTGCTCTAATGTAAATTGTGTTTTATCTTTTTCCAAGACCACCACCTCTCCTTATCTTTATTCTTATAGTTTGTACTTGTTGATATTTTCTGTTATAATTACCTCAATTGGAGGTATAATAATGAATAGCCATGAATATAAGTTAAAACTTCATAGTTCTAAAACTCAATCTGAACGAGAAAAAATTAATGATGAGTTTCTACATTCTCAAGTTAAAACTAATAAAATAAATAAGTTTAAAAAATTTTGTAAAGAAAATGCTTTTACAATCTTTAATACACTCATTGCTGTTATTGCATTAATAGTCGCAATAGTGAAATAATTAAGGCTATGATTGATATTATTAATGTAATAATTTGTAACTTTGTTGGTTTATTTTTTTCTTGTACTTATTTTTTTTCATTTTCTCATCTCTTTCTTTTGCGTTTCGCAACTATTTGTTTAAAAAAAATACAATGGTATATCTTTTCTTTCAATATCTACTAATTTTGCTATTTTTATAACTTCAACAAGATTAAAAACTGATTTTCCATTAATCTTGTTAGATAGAGCACTTAGAGACAATTTTAAGTATCTAGCTAATGTAACATAGTTTATTTTTTTCTCCCTTAATAACCCTTTTAACTCAACCAATTCTCTATATTTATTCATTTTTTCACCTCTTTCTTTTGCGTTTCGCAACTAAAATATATACTATTATCTTTACCTTGTCAATAGCTTTTTGCAAAAAAATATAAAATTTTTAGTTGCAAAACGAAAATTTTTAGTATATAATGTATCTGAGGTGTTTTTTGAATGAATGAACAAATTATTTTAGAAAAGTTCTCGGAAAGACTTTTTAAATTGATAAAAGATAACAATACAGATATAAATATGCTAGCTAAAATATTGGGAATAAAGAGTAAGTCTACCATATACAGATATATGAATGGAGAGATGTCACCTAAAATAACTACAATTAAATGTTTGGCAGAATATTTTAATGTAGATGCTACTTGGCTTATGGGATATGATGTACCTATGGACCCTATTAAAAGTAATGATACATCTAATAAGAAAATACCTATTTTAGGAACAGTAAAAGCTGGATATAATTGGTTAGCAGAAGAAAATGTAATTGGATATATAACTGACAGAGATACTATAAAAGATTATGAAAAAAATATAAATGAATATTTTGCATTAAAAGTAACTGGAGATAGTATGCTTCCTCTTCTTAGTGATGGAGATTTAGTTATAGTACATGATCAAGATGACGTTGAAAGTGGGCAAACTGCTGTCATTCTTATAAACGGAGAAGAAGCAACAGTAAAGAAAGTAATCAAGACAAATGAAGGAATAGAATTGCATGCTATGAATCCATATTATCCTATTAAAAAATTTACTTTTGACGATATGAAAAATATTCCTATCAAAATAATTGGTAGAGTTAAAGAAGCTAAAATAAAAGGAGCTTTTGAATAGAAAAAGGAGATGTTATATATTGGAAGATAAAAAAAGTTTTTTAGATGATAAAAAGAATGTTATAATATTAATTTTGTCTGTAGCACTAATAATTATAATTGTTTCATTTTTACTGTTTTTTATACTTAATCAAATTGAAAAATCTCATAAAATTGATGCGTCAAATTATTCTTCCCTTGAATTAATAGATATGTTTGAAAAGGAAGGTTATAGTATAGAAATATATACGAGTGGACAACATACTACATATGTGAATTTAGAAAATGACTCTGAAGGAATAACATTTCAAAGAATTTATAACACTTTAATTGGCAATTTAATGACTTTTGATGATGATAGCATTAATAATGAAATGGCTGATTTAATAGATATTTCAGAAAATGATACTGTCGAAAAAGAACAACAATATGAAGCCTTTGAAAATTGGTTAGAAAAATATAATATAACAAAACTTCAAATATCTGATATGTTAGATACTTACTATGACTTACATAAAGATGAAGCACAAAATTTGGATGAAACAGTTGATAGCCTGTTAAATTATTAAAAATAAATAGATAATGTATCCCTCGCCAAAGTTTTACATTATCTATTCTGATAAACTACTTGTATAAGCAGTTTTATTATATAATTATAATATAAATTACTTCCTTATACAAGTACCAAAAATTTGTTTAAGGGGGTATTTTTATATGCCTAACAATATAAATAATAATATGAAAGATAATTATGAATTTGCCGAAGAAGTAGCTCTATATGTTAGAGTTAGTACAGAAGAGCAAGCCATTAATGGAGATAGTTTAAGAACGCAAAGAGAAGAATTGACTAAATATGCTTTAAAGAATGGTTTTCACATTTATGGAATTTATGAAGATGATGGTTTTTCTGCTACTAACTTAAAAAGACCTGCTCTGCAAAGACTTTTAAAAGATGTTGAACAAAATAAAATAAATAGAATACTTATAACTAAACTAGATCGTCTTTCTCGTGGTGTTAGAAACTATTATAAAGTATTAGATGTTTTAGATGAACACGGTGTATTCTGGCAAACTATTTTTGAAAAATATGATAGCTCCACAGCTAGTGGTAGATTACATATAAACATTATGCTTTCTGTCGCTGAAAACGAGTCTGCTCAAACTTCTGAAAGAATTAGAAGTGTATTTAAAACAAAGGTAGAAAGCAAAGAATTAATAAGTGGAAAAATCCCAGTTGGACTAAAAAGACAAGATAAAAAACTTGTTATTGATGAAGATAAAAAACAGGTAGTTTTAGATGCCTTTCAATTCTACAAGGAAACTACAAGTGCTTATCAAACATTTCAAAAATTAGATTTAAAATATCCAGAGTTACAATTAAATTATATGAGAGTATATAGAATACTTACTAATAAATTATATATAGGAATTAAAAAAACTAGATACGGAGATATTGAAGATTTTTGTCCTGCTATAATTAATAAAATAGATTTTGAGAATACACAAAGATTATTAAGTAAAAATGCAAGAAAACCTTCTGCTGAAAATTCTGGTGGATATATTTTTCAAGGTCTTTTGAAATGTGCTGAATGTGGTTATAGGTTAGGTGGAAAATTCTATTCTAAAAATCCTGAAAGTTCAAAATATTACTATATATGCAAAAGACATCATTTAACAATGAAATGTTCTTGCAATGTGAATTTTAATGAAGTAAAAATAGAAGAGAAACTTTTACAAGAATTTAAAATTCAATTAAAAAAATATATTTCTGATTATGAATACAAAGAAAAGCATTTTAAAGAAATTGATATGTCAAAAGAGATAACTTCTGTAGAAAATAAATTATCTAAATTAAAAGATTTGTATGTAAGAGATTTAATAAGAATTGAAGATTACGAAAAAGATTATAAAGAATATCTTGCACAACTAGATGAATTATATAAGCAACAAGAAAAAATAGAAACTAATATTCCAGACACAAGCCTAGACGCATTAAAATCATTTTTAAGCAATGATTTTAATTTAGTATATAATTCGTTGTCTAGAATAGAAAAAAGAAGAATTTGGCTATCTGTGATTGACTACATAGTGATAGATAAGGATTATAATATGAAAATATTTTTTATTTAATCAATCTTGGTACTTTTTCACTTAGACAGAAGATAATCGCGATGTCATCTATGGCGTTGTAAAAGATTGCTTTAAAGAACCAGTAGCAGATGCTGTCGTAAAATTAGTTGAAATTGTTTATGATTGTGGTAAAGAAGAACGTAGACCAATTGGGCATACGTTATTTGATAATACTTTAAGTACAATTTTTTATAAGTAGTTTCTTTCTTCTACTTATTCTCCATAAATTTATATTTGATTTTTATTTTTTTACCTTTAAAATATTCTATTCTGTCTATTAATTTATCTAACAATTCAGGTTTTAGTTCTTCCATATTTAAACATTCTTCGGCTATCTTTTTTATGTGTCTATAATCTATTATTTTTTCATTATTAAGTTTTTCCAATTCTTTCTTCAAACCTTTAATTTCTGTCAAATTCTTTTCCTTTTTTTCTTGATATGAATTGTAAAACTTTGAAAAATCTTCGGTTCTTATTATTCCATCTAATTTATCCGTATATATTTGTTCTACCTTTTTTTCTATTCTTTCAACTTCATTTTCTAATTTTTCAATTTGTTTTTTTATTAATGACTTTTTACTATTAGCACTTTCTTTGGCTTGTTCATATAAACTAGTTAAATCTCCTTTTGAAAATAATATTTTTCTGCATTCTTCTTGTATTGATTCCTTTACAAGTGGAATAATAACACTAGAAGCTATTCTTCCATTTTGGCAACTATGATAGTCACTACTTTTTTGATTACAGATAAAATATTGATGAGTATGTATTTCTCCCGATTTTACTTGTCTTTTATGAGTTTTAAGTGATGCCTTTCTTCCACACATTCCACAATATACATATTGTTTTATTGGATTATAATTTTTCCTATTTCTACATTCTCCACCTTTTGCTAATTTTTCTTGTACTTTTTCAAATGTTTCTTTATCTATAATAGGTTCGTGCATATTTTCTACATATATCCAATCTTTTTTTGGGAGTTTTACTCTTTGTTTTACTTTATGATTTATCTTATAACTTTTATGTCCAACTATGGCTCCTGTATAAACTCTCTCTTTTAAAATTCTATAAATATTTCCTTTTGTCCATTTATGAGAACATTTTTTATATCTTTCTGTATCAAGATACTTACTTGGTGATGAAATACCTTCTTCATTTAAAATATTAGATATTTTAGGTGTTCCTATTCCATCCAAATACATTTTAAATATTCTTCTTACTATTGGTGCTAATTCTTCATTTATTATTAAATGATTTTTATTATTAGGGTCTTTTTTATAGCCAAATGGTGCATAAGGTGCTTGATATTCCCCTTTTTCTTGTTTTCTTTTCTTGACTGCTTTTATTTTATTACTAATATCAAGACTGTAATAATCATTAAAACTTAACTTAAATGTCATAAACCCTAGTCCACTTTGTGTTTCTGTATCTACATTATCTCCGTATCGCTATATATCTTATATTCTTTGAAGGTAAATATCTCTCTAAATAATATCCAGTATCTATATGGTCTCTACCCGAAAACGAGATAAATCCTTTGTAATTACTGTATCTATACGACCTAGTTCTATATCTTTTATAAGTCTTTTAAAATCTGGCCTGTCAAAATTAGTTCCTGTAAACCCATCATCTACATATTCATCTACTAATTCAAAATTTTCTCTTTCATTAATAAATTTATGTAGTATGTCTCTTTGATTTTCAACACTTTCACTTTCTCCATCATCTCCATCTTCTCTTGATAACCTAATATATATCCCTACTTTATAGATTTTCTCTCCGTTCAACCATAACACCACCTTTCATTATTTATAGAGAGAAGTAATCTATCATTGATATTGCTATTATATATTGACTTTTTATCAATGTATATAGATTACTTCTTTTTTCTTAACCTTCTTCTTTTTTCAAGATTTCAACAAATTTTTCTTTAATATAGTTTCCTAATATTTGTTTTAAATCTTCTGTTCCGTATTCTATCGTAACTTTTTCACTTTCCATATACCTCACCTGTATAAATCTATTAAAATTTATACAAAATATTCTAGGTCATTAAGCTATTTTTACTTTAAAATCTGTATATACCTTTTAAAGTCTTTTTCTTTGGAATATATAATTATATGGTTTTTATCTCAAATTTTATCTGAATGTAATCTGATGAACTCTGGATATATTTTTAGTTCCTTTATTATAAGATTTAATATTTCTTGTCTTGTTTTTTCATTTATAGGATAGGTCATATTAGGGAATAGTAGATATATTCCCTTTCGACCATACATTACTTTTATTTCGTGAACTACAAAGTCATCAAGATATAAAGAAATATTACATATATGTTGTTTTTTTGATATGGTTGTGTCTATTCTAACTTTCATAGTCTAGTAGCTCCATTTCTATTTCTCCAAAATCACTGCCAAAGAGTTCGTGAAATTTATCAGCTGGTGTGTATGCTTCACTTATATTTTCATCTAATATCTCTGGAAATTCTTTTATTGTTTCATTGACTACCATATCCATGTATTTATATTCATTACCTTTTCCCTGGTTTTTATAAAATTCTGTTATAGCATTACTTCTTATGTTATTTGATTTATAAATAATTTCTGTTATTTTGTCATTTTCCAGTTCTTGAAGATTATCTGCGCAGTTCTTCAATATGTCTTTAATTTCTCTTCTTGCTTCTTCATCTTCGATTATTATAAAATCAAACATACACCTATATATTTTGTTTCTAACATTATTATACTTTTCTGCAAATTGTTTTGATTTATCAATTTGTTTAGATATCCAAAGAATATATTTTAATTCATTTCCATCTGTACAAAATTGACTTGGTGAAATTACTTTTTGGTTTATATTCTGTAACATTTCATAATTTGAATAATAATCTTGTACAAATCTAACACTTCGAGGTAACTCTATAAAACTCATTAAGTTATTTGTAGCTAATCTAACAGGAAGTAATACTTCTTCTTCTAACATTTTTAATTCCTTTGCTAGTTTTTTCATTTGCTTTATTCTTTCCATTATGTTTTTTTCTTGCATTTTTCTTCATTCCTTTCTTTTTTCTTTTAAATTTCATATCGAATTGTTGCTCTTACTAATTCACTTTTATTTTACATATTTCTAATAGCCATTTATTTAAAATGCTTTCATTAAATCTATTGATTAATAAATCTTCTATATTTTCTTGTAGAAAAATTTTTCCTATAACTTTTGATAGCTGATTTATTATTTCAAACAAAAGACTTTCAATAGAATAGATTTCTACTGCTTCATCTAAATGTTCTTCCATTCTCATTAACCTAACACATATATTATGCATTTTAGAATAAAAATGTACTCTATTCATATTTACATTATTTTCTTGCTCTTCTTTTATTTCTATTAGAATTTTTTTATCAAAATTCTTTATTATATTTTTCCAATGTGTTCGTGGAGTATCAGGATACACATCTTCTATTATATCTCCAAAATCACTTGGAAATGCTTTATACATAGCAGATATTGCTACTAACCCTGATGTTGATATTATGTCCATTATATTTTTGATTTTTAATAGAGCGAATCCTCTACAATCCCAAACATCTTGAACACATGATTCCCACTCACAAACTCCAAATTCATTGGTTTTTGGAATAAAACTATCTTTTTTGTAATCTTTATCTAATTTTGGTATTTCACCATCATATAATTTTATTCCATCTAAATGTTTTTGTAATGCCTTTTCATTTTCTGGTTTCTTCATCTTTACTTCTTCTGTTTTGTTTTCTAATTCTTTTTCCATTACCTATTCCTCCTTGTTTTTTATTTTTAAAATTTATTAAACTTGCAAGTTCATTAAATATATGTTACAATATTTTTCAAATAATGCCCAGCGTGTATTTTTCAAAATAACTACCGACACTTTTTAAAAAGGAGGATTTTCAATGTTTTCATCAAAATATTTCCTTGAAAAAAATTATGATTTTAATATACAATTACCAAGAAGTTCTTATCAAATTAGTAGAATGTATGAAAAATATATTTTAAAATTATATGATAATAAACAAATAAAATTTATTGCTTATTTACCAAACATAAAATATAAGAATACTAATTTCAAACTAGCCCAAAGTAAAGAACCGAAAAAATACAAAGTGTTAAAAAATAATAACTTTTCTACATACAGTCAATGCACTTTTTTTGACTTTCTAAATAATTCTAATGAAATAATAGATTTTATAGGAAATGAAATAGAAGACTTTTTAGAACAAAGAAATACTAGTATTCTTTTTTATATCCATAAAGCTCTACTTTTTTGCGAAGATTTAGTTGAAATTTCACCAATTCTTAAAATATATTGTTCTAATATACTACAAATTTGTGATAGATTATTTTACAAATACCAAACAAATAATAATAAAAATTTTTCAAGATATTTTATTGACCTTTTTGAAAACTTGTATGATGATTTAATATTTTCTATTGAAAATACTATTGAAATAATTAATGCAACATTTATAGATTATACCCCTAAACTGTTTGAAATACCACTTCCAAAAAGCAAAGTATTTTTAAGAACTAATCAGAAACATGAAATAGATAAAGAAGATAAAGAAAGTTATATTCCTAAATATTTCACATACGTAAACTCTACATCAAAAATTTTCTATATAAATAATATCAGTGAATTTGTAAATGTATGTTTATATCATTATATTTCAAATAGAGTTGCTATTAGAAAATGTGAAAATTGTAATAGTTATTTTATAAGTAAAAGAAGAGATACAAAATTTTGTGATTATTCTAGTCCTCAAAATCCAAAGCGTTCTTGTTCTGATATTCGTAATCATTTAAATAAACGACAAAAAGAACAAAATGAAAAAATCCAAAAATTATACGATAATATCAGTAATATTTATACTAATAATAAGTCTAAAGAAGAATATAAATTATTTTGGAAAAATTTTAAAGAGATTTATAAACAAAAGAAAAAAGATATAATTTATCAAAAATATACTAGGAATGATATGATAAAATGGTTACAGCGAATAAAGTCTGATCCTTTACAACTTGTCCCTCCCAAGAAAATACAAACGCCCCAAAAATTTGATAGCTCATATCAAGAACAGTTAAAAATTTTAGGTTTACTTCCTTAAATCGTTTATTATATCAAAAAATAACTGTTACTTTTGATACTTTACATACGGTAACAAAAGTAACAGTTATTTTCTATTTATAAATTAAAATTTCTATAATTATTGAATATCTCTTTTTAATTTCCTTAGTGCTTTTCCTAAATCTAGTCTTGTATGTAACACAGATAAAATCACAATATCATTTCCTTTAATATGATAAATAATTCTATGTTTTTTATAAATTAATTGCCTAATTTCATAGTTAGATATAATATATTCCATATTTTTTCCCAACTCTGGCATTGTTTCTAAAATATCAACATAGTCTACTAATTTTCTCATATAAGATTTAGCCATTTCCTCTGTATCCTCTTTTGCTTCATCAATAAATTCTGTGATATGTGATAATGCATTATCTGTCCAAATTACCATTTATCTATTATCTCCTTTACTTCTCTACTTGTTTTTGTATTTCCTTCTTCCATATCTTTTATACCTTTTTGAACTTCCAATTGTGTGTAAAGAGTGTAAAGTATTTCTTCATAACTTGTTGTGTCATCAATATTTTGAACCGTATTTAAAACTAATTGCTTATCACTCATATTAAATCTCCTCCTTACTTTATATAATTATTTTATCACAAATATTACAATTTTACTACTATTTTTTAATTTTTTCCAATTCTCTCTCCTGATATTCCTTTACAAACATATAAAATTTATTTCTTTTTAATGATAAATTATCCATTGTTGTTTTAGCTGTCTGTTCTCCTTTTTTCCATTTATTATATTCTTCTTCAAAATTTTGTGGTCTTTTTATTCTTGGTCTCCCAAACTTAACATTTTTCGACTTTGCTATTTTTATTCCCTCTTCTTGTCTAATCTTTATATTATTTCTTTCTTGTTCAGCTACAAATGACAGAACTTGTAGGACTAAGTCAGCAATAAAGTTTCCTAACAAGTTCTTATATTTTCTTGTGTCTAAAATTTCCATATCTAAAACTACTATATCCGTTTTTAAATCCTGTGTAATCTCTCTCCACTCTTTTTGTATTTCTTTATAATTTCTACCAAGTCTATCTATTGACTTGATTACTAATACATTATTAGTAGTTCTTTTTAAAATTCTTTTTAGTAACTGATACTCTTCTCTATTAAAATCTTTTCCACTTTTCTTATCTTCAAAAATATTTTCTTCTTCAATTCCAAACTCTTTTAATGCTTGTACTTGTCTATCTGTATTTTGTTCCTTTGTACTTACTCTGGCATAGCCATATAAATTTTGCTTTGAATTTTCTACGAAATTTCCCATAAATAAAATCTCCCTTTTTATTTATTATATATTGTAGACATAAACTCGTAAATAGCTCTGTTTAAAAAAGTATAAAAGTTTTTAAATATGTTTAAAAAGTGGTATTTATACATTTTTAAATACCACTTTTATATAAATTTTGTATGTTTATAAAATTATAGGTTTTTAAACAAGTTTAATATGTCTTAATTTTCTAAAACTTAATGTTGTGTAATTTTATTTCCATAATACCAAAGTAAAATTGCTACTATAATTGAACCAAATGCTTGAATTCTATATTTCATTAATTGATTTTGTGCTTGTGAAATACCAGCTCCTGCATTTTGAGCTCCTGCTAAATGGCTACTAGCTGTATCCATATTAGCAAATCCAGAAATTGCACTTACTATTAATATTACAACTCCTAATACTATTATTATAGTCGCTATTTTTCTAGCCTTTTCATTTTCTTTTAAGTAAATTCCTAATTTTGTTTTTCTTATCCAATGTTCTTCTTTTTTATTATTCTTTTCTTCCATTTTCTCATCTCCTTTCTATCTATATTAAATTTTTTCAAATTCCTTACACATATTTATTATGTAGTCATACTTCAAAATATTGTCTTTCCATTTTTGATTAATATTTTCTATTCCGTAATATATTCCTGCTAGTCCACCAACACAAGCCCCAACTGTATCTGTATCTTCGCCTAGATTAATTGCTTTTATAATTGTTTCATTAAAACTTTTACTATTAATTAAAGACCATATAACTGCTTCTAATGTACTTACAATATATCCATTTGAACTTATTTCATTAATATTATAAAGTCCAATATCATTATTTAATATTCTTTCATATTTGTATATTGTGTCTTCTGTAAAATATAAATAATCTAATTTTTTAATTTCTTGATATGCTTGTAATAATCCTTTCCCTTTTAGTAGTTCTATTGCTAGTCTTACATAAATATAACAACCTAATATACTAATTGGATGTCTATGTGTAATGCTAGAAACTTCCTTTACTATTTTTAATATTTCTGTATCTTCTAAACCTTTTAAGTAACAATAATATGCTATTGGTAACATTCTCATTAATGAGCCATTTCCGTTATCGTATTCTCTCTCTCCACCACATTTACTTGCTATATCAATTCCTCTTTGATATTTTACAAGTGCTTGTTGTGTGGTTGTACCAATATCAAACATTATTCCAGTTGCCGTATATTCCCCATTTCTATACCATTTTATAAATTTATCAGCCATATCATTTGTATTTATTTCTTTACATTTTATTATCGAATCCATTGTTGCTAATGTCATTGATGTATCATCACTCCAACAACCTTTTGGCATATTGTGCGTTCCATATTCTAACATCTCTGTTACTGGGTTTAATAATAATCTTTCTCTGCTATTAAATTCGACTGGTACACCCATTGTATCTCCAACGACAAAACCAATTATTCCATTTTTTACTTTCATTTTATTTATTTCCTTTTATATTTTTTCTAGTAACTTTTAAGTGTTTATTTTCTTTTCTTCCTATGATGTTCCAATTAGCAAATTCTGTTTCATTTAATTTCTCTTTTAATCTTTCTTTTGCTCTTATAAATGCTATGTCTGTTCTAAATAATTTTTTATATTCTTCTAAAAATTCCTCAAAAGTTATTTCTTTGTCATTTACTGAATATGTATAATCATCTATATTCATATTATATTTTTCATTTAATGTCATAATTTCTAAATCTTTTCCCCTTTCATCCTGTGTTATTATAACAGGAATTTTCAAGCCTTTACTTAATATCCTTAAATGTTCTAAAATATATTTTTCTTCATCATTTCTACTTAATAATAAAGATTTGTCTACTTGAATAGTCCACAAACTATCTATTACTATTAAATTAATACCATTTTTCTGTACTTTTTCTATACTTTTTCTTATTATTTCTTTTATATTTATAAGGTCTGTTTCATTACCTATATAAAGAGTTTTATTAATATATTTTTCTTCTAACTCTTTGAATATTAAGTTCTCCTCTATGTTAAGATTAAAAAATAGTATTCTTATATTTTCTTTCATTAACATTTGTTTTATAAAACTTAAAACTAATGTCGTTTTTCCGCTTAACATTTTTCCTTTAACTATTATCAATGCTTTTTCTTTATTTACTATTTGTTCTAATTCTTTTTCTTTTTTTAATATTTTATTTTCAAAATCTTCCATACTTTTACCTATAAAACTATATTATTTTAATCTTAAAATACCTCTGTTTTTATTCTCGTATCATCTGTTATATAAAAACTGTAACTATTAAATTTCCATATTTATTATTTTTCTTTTCTCCCTCTTTGATATAAACTATACTTTGTCCATTTTCTATTTCTTTTGGAATACTTATCTTTTTTTGTCTTATTTCTTTATCTACTTTATATTTTAAAATTTTTTCCTTTCCTAAATCTTTTTTATTTATTTTCATAGTACAATTTATATTTAGGTTCTTATTATAAAGTGGATCTTCTTTATAATTAAACATTTCTAACATTTCTTTTCTAAATTCTTCTTCATCAAATGTAAAATAATTATTCATTTCTATCTCTTTTCTATTTATTTTCTATACCTTTAATTACCTTTATTATTTCATCTTCATTTAATGGTACTGTATTATTAAGTAATTCTCGCTTTTCCCATATTCTAGTTTTATTTTTCTTATCATATTCTACTAATTTATATAGTCCTAAAAACTCGTATTGTTCTTTTCTAAAAACATTTAATTTTCTAGCAAATAAATATATGTACCTTAAATTAGTATAAAATTCTCCTTTGTCTACTATTTTTTGTTCTAATTCTTCATACCATTTTTTATTATCTTCTGATAATCTATTTTTATAACTTGTACCAAATTTGAAAAATCTAATAGTATCAACAGCGACTACATTTTCTTTATTATTTCTTCTCTCTAAACTATTACTTTTATTTAAAATATTTTCTTTTATTATCCTTTTACTTAAATTATCTAATACTTTTCCCCCAGTTTGTGGGTGGCTTTTTCCTGTATATTCTTTTCCTATTAATTTTGAAAAGCAATTATATACATAATAGTTTTTTGAAAATGTTGTTCCCTCTATTATTTTTCCGTTTTCTATTATCTTCTTCACACAGTATTCATCATCTTGTAACTGATTATTTATTCTTAAATAATCTTGTAAACAGATATAAAAATCTTCAACTATCTCTGAACATTTTATATAATCTTTTAGCATTTTTAATGTGTCATTACCATTAATACAAATTACTTCTTTTTTAGTATTTTTAGTTAATTCTTTTTGTAATTTCTCTTTTTCTTCGTTCCATACACTAGTTTTCCAAAATACAGGTATAATATTTTTTTCATTAAATTCTGTTACACCTAT
>CALXFG010000035.1 GCA_944387505.1 uncultured Clostridia bacterium
CCAGCTTCTCTTTGTTCTAATGTTTCTCCAACACATACAATTGGTTTTAATCCATTTGCAAATGCTGCTTTTATTTTCTTATTGACACTTTCATCTGTTTCATTAAAATATTGTCTTCTTTCTGAATGTCCAATAATCACATATTCTACATTAATTGATTTTAACATTTTGGCTGATACTTCTCCTGTATAAGCACCTTTTTCTTCAAAATGCATATTTTGAGCACCAATTTTGATATTCGTATTTTGTGCTGTTAATAAGGCATAAAATAAATCAGTAAATGGAACACATAAAATAACCTCATTTTGTGTTTCACCTACTAATTTTGATAATTCGTCAATATATCTAATTGTCTCATCTGGAAGCATATTCATTTTCCAGTTTCCTGCGATTACTTTTCTTCTCATAAAAAATTCCTCCTTTTTATCTATAATAATGTTAAAGAATACCTTTTGTGAATAACATTATTATATGTCACCACGGACAGTACCATTGTATAACAAAAGAGAATACTTTTCAAGTATTCTCCTAGTTTTTCCTTGTTTTTTCTATTGTAACCATCCAAAATGTCGCATAGACAAACGAACTCTATGCGACATTTCTTTTTTATTTATCCATTAATGCTTCAATTCCTGGTAATTTCTTTCCTTCTAAGAATTCTAGAGAAGCTCCTCCACCTGTTGAAATATGTGTCATTTTATCTTCTAATCCAGCTTTCTTAACAGCTGCTGCTGAATCACCACCACCAATGATTGTTGTTGCATCAATTTCTGATAATACTTTTGCGATTGCATTTGTTCCAATAGCAAATTGATCAAATTCAAATAATCCTAAAGGTCCATTCCATACAACAGTTTTTGCTTTTCTTAATTCTTCTTCAAACATTTTGATTGTTTCTGGCCCTATATCAAAACCTTCCCAATCTGCTGGAATTTCTTTATAACTTACAACTTTACTCTCTGTATCTGGTTTATATTCTTTTCCTACTTTTGTATCTACTGGAAGCATGAATTTAACACCTTTTTGTTTTGCTTTTTCCATAGCTTCTTTTGCTAGATCTAATTTATCCATTTCGCAAATTGAATTTCCTACTTCATATCCTTGTGCTTTGAAAAATGTATATGCCATTCCTCCCCCAATCATTAATGTATCTACTTTTTCTAATAAACTATCAATAACACCAATTTTGTCAGATACTTTTGCTCCACCTAAAATAGCAACAAATGGTCTTTCTGGATTGTTTACTGCATTTCCTAAGAATTTCAATTCTTTTTCAATTAAGAATCCTGATACTGCTGGTAAATAACTTGCAATTCCTGTTGTTGAAGCATGTGCTCTGTGAGCACTTCCAAATGCATCATTTACATATACTTCTGCCATTGATGCTAATTTTTTTGCAAATTCTGGGTCATTATCTGTTTCTTCTTTATGGAATCTTACATTTTCAAGTAATAAGATTTCTCCTTCTTTTAAATTAGCAGCTTTTGTCATCGCATCTTCTCCAATAACATCTTTTGCCATGATAACTTCTTTTCCTAATAATTTTGATAATTCTTTAGCAACCGGTGCTAATGAAAATTCAGGTTTTACTTCTCCCTTTGGTCTTCCTAAATGTGATGCTAATATTAATTTACAATTTTGTTCTAACAAATATTTAATGGTTGGTAATGCTGCTACAATTCTTGTATTGTCTGTTATATTTTGATGTTCATCCATTGGTACATTAAAGTCACATCTTACAAATACTTTTTTTCCTTTCAAATCAATATCCTTTACTGTTTTCTTATTCATACCGAATCCTCCCTTTCTTTACTGCAACAAATGATATGCAGTTCTCTTTCTCAACAGTTCTATTGTATAGCATTTTTTTCCAGTTTTCAAGTGGTTATTCTAATAATTTTAATTAGTATATCCAATATTTTAATTATCTTTCATATTCATCTGCACTCATTTGCGTTAATTGTTCTACAGTTTCTTTAATTTCTCCATTTTTCTTTTTGTATTCTTCCATCATTTTTCTATCTTACCCATCATATATATCCTTTTTATAAAAAATCTCTAACTATATTTTTCTCATTTTAGAATATAGTTAGAGATTTTTCAATATATTTATTTAATTTTTACTTTTTTATTTTTTTACAGATGCAATATAGCAAGCTAAGTCTACTAATTTGTTTGAATATCCCCATTCGTTATCATACCAAGCTACTAATTTTACAAATGTATCTGTTAACATGATTCCAGCTGTTGCATCAAAAATAGATGTATGTGGATCTGATATAAAATCTGAAGAAACAACTGGTTCATCTGTATATTCGATGATTCCTTTGAATTCATTTTCAGAAGCTTCTTTCATAGCTTTACAAATTTCTTCATATGTTGTTGGTTTTGCTAAATTACATGTTAAGTCAACAACTGAAACATCAACTGTTGGTACTCTGAATGACATACCTGTTAATTTTCCATTTAATGAAGGGATAACTTTTCCAACTGCTTTTGCAGCTCCTGTTGAAGATGGGATAATATTTGCAGCTGCTGCTCTACCACCTCTCCAATCTTTTTTAGAAGCTCCATCAACTGTTTTTTGTGTTGCTGTTGTTGCATGTACTGTTGTCATTAATCCTTCTGTAATACCAAATTTATCATTGATAACTTTAGCAAGTGGTGCTAAACAGTTTGTTGTACATGATGCATTTGATACGATGTTCATTTCTGGTTTATATTCTGTGTTGTTTACTCCCATAACAAACATTGGTGCATCTTTTGATGGAGCACTGATAACAACTTGTTTTGCTCCAGCATCTAAGTGTGCTTGTGCTTTTTCCATTGTTGTAAATACTCCTGAACATTCTAATACATATTCAACACCTAATTCTCCCCATGGGATGTTGTGTGGGTCCATTTCATTATATACTTTTATTTCTTTTCCATTTACTACTAAATTTCCATCTTTTTCTTCAATTGTTCCATTGAATCTTCCGTGTACTGTATCATATTTTGTCATATATGCCATATAGTCTGCTGCAACAAATGGGTCGTTGATTGCTACAACCTCTACTCCTTCTTTTGCTAATGCTGCTTGGAATGATAATTTTCCAATTCTTCCAAAACCGTTAATTCCTAGTTTTACTGACATAATAATTCCTCCTTTATATTTAAAAGTCTTTGACTTTTATTTTTTAGTCTTACTCGACCTTTTTTATTCTATACCAAAAAAGAATACTTTTCAAGTATTCTTTCCTATTTTACTATAAAATTTTAGTTTCATATTATCCTTTCTACTAATTTTCAACTATATCTAAAAATGCTTCTTTAAAACTTTCACCATATACATCTATTTCCCCATAGCTCATATTTTCAACTGTATAATAATATGATGAAGAAATATATTTGAGATTAAGTCCTTTTTCAATACTTCTTTCTATGCTTTGTTCTTCTTTCTCTTTTTTATACTCTTTATTATACGTTTCTAAAGATGTATTGCTTAATAATTCTTTTAATTCAATTACATCATTTTCTGTTAAATTCTTACTAAATTCAATTCTTCTTGTATTTATATGAAAAATACTACTTAAATTTCTATTTATAAATTCATAATACTTGGTAACGTTTCTTTTTTCTATATCAATACCATAATATATATCATCATGTGAGCCACCATCATTTCTCATTGTATAAAATCTAGTATCTGTTCTTACTAAATACTTATTAACATCATCCAAGTGAAATTCCATACAATATTCATAAATTTTATATCCTATAAACACTATTAATATTATGAATATTATTGAAAAAATGATTATTACACCTTTTTTTAATTTTTTCATAAACTTCCCCTCAATACTTTTTTAATTCATCTCCACTTTTCCAATAATATCATTGATATCTTCTACATTACATTTTCTCATATATTCTTCAATTCCTTCAACCACTTTTACACTTGTATATGGATCTATGAAGTTTCCAGCACCTATTGAAATCGTTGTTGCACCTGCTAACATAAATTCGATAGCATCTTCTCCTGATACGATTCCTCCTAATCCCATAATTGGAATATTCACTGCTTGTGCTACTTGATATACCATTCTTACAGCTACTGGTCTGATAGCTGGTCCTGATAAACCACCTGTATTATTAGCAAGTACTGGTTTTCTTTTATAAATATCAATTTTCATAGCTAATAATGTATTGATTAAAGAAACAGCATCTGCTCCACCATCTTCTACTCCTTTTGCTATTCCAGCAATATCTGTTACATTTGGTGTTAATTTTACAATTAATGGTTTATCCAATACTTTTCTTACCTCAATAGTTACTTTCTTAACCCCTTCATAAGTATTTCCAAATGCCATACATCCTTCTTTTACATTTGGACAAGATAAGTTTAATTCTACACCATCAATATCTAAATTATTTAATATCTTGCATAATTCTACATATTCATCAATTGAACTTCCACATGCATTGACAATAATTTTTGTATCAAATTTTCTTAAAAATGGTAAATCATTATTGGCAAAATATTCCACACCTGGATTTTGAAGTCCTATACTATTTAGCATTCCACTTGGTGTTTCACACACCCTTGATGGTTTGTTTCCACTTTTTGGTTTTAAAGAAGTTCCTTTTGTGATAATGGCTCCTAATTTTCCTAAATCGAAAAAGTCAGCATATTCTCTTCCATAACCAAATGTACCAGATGCAACGGTTACTGGATTTTTCATTTCGATTCCTGCAAAATTTACTTTCGTATTCATTTATTCCATTCCCTCCATTCTTTTTTGTTTTATCAGTTCTACCTGCTGTTCTAAATTTATATTTGACATTTCTTCAATAAATTGTATCATTTTTTCTAATTTTAAATATTTAGGCTCATTTTCTATTTGATACATATATTTTTTTATTTTTTCCATGACTTCTACATGATATCTTTTTATGATTTCTTCATTTAAGCAATCATAATCAGTATGAAATGTATCATGATTTTTCTTTGCTTGTTTTGCTTCTTCTCTAAAATAAATTCTATCAAAATAATCATCTGTTAGCAGATGGATAAAATATCCTTTCCAATAATCTCTGCTTAAATCCACTTTTTTATCTTGCAAAAATGCATCTAAATGAATTTCTTGATTGTCTTTTGTCCAGTCTCCCCAAATCCCATAATGTGTTTGGCTCTTGCTAATGTTTTTATTTTCTATTGGAATATAGTCTGGAGCAATCGTTCCTTCTATAAATTCATCCATATTTTTTATTTCTTTTTCATGTTTTTTTGCATATTCTTTTGCTATGGCAATATGTATTGTAAATCCTGGCATTCTATTTTTTTCCTCTTTCTCTTATTTCTTGAATTTAACTTTGGGTCAAACCTAAAATTTTTTAGTTTTATACCATTTTTCCGGATTAAATCTCTACATCTCTTGCGTTAAATACTGGTCCACCTTTACAAACATGGAAATATTCTGGTGCATCTTTTGGACTTTTAGCTGTTTTTACTGCGCATCCTAAACATACGCCTAATCCACATCCCATTTTTTCTTCTAATGATATTTGACATTCAATATTATTTTCATTTGCATATTTTTGAACTGCTTTTAACATTGGAAGTGGTCCACAAGCATAGATACAATCATAATGCTCTTTTTTCATATCTTCCATTAAATAGTCTATAGCAAATCCTTTATTTTTATAGCTTCCATCATCTGTTGTAATGACTAAACTATCTGTTACTTCTTCAAATTCTTTTTCTAACATAACAAAATCTTGATTTCTAAATCCTAAATAACAATGTACTTCCTTTTTCTCAGCTTTTGCTTCTTTAGAAAGTTCGTATAATGGGAATATTCCAATTCCTCCACCAATGACTGCTAGTTTGTTAAATTTATCTGTTTTAAATGTTCCATATCCTAATGGTCCTATAATATCTATTTTGTCTCCCACTTCTTTTCTAGATAATAGTTCTGTTCCTTTTCCTTTTACTTGAAAAATAAATTCTAGAATTCCATTTTTTCTGTCTAGATTGTAAATACTAATTGGTCTTCTTAAAAATGGTTCTACTTGATCAGTTACTCTGATTTCAATAAAATTCCCTGGTTTCGCATCTTCTACGATTTCACTTGCTTTTACACTAAACTTGTAAATGCCTTTAATTACTTCTTCTTTTTCTACCAATTTTGCTAATACTTGCTTTGGCATATTATCCCTCCTCTTCTTCATAATGCTTTACCTGGTTTCATATTTTTCACTTCTTCCTGTGATAATACTTTTTCCTTTTTCTATTTGATCGCTTGATTTAATTCATCTCTCATTCTAATAGCTTCCGCTCTTGTTGCTTTTGCAAATTCTTCTTCTGCGTACTTATCCTTCCATAATTCTGATTTGTATGCACACATTAATCCTCTAGAACTGTTAACAATTCCACCAATTCCATTTTCATCAAATCCTAAAGCAATGTCTTCTGCCTTTCCGCCTTGTGCTCCATAACCTGGTATTAAGAAAAAGGTATGTTTTGCTATTTTTCTTAAATCTTGTAATTGTTTTGGATATGTTGCTCCTACTACAGTTGAAATGCTACTATATCCATATTTCCCTCTCAAATCTTTTCCCCATTCTTCCACAAGTTTTGCAACTTTTGTGTATACTTCTTCTCCTGTTTCTAGTTTCAAGTCTTGTAATTCTCCTGAAGATGGATTTGATGTTTTATCAAGGATAAATACACCTTTTCCATATTTTTGTGCATCTTCTATAAATGGTTTCACTCCATCAATTCCTAAATATGGATTTACCGTTACAAAATCCACATCATAAATACTTTCTTCTTTTTCTCCTATCTTTGTTTTTCCTATGAAAGAACTTGAATACGCTTTTGCAGTACTTCCAATATCTCCTCTTTTAATATCTGCTATAACAATCATACCTTTTTCTTTTGCATATTTACAAGTTTCCTCAAAAGCTTTCATTCCTTGTAATCCATACATTTCATAAAAGGCAATTTGTGGTTTTACAGCTGGTATAATATCATATGTTGCATCAATTAATGCTTTATTGAATTCTACAATTGCTTTTCCTACTCCTTCTAGATTTTCTTCATATTTATTTCTAATACATTCTGGTATCATTTCATATCTAGGATCCAATCCCATAACCGTTGGGTTATTGGTTTCTTTTATTTTATCAATTAATTTGTCCATTGCGTTTATCATTTTCAATTCATTCCTTTCTAAATCGCAAACTTCACCTCTATGAGTTGAAATCTTTTATTTCGTTAATGTACATCGTTCTTATTTTGTTAATTCTTCCCATTCTTTTTCTTTAAATCCTACATATATTTTCCCTTGTGTTATCAATAATGGTCGTTTAATTAACATACCATCAGATGCTAATAATGTTATTTTTTCTTTATCTGACATGGTTGGTAATTTTTCTTTTAAATTTAATTCTTTATATTTTAATCCGCTTGTGTTAAAAAATTTCTTTATTTCATATCCACTTTTTTGTATCCATGTTTCTAATTCTTGTTCTGTTGGTGTTTCTAAAATAATATTTCTATCTTGAAATGAAATATTATTTTTTTCTAACCATTGTTTTGCTTTTTTGCAAGTTGAACATTTTGGATATTGTATAAATATTGTTTCCAAGGCTCTCTCTCCTTTTTTATATCAAATGCAAATTAAATCTTTCAAATAGGTCTGTCCCTTTTGTTTCATTTTGGAACATTAGGGACGGGTTAAATCGTTTCAAAATGGAACGATTTGGCACGTCCCCAACGTTTCATCCTTCATATACGACTTTTCCGTTTACGATTGTGTATTTCACTTTTCCTTTTAGTGTTTTTCCTATAAATGGACTGTTTTTTGATTTAGAAACAATCATTTCTTTTGTATATACATATTCTTCATTTGGGTCAAATATCGTAATATCTGCCATTTTTCCTACTTCTATACTTCCTCTTTCATTATCAATATGTAATAATTTTGATGGTGTATATGAAGTAAGTCTTACTAGATTTAGATAATCAATATGCCCTGGGTCTACTAAATTCATAATTTCAGCTGGAAGTGCTGTTTCAAATCCAATAATTCCGTTTGGTGCTTTTGATAGCTCTACATTTTTTTCTGATTCTGCATGTGGTGCATGATCTGTAATGATACAATCAATCGTTCCTTCTTTTAATCCTTCGATAATCGCTTGTCTATCTTTTTCTTCTCTTAATGGAGGATTCATTTTTGCATTGGTTCCTGATTTTAACACTTCATCTACTGTAAATGTGAAATAGTGTGGACAAGTTTCACAAGTAATTTTTACGCCTCTTTTTTTGGCATCTCTTATCATATCTTTACTTGTTTTTGTACTAATATGACAAATATGTCCTCTGACACCATTTGTTTCTGATATAACAATTTCTCTTGCTGCCATGATTTCTTCTGCTTCTGGTAATACACCTTGTACACCTAATTTATCTGCAACAGGTCCTGCATTTATGGCACCTGCTGATACTGATTTTTCCTCACAATGTGATGCTACATATGTTCCTAATTTATCTGCTTCTATCATAGCTTGTCTCATCATTCTGCTATTAACCACTGGCATACCATCATCAGAAAAAGCAATAGCACCTGCTTTTTTTAATTCTTCAAAATTAACTAATTCTTCTCCTTTTTCTCCCTTACTTACAGAAGCATATGGTAATACATTACATAGATTTACTCTTTTAGCTTCATTTATGATATATGTTAATGTTTCTACATTGTCTGGTGTTGGTTTTGTATTTGGCATTGGGCAAATGGTTGTGAATCCACCAGCAACAGCACTTTTTGAACCAGTTTCGATTGTTTCTTTATGTTCTCCTCCTGGCTCTCTTAAATGACAATGTACATCTATCATACCTGGTATGATATTTAAATTTGTACAATCGATTTCTTTATCTGCTGTTTCATGAATATCTTTTTCAACTTTTACAATTTTACCATCTTCTATTAAGATATCATATTTGTCATCTAGTTTGTTTTTATAATCTATGACATGTCCATTTTTTAATAATAATTTCATTTACATATCTTCCTTCCTACTTTTTATTTCTTGTTATTTAAAAAATCCACACACTTTCCTTATCTATTTACTTGTTCCTCACAATATTTACATCTATATACCACATTTTCTCTATCAGTTAATTCACAAATATGTGGTAATTCTTGTTCAATTGATGTAATACATCTTGGATTTTTACATTTCACAACATTTACCAATTTTTCTGGAAGCTCTGGATGAAATTTTTCTATAATTTTTCCATCTTTTATTTTGTTGACTGTAATCTTTGGATCTAAATATCCTAATATATCTAAATTGATATCTAAGTTTTCATCGATTTTTATAATGTCTTTTTTTCCTGTTTTATTACTTTTTGCATTTTTGATAATCGCAACAGATGTATCTAATTCTCCTAAATTTAAATAATTATATATTTCAAAACTCTTTCCTGCTTCTATATGGTCTATTACATATCCATTTTTTATACTATCTATATTCATTGACTTCTTTTCCTTTCTCTCTCAAAATCAATTTTAAATTTTCATATAGCCAAAATTTTTTAGCTATTTTATCTCTAGTAGTTTTAATATTAATGCCATTCTGATAAACTTACCATATTTTGCTTGTTTAAAATAGCATGCTCTTGGATCATCATCCACTTCTACCGCTATTTCATTTACTCTTGGTAATGGGTGCATAATACATAAATCTTTTTTAGCATTTTCCAATTTTTCTTCATTTAAGATATAATAATCTTTTAGTCTGATATAATCTTCTTCATTGAAAAATCTTTCTTGTTGTACTCTTGTCATATACAAAATATCTAACTCTGGCATGTATTCTTCCATGTCATTCGTTTCTACATATTCCATATGATTTTTTTCTAATACATCTCTCTTTACATAATCTGGTAATTTTAATTCATCTGGTGAAATCAAAACGATTTTAATATTGCTATATCTTGACATAGCTGTAATTAAAGAATGAACAGTTCTTCCGAATTTTAAATCACCACAGATACCTATTGTTAAATCAGATAATCTGTGTTTCTCACAATGAATAGTTAATAAATCTGTTAATGTTTGTGTTGGATGACAATGACCTCCATCACCTGCATTAATAATTGGTACTTCTGCTTTCAAAGAAGCAACAAATGGGGCACCTTCTTTTGGATGTCTCATAGCGATAATATCTGCATATCCTCCTACCATTCTAACAGTATCTTCAACAGTTTCTCCTTTTGAAGCAGAACTTGTTTGTGCAGAAGAAAATCCTAATACATTTCCTCCTAAATCTAACATAGCAGCTTCAAAGCTTAATCTTGTTCTTGTACTTGGTTCATAAAATAAAGTTGCTAATTTTTTTCCTTCGCATTTTTTGGCATATTTTTCTTTGTTAGCCATAATGTCTTTTGCTACAGTTATAAGTTCGTCAATCTCTTCTACTGATAAATCTTTGATATCAATTAAATGTTTCATGTTTTCCTCCTTTAATTTAATCTCTTAATACTATACAGAAAAATCCCTTAAAAGTCAAGAGAAGTTGCCAAAGGGGACGGGGGAAAATGGCATTTTTTTTATTTATATTAAATATTTCTTCTTTTTTATCAAAAAGTTGCCATTTTCCCCCGTCCCCTTTGGCAACTTCTCTTGACTTATTCTCCTTTTTATATTATGATATTTCTAGTAATTTTAAGGAGGAATTTTTTATGTCTGATATTATGTCATATTTATTTGAAACAAAAGCTGTAAGATTTTGTGAAGAAAACAAACCTTTTTGGTATACATCTGGTAAAATAGGTCCATATTTTATCAATACACATTTTGTTTATGGAAGTGAAAAAGACGCAAGTGAACTATTAGCTTTTATTGATGAATGTTTAAAAGATAAAGCAAGCTTACCAGAAAAAGTATTTCAAAAGGTATTAAAACAATATAAAGAAAATGAAATTTATCATAATGTTATTGATACAATGAAAGACTATATTACAAAAAATATAAATGTAGAAGAAATAGACTATATCTCTGGTGGTGAAAGAAGAGATTGGTTTTTCTCAAATATGATTGCTTATCTTTTAGATAAACCTCATATTTCTATTTATAAAGATTTATCAAGTATTGTTAGTGATAGCAAATTTGAAACATCTAAAACTGTAACGAACCTTGAAGGCAAAAAAGTATTACATATTGCTGATTTAGTAACTGTTGCTTCTAGCTATATGAGAGCTTGGATACCTGCTATTAAAAATATTGGTGGACAAATGTGTTGGTCTTGTGTTGTTGTAGACCGTATGCAAGGTGGAAAAGAAAAAATTGAAGCTCAAGGTGTAAAAGCTTTTTCTCTAGTTAATGTAGACAATACATTATTTGAAACAGCTTATAAAAATAAAATTATTAATGAAAATCAATTAGAAATGCTAGAAAAATTCTTCGAAAATCCTGATGAAACTATGAAACAATTTTTAATCAATCATCCTGATTTCTTAGAAAATGCATTACATGCTGATGAAAAGACAGCTAAGAGAGCTAAACTTTTAGTTGATGGGAATTTATATAGGCTTAATTAATTAGCCCATTTTTATTATATTTATTTATGAAGTGATTTTTTACTTCATAACACGAGTTACAAGAAAGAAGGATAATTATGAATGAAGCTCTCCAAATAAAATCCCCCTCTTTTATTATTTTTCCAGATAAAGATGGAACGCTAAATTTAGAAGATAAAAAATTAAACCCAGTATTTACACTAATTTCTATCATGAATGGTATGGTCATTCCAATAACCGGAAGGACCGTTGGCGATATTCATGAAAATCTAAAAGAAAATAACTTAAGAATACCGGAAATATTAATTGGTGATAATGGTGCTAATATCTATTCTACAAAGAAAAAGCAGTTTTTAATGAAAAAAAGTTTAGATCCTCAAAAAGTAAGGCAAGTTATAACGAATTTTATTGAAACAGCTAGAAATCCCCAAATGATTCGACTAACAGATGGAGAATTCATTTATGCTGTTAATCATCCAGATGTCCATGAATATTATAGAAAAAATCCTACTGTAAAATATGGTGAAGATGTCACTAATTTATTAGAAATGATGTCAGAAATAACCAAAATCACATTAGCAGGTAGCAAAATAGAAATGGAAAATATGGCAAATTATGTCAAAGATTTAAACTTTTGGAGTGATATGGGTGCTACTAAGTTTCCAAATGCTAGTTATGAACATTATCGATTAGATGTCGCTGATAAAAACATCAATAAAGGTAATGCTGTAAAATTAATGGTTTCTATTTTACAACCTACCTTTGGATATATGTGTATTGGTAATGGAGAAAACGATATTCCCATGTTTAAGCAAGCTATTGATGACAACATGATGATTGGAATTATGGAAGATTCCCCACAAGCAGTAAAAGATGAAATGAAAGCTTATGTGGCTTCTAAAAAGAAACGGCAAAATTATCATTATTCCTAAGAATAAAGATAGAGCTAATAAATATATGTATCATTTTGCCAAACTTTTTCAACAAAATATGAGAACTGCTCATTTCTATTCAGGTAACAATCATGGAAATCAATTTAGACAATCGATTAAATTTAATCCACCTCCATTAGATTTAAAATCTATAAATAATCATTCTGGAAATTCTAAAAAACGAACTCCAAGAATAAAATAAAGTCTTACTATATTAGACAATAAAACTTGTATACATTTTGCATACAAGTTTTTTGTTATTCACAAAAAAATAATTGCAATAAATATTGCAACTATTCTTCTACTTTTTCAAACATATCTTTTCCAACTCCACATAAAGGACAAACCCAATCCTCTGGTAAATCTTCAAATTTTACACCTTCTGCTTCATCATCATAAATATATCCACATGCCATACATCTATATTTCATTATTATCACCTCCATATTTACACCAGCATTATACCAACTAAATAGCAATTCGTAAATACTTTTTTAGAATTTATTTACTTTTCTTTTGATTTTTCTTTATTGTATAGAAAAATCTCTTTGCTTTCGCTAACGCACGCTTTTCTTATTGTATAGAAAAAATCCGCTTTTATCTTGACTCTATATGGATTTTTTCGTATACAACAAGGTTAAGCTTCCTATATCCGTGAAGTACTGCGTAGCAGTCTTCACATCTGTGCGTCGAAATCTTTGATTTCGTTAACGCACGCTTTTCTTATTTTTATCCATTTTTTCTTTTTTTATTCTATAAATCACAAGAATTACAATGATAATAGAAAAAATAATATAAATTGCAATAAACCATACATTTTCTTTCAAATTATCAATAATACTATTTTCCCTTAAATTCTGCCCTTCTTCCCTTTCTTCTTGTTCTTCTAAGATGGCATTTAATTTTTGAATATTTATTTTCTGTTCTTCATCTGCTATTTTTTGTTCTTCATCATTTCTTCTATAAATATTTACTTTATATTGTTTTATCGTATATCCATTTTCAGCCATTACTTGAATATTTACTACATTATCTCCATATTGTAAATTTTCTCCACCTGTTACTTCTACTTTTGCATTTTGCCTTTCTGGTATTGCTAAAATATTTAGATTTTCAATTGTATTGGAAACAATGGCATTATATTGGTATATATCATTTGCAAATTCTGGCTCTATTGTTACATTTTCAATTGCTAAAGTTTCTAGATTTGCATTTGCTTTTTCCAAATCTTTTGTTTTCGTAACAGAAATGGTATACTGTGTTTTACTTGTTTTATCTGGTGAAGTAACTTCTATCACAATGGTATTTAATCCTTCTTTAAAATTGGTATTTCCACTAATCGTTACATTCGCATTTGTATTTTCTGGAATAGCTGTTACATCTAAGTGAGATAGATTTTCTGTTAAAAAGTAATATTCTGTTATATCTGGTAAAAATACAGGTGTCATTCCCTCATGATTTAATCGTAAGTTTTTTAATTTAGAATTGTTACTTGCAACTTCACTTTCTTCTGAAATTTCAATTGTTTCTATTTGTGTTTCTTTATTTGCTATAATTTCAATTCCATCTGTAAAACTTTGTACTTGAACACCTTCAGCATTATAGAATTCTCCTTGAATAGCAATATATTCACTTTCAATTTCTTTTGCTTTAAATGTGTATTTTACCAATTCGCAATTTTGCTTTGGATTTGCTCCTCCTGTTTCATCATACCAAACCGTTATCATTTTACTTCCTGACACATTCGTATTTTCTGGTCCTGAAACATATTCTAACAATTCATTATTAAAATATATTTGAATGTCAAATGCTGCTACATCAATATTCGCTAAATTGATTGTAAAACTAAATTCTTCTCCATTTCTTATTTCTGTATTTGATACATTTAAATATATACTATCTTGATTTTCATTTTGTACAGCAAAACTTTTTATACAATTTCCTAAAAGGATTAGTAAAAATACCAAACCAAAAACTATTTTTTTCAAAATGTATCCTCCCATAATTTCTTTTTTCAGTTATTTTTCCATTAGTTCCTTTATTACTATTTTTTGAATTAATCGACGAATGTGCCGTGGAATAAATGTATAAATTCTTGGTTTTAAATAAATGAGGAAGCGCGAATAGCGAGAGGCTCGTTTATTTAAAACATAGAATTTATAATTTATGCAGCAAGCCGAGGAGATAATGAAAAAAAAATAATAAAGGAACTAATAGAAAAACTAAAAAAATAAATCTCTTAATTGTAAAATTTGTACAATCATTGTACAATTTGTTTCAATCCCAATATATGTCTTTGGATTAATAACAAGTCTACAGATGTTGGTTTTTTTCCATTTTTATTGATATTGCCTGCTTTTTGAGATAGAAAATCTAATTCTTCTATTTCTAATATATGTCTTTGTAATTTCAATAAGTCCACACTATTAATTTTTCCATTTCCATCCACATCTCCATAAATAATGATTTCATATTCTGCTACCAATGTTTGTACATCTGTATTTGTAAAAATTTGAACTTTTGAACCAGTTCCTACCAAGTCTTGACTTTGTAATAGATTTCCTACTTTATCTACAATTTTGACCTGATATTTTTCACTTGCAAAAATATTTTCTAATAATTTTTCTACTGTTCTATTTTCTTCTTCAATCCCACCCATTTCATTCCCATTTACTTGTATATTTCCACTAAAACTTAAATCCTCTTCTGATATTTTTTCTATGACATTTACTTGTATTGACTGGTTAATATCTTCATCTTCCTCTGAAAAAACCTGTATAGTCGTATTTCCTGTTTGAACAGCTGTAATGATTCCTGCATCATCGACAGTAGCCACATCTGTATTTTCAGACACATATTGCACTACTTTATTATTGGCATCATCTGGTTCAATATTGGCAAGAATTTGATATTGTTCCCCTTCTTGCAAAGTAATGGTTTCCACGCTAACTTCTATTCCTGTAACTTTACTATATACTTCTATATCGATACTTGCTTGTACACCATTTGAAATCGCTCTTGCAGTAATAGTCGCTTTTCCAGAAGATACACCATACAAATTCCCATTGCTATCTACTTTTACAATTTTTTCATTACTAGAAATATATTCTACTCTTTGGTCTTCCGCCTCTTTGGGGTAAATTTCTATATTTATTTTACTAATTTCATTTTTTTGAATAATAGGATTGTTTAATGACACTTTTATTTCTTCTACTTCAATTTCTGGTAATTCTTCTACATAATTTTGAAATACATATCCTACAATTCCATTTTCTAAAATGACTCTATCCCATAATTCTCCACTTTGCTTTCCTTTTGCAATTCTTGTCATCGTTTCATTTTTAGAAACACTCGTTATTTTTTCATAACTTGTACTTGGACCACTTCTAATATTTAAAGTAGTTTCTACGTTCGCATATACTTTTGTATTATCTTCCACATAGTCTGATGGATTAATGGCTGGACTTTCTTCTTGTATTTCAGGCATATGATTATATACCGGAATCACAAAATTGATATTCAAATCTAATAAATTACTATTGGCATATCCTTTATAGATAATATTGGATTCACTATATGGAGCTAATACATTTGTCATATATTGATGCCAAAATAGTTCTCCATTATTTGTATCATGGACATGAAATTTTTGTAAGTAAATTGTGTTTTGTCCAATATTGATATAACTTGAACCAATAAAAATCCCACCACCAGTAATGGCTCTTTCTTTGGTATTCCAAGGAATTAAATATTTTGTTTTGGTTGCTTCACTTGCTCCATTTCCATCTCTTGCATATTTTAATCCATTTATAATCGCTCCCATCGGTTCTGAAGAACTGGTAGCACCTATGTTGTAAAAATTATATAATCCTTCATATCCAGCTACTTTTCCACTAATCGAACTATGAGATAAAAATGGTCCCACTTCTTGTTTGATTCTAGAAGCCAAATGATAAGAACTTACTTTTGATTGAATACCTGCACTATATATTAAATCAGAATATTTTTTATTCATGGTTACTGTACTTCCACTTGAAGTTAGGTAACTAACAATTTGGTTATAAAATTCTGTACCATATAATATTTTTTCAATTCCATCAACAGAATTGCTATGACTATTAAAAGATAATTCTTCAAATTGAAAAATTCTTGATTCATTTAAAAAATTTCGTGGATCCATGGTGTATAACAATGCTTGTTTTGAACAATCTACCCAACCGCTATCAACCTCTACATTGTATTCTCCTGGTTTCGTATTTTTCCATCTGTCATGATAAGATTTTGGTACTAAATTTTTTCCAAATATATTTTCATTTTGAATCACATAATCCCAATCTAAATTTGTATACAGCGCGGTAAATGTCCAATTGGGATGGTTCTTTTTTAACTCTTCTAAATATGGCTGATAACTCTCAGGAAAGTTTTCAATTCCATCTACTATATTAACTGCTTGTACATTCTTCTTTGGAAATAGATATATAGCTAATAAAATAATCAAAATTACATACAATCCATATCGTATTTTTTCTTTTAACATATATGCTCCTTTGCAAATTCGTTATGTAGTTTAAAATATAGAAAGTAAATATATAATTATTTACCTTTATACATTTACTTTCTACGTTTTTTATTTTTATATCTTTACTGCTTTTACAATGATTCTTCTAGAAGAATCTGTTGTGCAAGTAATTAAAGTTACTTCTATTCTTCCATCTGTTTTTTGTGATAAACATTGTGTTTCATCTGGTTCTACAGTTTCTACTGAATATATTTTGTAAAATCCTTCATGATGATTCGTATCTATTAATGTAAAGGTATCTCCAATAGATAAATTCTTCAAATCATGAAACATATTTTTTGTTATATAATTGTGTCCTGCTATACAAAAATTTCCTACTTCATTAGGATTACCTCCATAAAACTTTGTAACAGATACACCTAATGCTTGATTACTATATTCAGAAATAACATATGTTTCTAAGTCTATTTTGGGTATTTCTAATTTTGCAATCACAGGATATCCTTTATATGTTGTTAAGATACTTTCTTCTGTCTGGTGAATCTCTGTATCTTGTATCATATTTTCATCATCTAAAATGATATTGGATTCTCTTATCTCATTTTTTGTGTTTACATTTTCTGTACTTGCTAAAGTAGTTTTTCCTTGTTGATCTACTTTTTCAACTTCTCTAATTTCTATCCATTGATTAACCAATACACAAATAAACAGGAATATGGTTATTACAAAACCAATGAAAATTATTTGACTTTTTCTATCTTTCGTTTTCAAGTGATGATCCTTCTATCTATTCTTTTTCTTCATGATGATATATAAAGAAGTACTCGTAATTGCTATTATTATAACCACTATTGGTACATACAAATTCATACCTGTTTTTGGTAATTGTGTTGGTAAATTTTCTTCTGTTGTATTGGTCATATTTTCTTCTACTGTTCCTTCTGGCTCATTTTCTGGTATTTCCTCTTCTGGTGGTGTTGTCTCTGTATCTGTCACAGTCACTGTAAATGTATTTTCTGTAATAACAGCATCTGAAGAATCTCTATCAATTAGCTTAAAAGTAATTTTGTATTCCCCTGCTTTATCAAATATTCCTCTAAGATTTAAAACTTTATTGACATTTTGACCACCAATGGCATATCCAGATGGATCACCCCAACCACTATCTATTAAGTCATATTCTGTCTGTGTTTCATCAGTTCCTTTTAATTGGATATTTCCTCCATCAGGTGTTGTTGCCTCTGCTATAATTCTAGCATGGTCATAATTTTTACCCATTGCAGATGTTAAAGAAAGTGTCATTTCTTTTTCAGTATTTACAATTGGTCCACCTGTATAAGATAAATCAAATTTGTAATCTTCATATCTTGGTTCTACCACAATATTTTTCTCTAAAGCAGTTGTTATATCATCATAATTTTCACTAGCATCTGGATTTGCTAATCCTTCTGCCGTTACTGCTAAATCTGTTGGATTTGATGTCATAATTCCTTCTTTTGCCCTAAATGTGATGCTCATATTTTCTTTTGGACTTGTTCCTCCTGTTGAGTCATAGAATACAACTCTAACCCTTGTTCCATTGTCATTTGGTGTTCCACCATCTGTTTCCACATATTCTAGTAAATTGTTATCATATGCGATATCAAATGTATAAGATCCTAATGGTTTTCCAAAAGTAATCGTAAGAGTTATGGTATCTCCAGGATTTACTGTATCTTTATTTGTAGAAATTTCTATATCATCTAATGCAGCTGCTTGTACTGGATTTGGATTGAATAATAGTATAAAAGCAAATAAAATTGATAAAATAAGTAATGTATTGAATATTTTTTTCATTTTTTTAAATTCCTCCTTTTTTCATTTTGTAATATTAGTATGTCTCTTTTTGATATTTTTATTAAATTTTGAAAAAAGAAGAAATTTCCAATGTCTAATTTGGAATTTTTCTATTTAGAGAATTTCTTATGAATATTTCAAAAACTGTTGTATTTCTAAGTATTTTGGGATATAATTACATTTGTTCTATAAAATAATTTTTTTATTGGGGGTTTTTTATGAAAAAATTAGTCATTAAAGATTTATATAAAAATACAAACGAATATAAAGATAAAGAAATCACATTAGAAGGTTGGGTAAGAACCATTCGTGATTCTAAAACTTTTGGATTTATTGA
>CALXFG010000036.1 GCA_944387505.1 uncultured Clostridia bacterium
AGGAATCTCAAAAATCAAGAAACAAAGTCAGTTTAGGATTTTAATGAAGAGAAATCCTACTAAAAATTTATGCTATCTGTAGCTGTGATAGAATTGATAAAGGTAATCACTTATGATATAATAAACCAAAAAAGAAGGAAGTAAGAAATGAAAATTGGATTTACGATAGGAAAATTTGCTCCATTACATAAAGGGCATCAATATTTAATAGAAAAAGGTATTAAAGAGATGGACAAGTTTTATGTCATTGTATATGAAACAAATGTCATAGATATACCTCTAGAACAAAGAGCAAAATGGATAAAAGAACTGTATCCAGAAGTAAACATTTTATTAGCTAAAAATCCACCATCACAATATGGGTTAGACGAAGAAAGTGTAAAAATTCAAATGGATTATTTAAAAAATATTATAAAAGGTATTCCAGTTACCCACTTCTATAACAGTGAACCTTATGGGAAATATGTTGCAAGAGATTTGCATATAGAAGAGGTACAAGTAGATAGACTTAGAGAAAAATATGCCATTAGTGGAACAAAAATTAGAAAAAATGTCAATGAAAATAAAGAATATATAGAAGAAATAGTATATAAAGAAATAAAATCGGGTAAAAAGGATTAAAGTTGTTAAGAGAAAACCTAGCAACTTTTTTTATTGAATAAGGAAATCAATTTTTATTTCTACTTTATATAAGATTTTCTATAAGAAAAAATTAAGAAATACAAAAAAGACTTCATAAAATATTAAGAAAAAATCAATTGGAAATCAATAAATATATGCTAGAATTTGAAACAGTAAACAAGTTAAAATTTTTAAAGGGGAGGAATGATCAATATATGGAAACCATATTAAAATGTGAAAACTTGTGTAAGACATTTGGAAAAAAAGATATCTTAAAAAAAGTTTCATTAGAAATAAAGCAAGGTGATATTTTAGGATTTATTGGACCAAATGGTGCACGGAAAAACAACAACCATAAAATTAATTTTAGGATTGCAAAGCATTACTAGTGGAAAGGTAACCATCAATGGATATGATATTGAAAAAGAATTTACACATGCCATAAAAAAAGTAGGAGCCATTGTTGAAAATCCAGATATGTATATGTACTTGTCAGGATATCAAAACTTAAAATTAGTAGCCAATTTATATAAAGGAATCACAAAAGAAAGAATTGATAAAGTCGTAAAATTGGTCAAACTAGAAAACAGAATTCATGATAAAGTGTCTAAATATTCTTTAGGTATGAGACAAAGATTAGGAATTGCACAAGCGATATTACATGAACCAAATTTATTAATATTAGATGAGCCAACCAATGGATTAGATCCTGAAGGAATTAAGGAAATGAGAGAGTTGTTAGTGGATTTAGCAACAAAGGAAAAAATGGCCATTCTAATTTCTAGCCATAATTTAGCAGAATTAGATAATTTCTGTACAAAAGTATGTATTATTAAAAATGGAGAAGTGATAGAAACAAGTGAAATTTCTGAAATTAAGAAAGAAGCTAGTCAAGATTTACAACTATTTGAAGTAGATGATGTAAACCGTGTAAAAAATATAATCAAAGACATGATTGTAATAGATCATCATAAATTTAAGTTAAATGTGCCAAAAGAAGAGGTACCAGAAATGATTGAAAAATTAGTAGAAAATAAAATTAAGATTTATGAAGTGAAACAAGAAGAAAAAACATTAGAAGATGCATTTTTTGAAAAGACAGGGGGGAATGTCATTGAGTAATTTAGTAAAAAATGAATTAATTAAAATATTTAAAAAGAAAACCATTTATATTACAATGGTGGTTATATTCTTATTATTAATTTTTATGAATTGTATGTTTAAATATGCCAATAGTGGAAGTGAGTATGATTATTATTTATATAATGAAAATTATATTGACTCATTAAGAGGAGAATTAGAAACACTAAATCCAGAAAAATCAAGTGATGTAACCGTATATATTGATTTATTATCAGAAATCCAATTAAGTGAAATGATGGAACAACACAAAGATGCAGAATGGAAACTAGCGATTATCAATGAAAGAATTGCACCATATATAACTGAAAGAAATACCTATCAATATGGAGCAGAAAAGAACGAAGCACAAGTACAAGAAATTAATCAAGAAATAGATGCATTACTTGCGAAATTGGATGAAAATGATTGGAAATATTTCGCAAGAGAAGATTTAACAAAGGCAGAACAACAAATAGAAGAATTAAATACTCAAAAAGAACAAACAGAAGATAAAGCAGTGTTAGAAAATATTGAAACAGAATTAAATAATGCACAAATGGAAAAAGAAATTGCAGAAATTAGATTAAATAAAGACATTCCTTATGGTACAAACTATTTAAATAGAGCAATTTCAACCTTGCAGACAGCAAATACGAATTTAGCAAACTTTAAAAATATAGAAGAATTAACTTATGAACAAAAATTAGAATATAATAGTTATTTAGAAGACCAAGCAGAAAGTAGATATATATTAGAAACAGGAAGAGATATTCATAATACAAATACTTTAAAAGGAATTCTAGAAAACTTCTATTCACAATTTGGAATCTTTTTAATCGTTGTTGTTGTCATGATAGCAGGAACTATTGTAAGTGAAGAATTTAATAAAGGTACAATAAAACTATTATTAGTAAAACCATATACGAGAAATAAAATATTAATGGCAAAAGCAATCACAACATTGATGATGATTATCTTCATTATTGTCGTTACACTTGTTATGCAAATTTTAATAGGAGGTATTATTTTTGGCTTTGATAGTTTATCAGAACCAGTAGTAGCATATAATTTCAATACTAATACAATGGAAGAAATGAATATATTTGCAAATTTAGGTGTACAAACATTAACACAATTACCAATGATTATTTTATTAGCAACATTAGCATTTGCCATTAGTACTTTATTTACCAATAGTACACTTGCGATTACCATTTCTTTATTAGGATATATGGCAGCATCTATTATTAATCAATTAGCTATTGGATATGATTTACAATTTATGAAATATTTTGTGACTATGAATTGGGATTTAAGTATATATGCAAATGGCGCTTTACCCTATATGGAAGGAATGAGTATGACAATGTCAATCATCATTTGTGTGATATATTTCCTAATTATGATGATACCAACATTTATGGTATTTAAGAAAAGAAATATTAAGAATATATAAGAAATTTTTGTGTACAAAATTAAATACTAATATAAAAAAGATTGAACCCCAGACTCTTTCGAGAATGGGGCTCTTTTAAATGTGCACATCTCCTGAACAAAATGGAAATGTGGGAGGTTTAAGCTAAAGCGTATATTACACTTAAACAGAGATTATTGCCATTAAAGGCATGAATCTCAGCTAAATCTGCTTTCAATTCAGGTGGGATACTGTCAGATGATAAATACTTAATAGCGTCATCCACACCATGTTTCGCAACAAATTTCTTTAAAGATTCTTTTCTTTCTTTTTTTCTCTGCTCTTTTTCTTCCATTGAAACTACCTCCTTATGTTTTATGGTCACCTATCATTATAACACAAATTAACATAAAAATCAAAAAATCCATTTTTTGGGAAAGAACATTTTAGTTAATGTAATAATTTTTTTATATAAGTGAAATGAGAGAACAAAACAGAATCAATATAAGAACAATTTTTATGTATTTATCCCGTTTAAAACCGTTTTTGTATTGTAAAATCCTAAAAAATAGTATATAGTTATAATGAGAAAAATTAAAGGAGAGAGTTTATGAATTATCCAGAAAACTTAAAAAAAGGAGATACCATAGGAATATGTGCACCATCAGGAGGAATTTCTGAAGAAGATGCAATTAAAAAATTAGAATTAGCAGAAAAACAATTACAAGAAATGGGATATAAAATCATAGAAACGGAGAGTGTAAGAAAAGAAGAAAGAGGAAGAAGTGCATCAGGAAGGCAAAGGGCGAAAGAATTTATGGAATTACTAGAAAATGACGATGTAAAATTAATCATATTTGCAGAAGGAGGAGATTTTCTAGTAGAAATGATTCCATATTTGGATTTTGAAAAAATAAAAACATTAAAACCTAAATGGATGCAAGGATATTCTGATATTACAGGTATCAACTATTTATGGAATACTTTGTTAGAAAGACCATCTATTTATTGTGAAATGATAAAAAAATATGCAATGAGACCATTATTTAGAGATTTAACAGATGCCTTAAAAATTGCAAGTGGAGAAGAAATCGAACAAACATCTTTCGAAAAACATGAAGAAATTATTGATTTTAGAATAGAACAACCAGAACAACTTCTTGAAAATCAAGAAAGTATAGAAGAAATGAATCAAGAACAAAAAGAATTCAAACTAGAAAATTTAGAAAAAGGATATAACTTAACACAAGAAACTAAATGGATCAATTTAAGAGGTGAAGAAAAGGTAGAATTCAAAGGAAGAGCCATTGGTGGTTGTTTAGATTGCATAAAAGCATTTGTTGGAACAAAATATGATCATGTAAAAAATTATATTGAAAAATATAAAGAAGATGGAATTGTATGGTTTTTAGAAGTTTTTGAAATGAGTTCACCAACTGTATATTTAACATTATGGCAAATGAAAGAAGCAGGATATTTCAAAAATTGTAATGGAATTATATTTGGTAGACCATTGTTTATTAGAAATGATTATGATACAGACTTTAATCAAACAGTAAAAGATGTTTTAGGAGATTTAAATATTCCAATTATTTGTGATGCAGATGTGGGACATGTTTCACCACAGTTTGCTATGGTAAATGGAGCAATATTAGAAGTGACTTCTCAGGATGGAAAAGGTAAAGTGAAAACAATTTTGAAATAGTAAGGATAATTTGGAATTAAAGTAAAATATTTACTAAGAAAATCAACTAAATTATTTTTCATAAAAAGGTTGCAATTAAAAAATGATTTTTGTGAATGGATTTATGTGTTTAAATTTATAGTTTAAACTGTAATAGAATGTAACCAAAAAAATAATAAAAAATATAGTAATAGTAAAACAAAATAATAGAATAAAATGGAAGGAAAGTGAAAGTGATGAAAGTATTATTAGTTAATGGAGGACCACATAAAGAAGGATGCACATATACAGCATTAAAAGAAGTAGAAAAACAATTAAACAAACAAGATATTGAAACAGAAATATTTTGGTTAGGGGTAAAACCAGTAGCAGGTTGCATTGCTTGTGGTAGTTGCAAAAATACAGGAAAATGTTTTGTAGATGATAAGGTAAATGAATTTATTGAAAAAGCAAAAGAAGCTGATGGATTTGTATTTGGAACACCAGTACATTTTGCGTCAGCAACAGGAGCCATTACTTCATTTATGGATAGAGTATTTTATGCAGGAAAACCAGTATTTCAAAACAAATTAGGTACTTGTGTGGTAAGTTGTAGAAGAGGAGGAGCAACCTCAACATTTGATCAATTAAATAAATATTTTACAATTAATAATATGCCAATCGTATCATCACAATATTGGAATATGGTACATGGAAATACACCTGAAGAAGTCGTACAAGATGAAGAAGGAATGCAAATTATGAGAACATTAGGAAATAATATGGCATGGTTATTAAAATGTATAGAACAAGGAAAAAAGGCAGGAATAGAAGTACCTGAAAAAGAACAACCAATCAAAACAAATTATATACGATAATAGAATATAAAAATAGAACAAAAATAACAAGAGGAACAAAAAATGAATAAAAATGAAGCAATAGGAATTTTTGATTCAGGAATTGGAGGTGTCACTGTATTAAGAGAAATCTTAAAAGTATTACCAAATGAAAATTATGTCTATTACAGTGATTCCAGAAACAATCCTTATGGAGATAAAAGTAATGAACAAATTAATGAATTGTGTGAACATATCGTAAAAATATTTATTAAACAGAAATGTAAAGCAATTGTTATTGCTTGTAATACAGCAAGTGCAAAATCTGCTCAATATTTAAGAAATAGGTATAGAGATATGTCATTTATCGCAATAGAACCAGCTTATAAAATGGTACATGATTATGCATATAATGAACCAACTTTGGTGATGGCAACAAAAGGAACGATTGAAAGTGAAAAATTTAATTTTTTATACCAAAAATATGATAATCATAAAACCATTTTACTTCCATGTGTAGGACTAGCGGATATCATAGAAGAAGGAAATGAAGATAAAATAAAAGCATATTTAAAAGAACATTTAGAACAGCATAGAGGAAAAGTAAAAAATGTGGTTCTAGGTTGCACACATTATCCATTAATACAAGAAGAAATACAAGAAGTGTTAGGACAAGTTACATTCTTTAACGGAGCACCATATTTGGCACAACATTTAAAAGAGGTTTTAGAAGAAAAAGATTTGGTTAACAATCAGGGAAAAGAGGGAATCATACAATTTATAGATTCATCAAATGATGAACAAAAGAAAAAAAGATTTTTTGAATTAATAAAGGAGTAATATATGAACAAATCATATGAATTACCATTAACGGAAGAAGAAATAGAAGCAATAAGTGAGTATTCTACAGGAATAACACATGCAAAAATAAATTTTATAGCAGATTTAGATTATGATAAACAACAAGAACTGAAAAAAGACAATTGGAATGTAGAAATGACAACAGAAGAATTAGAGAAAAATATCAAAACATTTGTCAATTTATATTCAGCAATATATAAAGTAGGAACAAGGGAGCCAAGGAAAGGATTATATAGGGCAACTAATAAAGGACAAATACAAGAAATCACAAGAAAAGGAAAAATTGCTTCATTTACATCAACATCACTTGAAAAAGAATATGCAAACTCAAAATTTTTTGCAGGATATGCAGAAGATGCTGTTATATTACGAATCAATGTAGAAGAAAATGTACCAACTTTATATACTGAGCCATATAAAAAAGATACATATAAAGATGAAGAAGAAATATTAATTGCACCATTTACAGAAGTAAAGCAGATAAGCGAGAGAGAAAGATGGGAAGGATATGCATATTATGATGTTACTTTAGAAAAAGAAGAATTAGAAGAAGTACCACAGAAAGAATTAAGAGCTTTACAAGCACAACTAATAGAGGGATACGACTATTATAAAGAACAAGTGAAAGTTAGTATGGCGTTAGAAAGTAAAATTAACGATTTAGAACGACAAATGAAAAAAGATGAAGGAGAAGAGGTACAAAAACTAAAAAAAGCAGATTTAATAGAAGTATCAAAACAATATATTCATGCTATAAAAACAGTACAAGAATATCAAAAACAATTTAAAAGAATGATAAGAGGATTGTGTAAACAAAAAGAGTTAGAAATTGAAAGACAACGAGAAGAGAAACGCATAAGAGAGATAGAACAAAGAAAAATAAGAGATGAAGAACACTTAAAACAATTAGAAACAGAAATTACGAATTTAAAACAACAAGTTCAAAATGGAAAAACAAATATAATAGAAATGTTAGAACAATATATAGGAGAGGTAGAGGAGACATCTCAAAAATATCAAGCAATTGCAGAAGATCTAAAAATAGGATATTCGCAGAATGTACATTTTAGAGTATTAGAAATGATTGAGAATATAAAAACAAAATTAAAAACAAGAGAAGAGAAAAATGAGAATACACAAGAAATCCAAGAAGAAAGTGAAGATTACAAAGTACAAAGAGATAGATTGCAAGATTTATATGGAGATTTATTGAAACAAAAACATATCATAACAGAAATTCAACAAAGCATGCAAGAAATCCCACAATATATCCAAAAACATAAAAAACAATCTTTTCAAGAAGTAAAGGCAAATTTAAATAAAAAAGTACAAGAAATGATTACAAAGGCAAGAGTAACACATTTGCAAACGGAAAAACAGCAAGTATTACAGGAAAAAGAATCTAAATTACAAAGGATATTTTATGGAACAACATTAAAAGACGAAAAATTAGCAAATATAGAGGCAAAAATAGAGTTAGAAAGAAAACAAGCACTTGCAAGAAATCCTAAAAATAGTGTTGGTGTTATGATGGCCAATTTATATGATTGTTCCGCACAAGATTTAAATGGGGAATTCCAACCTGAAATGCTTGAGACCATATACGCCATTAGAAGAAATTTTGACAAATTACCAAATGAGAAGGTACTGGCGGATCAAGCATATCAAAAAGTAAGTGGAAACTATCCAACAATATTAGGAGAAAAAAGAATATCAAAGAGAAAACAAATAGACTATTATCGTCAAGATACTGATAAAATAAAATTTGAAATGTATGATAATATACATCATAAAAATCCAATTCACCAAGAAGTAGACATTAATGCACTAAGCAAATTTGAAGGGACAATCAGCAAAATAGAAATGAAATTAAAAGAAGGAAAAGATGTGGAGAGAGGTAGTAATCTAGTTGGTAGAGATATAGCATAAAGATAATATGATTTTTTTAACAAAAAATGTTATTGAGACGGAAAAAGTGATTTTTATTTATGAGATTAACCGAGAAAGGAATGAGTAAAATTTGAAAATATTAAGAAATGAATTAAAAAATGAATTACATATAAGAACACAAAAAGACTTTCCACAAGAAGGTATAGAATTTATAGATATTATGCCATTAATTATCCAAAAAGAAACTTTTAAAGAAATTGTTGATAGATTTGTAGAAGAAATCCAGGATAAACAAGTGCAATATATTGTAGGAGCAGAAGCACGAGGATTTATGATAGGAGCAGCAGTGGCAAGTAAATTAAATATTGGATTTGTGCCTGTTAGAAAGGCAGGTAAATTACCACCAACAACAGTTAAAAAACAATTTTCATATGAAAAAGAATATGGAAAAGATAAAATGGAATTACCGAAATTAGTAAATGAAGAGTATGCAGGAAAAAGATTGTATATTATTGATGATATTTATGCTACAGGAAACACTATGAAAGCTATAAAACAAGCAATAGAAGAGGTTGGAGGAATTGTTGTGGGACAGGGAGTAATCATGAATATAAAAGAATTAAATGATGCCAAGGATGTATTTTCTCTAATCGATATTAATGAGGATTGAGGGATTTTGGGGACGGATTCATTTTTCCCTTTTTTTAAATTTAATTAGGATAAAAATATAGAATATAAAAAAATGAAACGATTTTGCGTATCTAAATTTGAAACTAGAAATTCTTAAAGAAAAAAATGAGGGATGTTCATGGGCAATCCAGTGATATATTCATTTCTTATAAATGTCTCGGCTCAATACGTACATTACTCTTTCTACATCAAAAATAAATGAGCCTCTCGCTGCAAGAATTCGCGCTTCCTCATTTATTTTTGATTAAGAAAGAGTACAAGTACTCCAATCACATTCGACATATTATGCGAAATGAATATATCACTGGATTGAGCCTGAATGAAAGCGGCACATTTTTTTCTTTTAGAATTTCTGTGAAAATTTAGCTTATACAAAATCGTGTAATGACTTTATATTCTATATTTTTTAGATTTTGTAATTTAAAAAGGGAAAAATGAGTCCGTCCCTAAAATCCCTCAAAATGTCCCAAACAGAAACGTTCCCAATGGGACATCACATTTATAAATATTTTTTTAGTCTTTCAACATTATTTTCCTGGAATTGAATAAAATTTGTTAAAATATTTTTGATTTCAGGAGTCGTTTCTGGATTGTTGTTTAACAATTTGACACCTTCAATAATTCCCATATTGGTTCCTTTAATTAGCATTTCAGCAATTTTAGAATCAGAGTCATCAGTCATTGTGCTAATTTGAACATCAAACCATCCCATCATTTTTTGTGCGGGATTTAATTCTTTAGGAAATTCTTCATATTTCCCAAGTTCTGCATTTACATCATTTAAAATTTCATTGTATTGGTTATATTCAGATTGTAAGTCATCTTTTAATTGGTCGTCTGTTACTTTCTCAGCAATTGTAGAAATGGAGTCCATTCCCATTTTAATTCCTTTATTAATTTCGTTTAAAATATATTCTGGTTTATTCATTTTTTACCTCCTTGAAAAAATTATTATATATTTGCAGATAGATAGACATTTTTGAAAATTTCTTTCTAAAATTATTATGTACAAATATATAAAAAATATGAATATAATATTTACTTGTATAAAAAAATAAAAAACGGAAAAAATGTACATATAAAATGAAAGATAGGAGTGAAAAAAATGGAAGAAATGGTAAATAAGCTAAATGAATTTTTAGCAGACTTAAATGTATTTTATAGAAAATTACAAAATTATCATTGGAATGTAAAGGGAAAAAACTTCTTTGTACTACATGAAAAACTAGAAGAATATTATGACAAAATTAATGAAGAAATTGATGAAATTGCGGAGCATATATTAACATTAGATAAACAACCATTAGGTACAATGAAAGACTATTTAGAGAAAACATGTATAGAAGAAGCACAAAATGCGAAAATAGAGGGAGAGATTGTTCTAGATAAAATCTTAAAAGATTTTGAAACCCTATTACAAAAAGCGATGACAATAAAGAAATTAGCAGATGAACATCATATATATGCAACTTCTAGTTTAATTGATGATTATATTTTAGAATATAGCAAAATTATATGGATGTTAAAACAACATAAATAAAAGTTACTGTTTATCTATCTCCATGTATACAAGCGGGAAAGTATTCATAAATTATTTATTACTCGGTTCAATACGATATTTAAGAATTTATAATATAATTTATTGAGCCGCTTTCACTCAGCCCCTCACTACGTGAGTAGCGTGAACATCCCTCAATAAATTATATAACAAATTCTAAAACATCTCCAATCACATTCGTAATTAAATAATTTATGAATACTTTCCCGCTTGTATACATGGAGATAAACATTAGTAAATAAAAAGAAAAAATGTTCGTAAAAAGTATTGACAATTTTTAAAATTGTATATACAATAAAGGCGAACATTTTTTCATGAAACAATTTTTTTCTTTCATGAAAAATACATTGCACAGAAAGTGTAGTATTCAATAAAAAGAAAGTAGAGGAACGAATTATGATATCATCTTTACATATTAGAAATATAGGAATTATAGAAGATTTGAGTATAGATTTTAATAAAGGATTAAATGTTTTAACAGGTGAAACCGGAGCTGGAAAAACTTTAATTATTGACTCTCTTCAAATTATATCAGGTGGAAGATTTTCCAAAGAGATGATTAGAAAAGGAGAAACAAATTCTTTTGTTGAACTATGTTTATATTGTCCGGAAAATGAAAAAGCCATAGAAGGAAATATTATTGTTTCAAGAGAAATCAATATAAATGGCAAAAACATGTGTAAGATTAATGGGAGAATGGTAACAGTGAATGAATTAAAAGATTTTATGAAACAAGTTATCGAAATCCATGGACAAAATGATAATCAAAATCTTTTAGATAGTAAATTACATTTAAAATATTTAGATGGATTTATTGGAGAAGAAATTTTAGGAGAAGATAAGGAGAAATATAGAACATTATATAATCGCAATTTAGAAATCAAAGAAGAATTAAAACAAAATTATGGAGATGATAAAGAAAGACAAAGAAAATTAGATTTATTGAGATATCAAACAGAAGAAATCGAACAAGCAAAACTAAAAGAGAATGAAGAACAAGGATTGGAAGAAAAAAGAAACTTATTTTTAAACTCAGAAAAGATTGTGGAGAATTTAAATGAAGCAGATAGTTTATTATCTGAAAACACCATAGATAGCTTAAGCATGGCTATTCGTGCTTTAGAGAAGATAGAAGGGATTGACAAAAAATATGAAAAAGCAAGTAATAGTTTAAAAAGTTCCTATTATGAATTACAAGAATTAGCAAGAGATATTAATGGATATAAAGAAGATGTGTATTTTGATGAAGAAGAAAGAAACAATATAGAGGAACGATTAGATATTATTTATTCATTAAAAAGAAAATATGGAAATAGTATACAAGAGATATTAGAGTACAACAAACAAATACAAGAAGAAATTGAACATATAGAAAATTTAGAAGAATATAACAACAAATTAAAGGTAGAATTAAAGAAGATAGAAAAAGAAATGAATACATTAGGCAAAAAGATAAGCCAAGTTAGAATAGAATATGCAAAAAATTTAAGTAAATGCATTAATCAAGAATTAGTTGATTTAGAAATGAAAAATGCAAAAATTAATGTAAAAGTAGAATATAAAGAAGATGAATTTTTCAAAACAGGAAAAGATATTGTTAAATTTTATATCACCACAAATTTAGGAGAAGATGAAAAAGAATTATCTAAAATTGCATCAGGAGGAGAAATGTCAAGAACCATGTTGGCAATCAAAAAGGTATTAGCAGATACAGATAAGATACCAGTATTGGTGTTTGATGAAATCGATACAGGAATTAGTGGAAAGGTAGCAAATTCTGTAGCAAGTAAATTAAAAGCGATTGCTAAAAAACATCAAGTAATGTGTATTTCTCATTTACCGAATATTGCAGCAGTTGCAGACTATAATTATTTTATTAGTAAAAATGTTAAAGAGGAAAGGACCAAAACACAAATTAAATTATTAAAAGAAAATGAAGTGATAGAAGAAATTGCTAGAATCTCTTCTGGAGAAATTAATGAAGTTACTTTACAATATGCTTATGAATTAAGAAATAAAAAAGCAAGTTAGCTTGTATTTATAATTGGCAAAAATGACAGTTAATGATAAATATAATTTTTACACAATATTTATCATTAACTGTTATTTTTATATAAAATTGTATAGATTTCATGAAATTGTAAAAACTGTATATATATGTAAATAGAATATTTTTAGAGCACGAGTGCTCAAAAGGAGGTTTTATGAAAAAAAGTTCGTTAATTAAAAGTGTAGAAGCAATTGAAATATTAGATTCAAGAGGAAATCCTACTATTCAAGTAGAAGTGATAACAGAAGAAGGTGTATGTGGTGTAGCAGCAGTTCCGTCAGGTGCTTCTACAGGAAGTTTTGAGGCTGTGGAATTACGTGACGGGGAAAAAAATCGTTATCAAGGAAAAGGGGTTACAAAAGCAGTTGAGAATGTCAATAAAAAGATTAGTAAAAAAATAATTGGTATGAATGTATTTGAACAAAGAAAAATAGATGAAGAAATGATACGATTAGATGATACATTAAATAAATCAAATTTAGGAGCAAATGCCATTCTAGGTGTTTCTTTAGCAGTAGCAAAGGCAGCAAGCAATACATTAGGTATGGAATTATATAGATATATAGGAGGAATTCATGCAAAAGAATTACCTGTTCCTATGATGAATATACTAAATGGTGGAAAACATTCAGAAAATAATATTAGTATACAAGAATTCATGATTATGCCAATAGGAGATATTACTTTTGCTGAAAGATTGAGAAGAGGTGCTGAAATTTATCATACTTTGAAAAAAGTATTAAAGGAAAAAGGATTTGCTGTTGGTGTGGGAGATGAAGGTGGATTTGCACCAAACTTAGAAAATGAAGAAATGGCATTAGATGTGATTATGGAAGCAATAACAAAAGCAGGTTATGAACCAGGAAAAGAAATTGCTTTAGCATTAGATGTGGCAAGTACAGAAATGAAAGAAGAGGCTAAGAAAATTGAAAAAGATGGATATTACTTTTGGAAAACAGATATGTTAAAAAGTAATGAAGAGATGATAGACTATTTAGTAGATTTATGTAATAAATATCCAATTGTGTCTATAGAAGATGGATTGGCAGAAGAGGATTGGGATAATTGGCAAATACTAACTGAAAAGTTAGGAAATAAAATACAATTAGTGGGGGATGATTTATTTGTAACCAATATGTCAAGATTAAAAAGAGGAATTGATAAAAAAGTAGCAAATGCCATTTTAATTAAGCCAAATCAAATTGGAAGTCTAACAGAAACATTAGACACCATTCAAATGGCCAAAGAAAAAGGATATAAAACCATTATTTCTCATAGATCTGGAGAAACAGAAGATACGACAATTGCAGATATTGCTGTTGGTATAAATAGTATGCAAATCAAAACAGGAGCACCATGTAGAACAGATAGGGTAGCAAAATATAATCGATTGATAACCATTGAGAATGAATTATCATGAAAAAAAGTGACAATAGGACGTTGAGGGAAAAAATGAGTCCGTCCCCAATTTCCCTCAAACGTCCTAATGGCCATTAATGTTTCATAATTTTATTTATAAAATTAAATTTTACAAATGAATAAATGATTGTTCCAACAACGATGACAAATAATGCAATCATAATAGGTGTACCAGCTGCTGGTAATTTAACAGGTGGTTCTGCAAGTTTTAATTTTGGTGTTACATCAGAAGTATCTTCTACAGTTTCACCATTTAAATCTGTATAAGAAATATCAACTTTCTCATTTGTATCTAAGATAGGTCCGACAATACTACTATCAAAATCTTCTTTTAAACTTAGAGTATATTGAACAGTAGCAGTTTCTCCTGGTTGTAACTCAGAAATTGTCCATGTAATAGAATTGTTTTCAGTATTTACATTAGCTGAAATTGTACCGATATTTGGTTCTGAAACATAAGCAAATTCAAAATTATCTATAATTTCTTGTGGGAAATAGTCTGTAACAACAATATCTGTTAGTACTTGTTCAATTGGTAGTAAGTCATTATAGATATCATTTGTAATCGTTTGTTCAATTTCATTATCTTGTACATAATAGAATTTACCAACAGTTGGAGTTTCTTCTGTACCAAAAACTTCTTCAATAATATCTCCATAAGTTTTGTCTTCTCTAATACCTGGTGTTGCATCAGGTTCAGAAATACCAGTAAGCATTGTGATAACATTATATCCAGCAGTACCTAAAGATTGTAATTCAGCTTTTGTTTTATTAATGACATCATCAGAATAATATGTGCCATCATAATCTAAAGCAACATTTGGAACACCATCTGTTAATACGATAATATATTTGTTGTTATCTTCTTCTGTAAAATATTGAGTGGCTAAACTTAATCCAGATTGTAAATCTGTTCTAGGTCCAGTATATTGAATGTTTGAAATGGCAGATACTAAGCTTTGAGAATCTGAAGATAAATCAGAAACTAAGTTAGCATCTTCAATAGTTCCTTCTTTAGAAACATCAGTATTTGTTGAGAAACTAACAACCCCAACTTTTAGATTATCATTTCCTTCTAAAATGGTATTTACTAAAGTATTAGCAGATTCAATAACTAAATCTTCTCTGGTAGTTGTTCCTTCAACAATGTCTTCCATACTTTTTGAGTTATCTATTACTAGCATAATCTCACCTGTTGGCTGCAAAGCAGCTTCTTCATTGGTTACTTTTAATTGAAGTGTAACTTCTTTATTGTTTAAATCTTTTTCAACCAATCTTTTTTCAAAACTTGAATTTTCTCCAATTTGTATTGTACAAACAGGCTCTTCAACGACTGTCATTGTAACAGTATCATAAGATGCAAAAGAGATGTTTGCAATTAAAATTAGAATTAAAAATAAGGTAATAAAAACACTTTTTTTCATACGTAATCCTCCCATAATTTATTTCAATATATATTTTAACACAAGAAATAAAAAATACAACAAATTTGTAGAAAAAAACAAAAAAATATGATAAAATAGAACCTGCAAATTAAAATAAAAAGGTGATAACATGTTAGAAAATATAAACTCTCCAGAGGATTTGAAAAAATTAAATATTTTAGAAGAGCAAAAATTGGCAGAAGAAATCAGAAAATATATATTAGAAATTGTTTCAAAAAATGGCGGACATTTGGCTTCAAATTTAGGAGTAGTAGAATTAACGTTAGCATTACATAATGTATTTGATTTTAAAAAAGATAAAATTGTATGGGATGTAGGGCATCAAACTTATGTACATAAAATTTTAACAGGAAGAAGAGAAGCGTTAAAAACTTTAAGAACATTAAATGGAATTGCAGGTTTTCCTAAAACAAATGAATCAGAGTATGATTTTTTCAATACAGGGCATAGTAGTACTTCTATATCAGCAGCTTTAGGAATGGCAAGAGCAAGAGATTTAAATGGAGAAAATTATTCTGTATTAGCTGTGATTGGTGATGGAGCCATGACTGGTGGTATGGCATTAGAAGCCCTAAATGATGTGGGATATAGTAAAACGAAAATGACAATCATATTAAATGATAATGAAATGAGTATTTCACCCAATATTGGTGGATTAAATATGCTACTTAGTAAATTAAGAACCAAAAAGATGTATACAAGATCAAATGTCATCATGAAAAAAAGAATTAGTGAGATACCAGTGGTGGGAAAACCAATTGTGAAAATGGTACAAATTATAAAAAGAAGTATCAAACAATTAATTATACCCAAAATGTTTTTTGAAGATATTGGTTTTACCTATTTAGGACCAGTAGATGGACATAATTTAGAAGAATTACAAAGTATTTTGACATTAAGTAAACAGATTGATAATCCTGTATTAATACATGTATTAACCAAAAAAGGAAAAGGCTATGAAATAGCAGAAAAAAATCCAGATAAATTTCATGCAACAGGACCTTTTGATATTGAAACAGGAAAAAGTAAAAAAGAGAAGGGAAAAGATTATTCTAAAGTATTTGGAGATAAACTGGTGGAACTAGCAAAAGAAAATGAAAAGATTGTAGCCATTACAGCTTCTATGAAAGACGGAACAGGACTTACAAGATTTAGTGAAGAATTTCCAGATAGATTTTTTGATATCGGAATTGCAGAACAACATGCTTTAGGACTAGCAGCAGGTATGGCAATAGATGGTATGATACCAGTAGTTCCTATCTATTCATCATTTTATCAAAGAGGATATGATCAGGTAATTCATGATATTGCACTTCAAAACTTACCAGTCATTATGTGTGTAGATAGAGCAGGCATTGTCGGAGCAGATGGAGAAACGCATCAAGGAACTTTAGATATGGCATTTTTTAGATTAGTTCCGAATTTAACGATTTTAGCACCAAAAGATTTTCAAGAGTTAGAAGATATGTTAGCATTTGCAGTAGACTTGAAAAAACCAGTGGTGATTCGATATCCAAGAGGTGGAGAAGATAAAAAACCATTTGAAAAACATGAGAAAATAGAAGAAGGAAAAGCAGAAATCTTAAAAGAAGGAAAAGATATTACTATATTCACAATTGGAAAAACAGTGGCAAGAGGAATAGAAATTGCAAAAAGACTTCAAAATATGCATATAGATGCAGAAGTAATCAATGTTAGATTTTTAAAACCTTTAGATGTAGAAACATTAAAAAAATCTATTGAAAAGACGAAAAAAGTAGTTACCATAGAGGATGGAACGATTATCAATGGATTAGGTACAGCTATAAAAGAATTGATAGTTGATAATCATATGGAAGATGTAGAAGTAAAAGCCTATGCTTATCCAGATAAGTTTATTCAACATGGAAGTGTTGATGAGTTAGAGAAAATATATGGTTTGGACGAGGAATCTATTGTAGAAGATATACAAAAACATATGGTAGACAAATCCACGGAAGAGAAGATTGATGGAAAAAAGGAGTTAAGAGAACAACAAAATAGCTTTATGGAAGAAAAAACAAATGAAAATAAAAGAGAACAAGAAGAGAAAAAAGAAAATACAAAGAAAAATAAACATAAAAACAAAAAACATAAGAAAAGAAACATAAGAGCAATCTAAATAAATGGATAAATCATAATGGAAATGGACAATCTTTAAGTTAGAAAAAATGACATTAAAATTTAAGATTATCCTTGAAATGAAAAAGGAGAGATAAAATTATAAATGAATAAACAAGAACTGTTAAAAGATTACAAAAAGCAAGAAGATAAATTATGTTTGTCACAAGTATTGGACAAAATCGAAATATCATCAAAAAGAGAAAAAATCGAATATACAGATTTTTTAGATATGTATCAAGTATCTTTAGTAGAAAACTTTTTAAGAAAAATACAATATCAAAATTTTAAACTATATGGTGGATATGAAGATGCAGAAAGAAAAGTATTAATCACTTATCCTGAAAAATTTGATGATAACATGTTAGAAAAAAACTATGACAAGATTTTAAAAGTTGTAAGGATTCAATTACCAGAAGAAGAAAAAGGAAAATATTCACATAGAAACTATTTAGGTGGAATTGTAAAATTAGGATTAAAAAGAGAAAAAGTAGGAGATAT
>CALXFG010000037.1 GCA_944387505.1 uncultured Clostridia bacterium
CCAAAAGCAGAAGAAGCTCAAAAAGCAGGTGCTGATTATGTTGGAGCAGAAGAATTAATACCAAAAATCCAAAATGAAAACTGGTTTGATTATGATGTAGTTGTTGCAACTCCAGATATGATGGGTGTTGTAGGAAGATTAGGAAAGGTATTAGGACCAAAAGGATTAATGCCAAACCCTAAATCAGGAACAGTTACAATGGATGTAACAAAAGCAATTAATGAAATTAAATCAGGAAAAGTAGAATATAGACTAGATAAAACAAACATTATTCACTTAGGATTTGGAAAAGTTTCATTTGGTGCAGAAAAATTAGCTGAAAACTACGAAACTGTTATGAATGCAATTATTAAAGCAAAGCCGGCAGCAGCAAAAGGTCAATACATTAGAAGTGTAGCAATCGCTAAAACAATGGGACCAAGCTTATTTATTAACCAAAAATAGAATTGTTAGCCAAAGACAGTAGGCAAATCATAAGTCCTACCGAGGTTAGTATAAAGAAGTATATATTGAATATATGCACGCTTTATATCCTCGGTATGGATATAAAACGTGTTATTTATTGTCAAGGACAACAAGGTTCTGGGGTACTAGGGCTGCAATCTTTGATTGCTATGTCGGGTCAGGTCCTTATTTTTATAATATAAATAATCTAATAGGAGGTGAAAATAAATGGCAAGTGAAAAAATACTAAATCAAAAGAAAGAAGAAGTATCAAAATTAGCAGCAGAAATGAAAGAAGCTAAAATTATACTTTTAACAGATTACAGAGGAATCAATGTAACAGATGTAACAAACTTAAGAACAGATTTAAGAAATGTAAATGCAAAATATACAGTTATCAAAAATAATATTACAAGAAGAGCATTAGCTGAAGCTGGAATCGAAGGTTTAGAGGATAAACTAGTAGGACCAACAGCAGTTATTATGAGTAATGAAGATTACTTAGGAGCAGCAAAAGCAATTTATAACTTTACTAAAAATAATGATTACTACAAAATCAAAGGTGGAGTTATTGAAGGTAAAGTAATGACAGCAGAAGAAATCATTACATTAGCAAAATTACCATCAAGAGAAACATTACTATCAATGCTTGCTGGAGCTTTACTTGGAAACATTTCAAAAGTTGCAGTTGCACTTGATCAAGTAAGAATCAAAAAAGAAGCAGGAGCTGAAAGTGCAGAAGCACCAGCTGAAGCTTAAGAATTATAAAATATATCAAAATAAGAGTGGTGAACTTATATCACTAAAAAATATTTAGGAGGATTTTAAAATGGAAAAAATAGAAAAAATAATTGAAGAAATCGACAGCTTAACAGTTGTTGAATTAGCTGATTTAGTAAAAGCTATAGAAGAAAAATATGGAGTATCTGCAGTAGCAGCAGCTGCACCAGCAGCAGGAGCTGCAGCTGGAGGAGATGCAGCAGCTGAAAAATCATCATATGATGTTGTTTTAGCAGAAGCTGGAGATCAAAAAATCAAAGTTATCAAAGTTGTTAGAGATGCAACAGGATTAGGATTAAAAGAAGCTAAAGAATTAGTTGATGGAGCACCAAAAACAGTTAAAGAAGGTGTTTCTAAAGATGAAGCAGAAGAATTAAAAGCTAAATTCGCAGAAGTTGGAGCAGTTGTTGAATTAAAATAATTTGTTTCAATATATAAAAAGTGCATTATTATATATAATAATGCGCTTTTTTTTATTTTAGGGTAGAAAAAAAGAAAAAAGTATAATATAATGACGGTATAAAGAACGTGACTTGTTATATGCGAAGATTAAATTTAACAAGAATGAAGGATATGTATTGAAGAAAGGAGGAATATCCATGAAGTATATCGGTATTGTTGTTGCTATGGATGAAGAAAGGCAAGAAATACTAGACTTAATGACAGACACAGAAGTAAAACAAATTTACAATTTACGATTTATAACTGGAAAAATACAAAAGAGAAATTGCGTGTTGATAAAAAGTGGAATAGGAAAAGTAAATGCAGCAAGAACAACACAAATTTTAGTTGACAATTTTGATTTAGACTTTGTTATTAATGCAGGAGCAGCGGGAGCTGTTAATTATCTATTAAATATAGGGGATGTTGTTATTGCAAAACATGTTGTTCAGCATGATTTTGATATAACTGCATTTGGACATAGTAAAGGATATATTACAGGTGTAGGTGATAAAATCATATGTGATAGAGGATTAGTATCTGCTTTTGAAAATATGATAAAAAATATGGAAGAGAGAATGTATCAGATAAAAATGGGAATTGTAGCATCTGGTGATATATTTTGTACACAAATAGAAATGAAAAATAAAATTAATGCCAAATTTAATGCAGATGTTGTGGATATGGAATGTGCTTCTGTGGCACAAGTATGTTATTTAGATGATATTCCTTTTATTAGTATTCGATGTATATCTGATATTCCAAACGGTGGAAATGAAACAACATTTGATGAAAACTTAAAATTAGCTTCAAAAAGATGTGCCAATATTATAAATGAATTCTGTTCTTAATAGGAAAAAGTTTTTTAGAATTGGAATATGTCATCATAAATCTATAAATAATTGGTATAATAATTAAATGAAGCGCAAATAATGTATATTAATAGGAAGGAGTGATTTTTTTGGATAGAAAAATCAGAGTACTACAATATGGTACAGGAAAAATGAGTCTATATACAATGAGGTATGTATATGAGAAAGGTGCAGAAATTGTAGGGGCAATTGATGTAAACCCAGATGTAATAGGAAAAGACATTGGAGAGATTATGGGATGTGAAAATAAAGGCGTAAAAGTAGTTAGCTTAGAAGATGCTGAGAATGTGATAAAAGAAACAAAGCCAGATATTGCAATTGTAACAACAATGAGTTTAATTACAGATGTAGAAGAAGCACTTATGTTATGTGCAAAACATGGAATCAATGCTATCACAACTTGTGAAGAAGCATTTTATCCTGCAAATTCAAATCCAGGTGTAACTCAAAAATTAGATGAAATGGCAAAAAGTACAAATTGTACGATAACAGGAAGTGGATATCAAGACATTTACTGGGGACAATTAATTTCAAGTATTGCAGGTTCAACACATAAAATTACGAAAATAAAGGGAAGTTCAAGCTATAATGTAGAAGATTATGGTATTGCATTAGCAAAAGCACATGGAGCAGGTTTAACATTAGAAGAATTTGATAAACAAGTAGCATCTTTAGATAGAATTTCAGACGAAGAAAGACAAGAAGTAATCAATAAAGGAGAATATTTACCATCATATATGTGGAATGTAAATGGTTGGTTATGTGCAAAATTAGGATTAACAGTAAAATCACAAACACAAAAAACAGTACCACAAACTTATACAGAAGATATTGAATCTTCAACTTTAGGAATGACAGTAAAAGCGGGAACGGCAACAGGAATGAGTGCAGTTGTAACAACTGAAACAGAAGAAGGAATTACACTAGAAACACAATGTATAGGAAAAGTATATTCTAAAGAAGATTTCGACAAAAATGAATGGACAATTGAAGGAGAACCAAATACAACATTAATTATTAATAGACCATCTACAGTAGAATTAACATGTGCTTCTGTTGTAAATAGAATACCAGATGTTATAAATGCAAAAGCTGGCTATGTACCAACAGAAGAAATGGGAGAATTAAATTATAGAGTTAGACCATTAAATGAATATGTGAAATAGGGATTTTATGGACAGACTCATTTTTCCCTTTTTGATAAATTGTAAAAACTAAAAAATATAGAATATAAAGCCATTACACAATTTTGTATAAGCTAAATTTTCATAGAAATTCTACAAGAAAAACATGAGCCTCTCTCATTGTTGCTGTAAAGCTTAAGCAAAATGAGCAGTCCTCATGTTTTTCTTTAGAATTTCTAATTTCAAATTTAGATACGCAAAATCGTTTCATTCTTTTATATTCTATATTTTTTCTTATTTAATCTTCTAAAAAGGGAAAAATGAGTCTGTCTCCAAAATTCCCAATTGGACAAAATGACAAAAAACTATGTACTTTTTTCAAATTTTATGCTATAATATATGTAGTGGTAATTTTAGTATTTTACGGAGGTAAAAGATATGTTTGAAAGTAAATATAGTAAAGTATTAACTGTAATATTAGTAGTGGTTATTGTTGCAATATTAGGTTTATTAGGCTTTTTGGGATATGATTGGTATCAAAAATATTTCTTAGAAAATGATGCATTAGCATTTGTTGAAAATTATACAGATGAGGCAGATAATAAGAAAGAAAATACAGTCCCAGAGGATAATACAGCAGCAACAAACCCAATTGATAGTATTGAAAGAACGAATACAGTATCAGGTAGCTCCGGAAATGAGATGCCAAAATACAAAGGGTTTAATGTAGTAGGCACAATTGAAATACCAGCAATTGACTTACATTATCCAATATTAGAAAAAGTAAATAAAAGTACACTTGAGACTTCAGTAGCATTTTTATATGGTGCTGGAATTAACCAAGTTGGAAATTCAGTTATTGCAGGACATAATTATAGAAATGGGTTATTCTTTTCAAATAATAAAAAGCTAAATATAGGAGATACAATTTATATAACAGATAATTCAAAAAATAGATTAACTTATAAAATTTATGATAAGTTTGAAACAACTCCAGAAGATGCAAGTTTCTATTCAAGAGATACAGGAGGAGTACCAGAAGTGACATTAACAACATGTAATGATGATAGTAGTAAAAGATTAATTATATTTGCTAGGGCAGAATAATTAAATAAGTATATAAAAAGAAAATATAATTTTTATTATTAAAAGAACATTAGATTTTATCTAATGTTCTTTTATCAATTATTGCATTGATTGATTTCCTGGAAGGAAATAATCAACCACACCATAAATTAGGGCACCTATAATAGCAGCAATCCATGAAATCGTATAGCCAGCCACAAAAAATTGTATAACATATAGGGTAATTGCAGCTAATGCAAAACCTACAAATCCTTTACCAAAAGGACTAGCATGTAAACCTGTAAATTTAACAATTAAATAGTCTATAATACTCAACACAACTGCAGCTATAATAAGCGTTGCAAAATTATTAATACTAAAACCAGGGGTAAAAAATGCTGTGACAGCTAATACAATAGCTGCTGTTATTAATCTACCAACTATCTGCCAAACTGTTGATGTACCTGTTTTAGTATTGGTTCCTCTTGCTTCTGACATAATAGATAACCTCCTTAAATCGTATAAGTTTCTTTTAGACCATATATAGTTGCAAAAATATTAAAAATAAAGAAAGGTCTATTAGAAACTAGATTTGTTCTTGTAAAATGTATTTTTTAGGTTTCAAAAATAGTATTTGCAAAAAAAAAATAATTATTCAAAATGAAGTATAAAAATATTGTAAGATGTAAAAAATAAACATATAAATAAAAAATGAAGGTGTTTGTATGTTAATAACTTTTTTTAGATCAATTGTTTTATACATAATTGTATTGATTGTTATGAGGTTAATGGGAAAAAGAGAAATAAGTCAAATGCAACCATTTGAGTTAGCCATTTCTATAATGATTGCAGATTTAGCATCTATTCCTATGACAGAAATTGGAATTCCGATATTTAATGGAATTGTACCAATATTAGGATTATTGTTAATGCATTTAGTGATTTCTGTGATTAATATAAAGAGTATTGCTTTAAGAAAATTTATTTGTGGAAAACCAAGTATATTAATTTATAGAGGAAAAATTGATGAAAAAGTATTAAAAAAAGAAAGATTTACCATCAATGAATTACAAGAAAGACTTAGAAGAAATAATATTTTCAATTTAGGAGATGTAGAATATGCTATATTAGAAACAAGTGGGGAAGTAACAGTAATTCAAAAACCAGAAAAAAGAGGAACCACGCCAGAAGATTTTCAAATTGTTCCAGAATATGAAGGGATTCCATATGACTTAGTCATTGATGGGAAAGTCATGTATAAAAATTTAGAACAGTTAGGAAAAAATGAAAAATGGTTAGAAAAACAATTACTACCTTTTAAAATAAAGCCAGAAGAGGCGTTGGTTGTAACAATTGATGGGAAAAATCAAATTTTTTGTCAGAAAAAGGAAGGAAAAAAGTGATAAAATGGTAAAAGAATTTGTTATTTGTACAATCATATTGATTTTAATATTTGTTGGAAATGGAATTACACAGGGGTATAGTAGAGATTCAATAGAAGATATTAATGAAAAATTAACAGATTTAAGAGAAGAAATGTATAAAGAAGAAGTCAATGAAGAGAAAATAGCAAAACATGAAAGTGAGATTAATAAACAATGGGAGGAAATGTTTTCAAGATTGGCTTATTATATAGAACATGAGGAACTTGAAAAAGTTTCGACAAATTGGGAAAACACAAAAACCTATATAAAATTGAAAGAATATGATAATGCAATAAAAGAAGTTAATGAAGGAATTTATATATTAAATCATATAGAAGATAAATATTCTTTTAATTTGCAAAATATATTTTAAATTTGAGGGATTTTGGGGACCGACTCATTTTTTCCCTTTTTTAATTTTAGAAATAGAAAAAATATAGAATATAAAATCATTACACAATTTTGTATAAGCTAAATTTTCATAGAAATTCTACAAGAAAAACATGAGCCTCTCTCATTGTTGCTGTAAAGCTTAAGCAAAATGAGCAGTCCTCATGTTTTTCTTTAGAATTTCTAATTTCAAATTTAGATACGCAAAATCGTTTCATTTTTTTATATTCTATATTTTTCGTTTTAATCAAATTTGAAAAAGGGAAAAAATGAGTCGGTCCCCAAAATCCCTCAAATTAAACATTTTATTTTTCATTATAAGAATCTATTTTAGCATATGATTTCAATTTCTTGTAAACTAAATCATTAATGGTACCAGCAGGAAATTTTCCATTTTTATCTTTCTTTCCAGCAGGAACCCCTGTTAAGATTTCGATACCTTCTTCAATAGTAGAAATAGCATAGATATGAAATTGTTTATTTTTAACAGTTTCAATAATTTCATCTGATAATTGTAAGTTATCTACATTTTGAATTGGAATCATAACTCCATGTTCACCAGTTAATCCACGCATTTTACAGATTTGGAAAAATCCTTCTATTTTTTCATTAACACCACCGATTGGTTGAATTTGTCCTTTTTGGTTGACTGAACCTGTAACAGCAATAGCTTGATTGATTGGAATACCAGAAAGGCTAGATAATAATCCATACAATTCTGTACTAGAAGCACTATCACCATCAACACCATTATATAATTGTTCAAAACAAATACTAGCTGTTAAACATAAAGGAATATCTTGTGCAAACATTTCTCCTAAATATCCTGAAAGTATTAAGACACCTTTAGAATGAGAAGGACCAGAGATTTCAACTTCTCTTTCAATATTAACAACACCAGTTTTTCCTGTATAGGTATTAACAGTTATTTTTGCTGGCTTTCCAAAACTATAATCTCCCATATTCATAATGGTTAATCCATTTAAAGTTCCAACTTCAAATCCAGTAGTATTGATTAGTAAAGAATTTTCTTTTATCATTTCCATATATTTTGTATCATATTTTTTAACTCTATTAATTCTTTCATCTAAAGCTTTTTGCACAAATTTTTCTGTAACAACTTTTGATCTAGATAATTTAGCCCATGTTGCAGATTCACCAACAACTTGCATTAAATCATCAAAACGAGTAGAAACTTTGTGATGACTACCAGCAAGCTTAGAAGCATATTCGATAAGCTTAGCCATTGCATTTTTATCTAAATGAGGTAATTCTTCATGTTCACAAAAGCCATGAACAATTCTGGCTAATTTATTGACATTATCCTCTGTAATAGGGGCATCATCTTCAAATTCTACTTTTATCTTAAATAGTTTTCTAAAATCTGAATCCATAGCTAATAAGGTTTGATAAATATTGGCATTTCCTATTAAAATAACTTTTAAATTTAAAGGAATAGGTTCAGGTTTTAAAGAAACCAATACCATAGAAGAACGTTGATCAGCTGTATTTTCTATACTTATATTTTTTACTCTTAAAGCTTTTTTTAAAGCTTCATAACACATACTGTTTGATAATAAATCTTTTGCTTGGAAGATAATATATCCACCATTTGCTTTTTGCATTAAACCTGCTTTTAACATGGTATGGTCTGTTTTTAAAGAACCATAATAGTTTTCATATTCTAAGGAACCAAAAATATTATGATAAGAATAATTGGTATCCATGATAACAGGTGCACCTTCACGAGTAGAATTATCAACAAATAAGTTAACTCTATAATTTAAAGTAGGATCTGGCTTTTTCATAACTGGATTTTGTTGATTAGCAGAATGGTTTGGTTGTGTATCGTCTTCTAAAAAGGTTGAGATATTTTTCAAAACATCTTGTTTAACATCTGTTAAGAATTTATTGATTTTTTTATTTCTCTTATATTTTGATTTTAAATAATTAATATGAACATTAACAGTTAAAAGAGCAACATTGGATTGCCATTCTGATATTTTTTTATCAGATTGTCTTTCAATCTCTTTTATTTGTCCAATCACATTCATAATTTGTTCTTGTACAATTAAAGAATTTTGTTCATATTCTTGCCTAATCTCTTCATCTAATTTATCAAAATCTTCTTCTTCTATTGGCTTTCCATCTACCATAGGGGTCATATAGATACCATTTTGTGCAGATTTTACAGCAAAGTTATATTTTTTGGCATCTGTATTTAACTTTTCTAATAAAGCAGCTCTTTTGGTTTCGTATTCTTGCTTGATTAAAGCTTTTTCTTTTTCAAAATCATCAGCATTAAATGTCTTTTTAATATCTTTTTTGATTTCTTTAATAAATCCATCCATTGCTTCTTTAAATTCTTTTCCTTGACCTGCTGGTAATTCAACAGCAATTGGTTCATTTGGATTTTCAAAATTATATATATAACACCAATCAGAAGGAACTTTCTTTTTGGCTGCAACTTTTTCTAAATAATTTTTGGTATACATGGTTTTTCCAACACCACTAGGACCTTCTAGATATAGGTTGTATCCTTTTACATCAACTTGTATTCCAAATTCTAAAGCTTTTATACCTCGATCTTGTCCAATACCTTCTTGTATAGGTTCCAATTCTTCTGTTGTTTCAAATTTAAAGACATCTGGATTACAAGAAAATTTCAAATCCTTATAATTTAATTCATTTATATTTTTCATTTGTTACCTCCAAAATTTTTTCTTCACATTTGTGCGTCGAAATCTTTAATTTCGTTAACGCAAGCCGTTTTTATTGTTTCCAGTTTTTACTTTTTTATGATTTTAAAAGCAATTTTTTTACAAACTTATTGTATATTAGTTATAGGAATTTGTAAATAAAAAACAGAGAAAATTTATAAAATTTTTTAAAAAAGTATTGACAAGAAAAAGAAAAACCAGTATAATTTATAAATGTCAAGACTCATGCAGGTGTAGTTCAATGGTAGAACCTCAGCCTTCCAAGCTGATGACGTGGGTTCGATTCCCACTACCTGCTCCAAACAATAACAGCTTATAAACTAAAAAAGTTTGTAGGTTGTTTTTTTGTATATATTAAATTTTTTGATTCCTAGAATCTGAATTTTAAATGTCAAAGTTTTCAAGTAAAAATTGAAAATCGTGACAAATTAACATAAATGTGGTACAATTTTTATAGTAACCATTTGTACTAAAGGATACATTTTGCTTTTATCCTTGGCTTCAATAATTATATTCATGTTGAAGTTTTACAAATGCTTGTTACAATGTAACACGAAAACATTTCATTCAAAGAAAAAACAGGAGGACAAAAAATGTTAGTAAGTGAAAATGGAAAGCTGATTGAATTACCAGAGGATATTCGGGCGATGGACAAGTATAAGATCTATGAGAACACACTGGTAGTAAACTATGCAGAGAAAAAAATGTATAGTTTCTATGTTCAGCAAGCTACTGGATTAAAAAAGGAAGCGGAAGGGTTAAAGGTAGAACCCAGATTTTTTGAATCAGGATTTATCTTGATTGAACTGCCAGGAGAGAATGTGTTATATAACACAAAAACCGGAGAAATTGTCGCCGCCGGAAATATTATAATCGGACAGAATTCAAATCCGGATGTTTGTATAGGAAACTCGTTTAAAGCTGTTGTGCTTGAATTTTATGAAAATGGTATAGATACCTATAGAGTTTTCGATGATAGGGGAAACGAAATTCTTGATTCTAAATATGTAGGCAATGGAAAAAAAGTCGAATTATTAGACTATAACGGTTTAGGAAATATAATGCCTATAAAAATCAGAGACGATAGATTTGTTTCAAGGCATTGTGGGGTTCTACATATTTTGTTTTGGGAAGATGGTACTTCTGAGGTAATTGAAGTGATTCCGATAGAATATGAGAGGGTATTTTTAAATAGAAGAATAGCAGTAAAAGACTGCTATGAAAAAATACATTATCCTACATACGAAGTAAACAAAGATGACAAAACATTTTATTTTACTTTCAATGGAAAAATAATCAGACTTCCAAAAAAGTAATTGTAACAAGGAAAAAAGAGTTTTGCAAGCAAGTATTACCTGCTTGCAAAATTCTTTTTTATTTATATAGTTTAAACATTTTTTAATACTTAATTCGTAACTTTCTCAATTTAGCCACGAAAAAACCTTCATACAAATCAGATGGACAAATACATAAAGTGCCTTCAATAGTAGTAGGTAACAAGATAGCATCTGTGAAAACAGATATATCGATTGGTAAGATTTCAATTTGTTTTAAATCAATAAATTTTTGTAAAATATTTTCATTTTCCTTAGCTAAAATAGAGCAAGTTGAATATACCATTTCATGACCAGATTTTAATAAAGTAATGGCTTTTCTTAATAAATCAGCTTGCACTTTTGAAGAACGATTTACTAAATCTTCTGTAAAAGTAGTTGCTAATTTTTTATCAAATATAGAAATTGTCCCACTACCACTACAAGGAGCATCTAGAAGAATTTTATCAAAAGAAAAGAAATCATCCAATTGTCTTGCATCTTTTATCATCACATTTACTCTATTAGCGCTTTGCTTATTTAGATTATATTGTAATCTTTCTGCTCGAATCTTGTTTTTTTCACAAGCAGTTATAAATGCTTTATTTTTGGAAAGGGCTAACATTTGTGTTGTTTTCCCACCAGGAGCAGCAGCCATATCTAAGATGTTTTCATCTTCTTTAGGTGATAGGACAAGTGGTGGTATCATAGAAGATAAACTTTGCAAATAGATTTCTCCGTTTTTGTAGATATCTAAATTTTTAATATCTTCTTCAGAGATATTTTCCATCATCAAAGCATCTTGATACCAACTGATTTCCTTATATGTAAAATGTAAATTAGTAAAAACAGCTTTTATATCCTCAATGTTTGTTTTTAAAGTATTTGCTCTTAAAGTGACAGGTCTTTTTTGAGAATATCCATCAATGATTTTTTCTGTTATGTTTTCTCCATATTGTTCTATTAAAAGATGATATAGAAATTCAGGTATATTGTGTATCATAGTTTCCTCCAAAAATTATTTTGATATTTATAAAAAAGGCATTCATTGACAAAATCAAAGAATTTGATGCAGAGATGTCAATAAAAAAGATATATGCATATCATACTATACAATTCAGAAAAAAGCAAAAAAACTTAGAATCACAACTCTAAAATTTATTTATAGTATTGTTGTGTAGAAAAATGTCAGATAAACATACAGTTTTTTCGTGATTATTACCAAAAACAGTTGATATTTTTTCCAATTTAATATAAAATCTATAAAGACTAACGATAAGGAGGGTATGAATGATTACTTTAGAAGATGTTAGAAAAAATGAAGAAGTGGAAGCTTTAATAAAAGGTGCACAAAAACAGTTAGATGGTCTTCGGATATACAGAACATAGTCATAGACATATTTCTATTGTTTCAAAAAGAGCTGGAGATATCTTAGAAAAATTAGGATATCCAGAAAGAACAGTAGAACTTGCAAAAATTGCCGGATATTTGCATGATATTGGAAATTGTGTCAATCGAGTAGACCATGCACATAGCGGAGCTATTTTGGCATTTAATATCTTAAAAGATATGGAAATGCCAGTAGAAGAAAGAACAGAAATTATGATGGCAATTGGAAATCATGACGAAAAAACGGGAACAGCAGTTAGTGATATATCAGCAGCTTTGATCTTGGCAGATAAATCAGATGTGCATAGAGATAGAGTGACAAATCAAAATTTATCAACTTTTGATATTCACGATAGGGTAAATTATGCTGTAACGAATGCCAATCTAGAATTAAATAGTGAAGAAAGAAAAGTAATATTAAATTTAACAATAGATACAAAATTATGTCCAGTTTTAGATTATTTTGAAATCTTTATGGATAGAACCATGATGAGTAAATATGCCGCAAAGTATTTAAAAATTTGGTTTGAATTGGTTATTAACAATACAAAATTGTTGTAAGAAATATGAATATAATATTTTGAAAATAAAGAAAGGAAAGAGAACAATGAAAAAAGTAAAAATAATCACAATGATTGTATTAATTATCTTAATAGCAATGGTTTCATTTTTTGGAGTGTACACGCAAGTACAAAATAGAATGGAAAATCAAGTAAAAGAATATGCATTAGATATGGATTTAGAGGGTGCTAGGTATATCAGATTATCTGTAAATAAGGAAAGTAAAGATGTTATAAAAGATGCTAATGGAAATGAAGTCGAAACAGATGAGGAAATGACAGATGAACAATTAGCAGAAAAAGGGTATACAAAAGAAAGTGTTCCTAATAATAGTGAAGATGTTTTAAATATAGAAAATTATGAAAAATCAAAAGAAATTATTGCAAAAAGACTAGAAACACAAAAGGTAGGAGAATATGAAATATCTTTAGATAGTGAAAATGGAGATATTTTAGTTCAAATACCAGAAAATGAAACTACGGATAAATTTGTAAGTAATATGAACACAGTTGGAAAGTTTGAAATGATCGATAAAGATACACAAGAAGTATTAATGGACAATAATGACATAAAATTAGTTAATGTTATGTATGGTTCAAATTCTTCAACATCATCAAGTGGAACAACAGTTTATTTAAATATTGAATTTAATAAAGAAGGGGCTAAAAAGTTAGAAAATATTAGTAAAACATATGTGAAATCTACAGATACCACAAATACAACATCAGAAGATACCAATACTACTACTGAAAATACAACAAATACAGAAAATGAAAATACAACAACAGAGAATACAACTGCAAATGAAAGTGATACAACTGAAAATAATACAGAAACAGAAAAAGAAATAACATTAAAAATTGATGATGAAGAAATCATGACAAGTAGTTTTGACGAACCAATAGAAAATGGTAAATTGCAATTATCAATGGGAAGGACAACAACAGATGTATCTACTTTACAAGATAATATATCACAAGCTTCATCAATAGCAAGTGTACTAGATTCAGGAAATTTGCCAATACAATATGATGTTAAGTCAAATGAATATATATTATCAGATATAACCAATACACAGATTGCATATTTAGCAATAGCTGTTGGAATTGTTCTTTTAATAGGATTTATTGTATTTATAGTTAGATATAGGGTTAATGGATTGTTATCAACAATTGCTTTTATCGGATTAATCAGTTTATACTTATTGTTAATTAGATATACAAACGTTAGTGTATCTATTCAAGGAATTATAGGTATAATTGTAACAATTATATTAAATTATATATTTATTAATAAACTATTATCAATAATTAAAAAGAGTGAAGATAGCAAAAAATTAGAAACTGTAAAAGAAGCATTAAAGCAAGGTTATAAACAATTCTTTATAAAACTTATACCAATTTGTATATCTATTATTGTATTTTGCTTTGCAGGATGGACAACAATTAGTAGCTTTGGAATGGTAATGTTCTGGGGAATTACTTTAATTGCTTTATATAATTATTTGATTACAGCAACAATGTTAAAAGTAAAAGCAGAAAAATAGGAGGTATTTACAGATGAAACAATTCATAAAAAGTAAGCAACTAAAAATTATATTAGTGCTATTAGTAATCATAGCAGGAATTGTCATGATTGCTGTAAAAGGATTTAATTTTGATTTGAAATATCAAGATACACAAAGAGTAGAATTATATTTAAAAACAGAATTTAATACATCTGATATTAGACAAATCACAAATGAAGTATTGGGAAATCAAAAAGTTATGATACAAAAAGTAGAAGTTTTTGAGGATTCTGTTTCTATTACAACAACTTCTATATCAGATGAACAAAAAAATAATTTAATAATGAAAATCAATGAAAAATACGGAACAGAATTAACAGCAGACGATACAACAGTAGAACATATAGGACATACAAGGGGAAGAGATATTATAAAACCATATATCATTCCATTTGCAATTGCAGTTATTATTGTATTAATTTATTTAGGAATTCGTTATTATAAACTAACTATAGCAAAAGTAATCGCAAAAAGTATAGGAATTATGGCTTTAGCTCAAATATTACTATTTAGTATTATAGCAATTACAAGAATACCAATCGGAAGATTAACTATTCCAATGGTAATATTAGTTTATTTATTAACTTTATATGGAATAACAACTAAATTTGAAAAAGATTTATCTAAAAAGAAACTAGATGAAAGTAAAGATAAAGGCAAAAAGAAATAAAGTCTAATTATCCTTTGTAAGAATAATAGTTTGAATTTATTTATTAAAAAAGCGAATATGATAAATAATTTTTGAAATTCTCGGCTACCCTACATTACGTTTAACAAATTCTAAAAAGAAAACCATAACAATACCCGGAAACAGGACCCTTTATGGTTTTCTTTTAAGAATTTATAAAACTATTTTGGTCACATTCGAATTGTCCAAAATTATTTATCATATTCGCTTTTTTAGCTTTTATTAAACAAACTATGTTATCTTTACGTTTTTAGAGATAGTTATCTTAATGTAACAACCGTTACACCCATTTCACCTTCACCAAAGGTACCTAGTCGGAAAGATTTTACATGTGAATTGTTTTTTAAAAATTGATGAATACCATTTTTTAATTTTCCAGTACCTTTTCCATGAATAATTCTAACAGTTTCTAATTTTGCTAAAGCGCAATCATCTAAAAATTTATCAATTATAAAATTGGCTTCTTCTACATTCATACCAATCACATTAATTTCTGGTTTAATATTTCTACTTTTAGAAATATGAGAAGAGGTATGCATAATTTTAGAAGAATTAGAATTATGAAGCATTTTAGGATTTTGCAAAACATCTAATTTTACATTCATTTTCATACTACCAATTTGTACTTGAACTTCATTGTTTCTAGAAACATTAGAAAGTACAAGTCCATTTTGATTTAGAGAAGTAACAAAAACTTCTTTTCCAGGTTTAATTTCTTCTTTAGAAAGAGAATTGGCATTAGCAATACTGTTAGAAGGATTTTCTTCTAATTTGATATTTCGTATTTTTTCATTTAAAGAATTCCTTAGAGTGTTGATTTCTTTAGAATCTTTTACATTTGATAACTCTTTAATCATTTTATTAGCATCTTCTTTAGCTTCTAATAAAATATTTCTTGCTTTTACTTTAGCATTATTTATGATTTCTTTTTCCTGTTGTTCTTTTTCTAGATTTTCTTTTTGTAATTTATCTTTTAATTTATGAATTTGTTCAGATTCCATTAAAATTTTTGCTTTTTCTTTTTCAATTAATTGTTTATCATCATAAATATTTTTTAAAAGTTCTTCAAAAGTGATATCATTTGAAGACATAAGGTTTTCTGCTTTTTGAATAATAGAGGTATCTAAACCTAATTTTTTACTGATTTCAAAAGCATTACTTTTTCCAGGAACACCAATTAATAGCTTATAGGTAGGCGATAAGGTTTCAACATCAAATTCAACAGAAGCATTTTCAAATCCAGAAGTGGTCATCGCATATTTTTTTAATTCTTGATAATGAGTAGTGGCAATCGTAAGGGCACCTATATTTTTAAAATAGTCTAATATAGAAATCGCTAAATTGGCACCTTCTACTGGGTCAGTACCAGAACCCAATTCATCTACTAGAATTAAGGAATTTTCATTGGCATGTTTGGTAATATCCACAATATTGGTCATATGAGAAGAAAACGTACTTAAAGAATCAGCAATGCTTTGGTCATCACCAATATCTGCAAAGATATGCTCAAATACAAATATGCTAGATTTTTCATCAGCTGGAATATTTAATCCACTACAAGCCATACAAGTAAGAAGTCCAACTGTTTTTAAAGTAACTGTTTTTCCTCCTGTATTCGGACCAGTAATTAATAATGTAGAAAAATCTTTTCCAAGTTCTATAGAAATAGGAACAACTTTATTTTGATCGATTAGAGGATGTCTAGCATTGATGAAATGAATTTCCTTTTTGGTATTAATCATTGGTGTAATTCCTGAAATGGCCTTAGAATATTTTGCTTTTGCAAATATAAAATCTAAAGTACCAATAACTTCAACATCTGTTTTTAACTCTTCTATATAGGGATAGAAAAGGGATGTAAGTTGTTGTAATATTTTTTCAATTTCTACTTCTTCCTCTAATCGTAATTGGTTAATTTCATTGTTTAATTCAAATATAGAGATAGGTTCTATAAATAAAGTAGAACCAGCATTAGAAACATCATGTACGAACCCTTTTACTTGACTTCTATATTCTTCTTTGATGGGAATCACAAATCGGTCATTTCGAATGGTCACTACATTTTCCTGTACATATTTTGAGAAAGAAGAGGAATGAATCATGGAATTTAATTTAGAACGGATGTCTTGTTCTAAATTTCTAATTTTCTTTCTAATTTTTTGCAATTCTGGAGAAGCTTTGTCATCTATTGTATTTTCATCAATAATAGAAGAGGAAATCTTAGAGATGATACTCTCATTGGTGTATAAACTAGAGAACAATTCTTCTAGAATAGGAAATTCATCTTTTTCAATATAGTCTTTTGAAAAATAAGATTTTAAATCTCTAGCACATAGAAAGATAGTATTCAAGTCTAATAGCCCTTTTATTGTCAAACTTTGAGAGCTTTCTAAATTAATCAAATAGATGTGAATATCTTGAATATCATAAAAAGAAGGCGTTGAATTTTTATAGATTAAGTTTACAGCTTCTTCAGTTTCAGCTAATTTTTGCTTTACAATATTAACATCATGATATATTTGTAAATTTAGAGCAAGTTCTTTTCCTAAATCAGTAGAACAATATATACTTAAATTTTCTAATACTTTTTGAAATTCTAGTTTGGATATATAGCGAGTATTCATATTGATAAGTTCCTTTCATATATTATTAAAATAAACATAATATATATTATTATACAAGGATTTTACGAAATAGTCAAAAGAAAGATTTTGAGAGGATAGCATAAATTTTTAGTAGGATTTCTCTTCATTAAAATCTTGAACTGACTTTGTTTCTTGATTTTTGAGATTC
>CALXFG010000038.1 GCA_944387505.1 uncultured Clostridia bacterium
AAATAATCGAATAGATAAAGTACGCCATATGTTTAATAAAAAAGAAAATTAAGTTACTATTCGCTAAATTACAATTTATCGAATTAGAATACCTTATTAATATAAATGAAAATACAGTTGTTGATATTATAGCTAACAACTGTATTTTTATATTTTCATTTTTGTTATATTACTGATTTCTTCTATAAAAAGTTTAGGTTCAAAATTTTTTTCGTAATATTCATATCCAAAAACTTTTTCAAAATTCTTTATAGATAGTTTCTTATTTCTGTTAGATAAAGCATAATTAATATTGTTTCTTATAGAATGGATATTAAAACCATATTCACAATGCAAATATGAATAAATTTTTTCAAGAGTAATAAACTCAAGATCATTTTTTATAATATATTGTATAGATTTATTTATTAATTTTGTACCAATGAATGAAGTATTTAATCCTAAAGAACGAAGTATGTTTGTAATATGTAATACTTCATTTGGACTGATTCTATACTCACTTGTATTCATTACTCTTTCCACCCTTTCCTTTAAAACTAATTTAATTATACATAAATTATGTAAACAATTCAAAAAGATAGAATGTGCAAAATAAGTGCATAAATGTGCATGATATGAACATTTATAAAGGTTGAAAAATAAAAATATATGAATTTAAAGATTTTTTTACCCAAAAACTATTTAAAAAATAAAAAATGTGCAAATTTTGCACACAGATATAATAAATTATGTAAAAAGAAAAAGCATGGGGGATCTAGCGAAAGACCATGCTTTTTCTTGTTTTAAGATTTCTCTTAAAACTATATAATTATTTAAACTCTTGTAGCAAGTTTAAAATAATTATCAAATATATTATACTACAAAAAGAAAAATTTTTAAATAGGTGGGGAACAATTAAGTTCCCCTAGTCGCCTTATCTAGCAACCAGGACTTCCGCCCACCATACTCATAATCTTTCATATTGCTAGCTCCCTTTCTTCTAGTCTCTATTTGCAATGTATCAATATTTTTAGGAATCCAGCTTATGGGCGGATTCTATACAAAAATCCAAGCAGCTACAATGCTTGGAGTATTTACTAAAAATATCGAATAACATCAAGCATTTAGCTTGGGTTTGGATTCTTATATAAAAAGATAAGACCATAATAACCTACAAATAGGTATACATTTATTATACTACTTTTATCCGTATAAAGCAAATAAAATGCTGATATATCAAGCAAATTCCTACTTTAAGCATTGAAAAAAATGGAAAAATATGTTATAATTTTATTATGTAAAGTGGGTGATTTTATGTCTGATTTTAATAGTAAAGAATTTGGAAACAAATTAAGAGAATTAAGAAAAAGTAAAGGATTAAGTCAAGAAAATCTCGCTAATGAATTGAATATAAGTAGAACTACAATAAGTAGATTTGAAAAAGGAGAAATGATACCAAATGCTCAAATTATTAAAGAGTTATGCGAAATTTTAGGTATTTACTCTACCGAATTATTCGAGATGGACTATAAAGTAAAAAATAAAGATGATATTAAAAACCCATTTAAATCTGATTGTTTATACATGTATTTTAATGCCTACAATTATAGAACTGGAAAATTTGGTAAAGGTAAATACAAATTAGAAATAAGAGAATTTCCTAATTATATACAAGTAAATATGATTGATTTGATAGATAATAAAATATATACATCTGGATATATGTTATCTGATAATAATGCTTGTTTTATCATACTTGAAAACTATAAACCTAACAATGCAAGATTAGAAGTAGCAGAAATTATAATTAATGTATGTAATGGTGTAGAAGATTTAATGATGGGTTCATATTTAGGAACAGATAGACAATATAGACCTTCAATTAGAAAATGTTATTTTTCTAAAAAAGATGTGGAATTTACTGACGAAATGTTTGAAGATTTAAAATTAACAGAAAAAGAATATCATACACTAAAAGAGGAAAATGCTTTATATTTAGAAATATTTAATAATTAAATAAATTAAAAATAAATATGATACATGAAAAGAACGTGAATTTTAAGTTACACGTTCTTTTTTTGTGCATATTTCAATACTTTATCGGATTTTATAAAATTAATTTTTAGTAATTTTTAGTTTTAATAAGAAACTATATTAAGAAATTAGAAAATATTAGATAAATGAATTTTTATACCTTTCCCCCATGCTACCATATAATCAAGCTAGCTAAAAAATGCTTGATATTGCAATATCAAAGAAAGGATTAAACAAAATTGAATAATAAAAAAGCAAAAAAACATCAAAAAAATAATCTTGATTTTGATTACAAAAAATTATCAGAAGATGAAATTCTTTTGAATAATGTACTTAATAAAGATGAAAGAAATATCCAAAAGGATGAAATTATTTTGCAAATGATAAAAGGCAATATTTCAGATTTAGTAAAAAATCAATTAAATAGTAGTAAAAGAAATGACTTACAAGAAAGTATTTATACAGATGATGAAAAGAGTATAAGTCCATGGTTTGCAGAATATAAAAAACAAAGAATAACTATTACAAAAGATAAAATTAGGGCTTATTTAAGAAACTATAAAGATTTAGGAAAATTAATTAAATACCGTAAGGAAAAAATCGAAAGAGGAGAAATCAAACCAGAAAGTAAAGAACTAAACCTTAATGATTTTGAAAATTACGATTTTTTAGAGGAATCCGTAATTGATAAACAAACATTTTTAACCTTAACAGATTATAAAATTCAGGAAATGGAATTTTATCAAAAAGAACTAATCATGATTTTAAAATATCTTAAAAAATATATATTCGTTTCATATCAATTTTTGGTATTAAAATATTATTTAAAACTTTCTGACAAAGACTTAAAAATTGCTACGAATATTGAAAAAACAGATTATATAGACAATGTAATAATCGAATATATTTATCAAAAATTATATGAGGAGGCTAAAAATAATGGCAGAGATAAGGACAATCTATAATGCCATTAATGAAGGTAATGTTATGAAAAGATATGTGGATTTGAGAAATATAAAAATTGAATCTCGTAATGATTTATTAAAGACTTGTCAAGTATTTAGAAATCCAAAGTTTGAAACTTTCAGAATTATATATATGCGAAATAATTCGATTATCAATTATGAATCTATTACATCTAAACTTCCTAATTCTTGTAATGTATTTAGAGTAAAAGCTAATACTCCATATTTAAAAGATATTAAAGGATTTGAGGATATTAATAGAAGAATGTATCGACTTGGAGCTAATGGTTATTATTTACAACATAATCATCCATCTGGAAATGCAAAGGCAAGTATAGAAGATATGATACTTACAGAAAGATTATCTAAAAATGTTAAAGGATTTAAAGGGCATATTATTATAGACCATGGAACATATGCATGGATTGAAAAGGATAATAGAACAGGAAAATTAAAAGCAGAAAATAATATTTTAATTGAATATTTACCAACATTAAATACACAAGATGTAATAAAGGATAGTCCTTTATTACATAAAACTATCAGCTCAAGAAATGAATTAGCAAGATTAATGTATGATGTAAAACATTCTAATAATTATTCATGTTTAGTATTAACATCAGCAACAAATAATATAAGGCTATTTCAAGAATTACCTAATACATTTATTAATATGAGTTATAGACAAATTGGTGGATATATCAAGAACAGATGTATAAATACTGGTTCTATAAGAGCTTTTTTGGCTACAATGGATAGACCATTTTTTGAAAGAGCTAAAGACCTTGTTAAATTGGGATATGTTACAGACTGTATCGCATATATGATTACAAAAGACAAATCAGAAATAATTGAAGGAGCAGATAAAGAAAGTATAGATCAAGATATTTTTAAATCATTGAATATTAATAAGAAAAAATTAATGAATAAAGAAGGAGAAGATTTAAGTATATGAAAAAAACAAGTAAAAATATACAAGAAGAAATAAATGAATTAAATCAATTTTTTGAAGATATGGAAAAAAGTCTATTCAAAGAATATTCTAAAGAAGATTTTGAAGAAATGGAAAAAGAATATATTTCATCAGAAAAAAAGAAAGAGAGGTGTTCTTATGGGAGATAGAGCTGTAATTAGTAATAATACAAAAAATCTAGGAGTTTATCTACATTGGAATGGTTATCGTGAGTTTGTAGAGTCAGTATTGGCATATTGTGATTTAAAACAATATAGAAGTCCTGATAGTGATGATGAATATGGTTGGGCAAGGCTATGTCAAGTTATAGGAAATACTTTAGGTGGTACACTTTCACTAGGTGTTGGCAGATACGAAAAAATGGATACAGATAATTATGATAATGGAACTTATATTATTCAAGGTTGGGATATTAAAGACAGATTATATAAACATTATATAGACCAAAAAAGAGAAGATTCTATTTTAGATGACCTAAGACAAATTAATACAAAACAACCTAAAGAGGAACAATTAGAAGATAAGGAAATACAAATTTATGCAAGAAATTGGGAAGAAAAACATTTAGATAGATTAAAAGATAAAGATAGAATTGTAGTTGAAAAGAGAATTAAAGAAAGAGAAAAATCAAAAAATAAAGAACAAGAAATACCTTATGAAGTTTTAGAAAAAACAGGTACAACCTATAAATTAAGTAAAGGGGATGATGAACATAGAAGATAAAGAAAAAATAATAAATGAAAATTTAGAAAATTCCAAAGAGCAACTAATTAAAAATATTAATTTATTAAATAATTCTATAAGCAAAAATAGTAATGAAATTGATATGAATAAATTAATAGTTTTATTAATTGAAAAATTTAATATAAATCCGTTTACTAATATGAAAGTTAAAGATGTCGCGACAGATTTAGGAATGAATCAAAATAATGCAAATGATTTGTTTAGACGAAATGACTTTCCTGCAATAACTTTTACTAAACCAAAACAAATTTGTTGGTTATCATATTTACTTTGGAAAATGGAAAGGAGGGTATAAACTACGGATAATGATATAAACCATGGAAGTGGTTCAATATACTTTAGAAACGATCGTAAAAAATGGATGGCTCGATATTGGGAATATGATGTAATGAAAGATAGAAATGTAAAGAAAACCAAAACATGTGAATCAAAAGAAGAAGCAGAAGAATTTTTAAAACAATTAAATTACCGTAGAGAAAATCCAATTTACATTAAAAATAATGGGATTCCATTATATGATTTAATGCTTACAAATTTAGATAACAAGAAAAATGCTAATTTAATTTCACAAGCACAATATGATAGGGTTAAAAGAAGTCTTAATGTAATAAAAAAAGCACCATTTTGTTTTAGAAATATAGAAGATATTAAATCAGAAGAAATACAAGCATTTTTAAATGAAATGGCTAAAACATATAGTAATTCTTCATTGAAAAAATTTAGTGAACAATTTGGACAAGCTTTTAAATATGCTTTTAACAAGGGATATATTAGTAAAAATCCTATGATAGAAGTAATAAGACCTAAAAGTGTAAAAAAAGATAAAGATGTAAGAGCAATGACAGTTGATGAAGAATCAAAATTTATTAATTATTTATTAGAACATAGTGTAAAAGATATTCCGTATAGAAATGCTTTCTTAATGCAATTACTTATGGGATTTCGTATTGGAGAAGTTTTAGCATTAAATAGTGGAGATATTGATTTATCTCATCATTTAATTAATGTAAATAAAACATTAACAAAACTAGCAGACGGAACAATAGTTATGAGTGATTCTCCTAAAACCAAAGCAGGAAATAGAATATTACCTATTCCAAAAGTATTAGAACCATTTATTATTGAACAATTAAAAATTTCAAAAGATATACCCAATAATGATGAACATTTATTATTTAAACCACCCATTGTACATTATGCAAGAGTAAGTACATTAAATTGGTCTTTAAATAAAATATTAAAAGAATTGGATATTCCACATTTTTCTACTCATAGTTTAAGGCATACATATGCTACCAGAGCAATAGAGGCAGGAATGAGTCCTGTTGTATTACAAAAATTAATGGGACATACTGATGTATCTGTTACATTAAATGCTTATACTTCTGTGTTTGATAAGTATAAGAAAAATGAACTTGAAAAAGTAAATGAATATTATATGGAACAAAATTTAATTGATAATTCAAATGCAAATATATTGACTTTAGATGAACCAGCTATTATAATCGAAAATGAAGATAAAAAAAATACAGATTCGTTTGAACGATAATTAAATTTGAATAAAGAAATCCATGTATTACTTGAAAATACTAATGGTAGCAAGTAAGTGCTACCATTAGTTATAAAAAATATTTTTTGGTAGCAACTTTGGTAACAAATTGCAAAAAATAATCAAAAATAAAATAAATTAATTTAAATTATTTTTAAATAAAACGCTTGATATTAGGGCATTCCATAAAATAATATAAAATATTTTAAAATAAAAAAAAGAGGCTAAAAGCCTCATAATTGGTTGCGGGGGTAAGACTCGAACTTACGACCTTCGGGTTATGAGCCCGACGAGCTGCCAACTGCTCCACCCCGCGATATAAATTTTACAAATGTTATTATACTACTAATAACATACATTGTCAACACTTTGGGCAAAAATACAAAATTTTCCAAACAAAATTACTTTCAATTCAACCAAAATTGTTTACAATTCAAACCAAAATGATAATCAAATTTTGTCTTAACAATATCTAAAAAAACTTTATAATCTTATATATTATATTCAAAAAACCAGAAAATATTCCCAAAATCCAAATAAAAAATCCAAAATAAAAAACAATAAAATCAAAAAACAGTATATTTTTTTATCAAATTATGATATACTAATCTTGCAAAAGGTAAATATGTAAAATAATACCTTTTACATCATAAAACAATATAAAAAAGTAAAAAAAAGAAAGGAATGATCATTATGAAAAATGAATTAGTTATAAAAAGATGTAAATCTTGTGGAGCAATTGTAAAAGTTATTGAAGATTGCAATTGTGAAGGATGTGGTATTGTTTGCTGCGGTGAACCAATGGAAGTTTTAAAACCAAATTCAGTAGATGCTGCAGTTGAAAAACATGTTCCTAATTATGAAAAAGTTGAGAATGAAATTTTTGTTACAGTAAATCATGTTATGGAAAAAGAACATTTTATTGAATGGGTAGCTTTAGTAGCAGATAATAAAGAATATATGGTTAAATTATATCCAGAACAAAATGCTGAATGTCGTTTTCCATATATCCCTGGTTCTTGTTTATATGCTTATTGCAATAAACATGGTTTATGGAAAAAAGATGTTGAATAATAGGTAAAAGAATCCCAATAACTAAGTTTATTGGGATTTTTCTGTTTCTACACAATCAATAACTTCTTTTCCTATATCTGCTATCAAATCATTAGCATTTGCAATTCCTTTTGTAAAAACTCCAATTAAATATGTATTTTTACCATAAATAATACCATAATCATGTACATAACCCTCATAAGAACCATATTTATGAGCCACAACGTATTGTGGTAAATTTGCTTTTAAATACTCACCACCTGACGATATTTTCATATATTCAATCAATTGACTATATTTATCAGCATTTTGATATAGGTATTGTAATACATCATAATAATATAAAACATTAGCTACATTTGATGAATAAAACTCTTCTGTAAGTTCTGCATCTGTATATTTTGTTATTGCTTCCTTACATGTTTCATATTCCAAACTATGGACTAAAATATTTAGTGCTGTATTATCACTATTTACTATTGTTTGTTCTAATAAATAAGAAATCGGTATTCTATCTCCTACTGAATAATCTGCTACAGTACTTCCATCTCCTACCTCATAATCATCACTACTATATATTAATGTATCTGATAAACTCATTTCTCCATCTGCTATTTTATCATAATACAACATGGCAACTGGAACTTTTATTGTGCTTGCTGCTGTAAAATACGTAGTTTCATTGTAGAAATAATACTTTTTTTCTTCTATATTATAAAAGAAAAAGAAAAAATTATTTTCATTTAAATTGTTTTCTGTCATAATTTGATTTATCAATTTTTCTATATTAGTATCTATTGTTTCTTCTATATTTGTTTCTTGTACATCTGTTTTTTCTGTTGTTGATTCCTCTATACTTGCTGTTTCTATACTTTCTTCTTTCTTCTGTTCTTCTGCTTGTTCATTTACCTCTTCTTTAGCTTTCGTTATGTAGCTATATATGATAATGCCAATTGCAATGATGACAAATATAAAAAATCCTATTTCTAACATTTTATAATTGATTTTTAACTTGTCTTCTTTTTTCTTGGAATGTTTTCCTTTTTTACTCATGCATTTTACTCCATTTTTATTTCATTATATCATAAAATTTTGTTTTTTCTTAAAATTCACCATAATTTCACATTTCTCGTTCTGGCAAAAAAATCCTACTTATACAACATTTTTTGCTGTATAAGAAAAGTGATTTCTTTTATACTACAAGAAAAAATGATTTTTCCTATATTACAAAAAAACTGATAATTATTTTTCATTATCAGTTTTTTAATATTCTACTATATATTACATTTTATCTTAAAAATCCATTAATAATTTCCTCTTCTGCCTCTTTTTCAGATAGTCCTAATGTCATTAATTTTGTTAATTGTTCACCTGCAATTTTTCCAATAGCTGCTTCATGGATTAAATTAGCATCTACATTATTTGCTGTGATTTCAGGTGTTGCTGTAACAATGGCATTATCTTTTATGATAGCATCACATTCACTATGTGCAAAACATTTTTCATTTCCATATATTTTAGAAACAAATTCTTGTTTTGAGTTTTCTGTTGCAACAGATCTAGAGGTAACATGTGTACTAGAGTTTTCTCCATTTAGTTGTACATCAAATATAGTTTTTGCATATTGATTTCCATCTGTCATAATTTTTTCTGTTACGACAAAGTTGGTATCTCTTTCTAAAATTCCTTTTGTTTCTCTAATGGTTGAACTAACTCCTTTGATTTGTGCACTTTCCATTTCTAGACTACTTCCTGGTTTTAAATATACCTCTGTCACTGGGTTTAGTATTCTCTTTCCGTCTCCATTTCCTTCTCCATAATGTTTTTCAACATATCTTACTTTTGCTCCCTCTTCTAAATAAAATCTATGAATTCCATCATGTTCTGAATCTTTATGATGGTCATTATGAATTCCACATCCTGCTACTATAATGACATTGGCATTTTTTCCAATATGAAAATCATTATATACTAAGTCTTTTAATCCACTTTCTGTAATAATAACTGGTATATGTATGAATTCAAATTTGGTATTTTCTTTTACATATATATCAATACCAGATACATCTTTTTTGGTAACAATATTGACATTTTCTGTTACTTGTCTTTCTATTCCTTTTCCGTTTTTTCTAATATTGTATGCACCTTTGGTAATATTTTCTAAATTAGATACTTCACTTAATAGTTGTTCATCTATTTGGTTTAAGTTTTTTGATTCCATCTTGTCCTCCTTCTATTTAAATTTTGGTTTATTAATTTCGATTCTTCTTATATATTTCTAAATAATTTACTACAAAATATATTTCTTATGCTTTTCCTAGACCTTTTCATCTTTCTTTTTTTTCCATTTTTAAGTATGCATATATTTTTTGTAAGCATTTTCCATCTTTTTACTTTTCATTTCTTAAATTTTTATTTTTTAATATGCAATTATTATAGAAATATTTCTGTTTTTTAATTCACTTTAATTTACTGCTTGCTTAATAATTCTAACATTCCTTCTTTATTCTGCAACAACCTTTTCCCTTTACTTCTTCATTTAATATTTCTTCACTTGTACCAATTTTTTGTATTTTTCCTGATTTCATTAATATGATTTCATCTGCTATCTCTAATATTCTTTCTTGATGTGATATGATAATAGTTGTCCCTTTTGTGATTTCACTCATTGTTTGGAACACATCAATTAAATTATTAAAACTCCATAAGTCAATTCCTGCTTCTGGTTCATCAAATATGGTTAATTTTGTTTGTCTTAAAGCAACGGTTGCAATTTCAATTCTTTTTAATTCTCCACCAGATAGAGATCCATTGACTTCTCTATCTACATATTCTTTTGCGCATAGTCCAACTTTTGCTAATGCATCACAAGCTTCTTTTTTGGTTATTTTTTTATGTGCTGCTATTTTTAATAAGTCATAAACTGTGATTCCTTTAAATTTAACTGGTTGTTGAAATCCGAAACTAATTCCCAATTTTGCTCTTTCATTGATTTCCATATTGGTAATATCTTTTCCGTCAAAGATAATTTTTCCTGAATCTGGTTGTTCAATTCCCATAATCATTTTTACTAATGTTGATTTTCCTGATCCATTTGGTCCTGTAATGGCAATAAATTTTCCTAAATCTATTTTTAAATTGATATTGTTTAATATTTTTTTGTTATCTCTTTCAAAACATATATTTTCTAATTCTAATATCATGTTTACCTCCTATTTTTCTTCTTATTGTTATAATGAACAATGTTAAAATCTTTATTATATCAATGCATATGTCTATCTTTTCTTAATTTTAGAACTATTTTTTATATAAGCTTATTTCATTTCATACTTAAGATTTATTTAACACACACTTTTCTTATTTAATCTATTTTTTATGGTTACTTTTATACAGCTTTGACATTTTGGATTATTTTCATCATAGTCACAGTCTAAATCTCCTAAATCCATTATTTTGCTGATATATTTTTCTAGTTTTTTTGTAGTGTCTGGTGACATCGCATGTTTCATAGATTTTGCTTCTTCTTCGGCATCTTTTTCATCTACATCTAATATATCTACTAAAAACATTTTTATAATATCATGTTTTTTTATAATTTCTTTTGCTATTTCTTCTCCTTGGTATGTTAGATTGATATCTCCATATACTTCATATTCTACCAAGTCTAAATCCCTCAAATTTTTTATAGCTCTGTTAACACTTGGTTTCGTAATTTTTAGTTTTTTAGCAATATCTGTCACCCTGATTTTGCCACTACTTTTTTCTAGTATATATATGGTTTTTAAATACTCTTCCTGGGAATTGGTTAGTTTCATATTTCCCTCCTTGTTAGTTTACGCTAACATTTTACTATGGTTTGATTTCATTGTCAAGTAGTTTTAATAAATTTTGAAGGATTTTGGGGACGGACTCATTTTTCCCTTTATTTGAATCTGATTAAAATAAAAAATATAGAATATAAAAAATGAAACGATTTTGCGTATCTAAATTTGAAGATAGAAATTCTAAATAAAAACATGAGGACTGCTCATTTTGCTTAAGATTTATAGCAACAATGAGAGAGGCTCATGTTTTTCTTGTAGAATTTCTATGAAAATTTAGCTTATACAAAATTGTGTAATGACTTTATATTCTATATTTTTTTAGATAGATCATAACATAAAAAGGGAAAAATGAGTCCGTCCTCAAAATCCCTCAAAATGTCCCCAATGGGAGATTTATTCCACACAAATCAAGTTTTTAATATTTTCGTATTTTACGTCTCCTATACCACTAACTTCTTTTATTTCTTCTATGTTTTTAAATTTTCCGTTTTCTTTTCTATAATTTATTATTTTTAAGGAAGTGGAAGGTCCAATTCCTGGTAATGTTTCTAATTCTGTTTGTGTTGCTGTATTTATATTTATTTTTTGATTCTTTTTCTGTTCGCTTTGTTCATTTGTTTGTTCATCCTGCACTACTCCACCTGATGATGTTATATATTTTGAGGTTTCATCAATTAGAGTTTGATTTTGACTTTGTTCATTTGGGTCTTTTTGTCCACTTGGCTCATTCTGTTCATTTTGTTCCCTAGTTTCTTCTATTGTGGGTATATATATTTTCATTCCATCTTCTAGTTTAAAAGCTAAATTGATATGTTTTGTATCTGCATTTTCTTTTAATCCTTCTGCTTTATTTATCGCATCTGAAATTCTAGTATTTTCTTCTAATTCTACAATCCCTTCCTTATTCACTGCTCCTGATACATGCACAACTATTTTTCCACGGTTTTCCTTTGTTTCTTCTTTTTCTTCTGAATTATCTATTGTATTTTCTTCTATGCTTTCTTCTGTAGATATGACCATATCATCTTCTTTTGTATAGATATAGTATAAAAAGGCAATGATAATCATTAACACAATGATAATAATTATTATTTTTTGTTTCTTATTAAATTCATACATCATAATAATTTGATATATACTTAAATATATATCCTTCTTTCCTCCTTATAAATATTTAGTTTTTTGATGGTTTTACCTATAAACCTACAATTTATATGAAATTTCTTTTTTGTTCACCAAATATACATATATTTTGTATAAAATAGAAAAAATTTTACTTCTTGATAACTGATTTCAAATTCAAGAAATATCAAGATTTATAGACGTGAAAATCGACAAGTAATTATTCTGCCCAATGTTGTTTCCATTGAATAAATTTTTTTATTTAATAAATTTCGGATTGCAAAATTCGACAAAATGCTATATAGTATTACTACTGATATAATATAATATAATTTAATTTAATATAATATAATTTAATTAAATAAATTCATTAATAGGAGTTTATAAAATGAAAATACATGTTAAAAAACTTTTTATACTGTCTTTTTTGATAATAACAGTATTATTTACAAATTTGAATATTGTTTATGCAACAGATAATGATGCAGATGCACCAGAAATCACTTCTGGAGCAGCCATTTTAATTGATAATAAAACAAATAGAGTATTATATGATAAAAATGCAAATGAAAGAATGTTTCCAGCAAGTACTACAAAAATCATGACTGCCATATTGGTATTAGAGAACTGTGATTTAGATGAAACCGTAACTGCCAGTTATGATGCACTAATGTCTATTCCAGAAGGTTATGTAACTGCTGAAATTCAAGGTGAAGAGCAATTTACAGTAGAACAGTTATTAGAGATGTTGTTAGTTCATTCTGCAAATGATGCAGCAAATGTATTAGCAGAATATGTTGGTGGTTCTATAAAAAGTTTCATTTCTATGATGAACACCAAAGTTAATGAACTAGGATTAACAAATACACATTTTACAAATCCTTATGGATTACAAGAAGATACGCATTATACAACAGCCTATGATTTGGCAAAAATCATGCAATATTGTATTCAAAATGACGATTTTAGAAGAATTGCTGGTAGTGTATCTTGTTCTATACCTGCCACAAATAAATCAGGTGTAAGATCTTATACATCTACTGACCAATTGATTCTTTCTGATAGTCCTAATTATTATAGCTATGTTACAGTAGGAAAAACTGGTTTTACAACAGAAGCTGGAAGATGTCTAGTTTCTTGTGCATACAGAAATGATATAGAACTTACTTGTGTCATATTAGGTGGAACACTTTCAGATGATGGTATTTCTTCAAGATTTACAGATAGTATTAGCTTATATGAATATGGATTTACTCATTTTTCTCTAAAAAATATTGCAAATCCTGGAGATATTATCAGCACTATTGAAGTGTCTAATGGCACTCCTGCTACTAAATCTTTGGATTTGGCATTTGTAGATAGTATTCATGCTTTGGTTAATAATGATGACCTTAATACAAATTATCTTCCTGAAATACAACTAAATTCTGATATTTCTGCTCCGATTGCAGAAGGTGATGTAGTTGGAAAAGCCGTTTATACAATTGATGGAATTTCTTATGAAGCTGATATTGCTGCAACACATGATGTAGAAAATTCTCAATTACTTCAACTTATATTGCAAATTGGCGGATTATGTATTGCATTTTTGATTACTTTTTTAATATTTTTTTCAAATAGAAAAAAGAAAAATGGTGTTATTCATATATAAAGGCAGACAAGTTTTTTACTTGTCTGCCCCTTTCTTATTATTGATAATCTTTTCCGATAATAATCGTTACATCTACTTTACTAGAGCTTCCCCCTTCACTCTTATCAGAGATTGTTCCTGTTCCTATTGTTTCTTTTATATCATTCATTATGGTTGTTGACACATTCTTTTTATTAGCAATTATTGTTTTGCTGATTGAATTTGTATTCTCCACTCCTGTTCTGGTAACATTATATCCTTTTTCTTTTAATTTGTTTACAACCTCCTGAAGTACTTTACCATCATTGGTTCCATTTAATACTTCTATTTTTACATTTGAATTTGAGGTTGTAGTAGAACTACTAGATGTACTTGTATTGGTTGTATTATCTGTTGTATTTGTTGTATTTTCATCTGTAGTTTCCTCTTCTAACAACTTTTCTGGATAAAATAGTTCTGTTACTAATTGTTTTGTTGCTTCTTTATCTACAACAAATATACTAACATTATTTGTTGTTTTCAAATCAGGAACACTTCCTGGCAATGACGCTGTTTGCAAGTTTTCTGTACTAAATTCTACCGCATATGGTAAATAATCTTTTAAGACATCAAAATTTAAGTTCGTTATTAAATTTCTACTTGCAATATCTATAATAGATCCTAATTTTGTTATATTTTCTAATTTTACAGTTTGTTCAACAACTGCTGTGATAAATTCTCTTTGGTTTCTCATTCTACCTATATCATTGTCACCATATTCTTCTGGGAAACTTGTTCCATCATTATTTTTTCTAAATCTTAACAATTCTTCTGCTTTTGGACCATCTATTTCTTGAAGTCCTTCTTCAAAATGAATATGTAAATCTTGTGATGTATCATCATAATTCATGTCTGTTGGAACATAGTATTCAATTGGTCCAATGGCATCTACTAATTCTATTAACGCTTCTGTTTGCACAATTGCATAATATTTTAAATCTAATCCTGTTAATTCATTTACAGCCTCTACTGTTTTTTCTGGATCTCTAGTGACATTGTATATAGCATTTATTTTATCAGATGCCACAGCTCTTTTTGTATTTTTTCCTGTAAAAGAATCTCTAGGGATTGATAATAATACTGCTTTTTGTGTATTCGGGTTATATGAGGCTACGATAATTGTATCTGTTAGAGCTACACCTTCTTGGTCTGTGCTGACTCCCATTAATAGCACTTGTAATTCTCCCAGACTCTTTCTCGTATTTTCATCATGTCCCACCACTGTTGCCAACATACCAGATAAGCCTCCTCCATTTTTATGAACCCTATATGCAAATACGCCTCCTGCTACTAACAAAATTACTAATATAACGAATAATATTTTTTTCCATAATTTCATTTTCTTTTTTGGTTTTTGCTTTGTTTTTTGATTTTGACTTCTATTTTTATTATTGGCTTTTTGTCTTTTGTTTTCTTTATCTTTACTCACTTAAATCCACTCCTAAAAAATCATGTAATCAGTATAGCAAATATCTTATCAAAAATCAACAAATAAAGACAAATTTTAAGAATTTGTCTTTATTTGTTGTTACTGTTTTCTATTCGTTTTCACTTGCTTTTGTAAATAGTATATCTAAAATATTATTCTCATTCATCATTTTTCCTACATAAGATTGTTCAACAGCTGTATAAACATGGTTTTGTGGCTCTATTTCTCCACTTAAATTTACAAGTAGTAATAAGATATATACAATTAATATACCTCTTAAAATTCCATAAATAATACCACCTAATTGATTCAATTGGTTTAATATTGGAAGTTTTGAAACCAAATTTGCTATAGCTGTAACAAATTTTAATGCCACTCTTATCACAATGTATAAAATTAATATAACCGCTCCTTCTATAATATTAATAGAAATATTTCTTGCTGTTTGTGGTAACATATTGTTTTGTATTGTTTCTACCACTTGGTTTTCGCCTTCTCCACCATTTGTCATAATATTGTTTGCTTCTTCTAAAATCGAATTTTGAATTGCTTCATCAATTCCTGTTACATTAATAATCACATTTGAAACTGGTTTATATAATAATAAAGTTAATACAATAGCAATAATAAAAGCTACAAATTGTATAGCTAGTGTAATTAAACCTTTTCTATAAGCTAAGAAAGTTGATAATAAAATAATGGCTACAATAACTAAATCTACAATGATATTCATAGTTTTCTCCTTTTATTTTATAAATTAATAATTTCTACTTTATCTCTATAAATAATTCCTGCTATATTATCTGATACTGTAACATTTGATATTTCTTGATTTGCTACATATCTTTTTACAAGCCAACCACTTGTATTAATAAATTCCACTTCCGTTCCCAGATTTAGTGCAATCATATTTCCTCCTGTATATAACTCTTTTACTGATGTCTCTACTGTATAGTTTTGAACATTTTTATTTTCTACATTTACTATATTTATTACTGAATTTGCTGAAAAGAATCCGGAAGTTTCTTCTTGTATTGTTGTAAAATAATCTTTTAGATCAATAGACTGTGCTGTTATTTTTTTATCTTTGTTGTCAAATATAACAGATTCTTGATCATTTTCTATTACATTGATTGTATCTGTATACATACATACCATTCTATCTTTATCTTGATAAGCAATGTTGACAAGTAATTTATTTTGTTCACTTTTATAATTTTTTTCAATGGAATTAAGCGGATCTGTTTTTGCTTTTTCTATAGAAGTAATTCTTACATTTGATTGAATAATGGTTCCTGATGTATCTACTTCTGCAATTGCTAAATATTTATTATCATTTGAAATCGCTACATCTACTGCCATAGTATATGATAAAAATGAAATAAATAAAGAATTTCCTTCTGGGTCAAATACTTGAACTTCACTTTTATAACTTGTTCCTGTCATGATGACAGCTACATATCCATTTTTATTAACATATACCTTAGAAATATTTCCTTCTACTTCACTGTTCCATATTATTTCTTTATCTTCAATCATATAAACTTTTTTCCCATTTGATTCTCCAATAACCAAAAATCGATTAGCAGAATCAAATAATGGATTACTTATTTGTACTTCTAAATTATTTTCATTTGCTCCACTTGAATTATATAGAGTCAATTGATTTTTACTTAAAATACCTATGTATTTATTAAATGCACATATATTGGATGATTCTCCTTCATCTAGTTCAATCGTGACAACCCCCTCTTGTGTGATTTCTTTCCTAAATATCTCTATATCTATCCAATTCCTAAATACACTATTGGTCATATATAAAGCGACTATCACAATGATAGCAACAACAAGAATAGCAATAACAATCGATAAAATTATTTTCTTTGCATTGATCTTTTTATTTTTGATTTCTGGTTCTTCCCAATAATCTTTCATTATATTTCTCCTTATCTTTTGTTAATGTTATTCTACTATACTAAATATAAAAAAGCAAGCTAAGGCTTGTTTTTTGATAGCATAAATTTTTAGTAGGATTTCTCTTCATTAAAATCCTAAACTGACTTTGTTTCTTGATTTTTGAGAT
>CALXFG010000039.1 GCA_944387505.1 uncultured Clostridia bacterium
TCCAACATGACCGATAAAGGCTCTATTATTATATATTAAACAAACTTCTAAAGTAGTACCCATTCCTTCCAATTCAGGATCCTCTTTTGACTTTTCATATACTACCATATTGGCATATTCCATGCTACTTCCTACTAATTGAATTATGCTTTCTTTGTCTTTTGGAATTTCTTTGAAATTATTTTCTATATAACTTTTTGCTGATTGAATGGCAAGTTTACTTGCAATTTCTCCACCTTTATATCCGCCCATACCATCTGCTAACATATATAGTTGAACTTCATCTAAGGAATTCGATATATAATAGTAATCTTGATTAATGTCTCTTACCTTACCTATATCTGATTTTGCATAAGCCTTTATCATGTTTTCACCTCGTTTTCCTTTTGTTTTCATAGAAAATTCGTATAAATATACTTGTATCTTTTATATCACAAGTTTGTATTTTTTGCAATTAGTTTGCTAAAATTTATTTATTACTAGTATTTCTATTAAAACATTATTTTAAAAAAATAACAGACTATTACAAAGTCTGTCATTTTCAACTTTTTTTGTTTAAATTATTCTATATTTTTAAACATCATTATTCTAAATCCTATACTTGGCTCTGTTTCCAATGCGGGTCTACTTGATAAATTTTTTGATTCTATATTCATTGTTGTTACTCTTTGATTTCTATTTCCGATTATCCACTCATCAAATGTATTCTCTTCTTCCAAATTCCACATAGATTTCTGGCTTTGATTTATAATATCTTCATATTGTTTTTCATAACACAAAGAAGATATATATCCTATCATTTTATTTTCTGTACTAAATTGTCTAGCTATTTGTTTTGCAGTTTTCCAGTCTGTATCATGATAGATTGTTGCCCCCTTCTTTACTACTACTTTTCCTTTTTCTTCTCCAGCTTTATATCGACTAAGATAAAATCCACCATATTTCTTCACACTTTCACACATTTTTTTATAAATTTCCACATCCTCATCACTTACTATGCTTTGCCTTGATGCTTCTTCTAATTCTATTGGCACATGTTGATATCCTGCATATTTAGAATATTCTTGTATGGTATATTTCTCTATATTTTCTACTGGAATCCATATAAATTGGTTTCCATACACCTCTTCTGCAAGCATACCTTTATCTTTTTCATTATCACTAATCGCTAATACTTTATCTTCCTTTGCTTTATTTAAATCATCCTCTATCTTAAAATATCCTGTAGGAATCAATTCATATGATGTTTCATTTTCTTTCTCTGTTTTTTCGTTATCTTTTAAAACATTCATTACGATTATTACTAAAAATATCAATATTACTAATGCTACTAGTAGAGTAATTAATAAAATCTTATTACTTTTTTTCATCCCCTTGTTCTCCCTTTATTTTTTCAATTCTTCTAAGAACATTTGATTTAACATTTGTGGATTTGCTTTTCCTCTGGTTTCTTTCATAGCTTGTCCAACTAAGAATCCTAATGCTTTATCTTTTCCACCTTTATAATCTGCTACTGATTGTGGATTTGCTTCTAATACTTTTAAAACAACTTCTTTGATAGCTCCTTCATCAGAAATTTGTACCCATCCTTTTTCATCGATGATGTCTTCTGGATCTCTTGGATGTTCAAACATTTCTACTAATACTTTTTTGGCAATACTTGAGCTAATGGTTCCTTTATCAATTAAGATGATTAATTTCCCTAATTGATTACTATCAAATGGGATTTCGATTGGTTCCATTTCTGTTTCGTTTAATATTCTTGATATATCAGATATAATCCAGTTATTAACAGCTTTTGGATTATTACATACCTTGATTGCACCTTCAAATAAGTCTGACAAATATTTTGAAGAAGTAATGATATGCGCATCTTTTTCTGATAATCCATATTCTTTTAGATATCTTTCTTTTCTGCTTTCTGGCAATTCTGGTAATGATTTTTTGATATTTTCAATATATTCTTCTGATAATTTGATTGCAACCAAGTCTGGATCTGGGAAGTATCTATAATCTTGTGCATCTTCTTTATCTCTCATTGGGAATGTTTTTCCTGATACATCATCCCATCTTAATGTTTCTTGTTCTACTTCTCCGCCATCTTCAATGACATCAATTTGTCTATCTACTTCATATTCAATGGCTCTTGTGATACTTCTAAAAGAGTTCATGTTTTTCATTTCTGTACGAGTTCCTAACTTTGAATCTCCTTTTTTTCTCACTGATACATTGACATCAGCTCTAAAAGATCCTTCTTGCATTTTACAATCTGATACTTCAATATATTCTAATATAGATTTTAGTCTTCTTAAATATTCTTCTACTTCTTCACTACTTCTTAAATCTGGTTCTGAAACAATTTCAATTAAAGGTACGCCTGCTCTGTTTAAATCTACTAAGCTTCCTCCTGCAAATTCATCATGATTTAATTTTCCTGCATCTTCTTCTATATGAATTCTCGTTAATCTAATTTTTTTCTTACCTTCTTTTGTATCAATTTCTACATATCCATGCTCACATAATGGTTTATCATATTGTGAGATTTGATATGCTTTTGGTAAATCAGGATAGAAATAGTTTTTCCTATCATTTTTACTATTTCTAGATATCTCACAATTTGTTGCTAATCCCGCTTTTACGGCATATTCTACAACTTTTTCATTTAATACCGGTAATGTTCCTGGCATTCCCATACATATTGGACAAGTTTGTGTGTTAGGCGCTGCTCCAAATTTTGTTGGGCATGAACAAAATATTTTTGTTTTTGTGGAAAGCTCTGCATGCACTTCTAGTCCAATAATTACTTCATAGTTATCTCTTATCATTCTGATTCCTCCTTTATCATTTTCTGCTTATTTTTTTAAGTTTAATACATTACTTGCTATTAAAACAATAATTCCCTCAAATATAATGACGAATGAATATATTTTGTCTAGTATCTCTTCGAAAACAGCTGATACTACCTCTGATAAAAGGTAATAGTCATTCTGTTCATGATGGAAAACTTCTATAAATATTGGGGGATTTTTCACTAAAATACACCCTACTATGATAAGTATAATTGCATATATACTTTTATATATATTATTTTTTATATTAACACTTGAAACAAGTATTATTCTCAACATTGATAATACTACATATAATCCTATTTGCAATCCAATTATATATGGTTCTTGTCGTACTGCAAAATAACTATAATTATACATAAATGTCCATTTAATTGCACTTGATGAACTTTCTTCTTCACTTATATAGCTATTCATCCCAAAAATAATTGCTGATACTATTAGAAGTATTATGAATACTATTAAATATATCCATTTTACTTTTCTATTATTTTTCATTTTTCCCCTTTTGTAAGAATTTTTCTAAAACTCTTTATAATTTTTTATCACTAAAATTTAAAAATATTTATACGCTCTATTATTTCTTAAATTCTGGTTTATGGTTCTCTCTAAATTTCAAATCTTGTTCAAATGTATAAGCTGCATTTAAGATTGTTTCTTCACAGAATTTATTTCCAATCAATTGCATTCCTACTGGCATACCTTCTTTATCAACTCCACATGGAATAGAAATTCCTGGAAGTCCTGCAATATTTACTGAAACTGTACAGATATCTGCTAAATACATTTCCAATGGATTGTTTGATTTAGAACCAATATCAAATGCGACTGTTGGTGATGTTGGGATTAAAATGACATCATATTTTTCAAAAGCTTTATTAAATTCATTCATAACTAATGTACGTACTTGTTGAGCTTTTTTATAATAAGCATCATAATATCCTGATGATAACACATAAGTTCCAAGAATGATTCTTCTTTTAACCTCTGGTCCAAATCCTTCACTTCTTGATTTTTTATATAATTCTTTTAAGTTTTTAAATTCTCCTGTTCTATAAGTATATCTGATTCCATCAAATCTTCCTAAATTTGAACTGGCTTCAGCACAAGCAATAATGTAATAGGATGCTAAAGAATATTTTGCAATATCTAATGAAAATTCTTCAATTTCTGCTCCTAATTTTTTATATCTATCAATTGCTTCATACAATTTTTCTTTTACTTCTTTATTAATTCCTTCTGCATAGAATTCTTTTGGAACACCAATTTTTAATCCTTTTACTTCACCTTTTAAACATGCCGTATAATCTTTTTTCTCTCTATCCACTGATGTAGTATCTTTTTTATCATGACCTGCGATGATATTTAATAACATAGCTGCATCTCTAACATCTTTTGTAATAGGACCAATTTGATCTAATGATGAAGCAAAGGCAACTAATCCATATCTTGATACCAATCCATACGTTGGTTTTAATCCTACAACACCACAAAAACTTGCTGGTTCTCTGATAGATCCTCCTGTATCACTACCTAATGCCCATGGCACCATATTACTTGCAACAGCTGCTGCACTTCCTCCTGAAGATCCTCCTGGCACTTTATTTAAATTCCATGGATTTTTTGTTGGATAAAAATAGGAATATTCTGTTGAACCACCCATAGCAAATTCATCCATATTTAATTTTCCAAGTTGAATCATATTTTCGTCATTTATTTTTTCCATAACTGTTGCATCATATGGTGATACAAAGTTTTCTAACATTTTTGAACTGCAAGTTGTTTTCACACCTTTTGTACAAATATTATCTTTAATTCCTATTGGAATCCCTGCAAAAGCTCCCTTTATTTCACCTTTATCTATTTTTTCTTGCATTTCTTCTGCTTTTTTAGTAGCATCATCTGCTAAAACTGTTACAAAAGCTTGTACATCATTTTCTTTTTCTTTAATTCTATCTGTATATGCTTTTGTAATCTCTTTTATTGTTAGTTCTTTACTTTTTAACTTTTCTTGTAATTCATGAACTGTTAATTCTGTAATATCCATGCAATAATCCTCCTTCATTTTGACTTTTTTATTCTATTGAACTAATTTTATTTTGCTTCTCTTATATTTATCTCATTATCTATTTCTAATTGATAACTTTTGGTATTTTAAACATATTTTGTTCTTCACTTGGTGCATTCATGAATAAAGCTTTATTATCTTCAAATACCTCAACCTCATCTTTTCTAAATACATTTTTAGCTTCATTTGCGCCTATGGTAATATCCAAATTGTCTACATTCGCATTATTTACGATATTCGCAAAATCTAAAATCTCTTGTAGATTGTCCAAATATTGTTGGACTTCATTTTCTTCCAATGTTAAATTGGCTAAATTTGCAATGTGCAAAATTTCTTCTTTACTTACTTGCATATAATCATCTCCTATATTCAATTTGGTTATTATTATATACTGAAACCATCAAAAAAACAAGTCAAAATGACTTGTTTTCCATATTTTTTGGTTGTTTACATCTAAATTAAATTGCTCTTGCCTTTATAATCCATCTTTGGCTACTATCATCTGTACAAGTAATTAATGTGATTTCTGTTCTTCCATCTGTATTTTGAGAAGTACAACTTACATCTTCTGGAACAACTGTATATTTATCATATACTTCATATTCTACTGTGCTATTATTTGCAAAATCTGTTATTTGTATAATATCTCCATTTACTAAAGTTGGCACTTTACTAAAAAATCTTGAATTTCTATAATTGTGTCCTACAATACAATAATTTCCTACTGTATTAATATCTGGTCCATGGAATTTTACAGGTGACATTTTTAATAGTTCTTCTGTCTCCGCTTCTGAATCTGTTTCTCCATCTAATATTCCATATTCAATTCCTAACTTAGGAATTGTTATTTTCCCATCTGTTACATATGTATAGCCTGATTGTGATTGTTGTTTTGTCTTATTCGCATTTTTATTTGAATTTGAAGTTGGAGTAACAACTGGAGCTTCTGTCCCATCATCAGTTGTATCATTTAATACTGCAATTAATATATCACTATCAGCTACTGTATTATCTTGTTGTTCAGCTTCTGCACTTGCTAAAATGTCTTGTGACATCGCTTCTGCTTTGTCTCTATCATATGCTGCATATATATATACAGATATTAGAACAATTAAGAAAAATACAGATAATATGAAATTTACTTTATATACTTTTTTCTTTCTTTTTAGTTCAGGTGTTATATATAATTTCTTTGTTACTAATATTTGATTCATAATCCTCTCCATTTTATAATAAACTTTCTATAATATTATAACATGAAAATGTTGAAAATGAAATATATTTATTGAATTTTTTTTAATTTCGTTATATAATATTGTATATGCGGGTATAATTTAGTGGTAGAATGTCATGCTTCCGACCTGATAGCGTGGGTTCGATTCCCACTACCCGCTCCATTATATTATAGATTTAAGCATTTAATATATGTAATTATATATCATACAACCTTGTGTTCTAACCCTTGATACTACTACCTTATACGAGGTAGTAGTTTTATTATACACCCACATTTTCTAATTGCATACCAAATTGCATATACTTATGCCGTAATGTGTGGAGTAACACACCAATATAGAACTATAGCAATATGAAATTTAACTTTTTTCATAACTAAAATACTTGTATTCAAAATGAAACTTAATATTAAAGAAGTAATTCTTTAAAGCATATAAAAAATACTTGGATAATTAAATTATTATTGTTATAATTAAGGTAAGTATGTAAATACAAAAGAGTGAACTTATAGAATTTATAAGTTCTAAGGGGGAAATTTATATGGATAAGAACGAAATGGAACTTAACGATATAATAAACAGAATAAAAACATGTCCTAATTGTAAAGCAGTTGTAAATGATGATAAATTCTGTCATAACTGTGGTGCAAAATTAGCTAGTAATGATGACATTCTAAAGGAAGATGTAAAAGAAGATAATGAAGATATAAATGTCGAAGAAAAGAAAACAATATCTATTAAAAAAAAAATACTTATAAGTATAGCAATAAGTTTTGTAGTAATATTAAGTGTATTAATACCAATTCTTATAAATACATCAAGTAATATATCAACTAATGACGAAGATTTATTGACTTCTTCCAGTTATACAACCAATGAAGTAGGTAATAACGAGAAAGATATTTTTGAAGAAGAACGTATCAGTTTATTTGATATAGGAACAGTTAGGTATAAAGACTTTGATATGGATTCTCCTTATCGTGCAACAGGTTTAGCTATAACTATAAGTAGAATAGAAACTGAAAAGTATCCCGAACTACTATATGTATATGAAATAATTGGAGAAGATATTATAGAGCCTATACGTTCACAATATGCATATAAATCATTAGATACTTTACTATCTGATATTCAATGGGTTGGAAACGTATATAATTATTTAACGCCTCCAAATATATATGAACCATTTGAAGAATATGAATATTCAGGTCCATCTCCCCTAGATGGAATATCACAAAGCGAGTACGATGCAATAAAAAATGGTGAATATGATCATATTGAAATTATAGATGATAACGATAATACAGATAATAATTCCGAAGATAATTCAAAAGAGTATGTAACCCTACCCGATTTTACTAATTATAATACAATAGAAGATATACAAAGAGAAATAGACCAATACAATGCAAATCTTAATCTAGACTTAAAATTAAACGTAGTATATGATAGCCAATATCCTTATGGAGAGATTAAATCTCAAAGTATTGGAGTAGGACAAAAAGCATATTCCGGAGATACAATTACTGTTACTGTTGGAAATAAAATTGAACAATCTAATTTAATAGTTAAGATATTTCCATATAACTATCTTGGCTTAAATATGGATATGAATAATTATGTTATTCCAGAAGAATTAAGTGTAGTGCCAGTTACAATAATAATCAATGGTAATACTGTTTATAATGAAATGGTAAGAATTGAAAATAGAGAAACCAAAGTAGAAGAAACATTTAAGGTTAGTTTATATACTACTGTAGAAATAAAGGTCAATGGCAAAACTGTATTCAATAGGTCAAAAGATTTTGGAGCTAAAGCTAAAACTTGGACTCTTGATGATATGCCAGAATTTTAAATAAATTTAAACAAAGTCCACTATTAATAGTGGGCTTATATGATGCCTAACGTAGCTGACATAGAAAAATTGGTATAATTTATTTCTAGATTTAGTAGAAGAAGTATAGCAGAACTTGTAATTAAACATAAAAACGTATACAATAAATATATATAATATTATCTTATTTTAAATTTTCTAGGAGGATATAAAGTGAATGAATATTTAACTCGTGAAATCTGGAAAATGCGGAAAACTATTAAAACTAAAGCAGGAACACCAGTAGTTTCCCTTGTTCAAGTAGAAAAAAACACTTTTCAATTACTTTTTATGTCTTGTGGATGTGAGAATGCATGTACATTTTGCAATTATGGTTTTGACTATAATCTTACTTTAGAAATGGTTAAACCAGAACTTGAAAAAATAAGACTAGAGGAATTCGATATAGTCGAACTAGAGCTCGAAGCAAATGGATCTTTTCTTTCTGAAAGAGAAATTCCTTATGATTTATTTCTTGAGATATTACATTATGTGTCCCATAGGAATATTCCTATAATTGTAATGGAAACTCATTATAATACAATCACAGAAAAAAAGATTCAAGACATTAGAAGGATTCTTGGTGAAGAACAAAAAATACAGTTTGAGCTGGGATTTGAGTCAGTAGATGAAGATGTCAGAGCGATCTATAATAAAGATATCGATATTGAAAAGTATCTTGAAGTGACTAAATTGTGTGAAAGATACGGAATTGGCCTTCAAATCAATGTACTTTTAGGCGCTCCGTTCTTAACTCGCAAAGAACAAATTCAAGATTGTTTGAATTCTCTCAAGTTTATCTATGAAAAAATGCCCAAAGGAACTTATGCAGTTTTGTTTCCAATAAATATCAAAAAGAAAACCATGCTAAAACATTGGCAGGATATAGGTGTTTATGACCAAATCTCATCTTGGGAATTTGTGGAACTTTTGCATAATATTCCTGAAGAATATTTGGATAGATTTACTATTGCATGGTATGGCAACAGAGAAAATGCTTTTACAAAAGGTATTATGCAATATCCTAAAACATGTGAGAAATGTGGAGAGCGACTAATGAAGTTCTATATTGACTTTAATGCTAACATGAATCCTTTCTACCGCAAGAAAATACTTGACAAAATTTGGGCAACAAGGTGTGAATGCGATAAAAAATAATATTCTGCAACACAAAACAGATGGCGGATACCATCTGTTTTTGTGTTTGTTAATTTAATAATAAATCTTTTTTATTTTATTTATATTGCTACCCTAAAAATAGTATGATATGATTAATAAAAAATTTGACAAAAGTTATACGAGGAGGATATATGAAAACTGTTCAATGGGGATTAATTGGATGTGGAAATGTTGTAGAGAAAAAAAGTGGACCAGCATTTAATGATATGCCAAAAAGTTCTATCTGTGCAGTAATGAGAAGAGACGTACTTAAAGCAAAAGCATCAGCAGAAAAATTAGGCGCAAAAAAATGGTATAACAATATAGATGAATTATTAGCAGATAAAGAAATAAATGCTATATATATTGCTACTCCGCCAGGTTTACATTTGGAGCAAGCAAGCAAATGTTGCAAAGCTAAGAAACCTACATATATAGAAAAACCTTTTGCTAGAAATTATCAAGAAGCATTGCAAATCACCAAGATGTTTGAAGAAGAAGGCATTCCACTATATGTTGCACACTATAGAAGAGCACTACCTAAGTTTATAAAAACAAAGGAAATTTTACAAAGTGGAAAACTTGGAAAATATGTGAAGCTGACTTTCGATTAAATAGAAAATATAATTATGAAGAAATTCATAATACTTGGCTATATAATACAGAATTATCTGGCGGAGGAAAATTTTATGATATTGCTCCTCATTCAATAGATATAATGGTATATTTATTAGGAAACTTTATAGAAATAAATGGTCTAGCTACTAATAACAATAAAGAATACGATGTAGAAGACATCGTTGTAATGTCTTTTAAAACTGATACTGGTGTCTTGGGAACCGCTAATTTTAATTCTTTAGCATTAGATAAAAAGGATAAAATGATTATATATGGAACCAAAGGTAAGATAGAATTTTCTATACATGGAAATAGTCCTATTGTAATAACAACTAATGAATGTGAAGAGAAACTAGAAATAGATAATCCTAAAATCATACAAGAAAATATGATTAAAAATGTAGTCGATTCATTGATAACGGGTGAACATTTACATGCTTGTACAGCTAAAGAAGCATTAGAAACCTATAGAATAATGAATCTTGTTTTAGATAAGTACTATAATGGTAGAGATAAAGATTTTTGGAATAGAACTAATTTTTGGAAAAAGAATTGATATATAAACCAAATTTCACAGAAAAATATACAAAAAAACTAACTTTCAAGGACTTTGCCTAAAAAAAATTGTAAAAATATGTACATTCTTGTAAAAGTGTGATATAATATGTTACATAATTAAATATTTAGTTATTAGAGTAGAAAATAAATCGTTAAGACTTAGTAGACGGGAAGTTGTTACTAAGGCAAAAGTATTTACATACTTGCGTATCTATTTTCGCATTCCGCTAATAAAGATTTGAAGGATTGACTCCTATTCTTTTAATGCGGAAATTAAATAGAAGGGAGATTTTTTTATGCGTAAAAACAAAAAAATTATACTAGCTGCTATTTTATTAGCATTACTCATTATTTTATCTAGATTTTTTATTATTTCAACACCGATTATGAAAATCAGTTTTACCTTTGTAGCCATTGCCTTGTGTGCTACTTGGCTTGGTCCTAAATGGACTGTTCTTATCACTGTTGTGGAAGATTTAATCGGTGCTACCTTATTCCCATCAGGAAGCTTTTTTATAGGATATACCATAAGTGCAGGTTTAACTGGTTTAATTTATGGATTATTACTATATAAAAAGGAACCAGATTCTTTGACAAACAAACAGTATATTATTCGAGTAATCATTGCTGTTCTTTTAGTTACCTTTGTTGTTCATACAGGATTAAATACTTTATGGACAAGCATTACATCTGGAAAAGCTTTCATGATATTAATATTCCCTAGACTTACAAAACAACTTATCATGATTCCTATCCAAATAATTGTTATTTTATTTATCGAAAAACTATTAAGAAAACCTTTTGATAAATATATAAGGAGTAGCGATAACGATGATTAACTTAGAAAATGTATCTTTTAAATATAAAAATAGTGATTATATCTTAAAAAATATAAACTTTTCTGTAAATGATGGTGAAGTTATCGCCATTGTTGGAAAAAATGGTTCAGGAAAATCTACTCTTGGTAGATTAATTGCAGGTATTACCAAATTAAAAGAAGGCGCCATAACCATTGATAATGTCAATACATCTAAAGATATCAAAACCATTAGAGAAAAAGTAGGCATTGTTTTTCAAAACCCTGAAAATCAAATTATTTTTAATAACATTTATGATGAACTTTCTTTTTCTCTTAGAGGTTTAGAACCATCTGAAATTGAAAATCGAATATCTACTTCTTTGAAACAAGTAGATATGTATGATTTTAAAGATAAAGACTTATATGCTTTATCACTAGGGCAAAAACAAAGAATTATGATTGCAGAAATTTTGGCTAAAAATCCAAAATACATTATTTTAGATGAGCCAACCACTATGATTGATAGCTATGGAAAAGAAAAAATACATGATATTATTTTAGATTTAAAACAAAAAGGATATACCATTATTTGTATCACCAATCTATCAGATGAAATTCTATTGGCTGATAGAACTTTGATTTTAGATAATGTAGAAATTGTAGCTGAAATAAAGAAAGAAGAATTAATTGATAAATATGATATTCTAGAAAAATATAGTATTAAAATTCCAACTTTACTAAGTATTTTAGTAGAACTAAAAAAAGAAGGCATTGATTTACATGTATCTGATTTTTCTGTAAAAGAACTTACAAGTGCCATCAAAGGAAAATTAAATACAGAAAGGAAATCTATATGAAAGATGTTCTTAAATTTTTAATTTTTATTATATATGCTACCACTATATTTTTCTTACCAAATCATATTTACATTTTAGCATGTCTTATCATAAACCTAACCATTATATTATTGTGTAAACTTAGTTTTAAAAAAGCATTTTTTAATACCTTAAAAATTGTTCCTTTTGTGCTTTTCACGTTTATCATTAATCTTTTCTTAGATAGTTTTATATTTGCTTTATGGATAGGAATTAAATTAATCATTGTTTGCAACACGACATTTATATATTCTCAAACCACAACTGTTGCAAACTTAGCCAAAACAATTAGATTACTATGTACACCTTTAAAACTTTTCAAAGTTAATACTGAAGAAATTGAAGTTATGGTATGTATTTCGTTATCACTACTTCCTGCTATTAGAAATGATTTAACAGAACTAAAAAATGCTTGTAAAGCGAAAAATATAGATATTAATTTAAAGAATGCAAAATATATTTTGTCTAAATTTCTATTGTCTTTAATTAAAAGAGTGAATCAAATTGATGAGGCCATGATTGAAAAAGGATGTGACTATTAAGATGAAATAGTCACATCCTTTTTACATATTAATATTTTCTAATTCAATTTCTTTCCCGTTTAAATATGCCAATATTCCACTTTCTGATTGAAAACGAAACTTCAATTTATAACTGCATAGCATCTGATACTTTTTACCAAATTGTTTATTAATTTCATTTCTTCCATATTTACCATCACCAATAATAGGATGACCTATATAAGCTAAATGTGCTCTAATCTGATGTGTTCTTCCTGTTTCAATTTCAACATCTAATAAAGCAGTATTATTTTTTCTTTTTTCTAGTACTGTATATTTAGTAATAATTTTTTGATATCCTGTTTTAAAGATATCACTAATATATACTTGAGACTTTTTTTGATCTTTAAACAAATAGGCTTCTAATCTTTCTTCCTTCTTATCAGGAATTCCATATACTAATGCCAGATAATGTTTTTCAATTTCATGTCTTTTAAATTTTTCTAATAAAATTCTTAAAGATTCTTCATTTTTAGCAAACATAACCAATCCAGTTGTATTTCTATCAATCCTATGACATGGTTGTGGTTTAAATTCACAATTTGTATACTGTTTGTTGATTATTTCTGTTAAAGAATTTATCCCTGTTACTTCGATATTTGCTGGCTTATTGATTACCAATATATTTTCATCTTCATATACTTTATCTAAGTTTATTTTTACCTCTTCTAATTCTTTTGGAAGGTATATCTCTATTTTATCATTTTCATGGATCAATATATCTTTATTTATCCTTTTTCCATTTATCTTTATATCTTTTTTTCTTAATAATTTACAAAATGTAGGATAGTTTATATTGGATAATTCTTCTAATATTACTTTATTTAATTTCTTTTCGTGGTATTTTTTATTTACTATTATTTCTTTCATCATATGATTATTATATCGTATTTCTAGTATTGAAACAAGCTGGTTTCTATGATTTTTTCATATTTTTCAAAGTTTGGCTCATAATTTTCTATCATTCTATAGAAATATTTTGAATGTGTTTTATATTTTAAATGACAATATTCATGTAATACAATAAAATCAATGACATCTCTATGGAACATAACAATTTTAGGATTTATTGTAATTTTACCGTTGATACATCTTCCAATCTCTTTTTTCATGTTTTTAATTTCATAGTCTTCAGGTGCAAATCCTAACATGATTCTTGTTTTTTCCATTGCTCTTTCCACTTCTACTTTTGCAATTTGTTCATACATTTTATCAATTGCTAAATCTAAAATCTCTTGGTTGTTATCTTTTTTATAGCGATTAGGAAGTGATATTTTGATTAATTTATTTTCTACATTTAATTCAGGTACTTTTACATTTTTGTATACGATTTTTACTTTGTAATCAATTCCCAAAACTGGTACTGGATGTCTTTCTAATGTAGTATTTATATTATTTTTTACACGAATTGCTCTTTTTACTTTATACATAAATATCACTCCTATTCTTGAATTTTTGTTTTACAAATTATTGTTCGCTTTTGTTGGTCTTATTCTATATCTTATTTTTTACTTTGTCAATACTTTTTATGAAAAAATATAAAATTTTTGTTCGCATTTTATTAAGTACTTATATTTCAGTATTTTCAAGCATTTTTATTGATTCTATTTGTTTTCTTCTACGTAGTTTTTAAAGGCATCAAATTCCAATGGTTTTGCATAAAAATAGCCTTGTATAAAATCACAATTTTCTTTTTTTAAATATTGAACTTGTTCGCTTTTTTCTACCCCTTCTGCTACTGTTTTCAAATTTAATTTTTTACTAATTAAAAGAATAATTTCTAGAAGATTTATTGTTTCATTTTTTTCACCTATTCTGTCTATAAAAGATTTATCAATTTTTATCATATCAATCGGTAACATTTCTAGCATGTTCAAAGAAGAATAACCACTTCCAAAATCATCTATTGCTATAGAAAATCCCTTTTCTTTTATTTCTTCTAAAATCTCTTTCATATCTATATTGTTATCTACCGTTGTTCTTTCTGTTATTTCTATTTCTATATCATTAGGAGATATGCCATATTGTTCTGTAATTTTCATATATTTTTCTAAAAAATCTTTTTCTAGCAAACTTTCCTTTGATATATTTACTGAAATTTTAGGGATCTCTTTAATTTGTTTCTTCATTTCTTGTATGTTCTTACAGACTCTTTCATAAACATATTCATCTAATTTTATGATAAAATAATTTTTTTCAAATATAGGAATAAACTCGCTTGGAGATATCATTTTTTCATCTTTTTTCCACCTAACTAATGCTTCTGCTCCTTCCATTTTTTCTGTTTTTGTGCTAATTTGTGGCTGATAATATACTTCAAATTCTTCATTTTTAATGGCATCTTCCATCATGCTTTCTATTTCACTTTCTCTTATCATTTTTTGTTCAAAGTCTTCTGTAAATACACCATATGGCACATGATATTTTCCTTTTATACTATCATGTGCCATAATTGCTTTATCTATGATACTTTGCACATCTTTTTCCTCTTTGTCACATATATATACTCCCATAGAGATTCGCAAATTATACCATATATCTCCTATTTTAATTCGTGATATCTTATTATTTAATCTTCTTGTTATATTTTCTACATCTACTTCTCCTACTAAAAAAATCCCAAAAACATCATTTGCTAATCGGCAGACGATATCTGTCTTTCTGATAGCATGTTTTATTTCTTCTCCCACTCGTCTTAACAATTCATTCCCCTTCATATGTCCATATTTTTTATTAAATGACTTAAATTTATCTATATCTAATATAATCATCGTTTTTTTATCATTCATTTCTAGCTTTTCTTTTGTTCTTGCTAAATATGCATTATAATTTCCTAAGCCTGTTATAGGATCAATATATGCTAGCTCCAAAAGTCGATTTCTTTTTTCTATTCCTAACTTCTTATATCTTCTATTCACAACTTATCTCCTATTTTATTTTTTTATAATTTATATATTTTAGTATGTGTTATAAATAGAAATTTATGAAAAAAAAAGAAAACATCTTTTTTTGACGTTCTCTTTCAATTATATATTTCTCTTCTATGTCCTACTTCCAATACTAGCACTATGATTTCTTTATCTTGTATTTCACATATAACTCTATAATCTCCTATACGATATCTCCAATGTCCTGACTTGTTTTCTACTAATCCTTTTCCATGAAGTCTGGGATTTTCACAATTTTGAATGTTCTTTTCTAACCATCCAATGATAAGTGCTGCTATATGTTTATCTAGTTTTTTTAATTGTTTCTTTGCCCTTTCTGTAAATATTACTTTATATTGCATTATAATCCCAACTCCTCTTTTACTTCATCCATTGTATATGTTTTAGGATTTTTCTTATATTCTTTTATTGCTTTATTATAAGATTTTAAGTCATATTCGTCTTCTATTTTTTCTAGTACAGCATTTCGTATTAAATCAGATAAAGAAATATTGTTCATGTCTGCATATGCTTTTATTAATTTTGAATCTTCTTCATTTAATCTTACTGAAATCGTCATATCTATCAACTCCCTTCTGTAATCATTGTACTACATTGTATTACATTTGTCAATATTATTATATTATTATTTTCATTAAATTGTGATAATATTCGAAATATAATTAAAGTTAAGATTTCCATGAATTTTCTGGGACAAATCTCGCTTCGCAAGAACTTTTCTCTACTTTTCTAATTTAACTATATATATTTAAGTTCTCGAAGAAATGTAAAGATTTGTTGACGCGAAAAATTGCTATTCAATTTTTCTGTCCAACGTTGTTTTTTATTGTATAGGAAAAATTGCTTTTCCTATACAATAAAAAAACTGCTGACAAAATATATAGCAATATTTTGTCAGCAGTCCGGGTCATAGGCAGACTAATTACCTATGCCATGTTATCTTTGAGGTCTGTACCTTTTGGACATTTTTTGTCCATTTTAACACGTCCCCATTGGACTTATTTCATAGCTTCTTCTACTGCAACAGCTACTGCAACTGATGCTCCAACCATTGGGTTGTTACCCATTCCGATTAATCCCATCATTTCAACATGTGCTGGTACTGATGAGCTTCCTGCAAATTGTGCATCTGAGTG
>CALXFG010000040.1 GCA_944387505.1 uncultured Clostridia bacterium
AATTTATAATGATTATAATTTGTTTTATCATTCCTGTCAACTATGATAAACTATGCAAAATAAGTATTGGCTATTTTAAAAATAATCGGGTATAATCAAAATGAAGTAAGAATTTGTTACTTGTATAAAAATGCATAACAACTTTTATTCCAATACATGAAAAGGATTATTGTTATATAAGAAAGGGAATTACTATGATGAATGAAGAACAAGATAAAAAAGAAGCTTTGATTCAAAACTTGCAAGATGCAGGTTGTAATCAAAAATTGATAGATAAATTTTTTAATTTATTAGAACAAAAGCAATTTGACCAAATCTATATCTTACTTAGAAAATATAGAAATACATTATTGGATAATATACATAAACGACAAAAAGAAATTGATATATTAGATTATCTAATTGTGGATTTAAAAAAAGAAGATTTGTAAAAAGGGGGAACATATGAAAAAAAGAAAATGGGGAATTATCACGATTATTATTATTATATGTATCTTACTTAGTATGACGGGATATTTATTTTTTAGTCTTGCAAATAAAGAAAATGAAGAAAAAATAAGTGAGGATGTGGCAAATATGAATCATGAAAATTCAAAAAGTACTGATTATGATATGACTGAGATGAAAATATTTAATTTTGAGACGAAAACGGTTACTTTAAATAGTGGATATGAAATGCCTTTAAATGGAATTGGAACATATAGCTTAACAGGAGAGGAATGTTATAATTCCATAACAAGTGCTTTAAATTCAGGTGTTAGATTAATCGATACAGCGTATATGTATCATAATGAAGAAGAAATTGGAAGAGCAGTCAGAGATTCCAATGTTCCAAGAGAAGAAATCTTTATTACAACTAAACTATATCCAAACCAGTATGCTGACCCAGAATATGCAATAGACTTAGCTTTAGAAACATTAGATGTTGAATATATAGACTTACTATTATTACATCATCCTGGAGAAAATGATGTAAAAGCATATAAAGCGATGGAGCAAGCAGTTCAGGAAGGAAAGGTACGATCTATTGGACTATCAAACTGGTATATAGAGGAATTAGAAGAATTTTTACCAGAAATTACAGTTATGCCAGCTGTAGTACAAAATGAAATTCATCCATATTATCAAGAATTAGAAGTTGTTCCATATATTCAAAGTAAAGGAATTGTTGTAGAAGGATGGTATCCATTTGGAGGAAGAGGACATACTAGTGAATTATTAAATGACGAGACCATTGTAGAGATTGCTCAAAATTATAACGTAACAGCAGCTCAAGTAATTTTAAGATGGAATTTACAAAGAGGTGTTGTTGTTATACCTGGTTCAAGTAATCCAGACCATATTCAAGAAAATACAGAAATCTATGATTTTGAACTAACAGATGAAGAAATGCAATTGATGGAAAGTTTAAATCGAGATGAAAAGCATGATTGGTATTAAAAATATTAATTTGAATGGATAATTAATTAGAAACAATAGAATGGAGGGAAAATAAAAATGAAAGTATTAGCGATTAATGGAAGTAGTAGGAAAGATGGAAATACAGCAATTGCTATAAATGCAGTATTAGAAGAATTAAAGAAAAATGGAATAGAAACAGAAATGATACAACTTGCAGGAAAGGTAATAAATCCTTGTAAAGCTTGTTTTACTTGTGGGGGAAAGAAAAATTGTTCTTTTCAAAATGATGAATTTGTAGAAATTTATCAAAAAATGAAGGAAGCAGATGGTATATTATTAGGTTCTCCTGTATATACAGCAGATATATCATCTAATATGAAAGCAATTCTAGATAGAGCCGCAGTAGTAGGAGATATGAATCCGGGATTATTAAAGCATAAAGTAGGGGCAGCAGTGATTGTAGCTAGAAGAGGAGGAGCCTTAAATGCTTTTGATACCTTAAACCACTTTTTCTTAGTACAAGAGATGATTGTTCCAGGTTCCAACTACTGGAATATGTTATATGGAAAAATACCAGGAGATGTATTAAAAGATGAAGAAGGATTAGCTAATATGAAAAACTTAGGAGAAAATATAGCATATGTGCTAAAGAAAATTAAAAAACAGTAAAAATGATATTAGTAGTAAATTTATTTACTGGAGGATATATATGAAAAAGAAAAAAATAGTCATTATATGTATAGTTATCATTATAGTAGTAATAGTTATAGGATTAAGCATGTTTAATCAGAATAAAAATTTAAATGAAATAAATATACAAAATTTTATGAACAGTAATAATAAGGATGATATAATTACGAATGAAAGTCAAAATTCAGAGAGTATAGAACAAAATAATTTAGAAAATCCCATAATAAATAATGAAGAAAATTTGATGGAAGGAAGTGAGAATATGAATAATCAAAGTGAAGACATTAAGATAAATCTAATTGTTAATGATAAAACATTTACAGCAACATTAAATCGTAATCAAACAGTAAATGAATTGATTTCAATGTTTCCAATGACATTACATATGAGTGATTTACATGCAAACGAAAAATATAACTATTTAAGTTCTAGTTTAACAACTAACAGCAATACACCAGGAAGAATCAATGCAGGAGATATAAAACTATTTGGAAATGATTGTTTAGTGGTATTTTATGACAGTTTTAGTACATCATATAGTTATACAGATTTGGGAAGAGTAGATGATGTAGAAGGATTTGTTTCTGAATTAGGTAGAGGAGATGTAACCATCACATTTGAATTGGCTAATTAAAAGGTATGTTTTCATAAACAAGATTGTGATATACAAAAGGAGAGTTTAAGCTTATTATTTATAAAACATATTGATTTAGAGTAAACTCTAAATGATAAAATAAAAAATAGAAAGGAAGGTAAAAACATGGAAGAAACATTAAATTTAACACAAGAATGGGACAAAACATTCCCAAAAAGTGAAAAGGTAAATCATAGAAAGGTAACATTTCATAATCGTTATGGAATTACATTAGCAGCAGATCTATATGAGCCAAAAGATGCCCAAGGAAAATTGCCAGCAATTGCTGTATGTGGACCTTTTGGAGCAGTCAAAGAACAAGCATCAGGATTGTATGCTCAAAACATGGCAGAAAGAGGATTTTTAACACTTGCATTTGACCCATCTTTTACAGGAGAAAGTGGAGGAGCAGTTCGTTATGTAGCATCTCCAGATATCAACACAGAAGATTTCTCAGCAGCAGTAGATTTTTTATCTGTACAAGAAAATGTTGATCCAGAAAGAATCGGAATTATCGGAATCTGTGGTTGGGGAGGTATGGCTTTAAATGTGGCTGCAATGGATACAAGAATTAAAGCAACTGTTACATCAACCATGTATGATATGAGTCGTGTAAATGCAAATGGATATTTTGACAGTGTCAATGAAGATGAACGTTATGAGTTAAAGAAAAGTTTAAATGCACAAAGAATAGAAGATTACAAAAATGGAACCTATAAAAGAGCAGGTGGTGTGGTAGATCCACTTCCAGAAGATGCACCATTTTTTGTAAAAGATTATTATGATTATTACAAAACAGAACGTGGATATCATAAAAGATCATTAAATTCAAATGATGGATGGAATACAACATCTTCATTATCTTTTATCAATATGCCAATCTTACAATATAGCAATGAAATTCGAAATGCTGTTTTAATGATACATGGAGAAAAAGCACATTCTTGCTATTTTAGTAAAGATGCTTTCAAAAATATGACTGAAAACAGCAAATATACTGATAACAAAGAATTAATGATTATTCCAAATGCTGTTCATACAGATTTGTATGATAAAGTGGATATCATTCCTTTTGATAAAATAGAAGAATTTTTTAAAGAAAATTTGAAATAATAAGATACTTTATTATTATAATAAAATCATCGAAAAAAGTTTGACAGCAATAAACCTATATGGTAAAATGTTAACATAAAAATAAGCAGGAGGATGAATATGGAACGGAAAATAAAAAGTACAATGGATTTAGTAAATGCAATATATCAAATGAAAGATAAGAGAAACATGACTTTTGAAGAAATAGAAAAAAGAGTACAAATATCACCCGGATTAATATCTAGATGGAAAAGAGAAAAAACAGGTCCAAATCTAGAAGTTATAATAGAAATATTAGAAACATTAGATATGGATTTATATGTAAGAGAGAGTGATTTTACTCATATGGAAACAGAAAGAAGTCGTGATGAACCGTTAGATAATAGTCCAATATCAAAATTACAAATGGAATTGATGCTTGCAATAAATTCTTATTTTCAAAAAGATGATGAAGAGGCAAGAAGAGAATTTGCAGAAATAATAAGAATATTAACACAAGAACATTTGGAGTACAATGATCTTCTTGGTGTATTTTTATTAATTTTAGTACGAATCAAAAAGCCAACTTAAAGAATTTTAGGTTGGTTTTTTGATTTATATAATGAAAAAAATAAGTAATAATAAAAAATGAATTTGTATTCTTATTTTTTGAAATGAAAAACTATAGTTGCAAGATATGATAGAAAAATGATAGAATTAGAAAAAAGATAAAAGGAAGAAAAATTATGATAGAAATCAAAAATGTTAGTAAAGCATATGTCAAACATAAAAATGTAATTGAAAACATGAATTTAACGATTGAAGATGGACAAATATTTGGATTTATTGGACCAAATGGAGCTGGAAAAACAACCACTATGGAAATGCTTACAGGTATATTAGATATTGATGAAGGAGAAATTTTAATTGATGGAATTAATATAGAAAAAAATCCTATTGAAGCCAAAAAACAATTTGGATTTGTACCAGATTCGCCAGATGCATTTGAAAAATTAACAGGAATAGAATACCTAAATTTTGTAGCAGATGTATATGAAGTAGACCAAAAGACAAGATTTGAAAAGATAACAAAATTAGCAAAAGGATTTGGTATTTATGATTCTCTCAAAGAAAGAGTTCAAAGTTATTCACATGGAATGAAACAAAAAATCATTATTATAGGTGTTTTATTACACAATCCCAAAAATTGGATTTTAGATGAGCCAATGACAGGATTAGATCCTAAAGCATCTTTTCAATTAAAAGAATTAATGAAAGAACATAGCAAAAATGGAAATACTGTATTTTTCTCAACACATGTACTAGAAGTAGCTGAAAAGATATGTGATAAAATTGCTGTTATTGATAAAGGTACTATTAAATTTGTGGGAACATGTGAAGAATTAAGAGAAAAATGGAAATCAAATAGTTCATTAGAAGAGTTATTTTTAAAGATAATAGAAGAATAATGATTTTTTAAAAAACTTGTATTTTTGAAGGGAACAGAAGTAAAAATGAATAGATTAAATGAAGTCATTTTTAAAAATGTGCATAGAAGAGATAATGAAAATAAAAGCATGGTGAATAAAGCTTTAACCGTATTGATATTTGTGATTATATTTGGAACTATTTCTACCATTATGGGAGTAGCAAGTTATTATTTAACGACAGAATTGATAAAAGTAAATCAAGCACCTGTGTTTGTTAATATTGTATTATTAATCATGTTCATATTTCTATTTTCTAAAAGCATATTTGAAAGTTTGAATAATTTATATTTTGCAAAAGATTTAAAAATCTTTTTAAGAATGCCGATAAAACCAATACAATTAGTAAAAGCAAAAATCAATAATATGATTGTATCTGAATATGTCATGGAATTAATGCTGTTACTGTCACCTATATTGGTATATGGATATTTGGTAAAAGCAGGTATTGTATTTTATGTATATGTAACGATTATATTACTATTATTACCAATGATACCAATCGTATTGACTTCTCTTATAACAGCTGTGATTATGCGATTTACGAATGTTATAAAAAATAAGACACAAGTGCAATATATATCTATCTTCATTGGATTTGTTGTACTTGCGATTATTACAAGCCTATTTTCAACAGGTGAAGGTATTTCATTAGAACGATTTACAGAAAAAATGTTAGAAGTTAATGGATTAATTGAACTGATATCAGAATATTTTGTTATTTTAAAACCAATTATGAATGGTTTAATAAACTATGAAAATATAACTGGAATGGCTAATATTCTTTTGTTTGCAATAGAAAGTTTTGCCACTTATTATATAGCAACTTGGATAATTTCTAAAATATATTTAAAAGGAGCTATTGGAACCGTTATTAATACAAACAATATGAAAGCAAAGAAAAATACAGAATTAAAGTTAAGTGAGTGTAAACAAAGAAGTCCCAAAAGAGCTTTTTTAAGTAAAGAATTAAAACAAATTATGAGAACACCGATCTTTTGTTTACAATGTATCATTTTACCAATGGTATATCCAATCTTATTTATTGGGATACCTGCAATTGCTTTAATTTCATTTGCTAGAAGTGTAGGTTTTGACTTTTTAACCAATATGCAAGAAAATATATTTAGCCCAATAGGAATATGTATTGCCATTAGTATTGCACAAGTATTATACATTATGAACTTTACATCTATTATTGCCATTTCAAGAGAAGGAAAAAAAGCAAAACTAATGAAAACAATACCAATTAGCTTATATAAACAATTTAAATATAAACTATATCCTGCACTGATTGCAGATAGTGTAATTGCTTGTATTGTTACCATATGTTACAGTTTACTAGTATCAAATATGCATATTGTATTTAGTATTTTTTTATTTATCACATTAATGGCACTTTGTTTGATGCAAGAAAAAGTAATGATATTAATTGACTTGAAAAAGCCCAAAATCACATGGACAAGTGAATATGCGATGATGAAAGAAAATGTAAATGTTATGTATGAATTCTTTTATGCTGTAGTAGTCGTGATTTTATTAACAGGAATAGGATTTATGATTAATAACATAACTGTTCTAATGATAGTGGTATTTTTAATACTTGCATTGATTAATTTAGCAATTAATCAATATGTAAAGAAAAATCAAATAAAATTATATAGAAAAATATTTTAAACATTGTAAAGAACTTTAGGGATTAGTAGATTATTCCTTAAAGTTCGTTTTATTATATAAAACAATTGAGAAACTTTTAAAGATATGATATATTGTAAAAGAACAGAAATAAATAAGATAATAGGAGAAAGACATTATGATAGATTTTGATGAAATAAAAGAAGTGGGAATACCAAATTTAAATAGTGGAAAATATTGAAAATATAGGAGAGGAAGATTTAATAGTATTTGATGTAGTTCCAGAACAATAGTGAAATTAAGGAGAAAAGAGGGATATTTATGAAAAAAAGAGTGAAAATCATATTAAGTATCATTATAGTTTTGATACTAATTCTATTTGTGGTATATAAAATTGATATGACAAATAAAACAGAAGAAAAAATAGTTAATAGGACAACAGAATTAATGGAAAGTATAAGTAATCAAGATTATGATAAGATAAAAACTTATCTAAAACATACAGATGGAACAGAATTGTCAGATGAAGAAATATCCAATTTTCTTTTAAATACAGGACTATATAGAGCGACATTAGTAGAAGATGGAACCTTTTTATATGATGCAAATACAAGTTTTTTCAATACAGATAAAGGACAAATTCTATTTAGTTTTACAGCTTTAAATGGAGAAAATATAAGTAATCAATTAGAATACATAAATGACGGAACACAGGAATATTTAGCAACAGATGAACTACAAGCAGTTACGAAAGAAACAGAAAAATATCCGATTGCATTAGATTTAGCAGATGGAAGTAAAATAGAATACGATGAATCTTCAGAAGATGAAGATTCTGAAAAAATAAATATATATTCTTTTGTGCAAGAGAAAGATGGTGGGATTTCAGTAGAAGTTATAAAAGAAGCAAAAGAAGATTTAGAAAAATATTTAGAAATTCAAATGTATGAAGGAATAGATACCTTAAAAAATTTAAATGAAAATTATACAATGGAATGGGATAATGAATATAAAGAAGTATCCATTTATTACGAAGATAATGATAAAGATAAAATAGGAATGATAGAGTTACGATTGAAGGTACGTCTATGTTCAATATTAAAACAAGCATTAGATGGAATTTCAGATTGGAAACTAACCATTCACTACTATGACGACAACACAAGAGAATTATTATCGACAGAAGTTATTAGATAATAGAATAGTAGGAAAAAAGAAAACAATTGATAAAATTATAAAGTAGTTTATCAATTGTTTTTTACATAACTATAGAGTATTTTGTCTTTTTGTGATATAGTATATGTGTAAAATATAAATGAAATAGAAGTTAATTAATGGAGAGTATATATGGAAGAGCATAATAAAAAACAAATCATTGTATTTGGTGGTTGCTTTAATCCACCACTAAATTCACATTTTTCACTTGCAGAACAAATGATAGCAGAATATCCAGAAATAGAAAAAATTATATTTGTTCCAGTGAATAGTCAATATGAAAAAATGGATTTAATTGAAAATGAACATCGTTATCAAATGTTAAAAACAGTTTGTGATAAAAATGAAAAATTTGAAGTATCTAGAATAGAAATAGATAGTGAAAGACAATTATATACAGTTGAAACATTACACAAAATACAAGAAGAATATCCAGATTATGAAGTTGCTTTTTTAACAGGAAGTGATAACTTAAAAACATTAGAAACATGGAAAAAAGTAGAAGAACTTACAACCAAGTTTAAACTATATATTTTAGAAAGAGACAATGATTGTATGGAAGAAATCATTCAAAACAATGAATTGTTAAAGAAACATAAACAAGCTTTTATCAAAGCAAAAGATACAATAAAAAGCAATTTAAGTTCAACATTTGTAAGAGAAAAAATAAAAAATGGAAAAAGTATACGATATTTAACACCTGATGAAGTAATCACATATATAAAAGAACATCAATTATATCAATAAAATGTCCTTTTGGGAACGTTTCTGTTTGGGACATTTTGGGACGTTTCCTTTTGGATATTTTAAAATAAATTATAAAAAATATAGAAAGGAGAATTTGAAAATGTTAGAAAAAGAAGAATTAATGAAAGAAACAGAAGGTGCCATTACTTGGATTAAAGAATATGTAAAACAAGTTGGAGCAAAAGGAATTGTTGTTGGATGTAGTGGAGGAAAAGACTCAGCAACCGTACTTGCTATGTCAGTAAAAGCAATAGGAAAAGAAAATGTAGTTGCTGTATCTATGCCATGTCACTCTATATCACATGATTTTGATGATGCTAAATTAGTAGCAGATACTTTTGGTGTGAAATTCTTGAAAGTAGATTTAACTAATACATATAATGAAATGGAAAAAGAAATACAATCTGCAATGGGAGAAGAATTATCAAAAGAAGCAACTATTAATATAAAACCAAGATTAAGAATGACGACATTATATGGAGTCGCACAAAGTTTAGGATACTTAGTAGTTGGAACAGGAAATCTTTGTGAAGCAATGGTAGGATATACAACGAAATGGGGAGACAATAGTGCAGACTTTAATCCAATTGGAAACTTCACTGTTGCTGAAGTATTAGCTATTGGAAAACACTTAGGTGTTCCAGAAAGAATATTAGAAAAGGCACCAAATGATGGATTAGGTGGCATGACAGATGAAGAAAAAATGGGAATCAAGTATAGTCAAATTGCAGAAATGATAGAAACAGGAAATACAGATGAAAATGCCAAAAAAGAAATTTTGAAAAGATACAATGCATCAAAACATAAAAGAGAATTAGTTCCAACATATACATTTGAAAGAAAAAATTATTTAAAAAACATGGAAATATAGGGAGAATAGGAAAAATGGCAACTTTTGAAGATTTTATGAAATTAGATATTCGTGTAGGAACAATTTTAAAAGCAGAAGAATTTAAAAAAGCGAAAAAACCAGCTTATAAATTAGAAATTGATTTTGGAGAAGAAATTGGCATTAAAAAATCATCGGCACAAATTACCAATCTATATACTCCTGAAGAATTAATCGGAAAACAAATACTAGCAGTTGTTAATTTTCAACAAAAACAAATTGCAGATTTTTTATCAGAAGTACTAGTTCTAGGAACATATAGTAAAGATGGTGTTATATTAATTACACCAGATAAGAAGGCAAGTAATGGAGATAAGCTAGGATAATAGAGGAGATATAGATGATTGAAGAACTAAATAAAAAAGATATAAATCAAATTATGGACATTTGGTTAAAAGAAAATAAAAGAACACATAGCTATATTTCTGAAGATTATTGGGATAACCATTTTGAAGATGTAAAAAAGGAAATTTTAAAAGCAGAAATATATGTTTATAAAGAAAAAGCAGAAATATGTGGATTCATCGGATTATCTAATACATATATAGCAGGGATATTTGTTAAGACAGAAAAACAATCTATGGGGATAGGAAGAAAATTAATACAATATTGTAAGTCAAAATATTCAAAACTAATGTTAAGCGTATATGTGAAAAATAAAAGAGCAAGAGCGTTTTATGAAAGAGAAGGATTTAAAATCGAAAAAGAAGAAATGGATAAAACAACAAATGAAAAAGAATATGTAATGGTATGGAAAAAGTAAAAGGAGAAAGAATAGAAAATTTATATTATAAAGCAAGCAATTAGATGCTATTCAAAATAGGTTCGGTAGTAATAAAGTATAAATAAAGATAATACAATGAAGCTAGGAGGAATTGAAGTATGGAAAACAAAAAGTTAAATATTATTGTAGAAAATTGCCCACAAAATCATAAATGTCCAGCAGTAAATGTGTGTCCAGTAGGAGCTTTAAGTCAAGAAGATTTTCAAGCACCTACAATTGATTATACAAAATGTATTAGTTGTGGGAAATGTTCAGATTTTTGCCCAAAGCATGCATTGGTCTTAAAATAATAAGAGTACAGTATTTTATTAATAGATAACTAAAACGGTAAAAGCTCTCCGAACCAAAAAGACGGACCGGAGAGCCAGTGTGAAAACATTTACGGGTTACACTTCTCAGCCATGGCTGAGAATTTTTTGTTGTAAAGTTCTTGAATAGCTATGGGCAGTTCACCGGCAATGGCTTTTTCTAAAAAGACTTTTTCGCCTAAATTAGACAAGGCCTGCTTTAAACGGAAGCACCCGCAGGTATTGCTACACCCTTTGCAACTTGAGGGATCACCTAAGTGCTTTACTAAAGCCTCGTGAATTTGCCGGTTTTCTTCATTGTTTGTCTGCTTACTCATAAATGTATCCTCCTTTGATGTGGTTTTTTAAAATTATACCAGGAACCCCTATTAAAGTCAATAAAAATGAAGAGAGGAGATAATAAGTACTTGACCCTACATAGCAATTAAAGATTGCAGACCTAGTACCCCAGAACCTTGTTGTCTATGACAATAAGAAAAAGAAATAAATGAATTAATTTTCACTTATTTCTTTTTTTGTATAAATCGCATAAGCACAAGAAAGTAAGACAGATTTTAATAAATATTTACGGTCATTTGTAGAATAATTATCGATGAAATCTGTTTTATTAAACACACAATCTAAAGCCTTTTCAAATAACTTACAAAAATTATCATATGCAATTTCAATCGGTGCACTTTCTAAAGCTAATCTAATTAATATTTTTATATCATTTATTTTATAAACTTCTTTTAAAACGCAAATGACAAAAAATTTAGCCAAATGATTTTTATTGTATTTTTTCTTAATTGGTGGTTCTATAATTTTATTTTTGACATAATTATTAATCATATTTTTTGTTAAGATAAGTGCATCTTCCTCAGAATTTGAATTTGATAAGAAAGAAGATAATGTTTCATTTACTAAGGTAACGACTTGATCTAAATATAAATCCACATTAGGTAATTCTTTCCATCTAGGAATATGTAATTTTATTAATTCTTTACTCATATTTTCAGTCCTTTATTTTCATTTTTATTTTATAACACATTTATAATATTTCATAAAATTTTCATAATCTTTAAAAAATCCCTAAGACACTATATATACATATATATTATCATGGTTGAAATGGATAGTCAATATTGACAAAGTTATATCGATGTGTTAATCTGGTTTAGAAAACTAGATAGGAGAGCTTTGAATATGAAAAATCAATTAAGAGAAGTTCCAAAATTTGAGAACATAAAAGAAATTATTTACAATTCTGTAAAGTTATATTCAAACAATATAGCTTACACTATTAAAAAGAAAAAAGAAGAAAATAAAATAGAATACAAAAATATTACGTATACACAATTACTAGAAGATATAAATGCACTAGGAACAGCGTTATATAATAAAAAATTACAAGGAAAACGAATTGCGATTATTGGAAAAAATCAATATCATTGGGTAATTTCACACTTAGCTTGTTTGTTAGGTGGAATTGTTTCTGTTCCATTAGATAAAGACTTACAAATTAATGAATTAGAAGAATCATTAATGAGAAGTAAAGTAGATGCTATTATTTTTGATGAAAAACTAACAGATAAAATACAAGTGATTAGAGAAAATCAAAAAACAAATATCCATGAATATATTTGCATGAGTAACATAGATGGTTTTGAAAATATTGAAGAATTACTTGCAAAAGGAAAAGAAATTTTAGAAACAGGAAATGAAGACTTTATCAATCATAAAGTAGATTCAAAAGGAATGAGCATCTTATTATTTACATCTGGAACAACTTCTAAATCAAAAGCAGTTATGTTATCACAATATGGAATTGCAACAAATGTGTATGATATGCAAATTGTAGAAACATTTTTGACAACAGATGTCAATATTGCCTTTTTACCATATCATCATATATTTGGTTCAACAGCTATGGTGGTTATGTTAGCATGTGGTGTAAAAACGGTATTCCCAGATGGGTTGAGATATATTAAGCAAAATTTATTGGAATATCAAGTATCTGTATTTATAGGTGTTCCTTTATTAGTAGATAAAATGTATGCCAATATTGAAAAAGAAATTGAAAAACAAGGAAAAACAAAATTAATTAAAGTAGCAACAAAAATTAGTAATTTTCTATTAAAATTCCATATAGATATACGAAGAAAACTATTTAAACAAATTATTGATGGACTAGGTGGCAAAATGCGATTTGTTGTTGCAGGAGGAGCACCATTTGACAGTAGAACAGAGAGAAAATTTAACGAATTTGGAATTCATATGGTACAAGGATATGGATTAACAGAAACATCACCAGTTATTGCGGCTGAAAATGATAAATATGCTAAATATGGTTCAGTAGGAATTCCCATGAAACATACAGAAGTAAAAATTGTAGAAAAAGATGAAAAAGGAATAGGAGAAATTGTTGTAAAAGGTCCAAATGTGATGCTTGGATATTACGAAAATGAAGAAGCAACAAAAGAAGTATTACAAGATGGTTGGTTTCATACAGGAGATCTAGGCTATTTAGATAAAGATGGATTTTTATTCATTACAGGAAGAAAAAAGGATATGATTGTTTTAAAAAATGGTAAAAAAGTATTCCCAGAAGAGTTAGAAACTTTAATCAATCGAAATGAAGAAATAGAAGAATCATTTGTATATGGCATGCCAGATAAAGAAGATAAAAGCAAGATAAAAGTAGCGGTAGAAGTTGTATACAACAAAGAAATTGTAAAAGAAAAATATGGAGATATTTCACAAGATGATTTATATAAAATTATTTGGAATAAAATAAAAGAAGTGAATAAGACATTACCAAAATATAAATATATGGTTCATATGACATTAACAGATGAACCACTGATTAAAACAACAACACATAAAACAAAAAGAAATGAAGAATTGAAAAAGGTGTTGAAACAATAAGGGATTTTGGGGACGGACTCAAAATCCCTTAAAATGTCCCAAACAGAAACGTTCTTAATGGGACATTTTAATTCAAAAATTCAATACCATCAGAAGAAATTTTAGAAACTCTTGCTAAAGAGTAAACATCTAAACCTAAATCTTCTAATTTTTTTCTTCCATCTTGGAAAGACTTTTCGATAACAATTCCAATACCTGCAACAGAAGAACCGGCTTCTTTTAAAATTCGATAAGCACCCATTGCAGCTTGTCCATTTGCAAGAAAGTCATCAATAATTAAAACATTATCATTTTCAGATAAATATCTTTTTGAAGCCATTAAGATATAGTCTGTATTTTTTGTAAAAGAATGTACTGGTGTTTGAATGGTTGTATCTGTATCTAAAATAGCAGAAGATTGCTTTTTAAAGATAACTAAAGGTACATCTAATTTTAGTGCAGCTGCATAAGCAGGGGCAATTCCAGATGATTCAATGGTAACGACTTTTGTAATGTTTTTTTCTTTAAAGTAATCAGCAAATTCTTTCCCAATTAAATCCATTAATTTTGTATCTACTTGATGATTTAAAAAATTATCAACTTTTAAAACATTTTCATTGATAACAATACCATCATTTTTAATTTTTTCTTTTAATAAATCCATACAAGATCAGCTCCTATTATATATTTATGAAAACTATTATATCATAAGATGTCGAATTTTGACAAGATTAATGGAAATTTGTATTATGGATTTTATTTATATTATCCATATAATGGAGAGTATACATAAAAATACTCAATTAAATGCGTTTATTTAAACTCAAAAAATAGAATGAAAAAGACTGGTAGATGGCTAGTAAATTTGAATTTTTCAGTATTTTGTGGTATAATGAAAGCACATTTGAGTAGTAAACCTCGTGTTTGCAACAAATGCAGTAACAGTAAAAAAATTTTTTGGAGGTAAAAACATGAAGGCAAAAGAAAAAGAATCATTGATGAGGTTGAATGAAGCAGCAGGTTATCATGTGGAGGAAATCTACAATGATGATACAGAAGCAGTTCTCTGTATCATTCCAGATCGGTCAGATCTAGGATTTGCTATCTCGGACGAAATGTTCCGGGAGGCATGTAAATCCGAAGGTTACGTAAAAGATTTTCACGCTGTCAAGTCGATGGCAGTGGAAGATTTGGTACATTTCGACCGGGAAGGAAATGGTTGGAGTCGGAGAATGAGTCCAACCATCATGAGACCGGAGCTCTATTATGAGAGCGAAAGTATCGCTGTAGAGATCATCAGGATGGAATTCCTGAAGTACATCCTGTTACAGGATGGTCGGGAATGGTTTAATCCGGCGATGAGCAAAGAACTCACAGCCGACACGCTCAAGTTTAAACTGAAAGAGCAGGTGACAACAACGTTTGTCTGCTTGCTGAAATCAAAGAAAGGGTCATAATGACCCTTTCTTTTTTTATAAAAAATCAGTCTTTATATGTAAAAAAATATAAAATATAATATAAAAAAATATAAGTTTGAGTTATAATCAGTAAAGAAATTAAATGATAAAATTAAATTCATAAAATCTTCACAAAATTTTCTTGACAAACACAAAAAAAAGATATATGATAAAACCGAAATTAGGAATTATTCCTAATTTTAAGGAGAGATTTAT
>CALXFG010000041.1 GCA_944387505.1 uncultured Clostridia bacterium
ACTGTTAATGTCTGTATTTTCCAAAATTTTATTCAAAATTTCTTCTGACATTTTAACTAATTTTTCTTTGTCTTTATCTCCCTTTACACTTTCTTTGTAATTAAACCAGTTTATACACCAGCATATAAAAGCATCTTGACTTAATTCTTTTGTTGCGAATTTAAACAATTTGTTTTCCTCTCTTTCCATGATACATACCTCCAACTCTTTTTGTTGAAAGTATATCATTTAATTGTATTTATTACAAGTATTTCTCATATTTATTATGAATATTTTTGCATTTTATTATGAGAAATACTTATATAATGTTTCTATAATTTTAGGAGGACAGATTTATGAACGATAGTAATGTAATAAATAGATTAGATAATCTTAAAAAATTAAGAGAAAGCAGACATATTACACAAGTTAAATTAAGTACTGATTTAGAAGTTAGCCAAGAACTTATCTCTCGTTATGAATTAGGTAGTTCTTTTCCCCAACCTAATATGCTTATTAAACTTGCTAATTATTTTAATTGCTCTGTTGATTATCTTTTAGGAATAACTGATATTCCTACACCTACTAAATATCTTTCCTCTAATTCTGAAACTAAAAAATCTGCTGAACTATATAGTAAATATAATTCTTTATCCAAAGAAGATAAAAAATATTTCGACCGTTTCTTATCTTTTCTTTTAGATAATAGTAATAAATCTGATGAGTAGTATTTTATAACTACTCTTTTTCTTTGTATGGATATTGTTTTCGTGCCTCTTCTCTTAATTCTGTACTAATTAAATATCCATATATAAAACTTTGCTCTGCTAAATCATTTGAAAGTTTATCTTCACAAAATTTCCATTGTTCAAATAATTTTTTCTGTTCTTTATTCAATGTTTTATCTAATTCACTTTCTATTCTTGAACAAATTTTATTTGATATTTCCTGTATTATATTTGGTTTATATATTTCTTCCGCAAATTTATTAAATAATTCCATTAGTAATGGTGTTTCCTTTATTCTATTTTTTATATGAGTTTCAAATTCTTCATCAAACCCTTCCAAATATCCTGAATATATTTCTTCTTTTCTTTGCATATAATCTTCGCTTTTTTCTTCAATAATATTTTCTTTTGAAAATTCATAACCCATTTTCTTTACTAATAATTTCATTAAATCTTCTGTATTTAACTCTTCTAATTTTTCTACTAATTTTTTATCCATTTTCTAATCTCTCCTTTGTTTTTATTCTATTTATTAAATTTTAATTATTCAACTATTACATTAGTAAATTCTAACTAAACCACCATTTCTATTTTTGACCAATATATCTCCACTTTCACTAAATTGTGAATAGGTATGTGATAAAACATATCCTGCTTTTAATCTTAGTCTTTCTTCTAACCAATATTGCTTTTCATCTGATATAAATAATAAATCATATATTCTACCATTATTTATGGTATTAGTTAAAATAATATGATATACAACTACATTCCATCTTTCTTCATATTTTTTTACCATTTCTTCTTCTTTTTCATCTAACCAATATAAACTTCCTAATATTCCCTCTGATTTATTCAAAATATTCTCTTCTTTAAATTCCTTTATAACATTTCTATTTATCTTTAATAAATTTAATCTTTCTAATGCTTCTTCTTTCATTTCTTCTTTACTTGCTCTTTCTAATTTCATATTTTCTTCTCCCTACAAAATTTCTAAAAAATAAAACTCTCTACTGCTTAACAATAGAGAGTTCACCAACTATTTAAAATTAAATTATAAAAATGTATCTTCATTTATAACACCTACTTTCTAAAATAAAATGAGGGGGTAAGAGAATTTATCCAAATATTAAAATAAATTCTCTAAATGTCTGACAAATAAACATTTTTCATTTGTTTATTTAATATTAAAACATCATTTTATCTTTGTAAATAGGCTGTTTTAAAACATTTTCACAATAAAATCTGATACATTTTTATATTTTAGATATATAATTTATTTAATTAATTATGAAAGTTCATCTGATGTCATTCTGATAATTAAGAAATATACAGAATATTTAAAACCTATATAAAATTTTAAAAATTTTATTTTTTATGGACTTTGTAGTCCTCAAAAAATTCTCTTACTTTCTCTTCTGTAATGATGTAACCTTTACCTATTCTAATTGCTTCAAGTTCTCCATCTTTGATGTATCTTTTTATAGTTTTAGACTTTCTTTTTAAAATTGGTTCTAATTCTTTAATAGTATAAGTTATCATAATTTTAAAACCTACCTTTCCTATTACTTTTCCTATAAAAATATATAATTTAAGGGTTATTTAATTAACTTTTTCATTACTATTGCTTTCTCTTTTGGTTTTAGAGAAATAGGAAAATTAAACCCTTGTTCTTTTTGATATTTTTGAATATTTTGTATAATTTTAGAATTTAAAGATATATAAGTAAAACCTAATTCTTCTAATCTCTTTTTAGTGTCTGTATTGTATAAAAGTAGCGATTTAATAAAGTTTATAAAACCATTACAAATTTTATTATAATCTTCTCCTCTTATCTGTCTTTGAACATTTAAACCTTGTATGTGTTCAAAAATTTCTTCTACTTTCATAAAACCAAAATTTAAAATGTCTTTGTCTGTACTAATAAATTCCAAAATATCCTCTTTGGCTTTTAAGCCATATTTGTAATTAGATTTAGATTTTTTATTTTTATAAATGGAATCAGCGATTTCTTCTCCAAACTCTTGTCTAATTAAAAAGTATGTAAATTTATTAAGATTTAAAGATAATAAATCTTTGGCTATATTATTGGCTTGTTTTAAAAGTTCATCTGTATAAAATGGTATATGTATAAAACTAGGAGTGTGTACTAAACGGTTAGAAATAGTATTAGGTTTAGAAATATCATTTTGCCTTTTTAATAAACCTAATAAATATAATGTTAGAAATGCTTTATACTTTCCTTTTACATTAATAAAATTTCTAATATTAACAATTAGTAATATGTTTCCATTTTCTATTACATACCAATTAAAATTGTATATGTCTGTAAAGAAGTCTATTAATATATTTCTACTGTTAGATTTATCAAACTTTAATTCTTCTTTAAATTCTTTGTCTATTATTTTATACTTTTTAAATATATTTTTTAGTGTAGGATATCTTTCTATGTATTTATTTAATAGAGTTATATTATTACCTACTACTTTTTTATAAATATATTGCTTCTTTTTCTGTAATATTGTTTTAATAAAAGTTGTATGAAAACAAGACATTAATTTATATTGTTTTAAAGTAGTTAAGTCCTTACTCTCTCTTATCTCTTGTTCTTTTATATTTGATTTAGTTTTATTATTTTTAAATTTTAAATAACAACATTTTAAAATTTTAATGTCTAATTTACACTCTTTATTCTCCATATATGAATTATATAATTTGAAAAATAAACCACTTATTCTATTCAAATATTGCTTATCTATTTCTTGTTTTTTCTCATTTTTATTCATTTCTTGTAACAATTTTAAATCTTCACTTTTATATATAATGTCATAATTTAAACCTTTACTATGTTTTATATTATCTTGATGTGTTACAATTTCTAAATTTTCTATTCTATTATCTAATTTATCTCTATTTATATGATTTATTTCATATTCTTTATTTTTCAATATTTCTTTTAATCTATCATCATATTTTGAATAATACTCTAAAATAAATCTTCCAAGTGTAGTGGTGGTGTCATCATCTCTTTTTATAATTACATATCCACAATTATTGATATTAATATCCTTTATTTCTGTTACTTGTCCTAGATATCTTATTAATGAAAAGTCTACATCTATTATTCCAACATTAATCTCTATTGGTTTCTTATTAATAGTTTGGACTTCTCTACATATTAGAGTTTTTAATAATATTACTTTATCTTCTACATTTTCTATGAATAACATATTTCTTACCACCTTTTATACATTTAAGGTATAGTAAAGTACCTAAAATAATATATAAAAGGCTGATTTCTTTCACAAAAAATACTTAACCCTTTAAAGTTAAGTCGCTTTTATTAGTATTTTTTTAAAACTTTTTATATAATATTATTTCAATGAATAGTTACTCTCTCTATACCATATTTTTGTTGTACTTAAGGTTTTATCCAACTTTACAGATTGTGAAGGAGAATTTGTTTTTGGTCCTTTATGTCCAGGAAAACAATATGCTATTCAAATCTGGGTAAATGATACGAAAAAAATTAAAATTTGTGCTAAATGTCATCATGAAGGAAAATGTTTAAAAGGTGATAAACATGAAAAATGTGATTGTTATTTAGAATCTGATAAATGCAAAGATAAAGACAAAAAAGATGATAAGTGTGATAAGAAATACGATGAGAAATATGATGACAAATGCGATGAAAAACATGATGATAAAAAGCCAGGTTGCTATGACAGACCATGTTGTTGCGACAAATAAATTACTAAACTCAAGAAGTATGAATACAAAGAAAAATCCAACTTTTATTTAAGTTGGATTTTTTGGCTTTTGATGATATTTACAAATATTTCTTTACATTTTTTATTTATATATTTAAAATTCTTATACAATTCCCATCTTTTTTATCATATTTCTTCCCTTTTTCATCATTTTTCTTTTGGTACTTTTTCCCATTTCTGTATACATCATAGCTGCTCCTGTTACTAATAATCCTCCTATGACAACACCTTTTACAAATTTCATACTCATCATCCTCTCTAAAATCTTATTTTTAACTTTCATTTTTAGTATCTCGAATTTTTTGTTTTTTATACCATTTTATAATGGTATATATTTCATGAATGGCAATGATTAACAAAAATATACCAAAACATTTTCTTAATAGATTCACATCAATATTAATGGATATATTAGCACCAATAATCGCACCTAATATTCCAAATACTGAAATCAATACAGCACTTTGCAAAGCAATGTTTTTATTTTTTAGATTGATTATAATGGCTATTATGGATGTGGGAATAAAAAAAATTAAATTCGTAGCCTGTGCAACATGTTGTTCTATCCCCAGCATATATACAAGGAGAAAAATTAATATCGTTCCTCCTCCCATTCCTGTTCCACTAATAATTCCTGATAGTATACCTATTAAAATTTCTATCATATTTTCCTCTTACTGAAAAATCATTTTATAGGAAGCATATATTAAAAAAATCGTAAATGCCATTTTCAAGTATTGAACTGGTATCTTTTTTAGTACTTTTGCCCCTATATATCCTCCTATCATTCCACCAATAGCACAAAGTATAGATATGTTCCAATCTATATAATTTCCTTTATAATAGAAAAATCCACTCGTGATAACCATTGGTAAGATACAAAATATAGAGGTTCCTCTTGCTTTTTTATCTTCCATATTTAATAAATATATCAATGCTGGAACCACAATCATTCCGCCACCTGTTGAAAACAATCCACTGACAATTCCAGCTAATATTCCTATTATGATTTTTCTTGCTATATTTTTCATATTTTCTATTTTTTACAATTTCTTATTTTTTATTCATTTATGTTTTACTTTTTTACTTATGTAAAATGGATGCACAAATCATGACAGTAACATAACAAGTAATTTCACAAAAAGATAAAAAATTTATTCATCACAATATGATTCTTCTTCTAACTCTTGAAAAATAGTTTCTGCTATTTGTGTGATTCTTTTATCACATTTTAGCATTTGCGCAATAATTTCTTTTCGTAATGCTTCTTCTTTCACATTTTCCACTAAATCCAAAAATTTTTGTAATTCAAATAAGTATATTTCATCTTGATTTTTCCATTTACTTTCTTTTGCATTTTTTTCATTATTTCCATCTCTTGGCATTTTATCCTCCTATTTGTTATATTTCTTTCTACATTTTTCATATCATGATATCATACACTAAAAAAGCATAAAGATGACAGTTTTTTTATAAAATGTCATCTTTACTATATAACTTAGTATTTTATTCTTATAAATCAATATTTTCATCTTTTACAAAATATTTTGTTCCTACCATTTCATCTGGTAAATATTGTTGTTCTACATAGTGTCCAGGAAAATCATGTGGATATAAATAGCCATTACTATATCCTAAATTTTTCATATCTTCAATTGGTGCATTTCTTAAATGCATTGGTACTTCGCCTGTTTCTTTATTTTTTACATCTTCTAAAGCTTTATTTATGGCTAAATAACTTGCATTCGATTTTTTAGATAGAGCAACATATATAGCTGCTTCTGATAAGATAATTCTGGCTTCAGGCATTCCTACCATATGAACCGCTTGCATAGCAGAATTTGCAACAACTAATGCTTGTGGATTTGCCAATCCTACATCCTCTGAAGCACAGATGACAATTCTCCTTGCTAGAAACATGGGATCTTCTCCTCCATTTAAAGCTCTTGCCAAATAAAATACAACTGCATCAGGGTCAGAACCTCTCATAGATTTAATAAATGCACTGATATTGTCATAATGAGATTCTCCATTTTTATCAAATATGGCTTTTCTATCTTGTACACTATTTTTGATGATTTCATCTGTTATATGGATATATCCGTCTGCATCCATATTCGTCGTTAATACAGCAACTTCTAATCCGTTTAAAGCTGTTCTCACATCTCCATTTGCAATGATTGCTAATTTTTTTAGCGTTTCGTCCTCTATTTTAATATTATATTCCCCTAATCCATCTTCTCTTGTAAGCGCATTTTTTAAAATTGTAAAAATATTTTCTGTTGTTAATGGTTCTAATTTGATAACCATTGACCTAGAAATCAAAGCTTTATTAACTTCAAAATATGGATTTTCTGTTGTTGCCCCAATGAGAATAACTGTTCCATTTTCTACATAAGGAAGTAATGCATCTTGTTGCAACTTATTAAATCTATGAATCTCATCAATAAACAAAATACTTTTTCCAGCTGGATTGATCATAAAGTTTTTTGTTTCTTCTACCACTCTTTTAATGTCTGCTACTCCAGCAGTAACAGCATTGATTTTATAAAATTTATATTTTGTGGTTTCACTAATCACTCTTGCTAATGATGTCTTTCCACACCCAGGAGGTCCAAACAAGATAATACTAGATAATCTGTCTGCCTTTATGGTTCTATATAATATTTTATCTTTTCCTAAAACATGTTCTTGTCCAACATATTCTTCTAAAGTTCTTGGTCTCATTCTAAATGCTAATGGCTCATTGTTATTCATTTTTATTTTCCTTTCCTTTGCTATCCTTTAACGCTATTCCAACAATTATTTTTTCTATTTCATGAATATAAAGTTTAATTTGCTAAAATCATTAGACCTTTCTTAATTAAATCTTCTGTACTTAAACCTGCTTTATCTATTTTCATAAATGCTTTTTCAATCTCTTTTTTGCTGTATCCTAAAACTTGTAAAGCTGCAATTGCCTCTTGTACTTTGTTATCATCTTCAATCATTTGTTTTACTTTTATACTTGTTTCACTAATATCTTTATTATTCTTTGACACATTTTCTAATTCTTGAATTTGTTGTTCTTTCTTAATTTTATCTTTTAATTCTAAGATAATTCTTTTAGCGGATTTAGGACCAATTCCTGGAATAGATGTTAATACATTGATATCTTCTGATACAATGGCTAACACAAATTCAGAAGGTGTACACACTGCAAGCATTGCTAATGCTGTTTTTGCACCTACTCCACTAACTGATAATAATAATTCAAACATTCTTAGTTCTTCATTTGTATTAAATCCATATATGCTAATATCATCTTCTCTTACTCTATAATAAGTATATACTTTTACTTGATCTCCTATATTTCCTAATTTCTCCATTCCAATTCCTGACATAAATACTTTGTATCCTAGTCCTCCTACATCAATGACAACATATTCTGTCATTTTCATTTCTAATGTTCCTTTTATATATGCTAACATATCGTTTTCCTCCCTTTTTACACTCCTCCTTAGGTACCTTTATGTATCATAAAAATAAGTAGCTTCTAAATCTGCTTCATGTGTTAATAATGCAATTGGATATTTGGTATAAGATGCACCTATGGCATTATATAATTCTTTTGGCTCTGTATATCCCATATGCCAACGAATGGCGTATTTTTCTTCTGGTGTTAATTTCATATATTCTGTAATCATCATAACAGATTTTTCTCCATGTCCATATGGAATCGTATCTTCAATTGTGTAATATGGTACTTTTTCCCATACTCCTAATGCATTTTTTGCATTCCTATAATCTATTTTATAAAAATTGGTTTTACAAATGTCATGCAATAATCCTATGATGATAATGGATTCTTCTGGTACAGTTACACCTTTTATATTATGTTCTACTTTATGTTTTAAAATTTCATATACTTTTAAACTATGCTCTACTAATCCCCCTTCATGGTTTCCATGAAATCTCGTACTGGCAGGTGCTTTAAAAAAATCTGACTTTTCTAAAAAATTGATAATATCCTCTATTCCTTCTCGATTGACTGTTCTTAATAATTTTAAAAATTCTTCTTTCATTTTTGCTCCATTCCTTTCCATAAACCATTTCTGTTAAAAAATGAATTTTTGTACAAGTTAGCATTGTAAATTTCCAACTACTATTCTTTTTTATTCTCTCACATTATATAAATTCTAACTAAAAAAGTCAATATGTTTTTCGAACTTTTGTTTAGTTGTTTTTTCTTAAGAATTTGTAACTTACTATTTTAAGTGATTACTATGTTTTATAATATAATGAAAGAGAAACCTCTCCACATTCTCTATGTAAGGTCTCTCCTTGTAATATTATCTCTCTACTTCTTTTCTTGATTTTTCAATTGCTTTTGAACATTCATTTATTTGAGCAATTTCTTCGTCAGAATATACTTTTTCTGGTTCTTCATCACACACATATTTTAATAATCTTTTTACCCAACTGTTTTTTTCATTTCCGTTTCTATCATAGCTAGCAGAATGGTGTGTAACCTTTGTAATGATTTCTGGATGCTTTCTTGCTATATCTCTTAATTTTTTAATATCAAATCTTTTTCCTTTAATAAGTTCTTGTTCTAATTTTTCATATTCTTCTATTGCTAAACCAAATGTTGATGCGTTATATCCTGGCTCTACTTCCCCATACTTTTTTCCATACAGCTTTTCTATAATGGCTTTTTGTGTGTTGTGTAATTTAACAATTAAATACCCGCCTACATATTTTCTACTATAGTTTTTATCTAATAATGCTAATAGTTTCCATCTTTCATATGGATCTGTTGTGGTATTTTTTTTACCTGTGTTTTTTTCTTGTTCTTTTTTATTTCTAGTTGTCGTTTTTTCTCCTTTTATATCTGATGCATATGCAGACATATAATCTTCTACCAATTTTTCTCTTTTCTGGATATTATCACCATATGTTGTATATATCAATATTAATTTTTCTGTTTCATCCATATCTGGATTTTGTAATATTTCTTCTATACTTGCATTTTCTTTTTCAGTTTCAAAATATGTTCTTGCATCATTTGTTCTCAAATCTCCTTGAAGAATTATTTTTTTTACTAAGTCATTTCCTCCATATTGCAACACGGTTTCCAATGTTAACAAATTATCTTTATATAGTTCCATGATGTCTTCTGGTCCAACATTATGGATATGTTCTAATATTTTTTTGTCTGATGCAAGCTTTTCACTTTCTTCTAAATTAGCTCTTTTTAGTGTTTGATACAATAAACTATATCTTTTGTATTTTAAAATTTTATCTAAATTCGTCTTTTTACGATTTTTTTCCCTTTTAGATGCTTGATATAGATGTGCTAGTTCTTCTTCTTTTACTTCAAAATTTATTTTTTGCTCTTCTGGTAATTTTTCATTAATTTGTTTGATTGTATCTAAATTGATCCTATCATTTATATATAAGTCCAATATATCTCTTGGCATCAAAATACCTTGTTGATAATACTGATAAATTTGTCCTTCTTCTAATGGTATGGGATATCCTATGATCACTTTTTTCATATCTTTTTCATGAAGTTTTCCTTGGTGAAATGTTTCTATTACCAATTCTTTTTCTCCATAACTTTCAAGAACATTCATACTAATCACATGATCACAATACAAATTGGTTAACATTTCATCGCTCAATTCATCTTCTAATAAAAGTACAATATCATCTTTATCTTGCATTTTCAAAGCATTGTGTAACTTTATTAGATTTTGATACTTTTGTCTTTTTTCTTGAAGTTCTTGGCTTTGTTCCTCTGTTTGTTCTTCTGTATGATAAATTTCTCTATATAAATTTGCCATTTCTTCTATATCATAAAGTTCTTGTATTCTTCCTTGTATTGTTTCACCTTCTCCATTGTCTATATAATTTGCAACCATTTGTAATCTTTCATCTGGTGTTAACAACTTCCAAGTTTCTTCATTATTTAAATCAATTTTTTCACCTGTTTTTAACTTTAATTGTTTTATCTTCTCTTTTATGCTATTAAAATCCATCCCTTTTTCTTTTGCATATGCCTCTACTTTTTTTAGATTAAATGCTCCACATTGATATAATCCTGCTAAAGTATCTTCTGATACAGGATTCTCCATAGCTATGGTATATATGGTTGAATTATTTAATTTTTTTCTTTGTGCTAAATATAATAAATTTGCTTCTGCTTGTGCAAATTGTTCTAAATCTTCTTTAGAACAATATTTTTCGTAACCATTCGTATCATTTAAGGTTTTATTTCCCAAGACTAAATCTAAATCTGTACAATATTCTTTTGTATCTTGATTCCATTTTGAAAGAAGTCCATAAAGCTTTTCTTTCCCAAAGGATTTTTTTTCATTGTCGAAAACTTTTGTATTTTTATTAATTTCTTTCAATAATTCTTCCAAATTTTCTAAAAATAGAATTCCTTTTTCATCTAATTTTTTTCCGTTTTTCTAAGTCGTAACCTATACAACATCCATAAAACAGAATACATTTTTCTGCATTGATATATGGTTCCCATCTTTCCAATAATGATTTAATCCTATTATTAAACTTTTCTTTATTAATAACTTGAAATATTTCTTCTATTTCTTCATCACTTGTTGCTTTATGCAACTTTTCCCAAAACGTATTAATCTCTTCTTGTCCCATTCCCTCTTCTACCATAAAACTATTGATTTCGTTTGTAAATTGTTGTTCTGCCATTTTTTCTTCTTCTAATACATTTTTAAGCAATTCTAAAAACCTATCCACTCCTATGTCTGGAAGAATATCTTTTACTTTCTCATAAAGTTTATTTTGCTTTTCTATTTTCTGTCCATATATCACTGTTTTGGAATCTATTATCTCTTCTCTACCTAGTGTATAATCCAATGTTTCTACTTTAACAAATTCTTCAGGCTTTATATATGATTTGGCAAATTTTATTGCTTTTTTTAATTGTTCCTCATTTTCCTTTTCTATTATATTTGATACCTTTTGTATTCTATATTCATTTAGTAGTTCTTGTCTTCTCTTTATAATAATTACTAATAATTTTTTAAAATTAATCAGTTCTGCATTTTTTGTAAGAGTTTCTTCTATATTTTTTCCTTTTTTAAAAGATTCTCCAATATGAAAGACTTCAATTGCATCTTTTATATCCTCTTCGTCTATTGTTATTTCTACTTTATTCAATAAATTCTGTATTTCGCTTTCAGTTGCCATTTTTTCTCACCTACTTATCCAATTTTTTTATTAATTATTCTATCTTCTAAATCTGTTAAAATATTTTTATTAATATAGATATCTATATTTTCTTTTTCTTTTAATTCTTGTATTTTATCCATATCTACCTTTTGTTTTGTTAAAATTAATGCATATTCTCCTTCGTTATCTGCTTCTAATTGTTCTATGGCATCTTCTACATCCTCTGCATCATATATTTCTATTTCTATAAAATTTTCATCACAATATTGTATAATATCTTGTTGAATTTCTTCAAATTCTTCATCATCTATATATAAGGCTACATTATATATTGGTTTATATACTACATTGGGAACTTTTGCTCTTAATAATTGAGAATATTGTGCTTTATCTTGTAAGACAATTATTTTTATGTTTTTTTGATTTTTTAATGTTTCTATATCTAGCGTTCTGATAATAGCAATGTGTATGTTTATTTTTAATTCCTTTAATACCTCTTCTATGATTTTTACAATGACACTATTGGTTCCTAGCATGGTTTCGTTGACACATATCTCTAAATTGGTATTACTACAAATAGCTTTCATTGCTAGAATATATGTCATATATGGATTTCCATTATGTGTTATGATGACATTTTCATCTGTAAATTCTCCTATGTCTTTTTCTTTTAGATTTTCAGAAATTTGTATAAATCTATTCATATTTATTTTCATTTTATAATGATTTCTATCTATTTCATTTGCTTTATAAATGTTTTTTTCTTCTTCTTTTATTCTTTTTATAAGTTTATTTAGTAAATTTTCTTTTTTGCTTTTTTCCATTTTTCTTCACCCGTTCTATTATATCTTCTATCTAAGCTTTTTTCAATTGTATTATTCAATTTTTTATACATTGGAGCAACTTTCGAATCTATTTTTTATTGGTTACGACACAAAAGGGTAACTATTCAGTGGTATAAAATTTCTAATAACGAGTTCTTGTATATTTATTTTTCATAAAATTCTCGGTTCAATACGTGCTCTAGCCTTTCTAACTATAAAAGAAACGAGCCTCTCGCTATTCCCGCTTCCTCATTTCTTTTATAGTTAGAAAGGCTACAAGCACTCCAATCACATTCGTCATTTATGAAAAATAAATATACAAGAACTCGTTTAATATCAAATATCTTTGCCACTGAATAGTTATACACAAGCTGTAAAAAAATTAGAAAAACAATTAGAAATATTACCTTCTAATCGTTTTTCTTTGCATTATTTTATATTCCAATTTTTGATTCTTTCAACTGCTTTTACTGTATTTTCTTTCGTTCCAAAAGCCGTTAATCTAAAATATCCTTCTCCATGAGGTCCAAATCCACTTCCTGGAGTTCCTACAATGTTTACTTCTTCTAATAGTTTATCAAAGAATTCCCATGAAGTCATTCCCTCTGGTACTTTTAACCAAATATATGGTGAATTCACAGCTCCATATACTGTAAATCCCGCTTCTTCTAGTCCATTTTTGATAATTTTTGCATTTTCTTTATAATACCCAATATTTTCTTCTATTTGTTTTCTTCCTTCAGGTGTATAAGTAGCTTCTGCTGCTCTTTGTACAATATATGACACTCCATTAAATTTTGTACAAGTTCTTCTATTCCATAATTTATTTAATGGAACTGCTTCTCCATTTTTTGTATATCCTTTTACTGTTTTTGGGATTACCACATAAGCACATCTAACTCCCGTAAATCCTGCTGTTTTTGAATAACTCTTAAATTCAATAGCTACATCTTTTGCCCCTTCTACTTCAAAAATACTGTGTGGTACATTATCTTCTTCTATAAAGGCTTCATATGCTGCATCATATAATATGATACTGTTATTTTCTTTTGCATAATCTACCCAAACTTTTAAATCTTCTTTATTTAGTACGGTTCCTGTTGGATTGTTTGGGAAACATAGATAAATCATATCTACTTTTTCCTTTGGCAATGCTGGTTTGAAATCATTTTCAGCTGTTACTGGTAAATAGACAATATTTTCATATGTTCCTGTTTTATCATTATATTTTCCACTTCTACCTGACATAACATTTGTATCTAGATATACTGGATATACTGGGTCTGTAATCGCAACCTTATTATCTTGTGCAAATATATCAACAATATTACCACAATCACATTTAGCTCCATCTGATACAAATACTTCATCTGGTTCTATATCAACTCCTCTTGCTTTATAGTCATGTTCTACAATAGCATTTCTTAAAAATTCATATCCTTGTTCTGGTCCATATCCTTTAAATCCATCAGCTGTTCCGATTTCATCAACTGCTTTATGCATTGCCTCTAAACAAGCTGGAACAATTGGTTTTGTAACATCTCCTATTCCTAATTTGATTATCTCTTTATCTGGATTATTTTTACTATATTCTGCTACTTTTTTTGCTATACTAGAAAACAAATAGCTTTCTTGTAAATTTAAAAAATTTTCATTTATATAACTCATATTATCAATTCCTTTCTTTTATTCTTTCGGCATATCGATTAATTCACCTTCAAAAACAGTCACTGCTGGTCCTGTCATATATACATGCTTATCTTCTTTGTTCCATTCAATTTCTAAGATTCCACCTAATAATTCTACATTTACTTTGTTTTCTGTTAATCCATTTAAACAACATGCTACAACAGAAGCACACGCACCTGTGCCACAAGCTAGTGTTTCTCCAGCCCCTCTTTCCCAAACTCTCATGTTAATATGATTTTTATCTACAACTTTAATAAATTCCACATTTGTTTTATTAGGAAATGCTTTATCTACTTCTAAAATTTTTCCATAGGTTTCTACATCAAACGCTTTTGTATTTTCTACAAATGTAATCGCATGTGGATTTCCCATTGACACACAAGTAAATGTAAATTCTTTATCTTTTGCTTTTAACTTTAAATTTTTGACTGGTTCTTCTTCTGCAATAACAGGTATTTCCTTTGGTGTAAGGATTGGCTCTCCCATATCCACTCTTACTGTTTTTACCTTTCCTTTCTCTACATTTAATTGTAGTATTTTTACACCTGCTAATGTTTCTATGGTAACTTCTGTTTTATCTGTAAGTCCTTTGTCATATACAAATTTTCCTACACATCGAATTCCATTTCCACACATTTCCGCTTCACTACCATCTGCATTAAACATCCTCATTTTAAAATCTGCCATCTCACTTTTACAGATTAGAATTAATCCATCTGACCCAATTCCAAAGTTTCGATTGCTAACAAATTGAGCTAGAGATGATTCCTTTTCTATATTTTGATGAATCGCATCCATATAGACATAATCATTCCCTAGCCCATGCATTTTTGTAAATTTTATCATTTTCTTTCACCTCTTTTAGGTATTA
>CALXFG010000042.1 GCA_944387505.1 uncultured Clostridia bacterium
TCTTTAGTGTTACAAACTCTGTAATATTCTGTGGATAACTATTTTTTTATTTTTCTAGTCTGAACAGTAACAAAAAATAAATATATTCAATTAATTTAAATTCGTTTAATGCAATATATTTGGCATAAAAAATAGACAAAGGCGAGGATAATCCTCGCCACTGTCCGGAACCATTATTCCTGATGCGTTTTGCTATAATTTTCGAAACGCACCTGTGTTACCAGCAAATCTTCTCTTGCTGCCAGTAACACATTCAGCTGCCGACGAGCCTTCGGAATGAGAAGATGAATCTCATCCGGTGTCATTGACCCCAGCTGATGACTGAGCTTTTCCACGTACTCAAACTGACGTACATGGAATTTGTGGAAGGCATATGCATCAGCCTCCTCCAGAGAAGGCTTCTTAGCCTCCGGTACAGTCACCTGCTCTCCTTTTTCCCTGAGTAAGTAGGCCATATCATCAATGGCTGTTTCCACTCTGGACAACTCATTCGCAACTCTCTTCAGATACAGCTTGGGATTTTTAAGAGTCCAATCCTCTTCTGTTTTCTGAATCGGGCTTCCATACAACTTGTCATCTAATTCGAAGTTGTGCCCTGCACATTTCCGAGCCACGTGGTAAATCCTAAATTCTGTCATCATAACAGTTCCTCCTTATGAAAAATTTTTTTATGCTACAATCCAATTATACAGCTTTACATAAAAAAAGTCAAATTTAGCTTTTATTTCTAACCTCTCTTATTTTAACAAAGTTTCATTTTAGTTTAATAATTGCATGTAATGTTTTGTCATCTTCACTTTTAATAACCACAATATTTTCTTCATTTTCTTTTGTATATTTACATTTTACAGTTTCACCTAATTTTATCTGGTTTTTATATTGTATTCGCACATGGTTAAATGGTCTTTTATTATATTCTTTTTCTGGTAAAGCTTCATATGCAAGATATAAATAATATAAATTATGCATATGACCAATGACATCAATATCTCTTCTTCTAGCTGTATATGTCATTTCACTTAGGAATTCTTTGGGCTCTCTTAATTTTTCAATTTTCTTATCTTTAAAAACACATTTTCCAAATTCTGATTGATATCTGTCTGCTATCTCTGGTTCTACTCTTACAATCTTTTCAGTCTTGCTATTTACTAATAACCATTTTGAAGTTGCGATTGCACATAAATTGTTTTCCTCATCATAAACTTCAAAATCACGAAGTGCATAAAATTTTTCTATTTCTCTAGACCATGTATGAACCTCTAAAACTTGTCCATATTTTGGTCTTTTTAAGACTTCTAGCTCCCAATCTAATAATAACCAACTTACATGTGTTTCATCTGTTGTATTTACACCAATTCCTACACTGTCAGAATGATATGCTGCAATATCTTCTAAGTATTCTAAAATAGCAATATTACTTACTTCATCTTTTGCCCATACATCTTTTAATCCTATTTTAAATTTTTCTTTGTATATCATGTTTTCCTCCTTGTAGTACGGTTGCCAAAGGGGACGGGGCATTTTGGCAACTTCTATAAATTTTCACTTTTTGCTTTTATAAAAAAGTTGCCAAAATACCCCGTCCCCTTTGGCAACCCAATTTCTATTATCAACTTTTAATATCCTGGTTTTTCCAATAGTTTAAACATATTCTTTTTGTATTCCTCTACACCTGGTTGATTAAATGGATTCACTCCTAATATATTTCCAGACATCGCACAGGCTTTTTCAAAGAAATAGATTAATTCTCCTATATTTTCTTCATCTAGTTTTTCCATTTCTATTACAATGTTAGGAACATCTCCTGATACATGTGCTTTTATCGTTCCTTCCATTGCCTTTTTATTGACATAGTCTAAACCTTTTCCTGCTAAATAATTTAATCCGTCTAAATTATCATCATCTGGATTGATTGTTATATCAGAATTTGGTGTTTTGATACTAATAACAGTTTCGAATAAGTTTCTTCTTCCTTCTTGAATATATTGTCCCATAGAATGTAAGTCTGTTGTAAAATCAACACCTGCTGGGAAGATACCTTTTTGGTCTTTTCCTTCACTTTCTCCAAATAATTGCTTCCACCATTCTGTGAAATAGTGCATTTTGGGCTCGTAATTTACTAAAATTTCTGTATTTTTATATAGTTTATATAAGATATTTCTTACAACTGCATATTGATAACATTCATTATATTTTAAATTTGGGTCATCATATCTATCTTGTGCTGTTTTTGCTCCCATCATTAATTTATCAATATCAATTCCTGCTACTGCAATTGGTAATAATCCAACTGCTGTTAATACAGAATATCTACCACCTACATTGTCAGGAACAACGAATTGTTCATATCCTTCATTTTGTGCAAGTGTCTTTAATGCTCCTTTTGCTTTATCTGTTGTTGCATAAATTCTACTTCTTGCCTCATCAATTCCATATTTGTTTTCCAAAATTTCTCTAAAAATTCTAAAAGCAACGGCTGGTTCTGTTGTTGTTCCTGATTTTGATATTACATTTACTGAAAAATCTTTATCTCCTATATATTCGATCAATTCGTTAATATAATTTGGACTTAAATTGTTTCCAACATATAAAATTTGAGGATATTTTCTTTGTTTGTTTGGTAACATATTGTAAAATGAACTGGTTAATGCTTCTATAATGGCTCTTGCTCCTAAATAAGATCCCCCAATTCCAATAACCACTAATATATCAGATTCTTTTTTTATTTTTTTAGCAGCTTTTTTAATTCTTGCAAATTCTTCTTTATCATAATTTGTTGGTAATTCTAACCATCCAACAAAATCTTTTTCATCATTTGCTCTTCTGTGCAAATCTTTATGTATGTTTTCTACTTGCTCTTTGTATGTTAAAATTGTTTTTTGTGTAATTCCTGTATGTTTCAAATTTAAGCTAATATTTGCCATATGAATACCTCTTTTCTACTTTTATTTTATGGTTATTATATCCAACTTGTTATCATATTGCAAGACATTAAAACTAAAAAATCGGGATTTCGGGGACGGACTCATTTTTCCCTTTTTAAAATTGAGTTATCTCAAAAAATATAGAATATAAAATCATTACACAATTTTGTATAAGCTAAATTTTCACAGAAATTCTACAAGAAAAAAATGCGCCTCTTTCATTGCGACTGTAAAGCTTAAGTCAAATGAACATTCCTCATTTTTTTCTTTTAGAATTTCTAGTTTCAAATTTAGATACACAAAATCGTTCCATTTTTTTATATTCTATATTTTTTAGCTCTAAATTAAAACCAAAAGGGGAAAATGAGTCCGTCCCCGAAATCCCGATTTTATTTCATAATTTCATCCATAACTTTTGCCAAATATTTCATGCTTATTAGACATTGCTCTAATGTATTTCCCGTCGCTCCAACTTCCATAATATTTGCATATTTTCCTGTATGTTGGTTATATCTGGATGTTGTTAGCATAATTGGTTTAAATAGTCCTGGATATAGTTCTTCTGCTTTTTCTTGTACTTTAATCGCAAATTTTAAGTTTTGATTCCAGTTTGGATGCCATAATCCTCCCGCATTTGTTCCGATAACAAACATGATTTGTGCTGCTTCTTCATCTCCAATTTTGACTGTCGGCGCATAATCACTTCTACTTCCCACAGCATCTCTATGTAAGTCAATAATAATATCTGACGGATTAGTTTGTAATAAGCTTTCGACTGTTTTTAAGGAATTTGTATAAGATCCATTATAAGATGGATAATCATGATAACTGGTATCATGAATCACATTATATCCATATTGTTGCAATTGGTTTGTCAGTTCTGTTCCTACTCTTGTGACTGTAAAGTTTAAATCTGTTGTTCTAAAATTTCCAGTTGGCGTGTAGGGATATAATTCGCTTGATGTATAACTTTCACAACTATGGGTATGAAATATCATTATGTTTTTATTTTCAATTGTAATATCTGGTGTTAACATTTCTTGCGTCAATTCATAATCTGTTTGATTTTTTATTTTGACATTACCATATTGTGCATTATAATTTTCTGCTACTGGATTATTAGTGATGACTTCTGTTCCTACATCTGTTGTTGCTAATTCTACTTCTTGTTCGGTCTCATCACTTTGTTGTGTATTTTCTTCTTCTGTTTCTGATACCTCCTCCATACTCTGAATTTCATCTATAGAACTAATTTGTGTTTCCAACATGGATTTTAATATATCATTTTCACTTATTTTTTCTTTTTCCTTTTCCTCACTATGATTAATAGATGCTACAACAGGAAGTGTAGCATCTAAACAGGATAATAAACTATGACTAGATAATTGATTGGTTACATTTTCTACTTTTTGTGTGACTTGCTCTGTATTTTTCTTTGTTCCAGAAAAATAATTGGTAATACTAAATATTAATAAAATCAGTACAAATATGCATATAATATATTTTACAATATCCCTTAATCTTAATACTGTTACATTAAACATATACCTTTTCTCCTTTGTCCAAATTCCTATATATATGTATATGCAAAACTTTGAAGAATATTATTCATTTTTTTATATATTTAAAAAGTATATAGAAATATTTAAATATGTTGCAAAAAGTAACCATAAAACATAAGGTACTAATAAAATTCCAGATAGTTTATTTTGTCTATAAAATTGATAAGTCATAATAATTACCAATATATCTAAAATGATAATCCATAAGACAGACAATAATCTAAGCCTAAATACAAAGAATATAAATGTCCATAAATAATTAAAAATTGACTGAGTGTAATACAATTGTTGGGTTTCTTTTGGTACTTTTCCTTTTTCTTTTAGAAGTGTATAAGATATTCCTATTAACAAATAAATAATTGTCCAAACAATCGGAAATACAATTCCTGGTGGAGATAATGTTGGCTTTATCAAGTCTCTATAATCCATATATCTAGATGTAATCATTCCAACAATTCCTCCAATGATTAATGGTAATAATGCATGAAATATCTTTTTTACATTTTGATTGCCTTTTATATAAAATCACTCCTTTCTTAATAAAAGATATTTTTCAAATGCAAAATTTATGATATTCTATTAGGGATTTTCGTAACTTATAAATTTTATATAAAAATACATAATTTCAAATAAAAGGGACCCTCCGAGCTTACGCTCTTTGGGTCCCTTCTCCATTAAGAAAAAAGAAAAATTTTTACCTGGCTCTCAAATTTATCCAGGTGCAGTTGCACCTCGTCTGAAGTTAACGCCAGACTTGGTTTAATCCGACAATTTATATGAGTATATATAATTGTCAAGCAGATTGATATGTTCCGCATTGTGTCGAGTTTTACATACGGACATATTATTGTTGGTCCAAATGTTACTTCAGACATTTCCATTCTGCCAAAGTTGATAGCTCTCAACAACTTTAGCAATTCAAAGTACGGAGAATAATTCTTGGTTTTTCGTGAGTTTTTTTGAAGAAAAGCCTCCAACACATCTTTTAATCTTACTGTTTGTTCCTGAATTTTTTTAAACTGCTCTTTTTTCTTTTTCTTTTTCTTCATGCTTTGAGCTCCTTTCAGTTATAATATGACTCTTTTCTGCCTAAGCTTATGCTTTTGACTAGATTATTATATCATAAATTTACATAATTTTCAACAATATATTAATACAAAACCACCTGTCCCAAATTGTCTCATTCTTCTTTTACCAACACATTCTCATTTCCAATAATCCATCTAAAAATATCTAAGATATCTTCTGTTACATACATCTGTCCACAACTTTTGTTTTCATTATCCACTTGAACAAAAACAGGCATATTGTTTTTGTCTCCATTGAAGTATTTTATAGCACCTCTTAATTTCTTCTTTTCTTCTTCATCAGCATTCGTAATGTTTAATACCAAAATCTTATGTTTTTGTTCTCCAAAGTCCTTGATGTCATTCGCAACAATTTTTGTAGCATCATCTTCACGAATACTTAACCTTCCTTCTACTAATACAATATTTTCTTCTGTTAGGCTTGAACCTGCTTTCATATAGGCATTTTCAAATACAATAACCTCTGCTTGACCATATAAATCTTCAATCGTAACAAATGCCATTATCTTGTTATTTTTCGTATATTTCTTTTTAATAGAAGTAATAATTCCTGCATATTTGACATGATCACCATCAGAAAATTTTGGCTTTTCTAAATTCATTTCTCCACCATCATATTGCATTGATGAATTTTGTTCATCGATTTCCTTCATTTGCATTGTGTTGATATTGGTTTGTCTTTCAATTTGACCTCTTAATTTTTCCAATGGATGTCCTGATATATAAATACCTAACATTTCTTTTTCTGAAGATAACAAATCTCTTTCTGACATTTCTTCATGTTCTTCAAATACATATTTCTTTTCATTCATTTCTTTTTTATCTTCTTCAGAGCCTAAATCAAACATAGAAACTTGTCCTGCAAATCCTTTTTTCTTGCTACTTTGAATGGTATCTACAATATTTTCAAAAGAAGCAAGTAATGTACTTCTGGTTTGCTCAAAACTATCAAATACACCTGCTTTTATTAAGCTTTCAATACATTTTTTGTTAACAGCATCATCTGCAATTCTTTCACAAAAATCTGTAAACCCTTTATAGTCTCCATGTTCATTTCTTTCCTTAACAATATTATCAACTGGTACAGTTCCTACATTTTTGATGCTACCTAATCCAAATCGAATTTTTCCATCTTCAACTGTAAATTTGGTACTACTTTTATTAATTTCTGGTTTTAAAATCTCGATTCCTAAGTTTTTACATTCATCTATATATTGTGGGACTTTATCTAGATTTCCTAAATAACTATTTAATGTTGCTGCCATAAATTCTGCTGGATAATATGCTTTTAAATAGGCTGTCCTATATGCGACAACTGCATAACAAGCAGCATGTGATTTGTTAAATGCATATTTTGCAAATTCTGCCATTTCGTCGAAAATTTTATTCGCTGATTCTGCGTCTATTCCATTTCTTACACATCCTGGAACAATGACATTTCCATTTTCATCTACTTGTCCATTAATAAAAACTTCTCTTTCCTTTGCCATGACATCAAGCTTTTTCTTTCCCATGGCTCTTCTTACTAAGTCAGCTCTTCCTAAAGAATATCCTGCTAAGTTTCGTACAATTTGCATAACTTGTTCTTGATACACCATGCAACCATATGTTACGTTTAAGATTGGCTCTAAGCTTGGATGGGTATATTCATTATGTCCTGGATGTTGTTTTCCTTTAATATATCTTGGAATTTGGTCCATTGGTCCTGGTCTATATAAAGAAACACCGGCAATTAAGTCTTCTAGGCAGTCTGGTTTTAATTCCTTCATGAAGTTGGTCATTCCTTGTGACTCAAATTGGAAAATACCACAAGATTTTCCCTCTTGCCATAATTTATATACCTTCGGATCTGCCATTTCTTTATCAAATTCAACTTTAATCCCTTTATCTTCTTCTACCATTTCAATGGTATCTTGAATAACCGTTAAGGTTCTTAATCCTAAGAAGTCCATTTTTAATAAGCCTAGCTCTTCCAATGTTGTCATAATATATTGGGTAGATATTTGCCCATCACGAACATACAAAGGAACATAGGTATCTACTGGATCTTTTGTAATAACAACTCCACATGCATGGGTAGATGCCTGTCTTGGCATTCCTTCTAATCCCATGGCAATATCTAATAGATTTTTTACTTGTGGGTCATTTTCATATTTTTCTCGTAATTCTATATTTTGTTCTAATGCTTTTTTGATGGTTATATGTAATTCATTTGGTATCATTTTTGCCAATGTATCTGCTTCTGCATAAGGAACATCTAATACTCTTGCTACATCTCGAATAACCATTCTTGCAGACATGGTTCCAAAAGTAATAATCTGTGAAACATGGTCATGTCCATATTTTCGAGATACATAATCAATCACTTCTTGTCTATGTGCATCACTAAAATCGACATCAAAATCAGGCATACTAATTCTTTCTGGATTTAAGAATCTTTCAAATAGTAAATCATATTTCATTGGGTCAATATCTGTAATTTCAATGGCATATGCAATAATAGATCCGGCACCTGAACCTCTTCCTGGTCCTACTGCAATATCATGGGTTTTGGCATAATGAATAAAATCCCATACAATTAGGAAATAGTCTACATATCCCATTTTTTTAATAACACCAATTTCATATTCTGCTCTATCTAAAATTTCTTTGCTTGGATTTTCTCCATATCTTTTTTTGATACCATCATCACAAAGTTTTTTAAAGAAATCAAAATGAGTAGGATATTCTGGTGGTACATCATAATTGGGTAATATGGTATGTCCAAATTCAAATTCTACATTACATTTATCTGCAATTTTTACGGTATTTTCTATGGCATCTGGAAATGCACTAAAATATTCTGACATTTCTTCTGGAGATTTGACATATAGCTCATCTGTATCAAATCGCATTCTATCAGGGTCACTCATTCGTTTTCCTGTTTGAATACATAATAAAACTTCATGATTATAGGCATCTTCTCTTTTTAAGTAATGGGCATCATTTGTAGCAACTAGTGGAATATCTAATTTTCTTGCTAGTTTCACTAATTTTTGATTAGCCAATACTTGTTCTTTGATTCCATTATTTTGGATTTCTATATAATAATCGTCACCAAAAACGCTTTTATGCCATAAAGCAACTTCTTCTGCTTTTCCTTCTTGTCCATTTAATAAAGCTTGGTTGACAGCACCTGCTAAACAAGCACTTAAACAAATTAAACCCTCATGATATTTTTCCAATACTTCTAAATCAATACGTGGTTTATAATAATAACCATCTACAAATCCAATAGAAACCAATTTACTTAAATTTTTATATCCTTGATTATCTTTTGCTAATAAAATCAAATGATAATAATGATTATCAATATTTGGTTCTTTATCAAATCTACTTCTAGGTGCTACATATACTTCACAACCAATGATGGGTTTGATGCCTTCTTTTTTACATGCCTTATAAAAGTCAATGGCTCCATACATAACCCCATGGTCTGTGATTGCCATTGCCTTCATTCCTAATTCTTTGGCTCTTACTGGTAGGTCTTTTATTCTATTTGCTCCATCTAATAAACTAAATTCACTATGTATATGTAAATGCACAAAATCTGACATATTTTTTCCTCTTTTCGTATTTCTTTTTTTGCATTATATCACAATTTTGGTAAATGTCCAATTGGGAACGTTTTTGTTTGGGACATTTTGTCCAATTGAGAACGTTTCTGTTTGGGACATTTATCTTAAAAACTATACCATTTATCGTAAAAGTCTAAAAGTCACTAGAAAATACTATCCTATATGGTATAATAAATAAAAGGGGGAAAATCTATGGAAATTAAAATAACAACGAATATATCTAATGAATTTAAAGAAGCTTCTATTATCATAAATGCACCAGAATTATCTGATGAAATACAAAATGTCATTAACTATATTTCTAATATCAATACCGTTCCCCATCAGATTATGGCAAGTAAAAATAATGAAATTTATTTTATTGATTTAGAAAAAGTGATTTGTTTCTTTAGTAAAGATAGATATAACTATGTAAGAACACAAGACGGTACTTATAAAGTAAAATATAAATTATATGAATTAGAAGAATTATTGAAACAAAAAGATTTTATCAGAATTTCAAATTCTTGCATTATTAATATACAACAAGTAGCATGCTTTGATACCAGTATACTTGGTACCATTTTAGTAAAGCTAAAAGACAATACACAAGAAACTGTTTCTAAAAGAAATGTTTCACACATCATGAAACTATTAAAGGAAAGGGGGAATTTAAAATGAAAACCTTTTTTAAAAAACTATTGAAAACTGTATTAATCTTTATACTTTCTGCAATTATTCTATATTGTGCACTTACTGGAATAGCTTTCTATCGATGGTGCACTAATAATCAAATTAATTTATTTGATAGTAATTATGGTGAAGATATCTTTGCACATCTTGATAGTGATAAAATACAAGAATTAGGAGATAGTATTGGTGGTTTTGCTGAACTCATGAAAGATGGACTTAATGAATCTCCTTATGCCAATGATGGTGAAGTTCATTCTATCAATGATGGACATTCTCATTTAATTGCTGAATTTTATGACCCTTTAGGATATTCTATATGGGTACATCTCCAATCAGCTTTAAATGAAATATTTACAAAATACATTCTAATATCCTTCTTACTAGGAGCTGCCATTGCTATTGCTTATGCAGTAATTACAAGTAAAAAAGTAAATATCATTTTAAAAGTTGTGATAGGATATATTGCCATTATATTACTTGTCCCTCAAATATTAATGTTTAGTATTACACATAACTTATACTTTGCTACAAATTTATCAGCCGTATACTTTAACAGTGGTTTAACTTATTTTTATATTGGATACACTATCTTATTCCTATTGATGTATGTAATAAATTATATCATTGGTAAAAAGATGACAAAAGAATTGAATGAAACAATTCAAGAAACAAACAAATAAATCAATAGGTGAACTTTAAAAATAGTTATTTTTCCTATATATAAAATAGAACATATAAAAAACATAAGAACAGGGATGAATCTATTAGATATCATCCCTGTATTTGGATTTAGAAACTATAAATATTATCCCGATCGGATAATATCCCATATCCATCTCCATTTTGGTAATCTCTAGCTAATGCCCTTCTGACTGCATCACAATCAGAAGAATCTCCATCCAGTATTACTGTACTTTCATCTTCGTACATAACTTTGACGCCACGTTTTTTGGCTTCATACAATACGGCTCTCCGACCTGCATCTGATAATTTTGAGTAAGTATTACTTTTTGACATTTTCTTTGTGCCTCCTACACTGTGAAAGTATTTAAAATTTCTATACTTTCTTTTAAATTTGAATTTTCACTACATGCAAATGCTAACATATTTTACATAAAATGTCAAATTTAATTTAAGAACAAAGTTTCACGTTTTGAGAATTTTTCTGTAGATTTATGAGTATCTTTTCCCTACTACTGCAAATCGCCCATCTTGTACATAATATGAACAAGTCGATAATGTAATCAATTGATCTCCATAGCTTGCCGTTGCATCAATAGGATATAATGAAGCATTTTTAGCATTTCTTACAAATTGATTATATTCTTCTTCTGATTCACTATTAATAAAATAATAATATCGAAATACATTTTTTTCTGATTTATAATATACTCTTGATTTTAAAACGGAAATAATCTCATATTTTGCATCTTCTTCTGCTGTTGTAAAACGAATCACTGGATGCTCTTGATAGAAACTTTCCTTTTCATATTTTAATAATTCTTGAAACATCATTCCATTTCCTAAGTTATGCCCATAAATTAATAAATTATTACTTGGTATATTCCAATTATAATTCGCATCTAAAAAAATAGATCCATTTTTACTTTTTTCTTTTTTATAATTATGTGTCATATAATAACGATTATCTGTTCCCTGCAATACTGGATAATTAATATTTGTATTTTCAATTTCTAACCAGCCTACAATATCTGGATTTTGTCCCTGCAATTGTTTTACTTGTAACATTCTCTCAGTTTCTTGTTTTTGTTCTTCTGTGTTTTCTGCTGATATGGTTTCTCCATTTTTTTCAGCTTCTGACTCAACATTTTCTTTTTCATCTTCTAAACGATTTTGTGCCACTTCCTGAGTATTCTCCATTTGATATATGTCTGTAGCATTCAATAATTTACTTTGTTCTTTTGCTTCTTGTTTTAATGAAAAAAAGTTTATGATATACATTATAGATAAAATTATCAATATGCTTAAAAGTAAATAGATAATAACATGTATTTTTTTTCTTTTTGCTTTTGTTTTCTCTTCCATGATAAACTCCTTACACTTAGTATATATGGATAAAATAAGGATAGACGCTTTTGGCCTATCCTTTGATATTTTTCTTTTTCATAGAAATCATAACTACTGATGAGAATATGATGACTAATACAGCTAATCCTAAATAATTTTTTACTCCTGTTTTTGGTGTTTCATCTTTTTCTTGAACTTCTGGTTTTGGTTCTTCTGGTACAGTTGCTTCTACTGTAGAAATTTTTGCATAAATCGTTGTATCTGTATTTAATGGATCATCAAAATTAAATTCTGTTGTATAATCAGCGCTTGTATAGAATCCATCAATTTGTTCATTATCTTCTAATACTATATGTGATTTTACTAAGTCTGCAGTAATTTTGGTTCCTTCATTTGCTGTAAATTTAATTTCTTCTTCATTTACCATGACAGTTACAATTACCTTTTTATCCCCTGCATTTCCTGTTACCTTATCTGGTACACTTGTTTCTGCTATAATATTATTATATTGATCTGTTAATACAACTTTGTCATCTGTTAAAACGATTTTATTTGTTGTATCTGGAGCATTGTTAATTGTAAATTCTGTTAAACTATCATTTTCAGCAACTCTTACAACATTTTCTGTTGAATCTGATGTTAAAGTACCATTCATTGTTAATGTTGGATTATTGGTTGCAGATGCTCCTTTTGCAATTTCAATACCATTATTGGCTCCAGTTCCGTTATATCCTAAATGTAAGTCTATAACCTCAACATTACCACCATTGGCAAGAACACCACCATATTTAAATCCTGTTATAGAAACATTATTTAATATGACAGTTGCTCCATCATAAGATTGTACACCATATTTAGGACCATTTTGTAAATTAATATTTTTTAACGTTAATTTACCAGCTGATAATTGGGCTGTAAACATCGTTTGGTTTCCTGATGTTGATGTCCAGTCACTAGAACCTGTAATGGTATACCCATTACCATCAATGGTAACTTGTTTTTGTATAACGATTGGTGCTGTTACTGTAATATTATTTTGTAATGTAATGGTTTCTCCATCGCCAACACTAGATATAGCACTAAGTAAAGAACTTTCGTCTGTAACTGGTGTTGCAGCTTTCGTAAAATTAGGAATAAAGAAACTAATCGCAAAAATTGCTATAAAAAATATAATGAATTTTATTGTTTTATTCATTTTTTCACCTCCACTAAATGTATTTTTACCTTTTTTTCTTTTAATTATTTACAAAATTTCTAATTAAATTTTTCCAAATAAACAAAAAAATAAGGTAAGAAAACATTGTTATGTTTCTCACCTTTAAGTTAAACATTTTTTTAATTTATATAAATTATTCAATTGGAATATATTTTTTATCTGGTAATTCTTTTTTATCATCTTTTTTAGGAACTTCAATGGTTAATGTTCCGTTTTTAAATTTTGCTTTAATTTCATCTTCACTTACATTTTCTCCTACATAGAAGCTTCTTGAACATTCTCCTACATATCTTTCTTTACGTACATATTTTCCTTTTTCTTTTTCGTCATCTACTTCTTTATTAACACTTGCATGTACTGTTAAATATCCATCTGATATTTCCATTTTGATATCTTCTTTTTCATATCCAGGTAAATCAATATCAATTATATATTTATCTTTTTTCTCCTTTATGTCTGTTTTCATTACCTTACTTTCTGATCCTTCAAAAAATGGATCTCTAAACATTTCATCAAATAAATCAAAATGATTTCTTCTTGGTATCATCATCATAATAATCAACTCCTTCATTAATTATATATTTATGTGTTGACACCTTTTTCGGTAGCACATATGTAGATTAAAAGTACTTTTATCTTTTTTCATTTATTATTATATACCTATTTTTAGCAATGTCAATAGTAGAGTGCTAAAATTCACAAAAGTTTCACATTTCTCTTAAAACCTGCTAATTTCCTGTCTTTTCTCTTCTTTTTTATATAGAAAAGTTTGACTTTTATCTTAATCCTATTTAGAATTATTCTCATTTTTTAAATTTTTATTCAAAATTTTTTCTATTGGTTACTGTTCAGTCTAAAATATATTTTTATATTTTAGGAACAAAAAAATTTTTTATATTGACATTTTCAATTTCTAATAATTTTATCTTTTTATCAATTCCTCCTGCATATCCAGTTAAACTTCCATTTTTTCCAACCACTCTATGGCAAGGAATAATAATAGAAATCGGATTATGTCCAACCGCATTTCCTACTGCTTGTGCAGACATAGAGGGCTTAGTTAATTTTTCTGCTACTTTTTTTGCTAAATCTCCATAGGTTATGGTTTCTCCATATGGTATCTCACATAAAAGTTTCCACACACATTGTCTAAACGCATTTCCTTCTGGCATTAATGATAATTCAGATATTTCAGGTTTTTCTTGTTTAAAATATCTATCTAACCAATTTCTAGTTTTATCAAATATTTTCAAATTGTCTTCTTCAATAGCTTGTTTTTCTATTTTATCTAAATAATATTTTTGTCCTTCTATACATAATCCAATGACATTTTCTCCATCACTTGCGATAAACAACTTCCCCACCGGTGACTCATAATATGTTTTATATACCATGTTTCTTTCCTTTCACTTGATTTTGATACTAAAATTTATTGTACTAAGATTCTAACGATATTTATTAAAAATTTAATTATTATATACAAAAAAATTCCTATGAAGTCAAGATTATTTTAAACCTAACAATAAAAACTTGGTAAAATTTTTGTGTATCCTTAAACATTCCTATAGAAAAAAATCGTTCTTTCTATAATACAAAAAAAGACAAGAACTATTCATTCTTGCCTTTGTATATATTAATAATTTTCAGCTTTGATTTCGAAATATGCTTTTGGATGGCTACATACTGGACAAATTTCTGGAGCTGATTTTCCAATAACAATATGTCCGCAGTTTCTACATTTCCAAATTCTATCTCCATCACGGCTAAATACTAATCCACCTTCAACATTTTCGATTAATTTTTTGTA
>CALXFG010000043.1 GCA_944387505.1 uncultured Clostridia bacterium
TATACTTAGTGCTTTTGTTTTTCTATATTTTTTCAAAATTTTTTATATCTATTTTCCCCAGATTATTTAACTCATATGGGAGGATAGGAATCAAGAAGAAAGTATTTACAAAAACAATTTATATATGATATAATAGTTAAGTACAAAAGCAGATTAAAAGGTGGTAATAATTATGACAGCAATACTGATTGTAATATATGTTCTAATATTGACAATATTTGCATTAGTAGCATATGCCATTATGCAAATAAAAATGTTTGGAATGAAAGTAAAAGATTTCTGGGGATTTATCGAAGCAAACCAGATGTTAGATAAATTATATATGTTTGCAAAACAATATGAGAAAATGACACCACAAGAACAAGTGATTTATTTATCAGAAGCAGAGAAAATATTTAAAGCTTTTGATAAAGTACCAGATGAATTATGGGAAGAAGAATATGATAAATACAAAGAAGTTGTCAGCAAATACAATGATATTCGAATGCTTAGATGGACATCAAATTAAAGAAAAAGAAAAATCCAGTTTTGAAACTGGATTTTTTCTATAACAAGGTTAATTATTTATATTCATAAAATTATTCTTCAGGTTTTTCTACAGCTTTTTTAGTTGTTTTTGATTTCTTTTCATCAGTCATAACTTCTTTAATAGCACCTAAACTACTTAATGCACTAGTTGCTTCAAATGGAATAAACACTTTATTTGCTTCACCATCAGCAACTTTTTCTAAAGCTTCTAGAGATTTTAATTGAACTAATTTTTCGTCAGGATCAGATTTTTTGATTGCTTCATATACCATTTGAATTTCTTTTGCCTTTGCATCAGCAACTTCTTTAATTGCTTGGGCTTCACCGACAGCTCTTCTAATTTGTGATTCTTTATCGGCTTCAGCTTCTAAGATAGCTGCTTGTTTTTTACCTTCTGCAATGGTAATAGCAGATTGTCTTTGTGCTTCTGCTTCTAGAATTAAAGCCCTTTTATTTCTTTCTGCGTTCATTTCTTTTTCCATGGCATCTCTAACATCAGCAGGTGGTTCAATATCTTTGATTTCCACTCTGTCAATTTTACAACCCCATCTATCTGTTGCTTCATCAAGCACAGCTCTTAATTTTGTATTAATACCATCTCTTGAACTAAAGGTCTCATCTAAGTCCATCTTACCAATGATATCACGGATAGTTGTAATGGCTAAATATTCAATACCTTTCTTTAAGCTTTGAATTTCATAAACTGCTTTCGCAGGATCTGTTATTTGATAGAACACAACTGTGTCAATTGTGATGGTAACATTATCTTTTGTAATAACACTTTGAGGTGGAATATCCATTGTTTGTTGTTTTAAACTAACGACACTTCTTACATGATCAAAAAATGGAATAATGATAGTAAGACCAGCATCAGCTACCTTATAGAATTTACCTAATCTTTCAATGATATATACCTCAGATTGTTTAACGATTTTAATAGACATAAATGCTATCACTAAGATGATAACAAGTAGTATTATTAAAAAAATCATAAAACTTCCTCCTTTTAAACATCCTTTTTAAAATTTATAAATAAAAATATAAACTAATGATTTGAAATTGGTGTAACAATTGCTCTAACACCATCGATTTCTTTTACTTCTACTTTTGTCCCTTTTTCAATATTAGAACCATTAACGCCTTCAGCAGACCATACTTCACCATCAACTTTTATTTGACCTACACCATTGATAGAATCGATATCTTTGATGACAATGGCTGTTTTTCCAATAATAGAAAAGGCATTTGTTTTTTCTGTATTTTCTTTTTTATTAACAAATTTCTTAACAAATGGTTTGGTTGTCAAAATTAAAACAGCAGATAAAATGACAAAAATGCTTGCTTGAACTGTTAAGTTATCTGTAAAGAAACTAACACACATGGTAATTAAACCTGCAATACCTAACCAGAATACTAAAAAACCAGTTGTTATGATTTCTGCAATAAAAAATATTCCAGAAGCAATTAACCAAAATTGCCACATAAATAAATCCTCCTTTTTTAATTCACACTATATATATTATACTATAAAAAATGAAAAAAATAAAGGGTTTTGACAAAAATAGTCATAAGAATGATATAAAATAATTATGCATAGAACTTGTAATTAAACTGAAAAAATGATATAGTAATAACGAATTTAACAAGGAGGGACTTTATGACAGAAGAATTAAAAAAACAGATATTACAATTAGGAATTTTGAAGGATAATATATTGTTTGATGAACCAATGTCAAAACATACAACATTTAAAGTTGGTGGTCCTGCTGAATGTTATGTAAAAATTGATGATATACAAGATGTAAGACATATATTAAAATTTGCAAAACAAAATCACATACCACTTACCATTTTAGGAAATGGAAGTAATGTGTTGGTGTTAGATGGAGGAATTAAAGGAATTGTCCTAAATATTCGATTTAATAAAATAGAAATGATGAATTTAGATAAAAAGATTTTTGCAACTGTGGGAGCCGGGGTTAAAATCTCTGTGTTTGGACATTTACTTTTAAAAAATGCGATAACTGGATTTGAAGAATTATCAGGGATACCAGGAACCATTGGTGGAGCTGTTAGAATGAATGCGGGAGCACATGGTAAGGAATTCAAAGATATTGTCAGTACAGTTACCTGTATGGATTATGATGGAAATATTCATCAATTTGAAAATGAAGAAATGCATTTTGAATATAGAAGAAGTATGCTAAAAGATAAGCCATATATTGTATTAGAAGTACATATGGAGTTTCAAAAGGGAGAAGAAAAAGACATTAAAGAAAAAATGGAGGAATATGCAAACTATAGAAAGGAAAAACAACCAATTGAATATCCAAGTGCGGGTAGTACATTTAAAAGAGGAGCAGATTTTATCACAGCAAAATTGATTGATGAAGCAGGATTAAAAGGATATAGCATAGGAGGAGCAGAAGTCTCTAGTAAACATGCAGGATTTATTATAAACAAAGGAAATGCAACTGCAAAAGACATATTAGAATTAATTAAATATGTAAAACACGAAGTAGAAGAAAAATTTAATAAGAAGATAGAATTAGAGATTGAGATTATGGGAGAGAATTAAGATGAATGGTTTTATGCATTGGTTTAGATCAAGTACAAAAATGAAAAGATGGATATTCTTAATTTTAATAGGAATTATATTATGTTGTTATGGAATTGCAGAAATATTGGTTATGAGAGAAATATCTTTTCAAGAAGTTGGAAAAGTTGTTGGCATATTTGTCGTAGGATTTGTTGCAATTGTTGTAGGATTGGTATATATCAATAAAAGAACATTAGAGGTATTGATTGAATCAACAGATGAAAGAATGGAAAATAAAAAAAATGTCAATATTAATTCATTAATTTTTAATAAAACTGTATATGATAAAGGACCTAATATTGTCGTAATTGGCGGAGGTACAGGATTAAATACCGTTCTTTCAGGATTAAAAAATTATACAAGCAATTTAACAGCTATTGTAACTGTATCAGACTATGGAGAAACTATGCCAAATTCTAGAAGAGAATTACAAACATTACCATTAAATGATATAAAAGAAAGTATTATAGCATTAGCTAAAAAAGATGAACAAGTAGAAAAATTATTAAATCACGAATTTCAAAGTGGAAGATTAAGAGGACTAGATTTTTCAGATATATATTTTCTAGCAATGAAAGAAATTAATGGGAATTTTGAAGATTCTATTATCAAAAGTAATGAAGTTATTAATATGGTAGGAAAAGTTATACCAGTGACTTTAGATGAGATGAAAATTGTTGCAGAATTGGAAAATGGATATGTCGTAGAAGAAAAATCAAGAATACCAGAAGTGGTTTCTGAAAAATTAACAAAAATTAATAGAATTATGATTAGTCCATCAAATTGCAAACCAGCACCAGGGGTCGTAGAAGCGATAAAAGCAGCAGATTGTATTATTATAGGACCAGGAAGTTTATATACAAATGTTATACCAAATCTTTTAGTAAATGGTGTTAATAGAGCAATCAAAGAAAGTACAGCGATAAAAGTATATATTAGTAATATTATGACAGAACCGGGACAAACAGATAATTATAGTGTGGCAGATCATATCAATGCTATATTAGAACACTGTGGACAAGGCATTATGGATTATTGTATTTATGATACAGGAGAAGTTATACCAGAATTTATTAAAAAATATAATTTAGAAGGGCAAGATATTGTAGAGCAAGATGTGGATAAAGTAAAAGGTATTAAATTCTTACAAAGAAATTTATCTATGATAGATGGTGAATTTATCAGACATGATCCAAATTTAGTGGCAGCTTCTATTATAGAACTAATTTGTGATGACTTAAAATATCAAGATAAACAAAATGATCCTCAGTACTTAATGTTAAATACAAAATTACAAGAAGAAAAACGTATTAATAAAAAGAAAAAAGCAATGGCTAGAAAAAATAGAAATGGTAAAAAGCCACAGGAAAAACATGCAAGAGGAAAAAGTAAATTTAGTAATAAGTATAGTGAAAGAATTGCTTCCATAAGAGAGGCAGATGAAAAAGCAAGAATAAAAACAGAAAAAGAGAATATGAGGAGAAAAGCAGAAAAGGCAAACAACAAACATGCAAGTGAAGGAACAAAAACAACAAAACCAAAGAGTGCAAGAGGAAGAGGCAGAAGAACGAAAACAAAAGCAGAATTAAGAGAAGAAATGATGAAAACATTAAATGAAAGTGGTTATATAAAAAAATAAAAAGATACGGAGGATATTATGAAATTTACAAAGGAAAGTTTAGATTTAGAAACAGGAATTACAAAAGAATGGCTAATCACAAATGGAATAGGAGGATTTGCTTCTTCTACCATTATTGGAGCCAATACAAGAAAGTATCATGGATTGTTAATTGCACCATTAAATCCACCAGCAAATCGACATGTGATTTTATCAAAATTAGACGAGTCCATTGAAGTTAGAGGAAAAAAATATGATTTATATACTAATATATGTGAGTCATATATTTCTCATGGATATCAATATCAAGAAGAATTTGAAAAAGACTATTATCCTACTTTTAAATATAAAGTACAAGGAATAGAAATTGAAAAAAGTATTTGCATGGAATACAATGAAAATACAGTAGGTGTATACTACAAAATCAAAAATGGAAGATGTAAAGCAAAATTAACATTAGCGCCTATTATGAATTTTAGAGATTTCCATACAATGAATACAGGGCATCATTTTAACATAAGACAACAAATTAACGGTAGAAAAATAAAAGTGGTAATAGATGATAAATCACAAACACCAATCTATATGAACTTATCTGAAGGAACTTATATTCCTCATGAAAATGACGATTTTGAGCATATGTTTTATGTTGAAGAGGAAAAAAGAGGATTTTATCCAGAAGAAAATCATGTGGTTCCGGGTGTTTATGAAGTTGAAATAAAAGCAAATGAAGAAAAAGAGATTTCATTTATATGTTCTTTAGAAGAAAATATAGAAGAAAAAGATGTAAAAGAAATCATGGATAAAGAAATCTATAGAATCAATACAGAAATAAGACGAACAGGACTTATTTCAGAAGAAGAAAATAAAACCAAAAAAGAATTAAATGAAGATGAATTAATAAAAACATATATAAAAGCAATTGATAATTTTATTGTCTATAGACCAAAGTTTGGATTGCATACTATTATTGCTGGATATCCATGGTTTTTAGACTGGGGAAGAGATTCTTTAATTGCTTTTGAAGGATTATTATTAGTTACCGGACGATATGATATTGCAAGAGAAGTTTTATTAACGATGGTAAGAGACATGAAATATGGTTTAGTACCAAATGGCTATTCAGGATATGATAGTAGACCTTTATATAATAGTGTAGATGCTTCTTTATTACTATTTGAACAAGTTCAAAAATATTTAGAATATACAAAAGATTATAAATTTATAAAAGAAAACATATATAAAAAATTACAAGATATTATCAAAAATTATGTAGAAGGCAATAATGTCGATGGAAATAATATCTATTTAGATAGTGATGGATTAATCGTTTCAGGAACTGACGATACACAAAATACTTGGATGGATGCCAAAATAGGAAACATAGCAGTTACACCAAGAAATGGAAAAGCAGTTGAAATAAATGCCATGTGGTATAATGCAAATATGATTATGGCAAATTTAACTTTGAGAATTGGTGATTTACTACAAATAAAAAAATATAAAGACTTAGCTAAAAAATGTAAAAAAGCATTTGAAGAAAAATTCTATAATCCAAAAACAAAATGTCTTTATGATGTGCTAGGAGATAGTAAAATAAGACCAAATCAGCTATTTGCTTTGAGCTTAACATATCCTGTAATAGATCCAGACTCAGAAATGGCTAAAAATATGATGAATGTTGTAGAAAAGAAATTATTAAATCCATATGGATTAAAAACATTAGCAAAAGGTGAAGAAAATTACGTAGAAGTATATGAAGGAGACAGTTTTAAAAGAGATAGCAGTTACCATCAAGGAATTACATGGACATGGTTATTAGGTTTATATTATAATGCACTTGTTAACATGAAAGATAAAGCAAAAAATGAAGAAAAAGAAGCTTTAGAAACTAAAATAGAAAAATTTGTAGCGAAAACAGATAAAACATTTAAGAAAGAAATTTATGAAAATGGTTGTATTGGAAGCATATCAGAAATGTATGACTCTGTAAAACCACAATTACCAAAAGGTGCCATTGCACAAGCTTGGAGTGTAGCAGAAGTGTTTAGGATTATCATGAGTAAAAGAGATTAATCCAATTGAGGGATTTTGGGGACGGACTCATTTTTCCCTCTTTAATGAATTGTGAAAACTAAAAAATATAGAATATAAAGTCATTACACAATTTTGTATAAGCCAAATTTTCATAGAAATTCTAAAAGAAAAAAGTGAGCCGCTCTCATTGTTGCTATAAATCTTAAGCAAAATGAGCATTCCTCACTTTTTCCTTTAATAATTTCTAAATTCAAATTTAGATACGCAAAATTGTTTCATTTTTTATATTCTATATTTTTTTATCTTGATTAAATTCGAAAAAGGGAAAAATGAGTCCGTCCCCAAAATCACGATTGACATTTCATCTAAAAATATAGTTGAAATTAAAAAAATTTATGATATAATGTGAACAGAAATTCGAAAGAAAACCAAACAAGATTACTTTAGAGAAAGGAAAGAAAACATGAGAATATTAGGCGTTGATCCTGGATTTGCAATAACAGGATATAGTATTATAGATTATATAGGAAATAAATTTCATTTACAAACTTCTGGAGCAATATTAACAGAAGCACATACATCATTTCCATTAAGATTAGAAAAGATTAATAAAGAATTGGATAATATTATAAAAACATATCAACCAGAAGCTATGGCAATTGAAGAGTTGTTTTTTAACAATAATGCAAAGACAGCGATAAATGTAGCACAAGCAAGAGGTGTTATATTAATAACAGCAAGGCAAAACAATTTAAATATATATGAATATACACCACTTCAAGTAAAACAAGCAGTTACAGGTTACGGAAGAGCAGATAAAATTCAAGTCCAAAGAATGGTAAAAATGATTTTAAATGAAGAAAAGTTACCTAAATTGGATGATGTAACAGATAGTATGGCAATGGCGATTTGTCATGCACATTCATCTAAATTTGCACAAAAGCTATGAGAAAGACGTGCGTTAACGAAATCAAAGATTTTGATACACAGATGTGAAGGAAGAAAAGTATGCATTAACAAAATTTAAAATGCGGAGGAATTATGGTAAAAATAGAAGAATTAGAAAAAGAATTAAACCAAGGAATTTTAAAAAATATCTATATTTTATATGGTGAAGAACTATTTTTGTTAGAAAACGCATTAAAGAAAATAAAGCATTTATTTGGTGAATGTATCAAAGGAATCAACTATATACCAATTGATGATACCAATATTGGTGGAATTATATCTGATATAGAAACACCTGCTTTTGGATATGAAAAAAAATTAATCATTGCTAGAAATTCTGGAATACTAAAAAAAGAAGGAAAACGAAAAAATGCTGAACTTGGAAAAATAAGAGACAGATTAGCAGAGTATTTAGGAGCAAATAGCAAATTAATAGCAGAAAGTGTAGTTTTGGTATTTGTTGAAGAAGATGTAGATAATAAAACAAATTTATATAAAACCATTGATAAATTAGGTGTAGTTTGTCATTTTGAATATCAAAAACCAATTCAAATCGAAAAAAGAATGAAAGCAATTTGCCATGGATATAAGGTAAATATATCAGATGCTAACCTAAGATATTTTATAGAATGTTGTGGCACCAATATGCAAGAATTAATTAATGAAATTAGAAAATTAATAGAATATGCAGGAGAAAATGGAACCATTCAAAAAGAAGATATTGATAGTTTATGTATAAAAAAATTGGAAAGTGTGATATTTGATTTAACAGACAGTTTAGGAAAAAAAGAAACAGAGAAAGCCCTACAAGTTTTGAAAAATCTGTTATATGCGAAAGAGCCAATACAAAAAATATTAATTACATTATATAACCATTTTAAAAAGTTATATTTTACTAAGTTAGCTTTAAAATATAACAAAGATATGATAACAACTTTAAATTTAAAACCAAATCAAACATTTTTAGTAAATAAATATAAAACACAAGCAAGATATTTTGAAGAAAAAGATTTAAAAGCTATCTTACAAAACCTAAGAGATTTAGATTATCATTATAAAATTGGATTAATCGATTTACAAATAGGACTAGAATCTGTTCTTTGTCGATATTGTTAATAAGATAAAGTGAATTTATGGAATAGAAAATTTCAATATCAGGTAGAAAGGGATTTATACGATGAATCAATATGAAAGAAAAAATGCAGAACAAATAAAAGAAGAAATCAGTCAGTATGAACAAGAAAAAGGGAAAATGCCAAAAGAAAAGAAAGCATATTATATTTATAGAAGAATGGGACAAATATATTCCTATAAAGAAGCATATTTTCTTTTTTCACCTAAAATGTCTGAAGAAGAATATTCTAATAGAGTAAAATTTTATAAAGAAGGTACTACAGAAGAAGGAGAAGCCATTTGTATAGATATGAATAAAGCCTGTGCTGAATTGATGAAAGAAGAAGGAATAGAAGCATCTATACATTTTGTAAATGAAAATGATCCTTTATCACATGTGAATGGGTCTTTTGAAGCAAATGGCAAATATTACTTTTTTAATTTGACTCCTGATGTTATGAGAATTCAAACAGGTATGAAAACTAGAAATTTTGGTATGTCTCAAGAGCTTCTTAAAAGAAAACTTTCTAGTAGAAGTCCAAGAAATAATCAAGTAGGCTTTCTAGAAAAGATGAATAAGCAAAATCATGGGAATAAATTTTCTGAAATCACAGAGAAGGCAATAGCAGAATGGGACAAAGAATTTGGCTTTTCATATAAAGGACTATATACAAATGATATATTAGAGTTGATGGAGCAAGAGGCTTTTGATGAAGGCTTTATGAGACAGTTCTTTGGAACCAACAAACCAGATGAACTTGCTCAACGAAAATTTGAGTTTTTGATGAAATATGTAGGAATTATGGGAAAAAGTGCAAAGAAAAAAATAGGAAATGTACAAGCGATGGAATATTATTTAAAACTTTCTCAAAAAGTATTAACAATAGATGAAAGGGTATTATATATAAAAAAATATGATGGATTTATAGAAGAAAATGGAAGAAGAAAAGCTAAAAATATTGTGATTATAAAAAAACAAATGGAAAATGTATATTACTTATATGATCCAGAAAAACAAATATATGAGAGAGTTGATAAAGATGAATTATTAGGACAAAATATTAAATTTTATGTTTCAAATACAACCCAAAAAGAATTGGATGAAGAAATTAAAGAGATAGAAGGAAGAATAGTAAGAAAACAGCCAGAAGAAATGGAGTTATAATGTATAATAAATCCCAATATTGCTAAAAATAAGAATAAGATTTTTTAGCAAGGGTGATTTTAAGATGAGATTAAGAAAAAATACAAGAAAAATATTTATTGTATGTATAATGACGGTATCGATTGTATCTACCATAGCCTATATATTCCTTAGAAATAATAAGGTGGAAGCTTTATCTAAATATGGTTCAAGAGGAGATGAAGTGACACAAATCCAAACCAAATTAAAACGATGGGGATATTATAATGGTAACATAGATGGAATATATGGTAGTCAAACACAAGAAGCTGTTCGATATTTTCAAAGAAAAAATGGTTTAGCAGTAGATGGTATTGCAGGACCAAAAACATTAGCAGCAATGGGAATTACAAGTTCCTCATCAGGTTCATCATCATCTTCTAGTAATAGTAGTAATGTCAATTTATTAGCAAGATTAATTTATGGAGAAGCAAGAGGAGAGCCATATACAGGACAAGTAGCCGTTGGAGCAGTTGTTATGAACAGAGTGAAAAGTAGTTCTTTTCCAAACAGTATTTCAGGTGTTATTTATCAATCAGGTGCTTTTGATGCGGTTAGAGATGGACAAATTAATCTAACACCAGATGCAACTGCAAAAAAAGCAGCACAAGATGCCATTAATGGTTGGGACCCGACTTATGGAGCAATTTATTACTTCAACCCATCAACAGCGACAAACAAATGGATATGGTCAAGACCAATGACAGTCACTATTGGAAGGCATAGGTTTTGTAAATAATTTTACTTAACTAACTTTACGAAACAGCTGATATATAAATATTTTTAAAAAATTCTCGGTTACCCTGCATTCACGTTTAACAAATTCTAAAGATAAAACCACAACAATACCCGGAAACAGGACCCTTTATGGCTTTATCTTAAGAATTTGTAAAACTATTCCGGTCACATTCGAATTTTTTAAAAAATATTTATATATCAGCTGTTTCTTAATAAAGAATATATAAACTATTAACTAGTAACTAAAATTATATGAAGTAAAGAAAAGGATTTGAATTTGAATAAACAGTATGTTAGAATGAAGAAAAAAGCGAGGAGGTAATCCGAGTTTATGTACTCGATGAAGAACTATGATAGATTTAGAAAAAGATGTAAAATATATAAAAGGTGTAGGACCCAATAGAGTAAAATTATTAAACAAGTTAGGAATATTTACGTTAAAAGACCTAATTACATATTATCCAAGAACCTATGAAGATAGAAGTAAGCCAAAAAATATTGCAGAATGTATAGATGGAGAAGAAGTATTAATTGAAGCATATGCCAGTGGTAGAGTAAGTGATGTAAGACTAAGAGGAAAGACTATGCAAAAATTGATAATTAGAGATGAAACAGGTGTTGCAACAGCGGTCTGGTTTAATCAAAGTTATTTAAAAAATAAATTTGAACAAGGGAAAAAATATACGTTTTATGGAAAAGTGAATAATACCTTTGGAAGAATTACTATCAATTCACCAGTTTTTGATGAAGAGGGAAAAACATCTAACACAGGAAAAATTATTCCCATCTATCCATTAACATTTAGTTTATCACAAAATACGATTAGAAGAATTATGGAAAATGCGATAAAAGAAGTAGAAGGAAATTTAGAAGAAACGTTACCTGAATACATATTAAAAGAATATCATTTAGAAGGGATTAATGAAGCAACCAAAAGTATTCATTTTCCACAAGAATTCAAAGACTTCAATATTGCTAGAAATCGATTGGCTTTTGAAGAATTGTTAACTATGCAATTGGCATTATTGGAATTAAAAAATAGTTATATGAATGAAGAAAAAGGAATTCAATTTAGCAAAGATGTGCATATGTCAGATATTATTAACAAATTACCATTTCGATTAACCAATGCACAAAGAAGAGTATTAGAAGAAATTGATAATAATATGGAATCTGATAAACCAATGAACCGATTATTACAAGGAGATGTTGGTTCAGGAAAAACTGTTATTGCTATGTGTGCAGCATATAAAGCGGTAAAATGTGGTTATCAAGCAGCCATTATGGCACCAACAGCTATTCTTGCAACACAACATTTAGAAAACTTTAAAAAGATATTTGATGAATTAGATATCAAATGTGAATTATTAATTTCAGCCATGACAAAAAAGAAAAAAACAGAACTATTAGAAAGATTAAAAAATGGAGAAATAGATATTTTAATTGGAACACATGCCTTATTACAAGAAAATGTAGAGTTTAAAAACTTAGGATTGGTTGTAACAGATGAGCAACACCGTTTCGGTGTAAAACAAAGAACAACCATTGTTGAGAAAGGACAAAATCCTGATGTATTGGTTATGACAGCAACACCAATTCCTAGAACCTTAGCTTTAATATTGTATGGAGACTTGGATATCTCTATTATTGATGAATTACCACCAAACAGAAAAAAGATAGATACATTTGCCGTAACAAAAGGAATGGAAGATAGAATTAATAATTTTATCAAAGTGCAACTAAAAGAAGGTAGACAAGCATATATTGTATGTCCATTAGTAGAAGAAAATGAAGAATTAGATTTAAAATCAGTCGAAAAGTTATATGAAAAATGTAAAACAGAGACTTTTCCAGAATATAGAGTAGAATACATACATGGAAAAATGAAAGCAAAAGATAAAGATGACATTATGATGAGATTTAAAAATAAAGAGATTGATATATTGATTTCAACAACGGTTATTGAAGTTGGTGTAGATGTACCAAATGCCAATATTATGGTGATAGAAGATGCCCAAAGATTTGGACTAGCACAATTACATCAATTAAGAGGAAGAGTCGGAAGAGGAGAATATAAATCCTATTGTATTTTAAAATATGAAGGAAAAGGCGAAACTGTTAGAAAAAGAATGAAAGTTATGTGTGATACCAATGATGGATTCATTATTTCAGAAAAGGACTTAGAATTAAGAGGTTCTGGAGATTTCTTTGGAACCATGCAACATGGACTTCCAGAATTTAAAATTGCCAATTTGTTTGAAGATATGAATATATTAAAAGTGGCACAAGAAGCAGCTATTAAAATTATTGATAAAGATCCGAAATTAGAAAAAGAAGAAAATGTAAGATTGAAGAGATTAATTAGAGATAAGTTTACAAAGAGGATAGAGATATAATTTAAGCTAGATTTTCTACTAAAAGCTCGAGGTTTTATTTCTAAGAGAAGAAGGTGTTGTAAGGCACCTTCTTCTCTTGTAGATAATAGAAAATAAATTTTATATCATAAAATAAAAGTATAAATGTAAAAAAATGTAAATATAATATATAATAAAAATAGAGCTTTGTAAAAAATAAAAATAAGCAACTGTAAAATACTGTAAAATAAAAAATATTTTAGTAAATGTAACTTTAGTAACAAATGTAACTGTAAGGAGGAAAACACATGACAAAAGAAGCAAGATTAATAGCATCAAAGGAAGAAAGCGAAGCACGGTCAGTTGTATCACAATTGGGGTTGCGCAGAGATTTGAGAGGAACTTACATTATTCAAGAATTTGTCATCGGAAAAAGAAAAACAGAAAAACTAAGTGATTTGGAAGTAAAGATGGTCCTTGATGCTTGGGACAGTAGGTACTGTGTACCAAGAGCATTGCTAACACCCGGAGAGAAGATGCAGGTGTTGGTTGATAATGTGAATTTGACAAAAGAGGAAGAAGAAATGGATGAGGCGTTTGACAGAAGAAAGGTAAAACAAATCGAAAGATATGTAAGGACAATTCTTGCTTAAAAAGGAATAAGTCATTGTTTTAGGCGTTAAGGTTATCTTAACGCCTATTGACTTTTTATAAAAAACATATTAAGATATATTTATAAAATAAAAAAGGATGTCGATATAAATGTTTCAACTAATTATAAAATTAATTGGTTTAATTTTGGTTTTAGTAGGCGTTATTTTAATATATGATGCAAGAATTATCACAAAAAGATTTTTTGGCTTTGGAGACCAAAATGAAGGCTCAAATGGATTGAAAATTATAGGATTTCTACTAGCCATAGCAGGTGGTTTGATCATTTATTTTTCTATGTAAAATTTATAAAAACTATTGACAATAAAAATAGATTTGTGCTAATATAATTATTGTTAGTTTATATATGCGGATGTGGCGGAACTGGTAGACGCGCTGGTCTTAGGAACCAGTGCCAACGGCGTGGGGGTTCGAGTCCCTTCATCCGCACCAATGACGTTTCTGTTCGAACTAATAGAACAGAATTGATACAAAATCAATCAGAAAATAATGAAGTGAACCCAAATTATTAGACAAAAAAGTTTAATAAGGAGGGTTCATTTTATGTCTAAATATTCAAAAGA
>CALXFG010000044.1 GCA_944387505.1 uncultured Clostridia bacterium
TGATAACTAATTTTGAAGATATTAATACTTCTAAAAATAGTTCTACCGTTACGAAAAGTAACATCGGTACATAAAGATGTGTCAGAACGATTAAAAAAAATCAATCCAAGTTTGGCACATGAGGTAAGAAAAGTCTTAGATGAAAATAAGGCAGAAAGACATATAAGAGGAGGGATGGCAACAAAATTAAAGTATAGTCATTTACATGAACATAAAGCATAAAATGAATAACTATAAAGAAAATAATAGGAAAACATGATTTATTCAAAAATCCACATAGAATATTTAAAGTGGTATTAATATGGAAAAAATAAAAATTGGGGAGATAAATCGTTGACTAATCGCATAAAATATAGTATCATAGTATTAGAAAGTAATCATAGAGATTGCTATGAAAGGAACGAAAGTTTCAGTTGAATTGCTATGAAAGGCGACTAGTTAGAAATAATTAGTTGCCAGTTTTTTATATGTAAGATATATTAAGTCTTGCAAAGGAGTCTTAAAAGATTTTTTGCAAGGCATTTTTTTTGAAAATAAAAAAGTTAACTAATAGCTGGAAATAACTAATTGCTAGTTTTGAGGATTTTTCAGTCACATTTTTTAATAGTATAAAGAAATCACCAATTTACAAAAATCGACATAGAATATAATAGCTTAACTTTTAAGGTGGTATTCATATGGAAAAGATAAAAATTGGTGATATAGTAGGAAGAAAATCATATAATAAAGACATTTTATTTCGTGTAAAAAATATAATAGATACAAAAGCAGGGAAGATTGCTATTTTAATTGGAATCATAGAAAGAGTAGAAGCTGATAGCAAATTAAGTGATTTGGAAAAAGTAAGTGAAGAAAGAATACAAGAAGATTTAGATACAATACAAAAAAGAATAGAAGGTAAAATTAGTCAATTAGACAAAATAGAAGAAAATAGGAATAAATATACAATAACAGGAAAAATTTTGCATTTAGACGGAGACAAAAAATATAGTGAAAAATCATATCGATATTATAAAAAATTAGGTCTAAATGCGATTGTAAAAAATATACCAGAATATAAACAACCAAAAGTCGTATATAATCTTTTAAAAATATATCAACCAGACATATTAGTTATAACAGGTCATGATGGAATGATAAAGAAAAATTCAAGATATGATGACTTATATAATTATCGTAACTCAAAATATTTTATAGAAACAGTAAAAGAAGCAAGAAAATATGACAAAGAAACCAATAAAAAATTAGTCATATTTGCCGGTGCTTGTCAGAGTTATTTTGAAGCATTAATTTGTGCAGGAGCTAATTTTGCATCTTCACCAGGAAGAATTTTAATAGACTTTATAGATCCATTAATTGTAGCTGAAAAAATAGCAGTAACAGAGAGATATAAATATATCACAATTGAAGATATAGAAAATGAATTAAGAGATGGAAAACAAGGTGTTAGTGGTATAGGGGCAAATGGAAAAATGTATAAAATTAGGAAATAAAGAAGGCAGAAGTTGTTAACAAAAAGAAAATGAAATACAATTGTAATACAATTGTAACACAAAAGTAATATTAAGAATAAAAATTGATATAACTCTTTAAAATCAAGCACTTCAAAGGTTTTGCAACAATATACTTTTTTTGACATTTTTCCCCTAAAATGCTATAATCAAGCTATCTTAAGGGAGTAGGTGATAGCATGATTTGTAAAAACGACATAGCAAATCTAAAAACTGACATCTTAGAGAAAGTGGGGCAAAAGATAATTGTCAAAGGGTCTTTAGGTAGAAGTAAAGCCTTTGAAAAAGAAGCTACAATAGAAAAAGCATATCCAAATATTTTTGTAGTAAAATATGAGGAAAATAATAGAAATGTAACATATAGTTATACAGATGTTTTAACAAGAACAGTAGAGGTTGAAGTATTTGATGGAGATTCATATAGTCCATTAATACCACCACCAGTTAACATGAAAAAGAAAAAGACAACAGAAATTTAAAACTATACGAAGGGAAAACTTGAAAAGGTTTTCTTTTTTTTGGGATTTTGGGGACGGACTCATTTTTCCCTTTTTAAATATTATAAAAAAATAGAAAAATATAGAATATAAAGTCATTACACAATTTTGTATAAGCTAAATTTTCATAGAAATTCTACAAGAAAAACATGAGCCTCTCTCATTGTTGCTATAAAGCTTAAGCAAAATGAGCAGTCCTCATGTTTTTCTTTAGAATTTCTAATTTCAAATTTAGATACGCAAAATCGTTTCATTTTTTTATATTCTATATTTTTCGTTTTAATCAAATTCGAAAAAGGGAAAAATGAGTCCGTCCCCAAAATCCCGATTTAGAAAGTGAGATTTGTTTTGTTCAAAATGTTATAAATTACGATTTACCTTCATATATATAAAATAAAGAAAAATGATAAGGAGGTAAATAATGGTTGTAAATACAATAAAAGAAAATTTGAGTGTGAATAAAAAAGTAGCAACTAGAAAAGAAATTGTATTTGTAGAAGGTGATGTAATCGTACCAGATGCGAAGCCAGATGTTTTAAATATCATTTGTACAAGTGGGGTAGCATGTATTTATAAAAAAGAAATCATAGATGAGAAAATAAAAATAGAGGGTAATGTAGATACATATATTATGTATATGACAGATGATAGCCAGGAAAGAACAAGAGGTATTAATACCAGTTTAGATTTATCAGAAGTCATTAATATTCCCAATATAACAAGTGAGATGGAAAGTAATATAAGTACCAATATTAAAGAAATAGAAGCAAAAGTGGTTAATGAACGAAAAATATCTATTAAAGCAACAATAGAATTAACCATTGAAGTATATTCTAAAGAAGAAATTTCAATCGTAAATAGTTTGGAAAATACAGATGAGATTCAGATGCTACAAGAGCAATTATCTGTTAATTCACTAATCGGAAGTGGAGAAACAAAAATATATGCCAAAGAAAACATTGCTATCGATAATATTGATAACTTAGTAGAAATCTTAAAATTGAATGTGGGAATAGTAAATAAAGATATCAAAATTAGTTATAATAAAGTTTTAACAAAAGCAGAAGCAGAAGTCAAAATGGTATATTTAACAGAAGATAATCGAATTAATAAAACAATGGCGACAATACCAATTATTGGATTTGTGGATATTCAAGATGTCAATGAAGGAAATATATGTGATACAAATTATGAAATTCGAAATATTCTTGTAAAACCAAACTCTGTAGAAGAACATTCTGTATATATTGAGATGGAATTTAGTGTAACAACAACTGCATATGAAGAAAAAACAATTCATGTGATTCAAGATTTATATAGCCCATCTGAAAACATTGAGTTTAATAAAAAAACAGTAAGAACGATTGCAGGAAAAAGGGAAATTTCAGAAACTAAGGATATTAGTGAAAGATTAAAAATAGAGGAATTGCAAGGCAGAAATATTGTTGATGTAGATGTTGTTCCTAATATCATAAAGCAAAATATCATGGGAGATAAAATCATCTATAATGGAGAATTAGAATTAAAATTTATGCTAATGGGAGAAGATTTACAAATCATGATAAAAAAAGAAACCATACCTTTTGAATATAATCTTGACAATATTAGTGATGGAGACAGTTTAAACATACGCACAAATATAGAAGTTGGCAGTCAAGACTTTATCATTCAAGAAGGGGGAGAAGTATTAGCAAATGCACAGATGAAAATGAATACAATGTTGGACAAAAATGTCAATATCAATACAATTGATGAAGTACAAACAACGGGAGAAAGAGAAGAACAAGATTATAGTATTATCATGTATATTGTGAAAAAAGATGATTCTTTATGGAAGATAGCGAAAATGTTTGGAAGTACAGTAGATGACATAGCGAGAGTGAATGGAATTGAAGATCAAGATACCATTTTTCCAGGACAAAAATTATTTATACCAAGATATAAAAGAAAAGGCGTGAGTAGTGAGCAGGCTTCTATGATAAACTATGCCTAAGATTTATTCAAGAAATAAAATACGCATTCCCAATATACATATAAAAAATAAAAGAAAAATGGCTATGATAACAATTTTTATCACAGCCATTGTCATATCAGCAAAAGTCATGTTAGATGCTGTCAATCCTATTTTTGATACATTATGTGAAAACGAGGCAAAAAGTTTAGCCACAATCATATCAAATGAGCAGGCAACAAATGTCATGACAGAACATAGTTATGATGAGTTATTTACTGTAGAAAAAGATGCAAACGGAAATGTGACAATGATAAAATCTAATGTGATTCCTATTAATGAAATCATTTCTGATGTAGCAATCAAAATACAAGAAGAAATTAATCAACAGGGAAGGCAAGATATTCAAATTGCTTTAGGAAGTTTTACAGGTATCAAACTATTAGCAGGAAGAGGACCTGGTATTAAGATAAGGATATCAACAGTAGGAAATGTAGAAACAGATTTAAGAAGTGAATTTGAGGCACAGGGGATTAATCAAACTCTTCATAGAATTTATTTACAAGTAAAATGTGAAGTAAGTATCCTCACACCATTTAAAGATATTACCAAAGATATTACAAATCAAGTATTAATTATGGAAAATGTCATTATGGGAACTGTTCCAAATACCTATTATAATATAGAAGGAATTGGTACAAATGATGTGTATGAATTTGTAGAATAGATGTATATAACCTTTTAAAATAGAATATACTATTTTAGGAGGTTTTTTTATGTTAAAAATGATTAAATTACCATATCCGTTAAATGCTTTAGAGCCATATTATTCTAAAGAAACATTAGACTTACATTACAATATTTTGTATAAAGGATATGTAGATAATACAAATAAAACAGAGGAAAAATTGCAATTAGCAAGAGAAAAAAAGGATTTTTCCAATATCAAATGTTTAGAAAAAGATTTAAGTTTTTATGGATCTGGTGCAATTTTACATGAGCTATTTTTTGAAAATATGGGTCCAGCCATTCCAACAGAGCCAGATATAGAACTGATGAAACAAATCATAAAAGATTTTGGAAGTTATGAAATCTTTAAAGAACAATTCACAGAAGCAGGCAAAACAGTAGAAGCTTCACGGATGGTGTTTGTTAGTATGGGTTCCTAAATGGTCTAAATTAGAAATCTTACAATGCGAAAAACATCAAAATTTGACGTTATGGGGATGCAAACCATTATTGGTTTTAGATATGTGGGAACATTCTTATTATTTACAATATCATACGAAAAGACCAGAGTATATCCAAGCATTTTGGAATATAGTGAATTGGAATATGGTAAATAGAAGATTTAAACAAAGGTAAATATTGAAAATGTAGGATAATTAGAGTATAATAGTAATGATTTTAGAACAATACAAGAAATATAAAAAGGAGAACCAAATGGACTATATTCACTTTTTTGGAACAACAGGAAATAAAGATATCATTTTTAAAAACATAAGGTCAGCAGGAGGATTATATATAAATATTGATGATACACATATCGTTTTTGATCCGGGAATTAATACATTTTATAAATATATTCATACGTATGGTAACAAGGAAAGAATTGATGGAATTATCGTGTCACATGTTCACATAGACCATGCCAATGATTTAAATATATTTATAGAATTAATGACAAATGGTGGAAGAGAAAAAAGAGGAAGTGTAATAGTACCAAAACAAGCAATTGATAATAAAATTTTACAACCATATTTGGAAAATTTTCCTGAAAAGATAGAAACGATAGAAGCAAATAGAACATATAAAATAAAAAATCTAGAAATAACTGCCTCTATACCACATGACCATGGAGTAGAATGTTATGGATTTACAATAAAAACTAGCAAGAATAAAATAGGGATTGTGACAGATACAAAATATTTTTCAGAACTATTAAACTCTTATAAAGATTGTGACATTTTAATCATGAATGTGGCTTATCATATCAATAACAAAGAGAAAGCAAAACATTTAGATATACCGGCAGTAGAAGAATTTATAAAAATAATACAACCAACTAAATTAGTAATAACACATTTTAATAGGCATATATTAAGCGAAAATCCAACAGAAATTGCAAAAGAGTTAAGTAAAAAATATAACATAGAAGTTATTGCAGCAGAAGATGATATGGATTTGTATTTATAAAATAAAAAAATTTAAAATAAAAGCCTCAGAAGTTTTGAAACTTTTGAGGTTTTTACATTTTTTAACTATTGCTAAATTTTATTGTAAAAGTATAATCATATTTTGATAAAATTATAGATAAAACTATTGACAAACACAAACAAATGTTTTACAATACATACAATGAAAAGGATGTGAAAATATGGAAAATGAATTGAAAATAATAAATACTGAAGAAATAAAAAATTTAATATATACAATAAGAGGAAAAGAAGTAATGTTAGATAGTGATGTAGCTATGCTATATCACTACGAAACTAAAAATGTAAATAAGGCAATGAAAAGAAATATTGAGAGATTTCCAGAAGATTTTTGTTTTCAATTGACAAAAGAAGAATTAGATAAAATGTGGTTCCAATTTGGAACCACATCTAAAAATAATAATTCAAAGTATAGAAGCGAAAAATATTTACCATATGTTTATACTGAGCAGGGAATATCAATGCTTGCAGGAGTATTAAAAAATGATATTGCTGTTCAAGTTAGTATTAGTATAATAAGAGCTTTTATTGAAATGAGAAAATTTATATCTTCAAATTCGCAAATATTTGAAAGATTAACAAATGTGGAATATAAATTATTAGAACATGATAAAAAATTTGATGAAATATTTGATAGTTTGCTAAAGAAAGAAGAGTTTAAGCAGAAAATTTTTTTTGAAGGTCAAATATATGATGCATATAGTCTAGTAATAGATATTATAAAAAGAGCTAAAAATAAAATTATAATAATTGATAATTATCTAGATGATAGTATTTTAAAGATATTAGTAAAGAAAAATAAAAATGTAGAAGTAGTAATATTGACTTCAAAAAATAGTAATATTTCAAAATTGGATATACAAAAATTTAATAAAGAATATCCCGTTTTAAGGGTAGCCATAACAGATAAATTCCATGATAGATTTATTATTATAGATAATAAAGAATTATATCATTGTGGGGCTTCAATAAAGGATTTAGGTAAAAAATGTTTTGGGATAAATAGAATAGATGATATAGAAATAATAAATAAATTTGTAAAGATGCAGTATAATAGTAAGTGAAAGCTATTGTATGCATATTATGTATATATAATAATTAAGAAGGAAACAGATTAAAAATAGGGATGTGTTAATTTCAATATTTACATAGATTTCTTGAATAAAAGAAGCGAACAACAAAAAACCTCGGAAGTTTAAAACTTTCGAGGTTTGATATTTTCTATCTTTTACTGAATTGTGGAGCTTTACGAGCTTTTTTAAGACCGTATTTCTTTCTTTCTTTCATACGAGGATCTCTTGTTAAGAATCCGCTTGATTTTAAAACTGGTCTATATTCTGCATTTGCTTCATTTAAAGCTCTAGCAATACCATGTCTAATTGCTCCAGCTTGACCTGTGAATCCTCCACCTTTAACTGTACAAATAACATCATATTTAGAAGTTGTATTTGTAACTGTTAATGGTTGTCTAACGATAACTTTTAAAGTTTCTAATCCGAAGAATTCATCAATATCTTTACCATTGATTGTTATTTTTCCATTACCTTCAACAAGTCTAACTCTTGCTACTGAAGATTTTCTTCTACCTGTACCATAAAAAACTACATTTTCTTTTTTAGCCATATTATTTTACCTCCCATACTTCTGGTTTTTGTGCTTGGTTTTCATGCTCACTACCAGCATAAACTCTTAATTTTTTAGCCATTTTTCTACCTAAAGAGTTATGTGGTAACATTCCTTTAATAGCTAATGTCATAGCTTTTTCTGGATTTTTTTCAAGCATTACTTTTGCAGGAACTTCTTTCATTCCTCCAATATAACCAGAATGATGTCTATAAACTTTTTGATTTAATTTGTTACCTGTTAAGATAACATCTTTACAATTAAGGATAATAACATGATCACCCATATCAATATTAGGTGTATATGTTGGTTTATGTTTTCCTCTTAATAATTTTGCAGCTTCTGTAGCAACTCTACCAAGTGGTTTGTTAGCTGCATCAATAATATACCATTTACTTTCTACTTCATTTGCTTTTGCACTATATGTTGTATTATTCATGATGATAATACCCTCCTATTATTATAAATTTTTTATATATGAAATTTAAATCTAAAACCACCGGGGAGAGATTTTATATTTAAATCATACTAACAAATAAATATATAATTGCTAAATAATTCTAATACAAAAATGTGAAAATGTCAATAATTTTAGCAAAAAAAATCCAAAAAATTGACAAAGAAGAGGGATTTGGGGGACGGACTCATTTTTCCCTTTTACGAAATTTCAATAATTAAAAATATAGCATATAAAAAATGAAACAATTATGTGTATTTAAATTTGAATTTAGAAATTTAGCTTATATAAATTTGTGTAATGATTGTATATTCTATATTTTTTAGATAACTCAAATCAAAAAGGGAAAAATGAGTCCGTCCCCCAAATCCCTTTTCTTTAGTAATTTTTCAGATTTTAAGAAAAAAAGTCAAAAGTATTGAATAATTTAGTAATTAAATTTATAATTAATTCGTACAATTAAAAAGAAACGTATATAAAATAACAAGAAATGGAGCTATAAGAACAAGAATAATATTACAATATGTACGTACATAAGTAAGAGATATATAAAGGATAGATAAATAAGAACAATATATTAAACAGGAGGGATTGAATGACAGATACAACAGAAAAAAAAGTTTCTAAAGGAAAGAAAGAAACTTTTTTGCAAGGAATTATTACATTGATATTCTCACAATTGCTAATAAAACTGCTTGGACTTGTATATAATTTATATTTAACCAATAGAGAAGGATTTGGAGATCAAGGAAATGGAATTGTTTCAGCAAGTTATCAAATTTATGCAGTATTACTAACCATTTCTTCTACAGGTGTACCAAATGCTATATCAAAATTAGTGTCAGAAAGAGTAGCAGTAGGAGACCATAAAGGTGCTTATCGAATTTTTAAAATTGCATTTGCTACTTTTGCGGTTATTGGACTAATTGGTAGTTTAATGCTATTTTTTGGGGCAGGTTTAATTGCTAACAAATGGTTACAAATTCCAGATGCAGAGATGACAATGGTAGCATTATCACCAGCCGTATTTTTTGTAGCAATTTCATCAGTTATGAGAGGATATTTTAACGGAAGACAAAATTTAAAGGTAACAGCAAGGTCACAAACATTGGAACAAATTTTTAAAACAACACTTACCATTATATTAGTAGAAATTGTTGCTATTATTTCTAATACATCCACTGTATGGATGGCAGGAGGGGCAACACTTGCTACAACATTGGCAACATTTGTGGGATTTGGATATTTATATTTGTTCTATAAAACGAGAAGAAAAGAGATTGCTGCAGAAATCAGAGAAACGGTTAATTACAAATATGATAGAGTGAGAAATATTGTAAAAAAGATTTTATTAGTGTCTATTCCCATTGCGCTAACAGCCATTATGTCTTCGTTAAATAAAAATATAGATTCTTTTACAGTTGTAAGAAGTCTAAAAGAGTTTATGAGTGAAGATATGGCAGTTACACAATATGGGATTTTAGGAGGAAAAGTAGATACTTTAACAAGTTTACCATTATCATTTAATGTGGCTTTCGCGACAGCATTAGTTCCAGCGATTTCAGCAGCTAAGGCAATAAAAGATTATAAATCTATCAAGCAAAAATCAACATTTACATTATTAATGTCTATGCTAATTGGACTTCCATGTACGGTTGGAATGTGTATATTTGCTGGACCAATATTAAATTTATTATATCCAAATGCAAGTTCAGGAACACTTGTCTTACAAATTAGTGCATTAACAATTATTTTTACGATATTAGATCAAACGATTAACTCTATTTTGCAGGGATATGGAAAATTAAGAGTACCAGCAATTGCTTTAGGGTGCCGGTGTGATTGTAAAATTAATTTTAAATTTAATTTTGGTTCCAATACCATCAATTGGTGTTAATGGGGCGGCTATCGCATCAGTAGCCTGTCATTTAGTAGCATTTATGATATCCATTACAGCATTAAAAAGAACAATTAAATTAAAATTAGGCGTTAGAAGATTTGTTATAAAACCAATACTGGCAACATTCATTATGGGAATTTGCTCATATTTTATATATTCTTCACTTTTAGGAATAATTACAAAAAGTTTGGCTACAATAATAGCAATAATATCTGCAATCATTATTTATGCATTGGCAGTTGTTGTACTACATGTATTTTCAAAACAAGAAATAAAAATGCTACCTGCAGGAGATAAGATTTGTATGATATTAGAAAAGTTAAAAATATATTAAAATTTCAGAAAAAAAGAAGGATTTTATATATTTTTGGCGAATAA
>CALXFG010000045.1 GCA_944387505.1 uncultured Clostridia bacterium
ATAGGAATTATTGGTATTGCCTTAATTTTATCAATTTCAAATGGTGTACAAAGTTATATTAATCGAGTAGAAGAAGACACATTATCTTCTTATCCAGTTACTATCGATGAATCAACAGTAGACATCTCTAGTATGATGGAAGGCCTAATGGGAGAGACAGAAGAAAATACAGAAACTCATGAAGATGGAAAAATCTATTCTAGAGATATTATGAATGATATGATATCTACACTATCAAGTAAGGTTTCAAATAATAATTTAGAGGCATTAAAAAATTATATCGAAAATGAGAGTAGTACAATAAAAGATAATGCAAGTGCCATCAAATATAATTACAATCTAAATATCAACTTATACAAAGAAGATACTTCTAATGGCGTTGTTCGAGTAAATCCAAGTACAGTTATGAATGCATTTGGAATGGAAGATATGATGAAAGCACAAGAAAGCTCTCCTATGAGTTCTATGTTTGGTTCTAGCATGACAAGTATGTCTAATACAGATGTCTGGGAAGAAATGCTAGATAATGAAGAATTATTACATTCTCAATATGATTTAGTAGCAGGTAATTGGCCTACAAATTATAATGAAGTGGTTCTAATCGTGAATGAAAATAACGAAATTAGTGATTATACTTTATATGCTCTAGGGTTGAAAGACCAAAAGGAATTAGAAGAAAAATGGAATAAAGTTCAAAATGGAGAAACAGTAGAAGATTCGGAAACAACATCATATACTTATGATGAATTATTAAATTTATCTTTTAAATTAGTATTAAATTCTGATTACTATGAAAAAGAAAATGGATTATGGGTAGATAAAAGTGAAGATGAAGACTATATGAAGGAACTTCTTAATAATTGTGAAAACATAAAAGTTGTTGGAATCATCAAACAAAATGAACAAAGTGTGGCAACAGGAATGAGTGGTGGCATTGGATATACAAAGGATTTAAAAGAATATGTTATCAATAAAACGAATGAGGCAGAAATTGTAAAAGAACAAAAAGATAATCCAGATATTAATGTGTTTACAGGTTTAGCGTTTCCAGACGAAAATGCTAAAACATTTGATTATAGTCAATTAAGTGACGAACAAAGAGCACAGCTTGCAATGTTAAGTGCAGAACAATTGGCAGAAGTTATGGAAACCTATAGTAATAATGTCAATGCTAGTTATGATGGAAATTTAGAATTATTAGGCGCTGTCGACCTTAATAAACCATCATCAATCAGTATTTATCCAAGAGACTTTGATGCAAAAGATGCCATAACACAAGAAATTGATAATTATAACCAAAAACAAATAGATGACGGAAAAGAAGAAAATGTTATCAACTATACAGATTTAATCGGTATTATGATGAGTTCTGTTAGTCAAATTATTGATACCATTAGTTATGTATTAATTGCATTTGTTGCGATTTCATTAGTCGTTTCATCTATTATGATAGGAATTATTACGTATATATCTGTACTAGAAAGAACAAAAGAAATAGGAATCTTAAGAGCAATCGGTGCATCTAAAAAAGATATATCAAGAGTATTTAATGCAGAAACTTTTATTGTGGGACTAATTGCAGGATTGATAGGAATTGGTGTAACTGTATTATTAAACATACCAATCACAAAAATTATTTATGCTGTAACAGGTGTTAGTGTTACTGTATCACTTCCAGTAATAGGTGGAATCATCCTTGTATTGATTAGTATGGTATTAACCATTATCGCAGGACTAATTCCAGCAAGAATGGCAAGTAAAAGAGATCCAGTAGAAGCATTAAGAACAGAATAAATAGTAAAGTTGCCAAAGGGGACGTGTCATTTTGGCAACTTTTTAGTTTTTAATGCATACAGGTTACTGTTGATATTTAACAAAGGTTGCCAAAATGACACGTCCCCTTTGGCAACTTTACTATTTTAAAAAATTGTGCTAAAATTATGTAGATTAATCAAAAAGAAAGAAGGAAATAAAGTTTTGAGTATTCGAGTGTTAGCAATTATCAATCCAACATCTGGAAAAGGAAATATAAAAAATTATATAAAAGAAATTAGAAAAAACTTAGAAGAACAGAATATGCAAGTCAATATTCAACTTACCAAAAAAGAATATAATGCAAGAAACATTGTAATAGACCATATAGAAGAAGCAGATTTAATATTGGTTTGTGGAGGAGATGGCACATTTAATGAAACCGTTTCTGCACTAATGGAATTAAATGCAAAAGATGTTAGTGTTGCCTATATTCCTATGGGAACAACAAATGATTTGGCAAGAAGTTTGGATATGCCAATAAAAGATATTTCAATCACTAAGAAACTGTTAGAGTCAAGAGCAAAAATATTGGATGTAGGAAGATTTAATCAGGATAAATATTTTTGTTATGTAGCAGCCTTTGGAGTTATTACAGATGTCGCCTATAAAACTTCACAAAAAGCAAAGAACAAATATGGTAGATTAGCCTATTATATGAAAGCAATAAAAGAATTGATTCGAATTCCAACCTATAAAGTAAGAATACAATTTGATGAAGAAGAATTAGAAGGAGAGTTTATCTATGGTGGAATTAGCAATTCTGAATCAATAGCAGGTTTCAAATGGTTTAATAGAGAAGATATTGATTTAGCAGATGGCAAATTTGAAGCTATTTTTATTAGAAAACCAAAAAAATTATCAGGATATTTTCGATTATTAAGTGATTTTAGACATAAAGATTATATGGTGAATCGAGATTTTGTCTATTTCAAAGCAAATAAAATTACAATAACAACTGAGAAAAATGTGGATTGGACAATTGATGGAGAATTTGCAGGAAATATGAATGTTGTCAATATTGAAAATTGCAATAAAGCCATAGAATTAGCTATTTGTGAGAAGGGGAACGAATAGATGAACATATATGTATCACTAAATGAGATGATAGAATATATTGAAGAACATACAAAAAACTGACTTATTTCGTATAGAAAAAGTCAGTTTTTTTATTTTTGAAATTGATATAATATGATTGGTGATGATAAAATGAAATATTTAACAGAGGTATTTCTTACACAAGAAAATGTAGAAGAAAATATCTGGTCTAAATTTTTGTATGCTGTATCAAAATTAAATGGGATTTTTAGAAAATGGAAGATGTATGTGTATATAGAAAATAATACAATTCGATATTTTATACAATCTTCTAGAAAATTACCATCTATCATACAAGATTTTAGTGAATTTATATTAAAAAAAGTAGAGGAAGAAGAAGAAAATCTTTTTGAAGAAAAATCAATTACAAGCAGATGGTATCTAGTGACCAATAAAGAAAAAAGTGGATTAGATATTTATGATAAAGCAGAAGTAAAAAAGGGTAAAAAATTAAAATTTCTAGAAATTGATATTTTACCAATAACAAAAAGTTATTATCGATTTAGAACATATTTATTTTTTGAAAGCCAATATGGATATCTTATAAAACGAAGAGGTGTATTTAGTGTGCCATATCAATTATTAGCAATTGATTTTTCTAAATACAATCGTTTCTTTTATAGAAAAGATGCTACAAAATTTTTAGATATACAAAAAACAATGCATATCTTAAAAGATAACAAAGAAGATGCTTTTTTAAGAGTAAATACATTTCCATACCTAATAGAAGACTATTATTTACACTTGAATCAATATGATTTTGATAAACATTCTATCATTGTAGGGGCAAGTGGAACGGGAAAATCAAAATTAATTAGTACTATGGTTGCCAATTTATCAAGAAATGAAGAATATAGAAGAAAATATAAAGTTGTAGTAATAGATCCACATGCAGAAATTAAAAATGATATTGGAGGAATTGAAAATACAAAAGTATTGGATTTTGAAAAAGCAAAAAATAGTTTTAATTTGTTTATGAGAGCATCAAATGATTTAATCGTTACCACAGAATTAATCTTATCATTATTCCAAACATTAATGGCAGACCAATATAATTCTAAATTGGAAAGAGTATTAAGACATAGTATCTATTTATTAACCAAATTAAACAAAATGGATTTTGTAAATTTAAAGAAATTGCTAACAGAAGTGGAGTATAGAAATGAATTATTAAAAGCAGATGGATTATTAGAAAGCACAGTTGATTTTTTTTCAGTAGATTTTAATAAATTAAAAACAGAATCTTATCAAGAAGCTTTTTCACCTATATTATCTTTTATTGATGAAATGGAATTATTACCAGGATTAAAAAGTAAAGGAACAGAAAGAGATTTAAAAGACGTTTTAGAAGAGAATTTTTTAACGATTGTATCTTTAAATCAAAGTAAATTAGGAATGAAAGCAACAAAAACAATTGCAGGATTTACTATGCAACAAATCTTACAATTGATTCAAAATTATACATATGATGAACATATTATCTTTATTATTGATGAGGTTGCCTTGTTGGAAAATCCAATATTAAGCAGATTTTTAGCAGAAAGTAGAAAGTACAATTTATCATTAATATTAGCACAACAATACTTTAATCAAATTAGTGAACCTTTGCAAAAAGCAATCTTTTCAAATATGATTAATTATTACATATTTAGAGTATCAAGAGAAGATGCAAGAATTTTAGATGGAAATGTGAGAATGGATGTTGCTGTAAAAAATACATTTATTACAAGAATGAAAATTCTAACAGAATTAAGAAATCGAGAATGCATTGTTAGAATTGGAAGTCAAGGAAAGGTATATCCTGCTTTTCAAGCAAGAACATTGGATTTTACGCCAATGCCACAAAGAGTATTAAATCAGATATTAACAACAGAATTTGACTTTGAAGGGAAAAAAGAGGAAAAAATAGTGGAAAAGAATGAAAAGAAAAAAGAAAGTGTCTTTTCAATTGATGATAACATTAGTTTAAAAGATATTATGACATCCCAATCAGCGTCAAGAAATCTAGTTTCAAGAGAACGTCTTTCTACTAATTTTACATAGTTGTATTCATTGTTTTTGAAGAAGGCTAAAGATTTCTGCATATGAAAAATTGTTATGGAATTTTTCTTTATAATGTTTTGGAATCAAATAGAAAATGAATTTTCCTATTGAATGAAAAAAGGAGGGAATAGTTTGGATACGAAAGAAGCAATGGAAGTTGTTAATAAAACATTTATGGCGATATTTGGACAAACTAGTCCATATACATTAGAAGAGGTATTATCTGAATTTGCTTTTGATGTCAGATTACCTCAAAGAGTAATCGATAGTGTAACAGGAGAAGAAACTTGGGCATCTGCAGTAAGTTCTGCAAAATATATTACCCAAGAAAATATGAGAAAATATGATGAAAAAAGGGGGTGGATGATACCTAAGCAAAATGTAAAAAATCTAAAAGAAATTTTAGAAATTTGGAAAATAACCAATTATACAACAACTCAAAGAATATATGATTGTATCAATGTATCACAAAGTGATCCCATGTATACTTCAGAAAATGTATTTCGTTCTACAGACTGTAGAAAATGCAAAAATGTCATATTTTCAGATGGATGTGCAGAAAGTGAAAATATTATTGCTTGTCAAAGAAGTGGAACTTGTAGTTTTGCATTAAGAATTGCGGATTCATCTGATTGTACCAATAGCTATAATGTAATTTGTTCTAGCAAAATTAGTAATTCCTATTTCATACAAGATTGTAATAATCTATATGAATGTATCTTTTGTTCACATATAGCGAATAAAAGATATTGTATTGCCAATATGCAATTTGAAAAAGAAGAATATGCTATCATAAAAAAAGCGATTGTAAAATGGATTTTGACAAAAAAATAAATAACTTATACTTGCCTTAAATTTGATAAAACAGCCAAAAAGTGATATAATTAACATAACTGAAAATTCAAATTCAGAAAGAAAGAGGAGGACAAAAAATGAAAAGTATGAAGGCAATAAAAGCGATGAACAGAGAACTTAAGCAGGTGGTAGAGAAACATGAAAATGTAATCCTCGAAGAGTTTTTGCAGAGAGCAAAGCGGATAGAGGAGTACCTTACACTCCTGGAAGTGGAAGGGATTGATCAAAAACGCTTTATCTGTGTCGAAGGACATGAAGAGTGGCAGGATATTGCGTATGATAAGATTAGTGAAGAGACATTGAAGGTCTTGCTGAAAACCTTCCGGGAGCTGAAAGCGGATGAAAAATCCATGGAAGTATTTAAAAAAATTCCTACAGAAGGAGTTTTATTCTTGTACTCATATAGTGAGTACGATGATATGGATACTCTGTTGATGTATTACGAAGGAATCAAAGCGACTGCAATTTTTCTTGAATAAAACTCTTTGCAAAAAACAATTTAGCAACCAGTTGGGTGAGTTTCACCTGGCTGGTTGCTTTTTATATGTTTTTCTCCCATTGACAAAACAATAAAAAAATGTAATAATTATGCAATATAAAAGAGAAAAATAAAAGGAAAAGAGGAAACAAAATGAGTAAATATTATTTCACATCAGAAAGTGTGACAGAAGGGCATCCAGACAAATTATGTGATACAATTTCAGACTGTATATTAGATGAATATTTAAAACAAGATAAATCTGCAAGAGTAGCAGTAGAAACATTTGCTTCAGGCAATAGAATTACCATTGCAGGGCAAGTGACTGCTAATGGAGAAGTAGATATTGAAAAATTAGTAAGAGAAAAAATAAAAGAAATCGGATATGATAATGAAAATATTGATATGGATTATAGAACTTGCAAAATCGATATTAACATTACCAAACAAAGTCCAGATATAGCATTAGGTGTAGATGTTGGGGGTGCTGGAGACCAAGGTATTATGTTTGGATTCGCTTGTGATGAAACACCAGAATATATGCCATATGCCATTTCCATGGCTCATAAATTATCTAAAAGATTAACAGAAGTAAGAAAAAATAAAGAAATTAAGTATTTAAGACCAGATGGAAAAACACAAGTAACAGTTGAATATGAAAATGATAGACCAAAAAGAATTGAAACCATATTAGTTTCTACACAACATAATGAAGAAATTAGCCAAGAGAAATTAAAGAAAGATATTATCGAAAAAGTTATCAAACCAGTAATTCCGGAAAATATGATAGATAAAGATACAAAAATATATATTAATCCAACTGGAAAGTTTGTCATTGGAGGACCTTTAGGAGATACAGGACTTACTGGTAGAAAAATTATTGTCGATACATATGGTGGATATGCAAGACATGGTGGAGGAGCCTTTTCTGGAAAAGATGCAAGTAAAGTAGATAGATCAGCAACATATATGTTAAGACATATTGCCAAAAATATTGTTGCAAATGGATATGCAAAAAAATGTGAAATACAAATTTCATATGCAATAGGAATGAAAGAACCATTATCTATTCATGTAAATACATTTGGAACAGGAATCATTTCAGAAGAAGCTTTAATTACAAAAATCAAGCAGAAATTTGATTTAACACCAGATGGTATTATTAAGTACTTAGAATTGGATAAACCAATTTATTCATTAACAACCAATTATGGTCATTTTGGAAAAGAAAATTTAACATGGGAAAAAGTAATAAAATTATAGTTTAGAAAATAGGAAAGAAGTGGAAAATACAAATGCTAAAACGAGTTATAGAAAAGAATTATAAATGGATTATTGCTTTCCTTTGTCTAATTATTGTCATAATGATCTTAGAAGATATTTTTGAAAATGAACAATTAACATTAGATATGTTGGTATATAGACTGGTCATTTTAAATCTAAGGTCTGAGCCACTAACTGTCATCATGAAGGTAATAACCAATTTGTCTTCGGCATATGTATTAATAGTAATAACCTTAGGAACTTTCATTTTTATAAAAAACAAAAAAGTAGGTTTGTGTGTTGCTAGTAATTTGATTATTACAACTTTACTAAATCAATTATTAAAATATATTGTACAAAGACCAAGACCTGATGGATATAGATTAATTGCTGAAAGTGGATATAGCTTTCCATCAGGACATTCTATGGTTAGTATGGCATTTTATGGATTAATCATCTATTTGATATGGAAAATGGTTAAAAACAAAAAAATAAAATACATCAGTTGTGGAATATTAGGACTTTTAATACCAATGATTGGATTTAGTAGAATCTATTTAGGTGTACATTATGCAAGTGACGTTATTGGTGGATTTGCAATATCTATTGTGTATTTACTGTTATTTACGAATATTGCAAGGTCTGTATTACAATTAGAAAAGGAAAAAATAGAAATGATAGATAAAAGAAAAATCGTTAAATTAAGAAAAAAGAGGAAAAAACTAAGAAATAGTTTTAAATATGCTTTTGAGGGAATTGCAGAAGCATGGAAAACAGAACAAAATTTAAAAATACATTTTGTCATTATGGCAGTAGTAATCATTGCAGGATTTATTTTTAAAATATCAGCCATGGAATGGATTGTATGTTTATTATTATTTGCCATTGTGATTTCATTAGAATTAATTAATACGGCAATTGAGACGACTGTTGATATTGCTATGCCAGAAATTAATGAAAAAGCAAAATATGCAAAAGATATTGCTGCAGGTGCAGTATTGTTTTCTGCAATAATTTCTGTAATTATTGGGTTAATTATATTTTTACCTAAAATATTTGGATAACATTAGAATTTAAAAATTATTTTTTGAAGTCGTAGTGAAAACGGCTTCTTTTTTGATAGATTTTAAAACGAGTTATAAATATAATAATTTTTTATAATCATTAGGAAATCCCATTTTATATAGGACTTTATTAATGGATATGGTTATTAATTCTGTTTGTAAAATGTCAATATTTTTTATTATATTGATATAAAAATTATAAAATTCAACTTTTTCTAATAATATTTTCAATATAATGATTATTGAAAACAAATCTCTAGTTGCATATAAAAATTTATCATTTTTGCTTATGTTTAGTTCTTTATGATATTTAGTGGGATAAATTCTATTCTTTAGTGTTATGTCATATAATTTTTCATCATGTGCACATATATTTCTAATAAGCGTTAAGTTTTGCAAATAAATTTTAAATTCTGATATTTGTAAATTGAATTTTCTACTAATTGTATTTTGTTCTTTTTGTTTCATTAGGCTATAAAATTTTGAGATTTTTCCAAAAGATAAAATTCTTACCAATACCCATAATGGAATATAATGATAATTATCCCAATAGTGGACTATCATTTTATTTGAATTTTTATATTGATATTTGATTTCTGAGAGTATATTTGATATAAATTTTTCAACTAATATGATTTTTGAATCTGAATTATTAAAATTTTTAGAAATTAAATAGTTTTTATGACCATAAGCTTTAGAAAATTCATAAGCTATATATGTATCTATTTCATTTTCGATTAATAAAATATATTTTAAAAAATTAATTTTAATATTTTTATCAAATTGATATATAGAATAGATTTCTTCAAATTTTGTATTTTTAATATATTGATTTTTATATTTATGATTCAAAAATAAATCTTTATAACCATTAATTAAATAGTAATAATTATTTTTTTCTAATATCTTATAAGCTTTATTATAATCTTCTATTAAAATGTTTCGAGACTTTAATAGTTGAATTTGTTCGTCAAGTGTTTTAAAGATTTTTTCCAATATTTTCCTCCTCACGTTAAAAAAACGCCTCGGACCCAGAGGGTTACCCGAGGCATCAATTATTTCCGACTTTGGTCCCGTAGGTTTTCCAAAGTACGATCTATTGTAGACAGTATATCATCTCAGATTAGCGTTGTCAAGTGAAATGGTAAATTTTTCCTGCCTACCAATAATAGTATATTCTTATCTATAAAAAGTTATACAATTTCTTTCATATGATTATGAAAATTTAAAAAAAGACTTGTGCTTTTCTTTGTTTATAGTATATAATGGTTGAGGTAAAGGAGGCAATAAAAATGGCATTTATTGAAGAAATCAAACAAAGAGCAAAACAGGAAATCAAAACAATTATCCTTCCAGAAGCAGAAGATATTAGAGTATTACAAGCAACTGAAAAGGTAATGAAAGAAAAATATGCAAATATTATTTTAATAGGAAATGAAGAAAATATTTTAGAAAAGGCAAAAACAAATGAGGTAAATATTGAAGGTGCCAAAATTGTAGATCCACAAAAGTCAGAAGATTATGAAAAATACACAAATCTTTTGTATGAATTAAGAAAACACAAAGGAATGACAATAGAAAAAGCAAAAGAATTGGTTTTAGATCCAGTATATTATGGAATGTTAATGGTAAAAGATAATAAAGCAGATGGATTAGTTTCAGGAGCAGCACATTCTACATCAGATACATTAAGACCAGCTTTACAAATTTTAAAAACAGCACC
>CALXFG010000046.1 GCA_944387505.1 uncultured Clostridia bacterium
TCTTTTAACATATTTTCTGTTTCTGTTTCAATCATTCCTGATGGAATATCCACTTTTACATTTTCACATACTGCTTTTATTACAGCATCTTGTGTTTCATATTTTGCTCTTTCGTCATTTTGTTTTTGTTGTTTTTCTTTAATACTTTCTTTTAATTCTTTTAATGTATCAAATTCACTAACATCTTTTGCAAATTCATCATCTAATGTTGGTAATTCTTTTTTCTTGATTTCATTTACTTTTACTTTAAATGTAGCATCTTTTCCTGCTAAATCTTTTGAAAAATATTCATCTGGGAATTTTACTTTTATATCTTTTTCTTCATCAATTTTCATTCCAATAATTTGATCTTCAAATCCTGGTATAAATGTATTGCTTCCAATTTCTAATTCATGATTTTCTGCTTTTCCACCTTCAAAAGCAACACCATCTACAAATCCTTCAAAATTAATATTTGCAATATCTCCTTTTTCTACTGGTCTATCTTCTACAGATATTAATCTTGAGTTATGTTCTTGCATATGTCCTAATTCATGTTCTACATCTTCGTCTGTTACTTTATATTCGATTTTCTTAATTTCTACACCTTTATATTTTCCAAGTTCTGCTTCTGGTTTTGTTTGGAATACAGCTGTAAAAATTAAGTCTTGTCCTTTTCCAATTTGTGTTACATCTATATCTGGTCTACTAACTACTTGTAATTTATTTTCTTCTACTGCTTTTTCTAATTCTTCTGGAACTACTTCATTAAAAGCATCTTCATAGAATATTTCTTTTCCATAATATTTTTCAACAATATTCATTGGTGCTTTACCTTTTCTAAATCCTGGTATATTAAAATATTTTGCACTTTTGAAATATACTTTTTTAATAGCCTCATCAAATTTTTCAGCTTCTATTGTTACATTTAATTTTACTTCATTTGCGTTTTTTGTTTTTTCTACTTTACATTCCATTCTTATTCAATCCTTTCTTTATTCATCATATAGCTTAATTATTATACCACATTTTTCCTAATTTGCAAGGATTTTTAAATATTTTTTGAAAAATACTTGTTTTTTTCATACTTTTGTGTTAAACTTGTTAATAGTCAGTTTATTTTAAAAATTAGGAGGTGCAATTCAGAATGGCTAAATGTGCAATATGTGAAAAATCAGTTAATCATGGAAATAAACTTAGCATTACACGTTCTCACATTAGTAAAAGATCACCACGTACTTGGAAACCAAATTTAAGAAGTGTTAAAGTTACAGAAAATGGTGAAACAAAAAGAATTTATGTATGTGCTAAATGTTTAAGAGATGGAAAAGTAAAGAGAGCATAAGCTCTTTTTTTGATACAAAGATATTTTTAGTATAAGAAAAAGACCGCAACAAACGCGCGGTCTTTTTCCCGTTACTAGATGTCTTCTTCAGAACGGATGACTCCTTGTGGAGTCTCGCTTACAGGAACATATTTGTCTGGCATCCTCATCATATAATGCCGACATAAGTACGGTTTTCCTGTCTCCTCATCTATCTCACGAGACGTTTTTAAGTACTTGACTCTTGTAAACTGATCTTGATATTCAGTACAATAGTCAATACGATCCGTTCTTGGATTGTATCCTTCCTTGTGCAGAACTTTAAATGCAAGCATTATACTTATCTCAGGCTCTGCATCGATTTCCACCCCTTCTTTCATCCGCTTTGATATACATTCTTCGTACATAGTAACTCCTCCTGTCTTTTGTTTGTATGACAGATTTTTCTGTCATCTTTTTCATTATATCACTTTTTATATAATTGTTCAAATTTTATGTCAATCTATTTTACATTCTTCCCTTTTTATTATACAAACTATCAATTTTTATCTTTAATTCCAAAAATTAGTTTTACAAAACCTCTCAAAAATTTTGGAACTTTTTTCACTACAATTGTCATATATGTATCCCTCCTTTTATATTAGCATGCTAGCCACATAAATCCAACGCATACCACAACGACTCCTATCATAAATAACCAGCCTGTTACTGGAAGTAATAAGACTAATAATATGCCTAATCCTAAACCTATTAAACAAATTGCTAATGTCTTTTTAAACAATTTTAACATGCTTATTACCTCCATTCTCTTTTGTATATTATATTCCTAACTTTCTTTTATGTTACATTTATGGTAACCCTTTTAAAACTATCTATAAATCAATTTAGATTTCTATTATTAATCTTGTTTACAATTTGTTTCCCACCTTTATCCATTGACTTTTCATTAATTTTTCTTTAAAATATATAGTAATTTCAAGAAAAGACACTATACTTATCATAAGAAGGGATGATATATGAATAAAAAAGATGCAGTAAAAATGGTAGAAATTTTAAAACAGACTTATCCAGACGCTACTTGTAGCTTGGATTTTGAAACACCTTTTCAAGCAGTTGTTGCTGTTATTCTTTCTGCACAGTGTACAGATGAAAGAGTTAATAAAACAACACCTGCCCTTTTTAAAAAATGTAAAACAGTAGAAGATTTTGCAAATATAGATATAAAAGAATTAGAAGATTTTATTCATCCTTGTGGCTTTTTTAAGAATAAAGCAAAAAATATTAAATTATGTGCAAATCAGGTACTAGAAAAATTTAATGGACAAGTACCTAATAATATGGAAGATTTAATGAGTTTAGCAGGTGTTGGTAGAAAAACGGCTAATGTTGTATTACTAGAAGTTTTCGGAATTGCAGAAGGTATTGCTGTTGATACACATGCAAAACGAATTTCTAATTTAGTTGGTTTATCTAATGAAAAAGAACCTGAAAAAATAGAACAAGATTTAATTAAGATTTTTCCAAAAGAATATTTAAAAGATATCAATCATTTATTTGTTTGGCATGGGAGAAATACTTGTATTGCTAGACATCCAAAATGTGATGTTTGTACTATTAAGGAATATTGTAAACATTATAAAAAAGTACACAATAAAAAATAAACATTTAATGTCTCATTGTTTTAATAAGCTTTTATATTTTCAAAAGAAGGAATCTGCATTGCAAGATTCCTTCTTTATCTAGTATTTAGTGTGCTAAGTTCTAAAATTTACATGTAAAATTAATGTCTCTTACTGAAAATCAATCATCATCCGGATCAGGATCATCATATGTTTCGAACTCTGTTCTGTCAAAAATCTCCTGTAATTCCTTTGGAATGTTACATTTATCTATCCAATTTTCAACATCCCATTCATCACCATCCGGACAGCATATAACATATTGGTTGTATGCCTTTTTAAGAGCTGTATATGGCAACGCATGATATTTTTTGGGTTTGTCAGTTTCCCAATCCACCCAACACACGAAAACTATATACAAATTTTCCTCTGTAAATTGCACTTCATTCAACCGTTCCATACAATTTGACCCATAAACCAGTATGAATTATTGGGATTAAGTGTTTTCATATATTCTTTCAATTCCATGTATTATCCTCCTTACAAAATTTTGTTATTGAACTTTACACACTTAAGTTCAAACCAACTAGATATATTTATTATATTATATTATATTTTATGTAAATTTTCAACAATATATAAAAAATGCATTTAATCATACAATTTTTTCTTTTTATAACATTCCTATATTTTGTATATTTATTCATCTTTTTTCCATACTAGTATGTAGAGGTGATTTTTTGACAAATATTAATTGTTCACTAAATTGTATTTATCAAAAAGATGGTAAATGTTCTTATTCTAGTATTACACCTACCATTTTTTCAACAACAAGTGAATGTGCTTACTTTGTTGATAAATCAGAAAAGGAAACTCAGTGAGCAGTTTTGTCCAATTGGACAAAACTGCTCTTCTTTATTATTGACAAAATTCCTTTTCCGTTATATATTTCTGTTAATATTAATTTAAAAGGAGGAAACTATGTTAAAAAAGAAAATAAAAATAATATCATTAATTGCTTTATTACTTATCTCTTTGTTGACACCTATGGTACATGCTGAAAATGAAGTTGCCAATGAAACTACCACAACTGATCAAGTAAATCCTATCAGTGAAACTCAAGAAGAAATCACTATAAAAGAAGGAGACGAATACTTATTTCAAGATACTGTAACCATTGATACTCCAGTTGATGGAAATTTATTTATCATGGCAAATACAGTTACAATTAATACGCAAATTGGTGGAGATGCCTTTATATTTGCAAACACCCTTAATATAGAAGAAGATGGATACATTTTAAATAATGTATTTGCATGTGCCAATACCATTAATGTAAAGGGGGTTGCTTACAATATTTATTCTGTTGGTAATACTTTAACAATTGATGGCTTTGTATATAGGGACGTTAAAAGTATCTGTAATACACTTAATATCAATAGTATGATTGGAAGAAATGTTTTTGTTGATTGTTCTTCTATCAACTTCAAAGAAAAACCAAATACAGAAGATACTCCTAGTATTACATCTTATGGAAGTATTCAAGGAGATTTAAATTATTCTTCTGATCAAGAAATTTCAATCCCAGATGGATATGTCTCTGGAGAAACACATTTTTCTCAGTTACAAAATAATACATTTGATATTTCAAATTATATGTATTCTTTAGGTGCTATACTAGTATCTACAATTGTTTTATGGCTAATAGGATTATGGATTTCTCCAAAATTATTACATAATCCAAGTCATTCTATGACATTAAGAAAAGCTTTACAAATTATAGGATTAGGAATTATTGTTCCAATTGTTATGACTCTATTATCTGTCATCATCTTACTAATTCCTATTACTAGTCAACTTACAATATTATTACTTTGTGTATTAGCTATTCTTTTCTTTATCAGTACATCTGTTGCAATTATTAATATAAATACAATGATTTGCAACAAGTTAAAAATCACACAAAACTTATACAAATTAGGATTTTTAATTGTTACTACTATCATCTACTGGTTATTAACTCTAATTCCTTATGTAGGTATAGTTGTTTCACTAATTGCTATTATATGGGGAATTGGCAATATTTCTTATAGCATTTTAATAAAAGAAAAATCTGATAAAAAAAATTCAGACTCTGACAAAAAGATTTCAAATTCTGAAGAGAAAAAAGAAAAAGTTGATTCTAAAACGAAAAAAGAAAATACATCTGATCAATCAACAACTAGTAAAGAAGAAAATAAATCTGAATAAATATTTCAAAAGAAGGAATCTGCATCGTCAGATTCCTTCTTTACCTAGTTATAATCTAGTTTGTGTGTTAGATTATGGTTTACAAGTTTTCTGTTACTGCCAATATCGTCTTAGCATTGTCTCTCATCCGCTTCACTTGCTTCACTTTCTTCATAATTTTTTTCAAAAGAAGCTGATGAAAAAATCTCCTTAAGACATGCCGGCAAGTCCTCGGGTGATACATAAGATTCAAATCTACCTAACCCACTTTCCGGACAACAAAAATCATAGTCCCCATCCTCATGCAACTTTATATCTTTCAATTCAGCCACATGATATTCAGCAGAACAATTACAAGAAAAAATTATCCTGAGATTTTCATCTGTCGGTTTAATCTCTGGATTGAGTGCTACCATTTCTTCTTCGTCTTCACCACTTAATATCCACCATGAATATTGAGGGTCTAAATAATCCTGTAAATTTTTCATATCATTACCTCCAAATAAATTTATTCTAGGTATCTAACACACTTATTTCAAGCCTTCTAGGTAATATATAGTATATTCTAATTTATGTAAATTGTCAACAAAAGCTATGACAATTTTGGGAACGATTTGAGGGAAATTTGAGTCCGTCCTCCGTCCCCAAAATCCCTCAAATCACTCCCAGCTTGGTTATTCTTCCTTTTTTAGTTCATCAATAATCACTTTATAATCTACCGCATTTAGAATTGCTGTCCCCGCAACTAAAATATTGGCACCTGCTTTCTTTACTTCTGGAGCTGTTCTTAAGTTAATTCCACCATCTACTTCTATGTCTACTTCTAAATGATTGTCATCAATATATTTCTTTAATGTTCTCACTTTTTCTGTCATTTCACTTAAATAACTTTGTCCACCTTTTCCTGGTTCTACTGTCATCACTAAGCACATATGAATATATGGTAAATATTTATACACTTCTTCTACCTTCGTATTTGGTTTTACAGATATTCCTACTTTACAGTTGTTTTGTTTTATATAGTTTATTGTTTCTAGTACTTCTTGCTCATCTTTGCAAGCTTCTAAATGAAATGTTATGATGTTTGGTTCTACTGCACTAAAATCATCCACTGCTTTTTTGATATCATTTACCATTAAATGCACATCTAATGGTGCGTTTGATATTCTTCTAATATAGGAAGCATATTCTAGCATGGTTTGATATGTATTTTTTTCTACAAACTCGCCATCCATGACATCTATGTGAAAATAATCTGTCTTAGATGCTTCTAACGCAAAAAATGTTTTTGACTCCTCTCCTTTTTTTACTGAAAGAATTGATGTTGAAACCTCTACCATTTTCTTTCCTCCTTTTCTTTTAATTCTTGATATATTTTGCAAAATCGCTCATATCTTGCTTTATCAATCTCTCCATTTTCAACTGCTTTTTTGATTCCACAGTTTTCTTCTTTTATATGTGTACAACCGATAAATTCACAATTCTCTTCAAATTGTCCAAACTCTTTGAAATAATGGTATAACTCTTTACTTTCTATTTCTGATATATCAAAAGTTGAAAAGCCTGGTGTATCTGCTATATAGGTATTCTCATCTATTTCATATAATTTAATAGCTGTTGTTGTATTTTTTCCTCTTTTATTTTTCTTACTAATTTCTCCTTCTTGTGTGACATCTCTATCAAATATACCATTAATTAAAGTAGATTTTCCAACACCAGAATTTCCTGAAAATGCATTCACATTATTTTTTAATAATTCTTTTAATACATCAATTCCTTTCCTTTGTTTGGCATCTGTTAATATAACGGTATATCCTATTTTACTGTATATCTGTTTTATCCTTCTAAACTCTTCTTTCTGATCTAAATCTGTTTTATTTAACACAATTATGGCATTTACGCCTACATATTCTGCAAAAGCTAGTTGTTTATCTAACATTAATAAATCTGGTTTGGGATCTTTACTTGAAACCACAAATATAATTTGTGTGATATTCGCAAGTTTAGGTCTTTTTATATATACTTTTCTTTCATAGATTTTTTCGATAACAGCTTTTTTTTCTTTTTCATCTGTAACGGTTATATCTACTATATCTCCAACAACAGGTGTTACCTCTTCCTTCTTAAATTTCCCCCTTGCTGTTGTTTCATAGATTTCGTTTTCTACTTTTACTTGATATAGATTTGATATATTTTCTACAATTAATCCTTGCATATTACCTCCATTTTGTCTCATTGGGATCGTTTTTGTTTGCGACATGTCTCATCAAGATCGTTTTTGTTTGCGACATTCTATTATCATTATATACGAAAAAAGTCCAATTCGCAATTAGAATTGGACTTTTTATATTTAAAATTTTGGTTTTTCCTTACAACATTTATTACTCAAATACACATGTTGTTGTGTTATTCATATTAATCTCTTTTGTTCCTTCTAATATATCATCAACATAAACTCTAATTGTTACAGTTCCCTTTGCACTAAATCCTTGACTAATATTAGTTGTTGTTTTTGGTACTTCTTTTTCATATATTGTATCTTCCCCTACTTTTATCTTTACAGTACCTTTTTCTACTACATCATTTCCTTCTTCATCCTTCGTTGGTGTATAAGCTAACAATGATTTTACATTTACATTTACAGTTCCTTGTTTTAGTTCATCTTTTTTATTAACTGTAATTGTAATCGTTGTTCCTTCATCTACAGTTTTTCCACTATCTATACTTTGTTTTAAAACAACACCATTATCTTTTGAATTGTCTTGCTCATAAGATACATTCACTTTTAATCCTAGATTAGATAAATTTGTCTTAGCTGTTGCTTCATCTTGACCTATCACACTAATGACATTCACTTGTTTAATACCTGTTCCTGTACTTACATGAATTTTAATCGTATCTCCTGCATATGCTTCAGAATCTGCTTCTACTTCTTGAGAAATAACATATCCCTCTTTTACTGTTTTACTTGTTTCTTCAACTACTTCTGCTTTTAATTTTGCATCTTCTATCATTTTTATTGCTTCATTTTTTTCTTCTCCCTCAACATTAGGAACTGTTGTTTTTTCCTGTCCTTTGCTAATAACTACTTTGACAGAACTTCCTTCCTTCACATGGTAGTCTGCAATATAAGTAGGATCTTGAGAAATAACATATCCTTCTGGAACATCTTTATTATATTCTTCACTTGATACCTCAAATACCAGTTTTAAATCTTCCACTGTTTTTTGTGCTTCTTCTTTAGACATTCCAACTACTTCTGGAAGCTCCACTTCTGCAGGATTTGTTATATTTAAATATGCTAGTGTTCCACCTAAGCTGATAGCAAATAATAATATCAATCCTATGATTGCACTTAATACTTTATGTCTTTTTATAAATGCTTTAAATTTATTATCTTTTTTTCCATTTCTTTTATTATTGTCTTCGTCCCTTACATTTCCATATAGATCTGTATTAATTTTTTGTGTTTTTGCTGTTGCATCATAATCTCTATCATCTACAAAATCACCATTTGGATTTTTCAAAGCTTGCCTTAAATCTGCTAACATATCTGTTGCTGATTGATATCTTAAAGTTGTATCTTTTTTCAATGCTTTCATAATAATTCTGTTCACTGCTGATGGCAAGTTTGGATTTAATTCTATTGGCTCTTCTGGTTCTTCTTGCATATGTTTTAATGCAACAGAAACTGGTGTATCTGCATCAAATGGCACTCTTCCAGTTACCATTTCATACATAACAACGCCTAAAGAATATAAATCTGATTTTGCATCTGTATATCCACCTCTTGCATGTTCTGGTGAAAAATAGTGTACAGAACCAATCGTTGTTCCAAAAGCTGTAATCGTAGAATTAGAAACTGCTTTTGCGATTCCAAAATCTGTAACTTTTGCTATACCATCCTCTGTTATAATGATATTATGTGGTTTAATATCTCTATGAATAATATTATTTTTATGTGCCATTTCTAAGGCTGAAGCAATTTGAATTGCTACATTTACTGACCATTTCCATGGAAGTGGTCCTCTTTCTTCTACGATAATTTCCTTAAGAGTCTTTCCTCTTATTAATTCCATAACAATATAATATAGATTATCTTCTGAACCAACATCATAAATAGATACGATATTTGGGTGTGTTAGTCTTGCAGCTGATTGTGCTTCTATTTCAAAACGTTTAATAAATTCCTCATCTGTTGTAAATTCATCTTTTAAAACCTTTACAGCTACGTTTCTCTTTAACACTTTATCCTCTGCTCTATAAACTGTAGCCATACCACCATTACCAACTTTTTCAATAATTTCGTACCTATTCCCTAATATTTTTCCTTCTAAAATCATATTTATCTCTCCTTAATATGTTTAATATGTAGATTGCTTTTGATTATCATATATTCTTGATAACAATAACCGTAATATTGTCATAACCACCATTATCATTTGCTAATTTCACCAATTCTTTTGGGGCTTGCTCAATATCTTTTTTTGCCCATTTAAATATTTCTTCTTTTGGAACCAAATTTGTCAATCCATCTGAATTTATAATTAATATATCATCTTTTAAAAATCCTTTTACCATAACATCTGGTTCTACAAAAGCATTACAACCTAAAGCTTTCATTAACATATTTTTTTGTGGATGATGTTCTGCTTGCTCTTGTGTAATTGTTCCATCCTTTACTAATTTTTGTACATAACTATGGTCTTGTGTTAATTTTCTCATAAAATCTTTTCTAATTCTATATATTCTACTATCTCCAACATGACCGATAAAGGCTCTATTATTATATATTAAACAAACTTCTAAAGTAGTACCCATTCCTTCCAATTCAG
>CALXFG010000047.1 GCA_944387505.1 uncultured Clostridia bacterium
CATATAAAAGAGAATATCAAAGAAGAATAACACAAGTGTATCGTGCAGACAAAAAACAAAAAGAACAAATGAAAAAGTACTTTAAAATATGGAAAGATAAAGCAAGAGAGTAATTGAAATTGTATAGAGATAATAAAATAACAAAAGAAGATTTTTGTAATTGGATTGAGAATAATAAACAATTATAATATCAAAATAAGAAATAGATTGGAGAAATAGAAATGGATGAAAAGGTTATTATAAGAAAAGCTAAACTAAATGATTTTTCAGGCGTACACAAATTAATTATGCAAGTACATAAATTACATGTAAGTAAGAGAAATGATATATATAAGGATATTGATCCTATGAATTTTGAAGAATTTAAAACTGAACTGTCAAATAGTAATAATATATATTTAATCGCTGAATTGGGAAATGAAATTGTAGGAATTTGTTTTTCTCAGATAAAGGAAATATTAAATAATAAAATTATGAAAAATAGGAAAATTTTGCATATTGAAGATATTTGTGTTGATGAAAACTATCAAAAAAAGGGATTTGGTAAAAAGTTATATAACCAAATCGTAGAATTAGCCAAAGAAAAAAATATTGATAATATAGAACTTATGGTATGGGGATTTAATGAAAATGCTATAAAATTTTATGAAAATTTGGGTATGAGTATCAAAAATTTAAGATTTGAGCAAAAAATTAACTAATTATGTTGACAAATTGTACTAAATATGGTAATATATGCATTGTAATTGCATTAGCAATTGCTGTAGGCTATATCAATCTGTTTTTTTAATGGAAAGGAGGATTTCGCATGTTGAAGGAACTTCTTGAGTTATCCAAGTCAACTGACATTGTGGCAGAAGACACAGTTGAAGGTGCAAAGGGTAACGTAGCAAACTACGATTGCGATCCGTAAGTAAGCCAACAGGGGTTGCAATTAAAACTCCAGGGGAGTCAGTTAGAAATAACTGGCTCCTCCAATTTTAGATATTTTTAAAAGTTGACATAACTGCAAAAGTATGGTATTATAACCAATATAAATATAATTTACAAAAAGGAGTGAGCAAGTATGCAAAATATTTCTACAGCTTGGTTAACTACTAATTATACATGCAATTGCAAATGTGATTGGTGCTATGCTCAAAAAATGCTAGCAAAACATCGGCGTATGGATTTACAATATGCTAAGCAAATAGTTAGTTATTTGCATGATAAAAAAATCCAAACAATCACATTAATTGGTGGAGAGCCAACAATTTATCCAAACCTTGTTGAATTAATCTGTTACATTAAGAGTCTTGGTATTAAAGTTAGACTTGCTACTAATGGAAAAAGATTCAAAAACAAGGTCTTTACACGGCAAATTGTTAGTTCCAAAATTGATGGAATAAATATTTCAATTAAAGGAACAACAGAAGATGAATATCTTTATAATACACATCAAACTGGATTGAATGATATGATTGAAGGATACCATAACTTAAAAGATTTGGACTTTGAACCTTCTATCTCCTATGTTATCACAACCAAAGATACAAATAAGTTTGATGAATTTGTAAAGATGTTGTCTAAAAAAAGCATGGATAATTTAGTTATTCAATTTGAAAAGCCTTCTTTAAGTACTGAACATGAAAGTAAAACCATGAACATAAGGGATATGGGAAATTTTACAAGTTATATTTATTCAGTATTGGAAAATGGTGGCTTCAATTATACCATAGAAACCTCATTTCCATTATGTCTTATTAAAAAAGACATTTTACAAAATATGCTTGAAAAGAAAAGAATTTCTACCTGTTGCCATGTTCAAAAAGGAAATGGTATTGTATTTGATGTTACTGGAGAAGTCATTCCATGTAATCACTTTTTAGGTTATCCTTTCGAAAATAAGCCATTGGATTTGCAAAATGAAAAAGCTATTGAAGAACTCTTAAATAGTAAAATTGTACAGCAATTTAAAAACACTGTTAAGAGATATCCTAGTACTAAATGTGCTAAATGTAATTTGTGGCATATTTGTGGAGGCGGTTGTTTTACTAGATGGTTCTATATTAATCCTGATGAATATATATGAACTAGCATGTAAGTTAATTATTTACCAGAAACACTCAATTATTGAGTGTTTTTGGTTTTGTGTTGACATAATTATAAAAATTGTGTATAATATTACCAGTTCACAATAACCTCTGTGAAACAAAGCCATTATAAATATAAGGCGAACATGAAAGGAGAATAAATATGAGGTTTGACAAACTATTTTTAGAAAGAGCACTTGGAGATTGGCAAGATATGCCAAACGCAGAATGGTTGGAAATAGTTCAAAACAAATTAGAATCATCTTTAGGCTGGGAACGGTTTATAGAATTATGCAATTCAAATAAAAAGATGATTATTAAATTTGGAATTGATCCAACTGCATCAAACATCCATATTGGTCATGTTGTACCAATGATGTTAGTAAATGCCTTTTTAAAAAAAGGGCACAAAATCTTTGTTATCATCGGAGATTTTACAGCTAAAATTGGTGACCCTTCTGGAAGAAGCTCAGAGCGTAAAGCTTTAACTTCAAAACAGATTGAGGAAAACATGAAAACCTACACCGACCAGATAGGAATGTTTGTTGATCTTGACAAAATTAATATTAAATTTAATTCTGAATGGATTGACAAGACCACTCCTTATGGATTGTTTGAAACATTCCAAATGATAAACATTTCACAGGCAATGCAAAGAGATGACTTTAGAAAGAGAATGGAAAACGGTTCTTCCGTTTCTTTGGCAGAAGTATGTTACAGTGTACTTATGGGGTTAGATTCTGTTGCTTTGAACTGTGATGTTGAGATTGGAGGTATTGATCAGTTATTAAATTTCCAACAATGCAGGGATATTATGAAAGGAAATGGACTGGTTGAAGAGATTGCTCTTATGACTCCTATCCTGGAGGGAACTTCAGGTGATGGCAGAAAGATGAGTAAATCTTACGGAAATGCAATTGCAGTATTGGAAAATCCAAATGAAAAATTTGGTAAGTTTATGTCTATTAAAGACGAACAAATAATGCCATATTTCAGATGCTTTGCATTTATGAATAATCATGAAAAAGCCCAACTTGAGACCTTTATTAATGAAAATCCTTTTGAAGCAAAGAAACAGTTAGCCTCTTTCTTTGTATCTTTACAAGCTAAGGATATCACACAAGGAGAGAAAGCAAGAGCTGAATTTGAAAGAAAATTTTCTAAGAAGACTATAAATGCAGAAGATTGTATTGAAATCAAGTTAGAAGATGGAGATACTTTTTATACTGCATTGAGTAGGGCAAAACTTATGAGCAATTCAGAGTTGCGAAGAATGTTTAGTGGAAAAGCCGTTAGAAACATTGAAGATGGTCAGATTTGTGACAAAGATGCAATAGCTACACCTGGAAAAATCAGAGTAGGCAGAAGAATCTTTGTAAATTTTGTGTAAACCAAATGTTTAATCCTTTCCCCAGTTTACTAGATAGTGAACTGGGGATTTACTTTGTCTATATTATCTCTCTTTACTTTTTATTTTTTTATTTATTTGTTTTTCAATATCTTCTTTTTCTTCCCCTAACTTCTGATGAAGTTCAAATTCATTAATTTTTTCCAACCTTTTAAAAATGTTATCACAAAGTCTTATTTCTTCAGCAAGTGGTGTAATTTTTTTAGAAATTTCTATAATTTTATTTTCTATAGTTTCCTTTTCATCTTCTGTTTTAGCTCTTTTGTGCTTTCTCCACAAATTCTCTCTTTTACTTTTTAGTGGGTTAATTTTCTCATATGCAGATTTTTGATAAGCAAGTAACTCTTGTTCCGTATTGATATTATTTTTACATACAAATCTAACTTGTCTAGAAAACTCATCCATTTTCTTAATTTCATTTAATAATTTTGGTGTCATTTTCGTTATATTAGATTTTAAGACTTTTTCTGTATTGATTCCAAATAATTTCTCATAATGAAATATTAAATATGAAATAGAGCCTTTATTTTGATAATATTTTTCTTTTAATTTATTATAGCTTTTATAAGTTTTATGAATTAGTAAATATGGCTCTGGAGAATATGGAAATTCAGGCTGTGTTTCTAAAATTCTTTTATAAATATTTTCTTTTGAATATTGATTACCAAATTGTCTTTCAATTCTCGTATTTCTTTTATAAGGTTCTCGCCTAATAGATAATGTTTATTTTGTTTATTCCTTTTATAACCCGTAGAATTTGATTTTATTTGTTTGTTGGGGTTTTTAATTTTTAGTGGTAATGAAAGACTATTAAAGCCCATATTAAAAACTTTAAATCCGTTTATTGGTTTACTAATCTCGTCAATCATGTGTTTTATTCCTGTCATTTCATTTATTGATTTATTTGTAAATGGATTCTCTAATTTTGGAAATAACCCTTCTGGAAGCTCAAGTTTTGTTTGTTCTATTTGTTCAAACATTGATTTAGTTGCTTCAGAAACAAAATCAAAACTTATTGGTTCTAATAATGCACTAAGAGATTCTTTTATTTTTTTACTCATCTCAGAAAAAGATATTAATATATCCTTTGATATTGATAAATCATAATTTTTCAAAGAAATATTGATGATGGCAGTATCAATTTCTTTAGTAATAGATTTTAATAATATTTGACTTTCAGCATATTGCTTTAATGATATTTCCTTAAAATGTGCCACTTCGTTTCGTAATTTTCTTATTCTTTCTAATTTTTCCTCTAGCTTAGTTATCTTTATTTCGGAAAAACATTTGTCCCATAATCTATATTTTTGAATTTTTTCAAGATGTTTTATTATCTCATCTTTTTCCAATGTTCCGATGTTTTTAATAGACAATTCATTATCTACTACTTCTTCAATATTATACCAATACCTAGGTTTAAATAAAAAGTCCTCTAAATCATTAATATCCATTTCTTGTAAAGCTTTTTCAATCATTGCATCGGTGCTATTTAATTTACTTTTCAATTTATTTTTCAACTCATCGTTTATTGTTTCTTGCACCCATAACTTACCAAATGCTTTTATTAATATGAGATATATTAACCTTCTAATTTTTCTTTCAAATTCATTGAATTTAGGATATATTTTGTCACATAAATATTTTGAACTTTCATCATATGTCTGTATAATGTAATAATCTTGATGAAGTATAGATTTTTTTATATTTTCATTTATATAGTTTAAAACTTTAGCTATTTTTAAATTGTCGTTTTTAATAATTTCTATTTTTAAAAAATGTTCTCCATTATCATTACATGTATAGTTGTATTGTATTTCAAAGTTTTCGTTATTATACTCCACATTAAATTTATTTGCAGTTAAAGTATTTTTTATGGCAACATCTAAAAATAATTTTTTATAAAATGGGGTAATGTTATAATTGTCTTCTCTTTTACTATTTTTATTTTTTGTTCTTTTATCTTTTTCTAAAAAAATATAATCAATTTCCACGATAAATCTCCATTAATTATTAAATCCAAATTTCTCCATTCTTTCTTCTTCTCTAGTAGATAAATCCTTTAGCCATTCAGCTAAGCCATTACTATCATTATTTCTTAAAAATTCAAAATACTTTACCCTATCTTCTTTAGCTATAACAACAGGTGGCAAGTCATTTTTTAATAATTCATAATTTATAAGTAATCTACCTGTTCTTCCATTTCCATCTTCAAAAGGATGTATTTTCTCAAAATCAATATGATATTTAGCAATTTTAGTAAAGATATCTTGTTGATCGTGATTATAATTATATATATAATACATCATCAAATTTGGAACTTTTTCAGGCTCTGGTGGGATATGTTCACTACCTTGAATAAATACTTGTACAGTTCTATAACCTTCAGTATCTTTAATATCTCTATTTATTGTTTCATTCAATTTTTTAATAAATCTTTCATCAAATCCTTCATTATTTTTTAAATTCTTAAAAACTAATTCTAATGCTTTTTTATGATTTATAGCCTCATATATTTCTCTTGGTTCTTTTCCTTCGATTTTAAAGCTATTGTCGTTGTAAAGAATAGCATATGTTTCAGCATAGGTAAGTGTACTTCCTTCAATAGCATTTGAATGATAAGTACTTCTTGTAATTAAATCCTCTAAATAATCTTTATTATTTAAAATAAATTCTAAAATTTTCATAAACATTTCCTCTTTCTTATAATCTACCCATTATATCAATATACTCTCCAGCAGTTAATACTGTTCTAGGCAAATGTAACTGAGTATAATAAGTATCTTTATTTTTTTGATATATAGCATCAATAATTTTACAATTTTCATCTTTATCAATTGTCATTACTAAACCAAGCACATTATATTTTTGTGATAATTTTGTAGTATATAAAGCAATTCTATCAGTTGCATCAAGTGGCATTTCTTCATCATCAAAAGAATCAATTTCAACAATTATAATACTATTTTCTAAATCTTTAATTTTCATCATAATTTGTGGTTTAGGATCATTGCTGTTTACAAAATCATTAAATATATTTTCTATTTCTAACATTGAAATATTTGTATTTGTTATAGTTTCTCCAAAAGTAGTTTTTCCTACTCCACAACATAATTCGTTTATGGCTGTGCTTAGTGTAGTATCATTTTTGTAAATTTCTTTTACTTTATCCATTCTCTTTTTTGTAAAGTTGTATTTATCTTTAATAGCAGATATATCAAGTGTATCTCTATCTGTTTCATCTACAAAAACATCTGGTGTTCTTCCAAGTAAATAATCTATTGAAACATTAAAAATTGTAGCTAGTTTTTTTATAGCTTCTATATTTGGCTCTCTCATATCTAATTCATATTTTGATATTGCTGCAGGTTCTACTCCTAATTTTGTAGCAATATCTTTTTGGGTAAATCCATTTTTTTCTCTTAAATACTTTATTCTTTCGCCATTTGTCATAATCTTTTCTCCTTCTCAATTTATGTTTAAATTTTATCATATCCATTTTGGAAAGTCAATAATTGCTGATAATTAAATATTTAGGGTATCAAGTTAATTGGACAGATGCAAGAAAATACATTACATATACAACACCTGAAGGATATAAATGTAGAGATAATAAATTATATGATAACAAATATTCAAAAGGAGCAATGGAAAATGAATTTAGAAGAATTGAAAAAGAACAATCAAATAGTACAAGAAAATCAAGTAGTTCCATCAATAGTAAAGATGGATTATTATCTGATAGAACCAGAGATAATCAAGGATTTATATCAAATGGAACGAGTAATGGTAGAAGATATAGCAATTATGAAAAAGAAATTACAAGATACACAAGAAAAGTTATTAAAGGACAATATTCGAATGAACGAAGAAATGAAGAAGTTAGTAGAAGAAAAATTGAAAGATCAATTTTACAATCTGAAACAAGAATTGAAAGAAACAGAAGAGGAACAGAAAAACAAGATTTCCAAAATAAAATGGAAAACAGGATTAATAACTTTCTTGGTGGGGTTATTGCTATCAGCAATATGGTTTCTAACTCACAAGTAAATAATAGACCTAAAAGAAGAATTAGAAGATATAGAACTTTATCAAAACAAGCTATGAAAGAATATGCAATGAGAAAGGCTAATTCTAGTGGTTTTGATTGGTTTGAAGATGAAGAGGAAATGTAAATAAAATCAATTGTTTTTAGGAAAGCCATCTTAAAATCCTTGAATTCTAGCTAAAAATATGGTATATTATTAATACAAATTTAGCTAATAAGCTAATTAATTTTATTATCTCCTTATGGAGTGAACATATAGAAACAGTAAACATCCAAATGAATATTTAAGGAGGAATTTTTAATGGGAATGGCAGAGTTAATGAAGAAAAAAGCAATACCTGGAACTTCTGTAAAGCGTTCAAAAAAAATTATAAAAAAAGTGAATCGTGCTGAAGTGGTAGAGTTAAATCGCACTCTTGAACCCATTATTAGGCAGAATCATAGAGAACTTATAGCTTCTTGGGAAGAAGAACATGATAAAACTGTTGGAATATAATTTTATCATATTGTTTAGGTTTTTTATGAAATTGTAGTAACTTGTAAACTGATTAGTTAAGGAGGTTTTACTATGGCACAACTAAAAAAAGAATTTTTTGAACGGGAATTTAAGAATGGAGATTACTCGCCACTAATTTGTTTAATGCTTCATGAAAAGTCTCAAAAAGGTAAATTTTCTTATGAAGAAATTTATTATGAAGTTGCAGAAAAATTTGCAGCATTAAATAAAGAAATGCCACTCAGAGCATTAACTCAATTGGGAGAATGCTTAGATAAATTTATATCTGATGGATATTTAAATGAATGTGCTGGTGTGTATTACCCAACCGGAAAGAAAAAATCTGTAAAACAAAAAGTTGTTGTTGAGTAAATTTTGTATCGATAGAGTATGAGAACGTCATATTCTATCGATATATTAATTTGAATTCAATTATTACATTCAAAATATTTTAGCTGAATGCAACATTGAATGCAGTAACACAAATATAGAGAAATTTTGAAAAAGTTTGAGAAAAGAAAAATGGCTTAAAATAGCCTAAAAACAATTTAAGGAGCTTGTAAAAAGCTCCTTTTTCTGGTCGAGGTGGTAGCTTTTTCAAACTACCATAAAGCCTTTATTTTTCAATGTTTTATGATACTATTTATATTTTAAAACATTTTTTTAAAACTCTTATTTTAGTATTAATCTAAAATTTATATTATTCAATTTTAAATGTACTTTATGCCCTTTCTCTTTTTAAATAATCAATTACTTTTTGTGTTTCTTTTTGCTTGTAATAATTGTAAATATCTCCATAAGTATTTATTGTAGTTTCTATATTAGCATGTCCCATTAATTTTTGTAATACTGGTAAATCTACACCTGCCTCAATACATCTAGTCGCAAATGTATGTCTTAACATATGCGTATTTACTGGTTTTGTAATCCCTGCATTTTTACATATTCTCTTAAATGCTGAATTAATTGTATTATCTACATATAATTGCCCATTTTCTTGGCAATAAAGAATTTTATTTTTATTCTCTATTTTATTATTAATGGAATCGTTTATAATATCTTCTGTTAATTCATTTATCTCAATATTTCTTTTTCCACTTTTTGTTTTAGTTGGACCAATAACTGTTTTCTTATTCCTATCTTTTGTTAATGTCTTTGTTATTTTTATCATTTTATTTTCTAAATCTATATCGTCTGTATAATTTAATGCTAATACTTCACCGATTCTCATTCCAGTATATAAACACAGTAGTATAATGTTTTTATACCTTGATGAATGAGTTTCTAAATAATCTTCTAATTTGTTTTGTTCTGTAATTGTTAA
>CALXFG010000048.1 GCA_944387505.1 uncultured Clostridia bacterium
CTGAATAGAATTTAATAATATATTTACTTGTTTTATAAATTTTTTATTTATGGTTATTAAAATATTCATAAATATTTATTTTCTTACCTTTCCTCTTATTTCAGTATATTTTTAAACATATTCTTTAAAATTATATCACAATTATGCAAATTTGTATACAACCTTCCATTTTGTAAAACTATACTTTGATTTTGTAAACTTTTTGGTAAAAATCCCTATAATTCCAGTTTTATTGCGTGAATATCTTGTATATTTTGCATTTTTATAATATAATTCTATTGGAAATTAAATGGGATTATATCAATAATACCTATTATTTGAATATATTAAGGAGGAAGAAAATGAAAAATTTTGATGTTGCCATTATTATGGGAAGTGATTCTGATCTATCAATTATGAAAGATGCAGCTAAGTTTTTAGAAGATATGGGAATTTCTTATGAAATGAAAATACTTTCTGTACACAGAACACCTGAAAAGGCTATGGAATATGCTAATAGCTTAAAAGAAAATGGTGTAAAAGTTGTCATCGCTGGTGCTGGAGGTGCTGCACATTTACCTGGTGTATTTGCAGCTATGTTACCAACTGTTCCAGTAATTGGTATTCCAATCCATACCAAAACATTAGGAGGTGTTGATTCTTTATATTCAATTGTCCAAATGCCTTCAGGAATTCCAGTTGCAACAGTTGCAATCAATGGTGCTAAAAATGCTGGAATCTTAGCAACTTCTATCCTAGCTGTTGGAGATGAAAGTATTAAAGAAAAATTAGCAGCTTATAAAAATTCTTTAAAAGATGCTGTTTCTAAAAAAGATGAAAAACTTCAAGAAATGGGGTATACAGATTATTTAGAAAATATGAATAAATAATTGTCAATTGGGACCAGGTATGTTTGGCACATTTTTATGTAAATGTCGCATAGACAAACGAACTCTATGAGACACAAACGAACTCTATGAGACACAAACGAACTCTATGAGACAAACAGAAACGCCCCATCGGACAAATTAATAAAATAGAAAGGAATGTGAAAATTATGAAAAAAATTAGTAGTGGTAAAGTTCGTGAAATTTATGAAGTAGATGATGACAAATTATTACTTGTTGTATCTGACAGAATTTCTGCATTTGATTATATCTTACCAAATTTAATTCCTGATAAAGGAAAAATATTAAACCAAATCTCAAAATTCTGGTTTGATTATACAAAAAATGTAATACCAAATCATGTTATTTCAACAGATTTAAAAGATTTTCCTGAAGAATTCCAAACACCTGAATTTGAAGGAAGAAGCATGTTAGTAAAAAAATTAAAAATGATACCAGTAGAATGTATCGTAAGAGGATATATCACAGGTTCTGGATGGAAGAGTTACTTAAATGATGGAACAGTATGTGGCATTAAACTTCCTGAAGGATTACAAGAAGCTCAAAAATTACCTGAACCAATCTTCACACCTACTACAAAAGCTAAAGAAGGACATGATGAAAATATTTCTTTTGAAGAAGTTTGTAATTTAATCGGAACAGATTTAGCCAATAAATTAAGAGATAAAACAATTGAAGTTTATACAAAATGTTCTGAATATGCTGCAACAAAAGGTGTTATTATTGCTGATACAAAATTTGAATTCGGACTTGATGAAAATGGTGAACTAGTTCTTGGAGATGAAGTATTAACTCCTGATTCTAGTAGATTCTGGGTTGCAAAAGACTACCAAGTTGGAACAAGCCCAAAAAGTTTTGATAAACAATATCTTCGTGATTGGATAAAATCAACTGGATACAATCCTGAAGGTGACACACCAATTCCAGAAGATGTAATTATGACAACAAGACAAAGATATATTGAGGCTTATGAAATGTTAACTGGTAAAAAATATGAATAATTCTAAAAAAGGGATTTTGGGGACGGACTCATTTTTCCCTTTTTAAGCGAGAAATTAAAAAATATAGAATATAAAACCATTACACAATTTTGTATAGGCCAAATTTTCATAGAAATTCTAAAATAAACCTGTGATTTTCTTTCATTGTTGCTTTATATATAAAAAGCAAAATGCAAGAGAATCACAGGTTTATTAATAATTTCTAAATTCAAATTTAGATACGCAAAATCGTTTCATTTTTTTATATTCTATATTTTTTTGTATTTCAAAATAAAAAAAGGGAAAATTGAGTCCGTCCCCAAAATCCCTTTTTTATTAAAATTTAATCTTCTCAAAACGATCTTTTTCAAGAGTTTCTGGAACTTCTATTGGATATGTTCCTGTAAAACATCCATAACAAAAATCATTTATTTTACATCCTTTTGCAATTTCTTTTAAACTATCCATACTTAAATATTCTAAAGAATCTGCTCCGATTTCTTTTTCAATTTCTTCTTTTGTCATTCTATTGGCAATTAAAGCTTCTTTTTTGTCAACATCTGTACCAAAATAACATACACCTACAAAGGCTGGTGATGCCACTCTGATATGTACCTCTTTTGCTCCTGCTTCTTTTAATGTTCTAATAATTCTTGTAATGGTTGTTCCTCTTACAATGGAATCATCTACTAAAACAATTCTTTTCCCTTTGACTGTTTCTCTTAAAGGGTTTAATTTTAATGCTACTAAATCTTTTCTTTTACTTTGTGCATTTTGGATAAAGGTTCTTCCTATATATTTACTTTTTGTAAATACCATATCATAAGGAATTTTTGATTCTTTCGAATATCCTAAAGCAGCATCTAATCCAGAGTCTGGAACACCTGCTACAATATCAGCATCTACTGGTGCTTGTTTTGCTAAATATCTTCCGGCATTTTCTCTAAATATATGTACATTGATACCATCTATAACAGAATCTGGTCTTGCAAAATAAATATATTCAAATATGCACATTCCTTTTCTTTCATTTGGCATATATTTTTCACTTTTGACTTGATTATCTGTAACAACTACAATTTCTCCTGGCTCTATATCTCTTTCAAATTTAGCACCTGTAATATCTAATGCACAACTTTCTGAAGCAAATACAATATCATCTCCTAAATGTCCCATACATAATGGTCTAAATCCTTGAGGATCTCTTACAGCAATTAATTTTTGAGATGACATGATTAATAAAGAATAGGCACCTTTTAAAATTTTCATTGTATTTTTTACAGCTTCTTCAATTGAATTTGTTTTAATTCTTTCTCTTACAATAATATGACAGATAACTTCTGTATCACTAGTTGTTGTAAAAATTGCTCCTTCATCTTCCAATTGTCTTTTTAGTTCTAGCGCATTTGTAATATTTCCATTATGAACAACTGCCAAGTTTCCTTTTTTATGTCTTACAACCATTGGTTGTGCATTTTCTTTTCTACTTTTTCCTGTTGTTGAATATCTAACATGTCCAATTGCCATCTTACCTGTTGGTAATGAATTTTGAATATGTTTTGTAAACACATCAGACACTAACCCTAAATCTTTGTGAAAATGAATCACACCATCTTCATTTACTGCAATTCCACAGCTTTCTTCTCCTCTATGTTGAAGTCCTGATAAACCAACACATACAGGTGTTACCACATCTTCGTTATTTTCAATTCCATAAATTCCATAGATTCCACATTCTTCTTTAATTTTTTCTCCAAACATTTTTCCACTACTCTCTTTCTATTTTTGTTTATATGATAAATATATTATATCAAAAAAATCTTTTTTTGTCTTTGTTATTATTTTCCTTTTTCCATTCATGCATAAAATCTTTAATTTTAGTATGCATGTTTTTCTCAGAAATTCCTCTCAATTTGACATTTGATTGTGTTTTTGCTACAATGCAATCAAATCATACAAATTTATTTATATAAGGAGTTGTTTATATGTATAATTTAGTTGTTTTTGCTTCTGGTAATGGCTCTACACTACAATCTATTATTGATGCTATTGATAACAAAGTATTACATTCTCAAATTGTATTAGTTGTCTCAAATAATCCGGATGCTTTTGCATTAGAAAGGGCCAGGAAAGCAAATATTCCTACTTATGTAATTAAAAATAAGAATTATCAAGATATCGATAATGAGTTATATGAAGTCTTATCTCATTATGACATTAACTTAATTGTTTTAGCAGGTTATTTAAAATTAATTGGTGATAAACTACTTTCTAACTATACAATTATTAATACACATCCTTCTTTACTTCCTAAATATGGTGGTAAAGGAATGCATGGTATGCATGTCCACAAAGCAGTTATCGATGCTAAAGAAAAACAAAGTGGCGTAACTGTTCACTATATCAATAACGAATATGACAAAGGTAATATCATTAGTCAAACCGTTGTTGATGTTTTAGAAACAGATACCCCTGAAACATTAGCAAGTCGAGTGCAAGCTGCTGAAAAAATTCAATTAGTTAATGTAATCAAGAAATTTGAAACAGGTGAACTTTAAGGTCAACCCTTAAAGTTCTTTTCTTATCCTTTTGGGAACGTTTTTAATTAATGTTCGTAAATTTCTCCAATATCTTTTCTATAATCTAAATTATCACTAATATTTCCTTCTAGTGCTTTATATGCTTTTTCTTTTGCTTCTTCTAATGTATTTCCCATTGTTGTTATACCAAATAATCTTGAAGTTCCTACAGCCTCATAGGTATTTCCTTCTACTGGTTTTGTACTTGCAAAATATATTTTAGCACCACTTTCTTCAATCGCTTTTTTATTAACTGTAAATTTACATGGTTCCTTACTTTTTTGTATTGCATAATCTGGACTAACTACATAAATCGTAAATGTATAATTCTTTTTGAATTTACAATTTTCTGTACTTAATTTTTTGTTGAATATATTTTCTAATACTTCTGTAAATGGTGTTTCTAAAGAGTTTAATACATTTAATGCTTCTGGATCTCCAAATCTTGCATTAAATTCAATAAATTTAATACCATCTTTACATTTAAAAAATCCACCATAGATAACACCTGTAAATTCTAAACTGTCTTTATTGACATATTGAATGGTATCTTTTATCAATTTACTGCATACATCTACATCTTTTTGCTCTAAGAATGGTAATAATCCATTTTCAAAGCTAAGACATCCCATTCCACCAGTTCCTGGTCCTTTGTCTTTATCAAAACGATATGGATAATCAAAAGTAATTGGTGTTACAACGATATTTTCACCGTCTGTTAATGCCATAACGGTAAATTCTCTACCTTCTACTTTATCTTGTACGATAACACTTCCATCAGATTCTAAACAAGATTTGGCATAATCATATCCTTCTTGTTTTCCTTTAAAGTGGATACCACCTACTTTAACACCTTTTCCTCCTGTTAGTCCTTCTGGTTTTACAACAAAACTGTCATCATTGTAATTGTTCATAACGTCGTCTAATTCTTCAATGGTTTTAACACTTTCATTGCGAATGACCATTTCAGGTGCTAATTGTTTGACAATATCTAAAGCATAGGTTTTACTCCATTCTACTTTTGCTCCTTTTGAAGTTGGTCCAAAAGTTTGTAATCCAAGCTTTCTTGCTAAATCGATTAATCCTTCTTGTAGCAAATTATCTTGGCTAACTACTGCTGCTTCAATCCCTTCTTCTTTTACAAATTTTTCTACAAGTTCTTTATCAAATGGATCTCCTATAATATATTTTCCATTTGATTTTTCTACTTGCTCTACAATTGATGGATTTGCATATGGTAATATGGCATATAATGCATATCCTTTTGCGATTTGTTCAGCAAGTACGGCTTCTCTTCCACCATTTCCTAGTAATAGACATTTTTTCATTTATCTACCCTCTCCTTTATATTTATTTTATAATTATAATAAATTATATTCTGAAGATAATGTTTTTCTTAATTGTTCTGCATTTTCAAATACAATTCCATGAATTCCTACTCTTTCTGCATTTTTTACATTTTTTTCATAATCATCTATAAATAATGTTTCATCTGCTACAATCGCTGCTTTTTCTAATACAGTCTTAAAAGTTTGCTCATCTGATTTAACAGCTCCTATATCATAAGAAAATATTTTTTTGTCAAACATCTTTAAATCTTTATTCTTTTCTTCTATATATTCCATCCATTCCTTAACATGGTCTGATAATAATATCAACTGATAGTATCCTTTTGCTTTTAGTTGTTTAACAATTTCCATTGTTCCTGGAATAGGTTGATTTAAGTTTTGACGAATAGCTACCTTTAATTGTTCTACAGAAATATTCCAATTTGTTCCTTTCAATAGTTCTTCTAAATATTCTTCTTCACTTAAATTTCCTCTCATTAAGTCTAAAAAGTATTCATACTTAAACAACTTCTGTTTTTTAAACTCTTCTTCTGGAATGGCATATTGACGTTCTATTATTTTTTCAGTTCCATGATAGCCTGATATAATGACTTCTGACAAATCAAATATTATATTTTTGATCATTATTTTATCCTCTCTATTTTTTCTTTATGTTAAATCAATTTTCTATATTTGTTTGGTCTATGTTTGATTTTGCAGTCATTTCTTTCTTCTTTTTTCTTTTATTTACTATTACGTAAATAATGATGTATAATAGTGAAATTGGTAATATTGGTATAATTGAAAACCCTATCAAATTCAAAACTAATGTATGTACTAATGCATCCACACCATATTCCATCACTGGATTAAATAATCCTCCTCCAGTCGGAGAACCAAAGAAAAATGCAAATATGCCTGATGCTAAATATATGCACCAACAAGTAATACAAATATAAAATATTATCTTTTTGAAATTTATTTTTTTCGAAATATTTCTATTATTTTCTTTTATTTCTGTTTTATTTTCTTTTTGAATTCTTTTAAAAGTAATAAAATAATATATTTGGTATCCAATCCAGAAAACAATGATAGGTATTGCTATCAGATTAATCGGAAAAGTTACAAATAAATTAATCCAATCATTAAAGAGATCTCCTAAGTAATTTCCAATTGCATCAAATCCATAATAAACTCTGCCATAAGATTCATGACCAGTGATAGAAGAATATAGACTCATAACAATTATAATCATATATGGTAGTAATGCGATACCTAATAGTATATTTTTTATATATTTTTTGGTTTTATTTTCCATGTTTATCCCCTTTTATCATTGGTCTGTTAGACTTTTGAAGATTCAAGACTAGAGTCCATTAAACATTTACTTCAATTGTAGCATCTTGTCCTAAATCTTTATATTTCTCTAAAACTGGATTTACTCTTTCAGTCATAAAGTCTTCTACTTGGTGAACGGCTCTTCCGCATAAATGGTCTGGATTTAAGATATGTAAAATTTCTTCTTCTGTCAATCCAAATGTTTCATC
>CALXFG010000049.1 GCA_944387505.1 uncultured Clostridia bacterium
GAAGAGCATACTAGATTAATTGCAGATAATATAAAAAATAGTACATTAGAAATAGTACCTAAAGAAAATCATAGTAGTTATATAGTGCATAGTGAAAAGATATACAATATAATAAAAAAGTATATATAAAAGAAGAAAATTAAATTACAATTTGTAATAGGTTAGGAGGTGGAAAAATGTATAAAACAGTTGTTATAGGGTATTCACCAAAAGCAATTCTAGTATTTAAAAAATAAATATAAAAATACGGAGGTTGTTATGAGTAATATTATAATATATGGCTCTCATTATGGAACAACAAAACAATATGCAAAAGAACTTTCAAGAAGAACTAATATAGAAGCAATTTCTTTTGAAAATGTGAAAGAAATAAATAATTATGATAAGATTATTTATTTAGGCGGATTGTATGCAGGTGGAGTATTAGGAATGACTAAAACACTAAAAAAATTAAATAAGATATCAAACAAAACAATTATATTGGTTACAATTGGATTGTCAGATCCTACAGATGAAAAAAATATAAATAATATAAGGAATAACATAAAAAGTCAAATACAAAAGGAAATTTTTGAAAAAGCAAAAATATTTCATTTAAGAGGTGGAATTGATTATTCAAAATTAAATTTTGTTCACAAAACTATGATGAAATTGCTTTATAATGCAGTTAAAAATGTACCAAATGAAAAGCAAACAGCGGAAAATAGAGCAATGATAGAAACTTATAATAAAAAAGTGGATTTTATTGATTTTTCTGGTTTAGATAAAATAATTAATGAAATATAAAAGTGAAAGTAAATTACAATAGCTAGGACGGATAATCATTGAAAATTCTCTTCTCTTTATACTATAATTCTTATAAAAAATAGCAATTTGTCTTGAAAGTTAAAATATATTTATAAATTTAATGAAATTTGTAGACAAAATAAAAAGAATATTATAGAATAAGTAGCATAGGAAATGATAGTTAGCAGATGTGGTTTTGCCACCAATTTTACGATTCTTCGTAGGAAGGGTGGTGATGTTTATGGTTAAAGTGATACTATTTTTAATAATAGCATTAATGTTATCTTTAACATTAAACGTTGCCTTGACAGCAGTTCTATATAAGAACTGGATTGATAAGCAACTACATAAATAAAAAATGCTCACATCTGTAACTTTGACGAGTAGATGTGAGTTTTACTCTATTTGGCAAAACCACGTTTGTGGAATTGTCATTTCCTATATTTATTATAATATATGTATAAATAAAAAGTCAAGAAAAATAGGGGGATTTATGAAAAAGGGATTAAAAATATGTTTTAGTATTATAGGAATCATAGTGATTTTAGGAATTGTGTTTTTTGTAGTAGATTATAATAGAGTACAAAAACAAGAAAAACCTATATTTTGCATAAAAAATCCAGCAGGAATTATGAATGATGGAGGAACAATAGAATATTTTGGACTTGGATATAAAGTTATAGATTTCAATACATTAGCAGGATTTGATGATATTAAAATTGGTACATGGTTTATGGAGTATAATGACTTTGAGGAAGAAAGGAAAGCGTATGAAAAGACATTTGAGGAAAATTTACAATCGAATGAAGAATTTAAGCGTAGTCCAGAAAATGTTACAATAGAAGTAGACGATACTACAATAACTCCAGAAAGCGTTTCAATCATAATTACAGATAATAATGAAGATCATTATGGTTGGGGTGTAGAGTTTAGAGTTCAACAAAAAGTTAATGGAGAATGGAAAGAACTAAATTATATATCTAATGATTTATCTTGGATTGATATAGCTTATGAAGTAAATGAAGATAATCAATTAACACAAAAATTAGATATAGAACAGTGCTATGGAAAATTATCTAATGGAATATACAGAATAGTAAAACCAGTTTATGATAATGGATATATTGATATATATTCAAATGAATTCGAGATTAAATAATAGTAATAAATTATGTACTTAGTATATTATTTATATTTTTACGATGCTATAACACAAACTTTTGTAATTATTCAGCGGTATAATTTCTTTATAACTGAATAATTACAACTTTTTTCTTAAAATTTCCAATAACATTTGACTTTTTTCCGTATCTATATTAATCTATTATAGGCAAGAAAAAATACACATAAAATGAAAAGTAATAAATGTACGGAGGAAATAAAGCTATGGCAAAAAAAGTGTTAGAAGTAACAGACCTAAAAGATATGTTAAATAAGACAAGAGAATTATATGGAGATAAACCAGGATATAAAATAAAAATAGGAAAAGGACAATATAAAACATATACACATAATGAAATAAGAGATATGATAAACTATTTAGGAACTGCACTAATTAGTTTAGGTTTAAAAGGAAAAAGAATTGGCGTTATTGGTGAGAATAGATATGAATGGGAACTTGCCTATTTATCAGTTGTATGTGGTGTAGGAATTGTCGTTCCAATGGATAAATCTTTACCAGCAAATGAATTAGAAGAGGTTATAGAAAGATCAGAAGTAGAAGCCATATTCTATTCTAAGAAATATGAAGAAACTATCAAAAAAATAAAATATAGTGAGAAAAATAAATTAAAACATTTAATTTCTATGGATACAGATATTCATGATGAAGGAATATATTCTGAAAAAGAATTAATAGAAAAAGGAAAAGAATTATTAGATAGTGGAAATAAAGAATATATCAATGCAGAAATAAATCCAGAAGAAATGCGTATAATGTTATTCACATCAGGAACAACGTCAAAATCAAAAGTAGTGGCACTTTCACATAAGAATTTAATTTCAAATGTGATGGATTATGCATCTGTTGTAGATGTTGATTCAAATGATAGAATATTGTCATTCTTACCATTACATCATGTATATGAATGCACAGTTGGTATGTTAGTTTCATTATATGTAGGTGCAGAAAGAGCTTTTTGTGATGGTATTAGACATATTGTAGAAAACTTAAATGAATATAAAATAACCTATGCAGCATTTGTTCCAGCTATATATGAATTAATGTATAAGAATATATGGAAAATGCTTGAGAAAAAAGGAAAAGTAGAAGAAACAAAACAATTAATGCAAGAATATAAAGATAAATCTATGCAAGAGAAAAAAGAAGTGTTTAAAGAAATCCATGATATGTATGGAGGATGTATCAAGTTATTTATTACAGGAGCTGCAGCATTAGATAAAGAAGTAATCGAAACATTTAGAAACTGGGGATTAAACTTATGTCAGGCATATGGTTTAACGGAAACATCTCCAATCATTGGAATCGAAACAAATGAATATCATAGAGTAGGTTCTATTGGAAAACCAATTCCACATGTTCAAGCCAGAATTGATGAAGCAGATGATGATGGTGTAGGGGAGCTTGTGGTAAAAGGTCCAAATGTTATGATTGGATATTACAATGATAAAAAAGCAACAGAAAGTGTTATGGAAGATGGATGGTTCCATACAGGAGATTTAGCTAGAATTGATCAAGATGGTTACATATTTATCTGTGGAAGAAGAAAAAGCGTAATCGTTTTAAAAAATGGTAAAAATATATACCCAGAAGAAATGGAAGGATTGGTTAACAAGATTGAAGGGGTAAAAGAATCTTTTATCTTTGGAAAACAACAAACAGATGATAAAGATAATATCAAGATACATGTAAAAATTGTATTTGATAAAGATATTATGAAAGAAGCATATAAGGTAGAAAGTGAAGAAGATATTTATAGAGTACTAACTGAAAAAATAAAAGAAGTCAATAGTGTTATGCCAAAGTATAAAGCAATCAGAGGAATTATTGTTTCAGATGAACCATTAATTAAAACAACAACTGGTAAAATCAAAAGACAAGCGAATCTAGAAGAGATAGAAAAAGAATCATAATAAAAAAAGATTAGTTTTATATACAGAAATTTTATTTATTTTTAAACTTATTTTGTATGAGATTATATAATTTGGATAGGAGAGTAATTGGTTGATAATTACTCTCTTTTATTATATAATCCTAACAAGATTAGTAATTGATAAGGAGATTTTTTATGAAAATAATAGATGGAAAAAAAGTTATATGGGAAACAACTAATTTTGTTGTAGTTGCAGCAAATCATCCCTTTATTTCTAGAGAAGAAGGGGGACATATGATGATAAGAGGAAATGGAGATAAATATAGATATGATTCACGTTTAGATTTTTCACCAAATGAAGTTTTAGAGCAACAAAGATTGTGCCAGATGGTTTGTGAAGCATATAAAAAAGCAATGAAAAAAAGAAATATAGATATTGTCAGAATTAATTTTTTTGAAGCAGGTAATTGGGCATGGAAAAAAGATGAAAAAGGGAATATTGCAAAACCATACTATCATGAACACATCTTTGGAAGAACAGTTGATGCGAAAAAACAAAAATTTCCAGATGCACCATATTTACCAGATAGAAAAAGTGGATTTTATGATGGATTTAAACCTCTTGATGATCAAGATATAGAATATATTGTAGAAGAAATGGAAAAACTTGATAATAGTGAGAAATATAGTAAGAATATTTGGAGTATTGCAAATTGTTAAGTTTGATAATAATAGTTTTAGGAGGTAATAATGAAAGTACTATTTGCAACAACAAATCCAGCAAAAATAGAAAGATACGCAAATAAACTGCGTGAAAGAAATATTGAAGTATTAACAATAAAAGATTTAGGAATCAATCTAAAACCAGAAGAAACAGGAAAAGATGCAATTGAAAATGCGTATATAAAAGCAAAAACATATTATGACGCTACAAAAATAGCAACTATTGGAATGGATAACAATTTGTTTATAGAAGAATTACCAGAAGAAAAACAACCAGGAACGCATGTTAGAAGAGTAAATGGAAGAGAATTAAAAGACGAAGAAATGATTGAATATTATTGTCATTTAGTGGATGAATACGGTGGTAAATTAACAGCTAAATGGGTATTTGGAATGGTCATATATGATGGAAAAAAATCAAAAGAATATACTTGGAGCAAAAGTCATTTTTATTTAGTAAGCAAACCTTGTAAAAGAAGGACAGCAGGTTATCCATTAGACTCTATATCTATTATGCCAGAGAATAATAAATATTTTGTGGATTTAACTGAAGAAGAAAGAAAAACAGGAAATCATCAAGAGGATGATGTGATTGAATTTTTGGTAAATAATATAAAAGGAGAATATCATGATTGAAATTATATTTGAAAAAGAGAAAAATAGAGCAGTTGCATATGATAATACAATTCCAATAGGAGAGTGTGATTTTTTAGAAAACCAAGACTATTGGAATATAACACATACAGAAGTAAATAATGAATATCAAGGGCAAGGAATTGCAAGAAAGTTGGTAGAATGCATTATAGAGAATGCCAAAAAAGAGAATAAAAAGCTTATTGCAGAATGTTCTTATGCGAAGAAAATACTTGAAAAATATGGAAAAAGTTTAACTTATTAATAAAATTAAATAAATTTTGATAAAATGATTGACAAAGCCATAAATATATCATATAATACAAACAACAGTTTGCTAACACTTATAAGCAAAAACATCTGGATAAACTGAAATTTATAAAGGATGTGGTTTTATGGAAGAAAAGAAAAATGAGATCATTTTATTTGAAAACCAAGGAGTAAAATTAGAAGTAAACTTGAAAGATGAAACAGTGTGGCTTACACAGAAACAAATGGCAGAATTATTTGATAAAGATAGGAGAACAATTACAAGGCATATACAGAATATATATAAAGATGAAGAATTAGAAGAAAATGCAGTATGCTCATTTTTTGAGCATACTGCAGAAGACGGAAAAAAATATAAAGTTCAATATTACAATTTAGATATGATTATTTCGGTAGGATACAGAGTGAACAGTAAGCGAGGAATTGCTTTCAGAAAATGGGCAACAAAAATTTTAAAAGACTACATGTTAAAAGGATATGCAGTAAATCAAAAAAGATTAGAATATCTAGAAAAAACAATAAAATTAATTGATTATATGTTTAATGGAGTGCCTCTATTGAGAGTTGCTCCTATTTATGCTAATATAATGTTGTAAATCATAATTTTTCAAGGAAGTGTCAGCATTGAATATAGAAGAAAAAATTTTTAAAAGGATGAAATTAAATAAAGAAAAATTAATACCTTATGGGTTTATAAAAGAAAATGAAGGCTACCATTATAGCAAAAATTTTATGAAAGATACATTTAGAGCAGATATTTATATAGATTTAAATGGCAATGTGAAA
>CALXFG010000050.1 GCA_944387505.1 uncultured Clostridia bacterium
GGAATCTCAAAAATCAAGAAACAAAGTCAGTTTAGGATTTTAATGAAGAGAAATCCTACTAAAAATTTATGCTATCATTAGCATTTTATTAATTGACTTTAGTATAAAAATATTGTATAATGAATATACTGAAGAAGTAATATTGCGAAATATTACAAGAGGAAATTCCTAGCCTAACAAGTAGGGTAAAGTGAAGAGGAAACCCCTAGCCTAATACTGACGAACAGTATTGAAGTAGGGTATGTTCAAAGAGGAAATCCCTAGCCAGTGCTAATAATAGCTATAAAGTAGGGTATGTAAAAGAGTAGGGGCGAAAGCTTCTACTCTATATTTTATTTTTTAAAGGAGAAACTTATTGAATAAATTGAAACTATATAGAATTGATATAAATTATATAAAATTTTTATATCAATTTGATAAAAGAGTACAATACAATGCACAAAGAGAGGATGAATATACTAAGAGAAGAGTATATTTAGGTATTGTATTACAAGTAGGTGATTATAATTATTTTGTACCACTGGAACATCCTAGACCTGCACACCAAAAAATTAAAAATAATATTTTTATTTTTAAAATACATAAAGGTAAATATGGTATGTTAGGTTTTAATAATATGATACCAGTAAATGATGCAGAACTTATAAATTTTGATATAAGTGAAGAAAACCAAAAGTATAAACAAATTTTAATAAGTCAATATCATTTTTGTAATAAACATATTAAGGAAATACAAATAAAAGCACTAGAAACATATAATAGAAGTCAAAAAAATAAATTTTTAAAAAAAGTATGTTGTAACTTTAAATTGTTAGAAGAAAAAGTAAAAGAATACGAGAAATAAAATGTTTTGTAAAAATTGTAAAAACGAGGAGTCAATATGAAAATACCAGATGCATTAGAAAATGCGATAGAAGAAAAATTAAATCATGTAAAACTAACAGAATTAAAACAATATGCGAGTCAGTTAAGTGAAAAATATATGTATCAAAAAAGAACAGGAGATACATTATTAAATACGGAAATAGAAGCATTAGCCTATTCTATTATGAGAATGCCAGCAACCTATGGAGCAGTGTATACAGCTTTAAAACAAACATTAGAAAGAATAGATGGTAATATACAATCTGTATTTGATATAGGAGCAGGAACAGGAGCAGCGACTTGGGCCATTAGCGAGTTGTTGGATACAAAAAACATACGATGTTTTGAAAGAGAACCAGTTATGTTACAATTAGGAAAGTCTTTTATGAGTCAAAATCCAAATCTAAAAGATATTTCATGGCAATATACGGACATCGTAAAAGATAAGTTAGATGTCAAAGCAGATTTGGTAGTTGCAAGTTATATGTTAAATGAAATCAAACCAGAAAACAGAAAAGATGTCATTAATAAACTAATAAACAGTTCAAACCAAATTACATTAATCATAGAACCGGGAACACCAGAAGGATTTAAAAATATTAAAGAAGTACAAAAGATAGCGATTGAAAATAATCTTCATATGATTGCACCATGTACCTTTCAAGGGGTATGTCCATTGCCAGATGAAGATTGGTGTCATTCCATTGTTCGAATGGAAAGAACAAAAGTACATAAAGTATTAAAAAATGCAGATTTGCCATATGAAGATGAGAAATTTTCATATATAGCTATATCTAAAGAAAAATATGATAATTCAGGAAGCAGAATCCTAAGACATCCTATGATTGAAAAAGGAAAAATTACATTAAAGGTATGTCATGATGGTAAGATAGAAGATATGATTGTAACGAAAAAGGATAAAGAATTATTTAAAATGGTGAAAAAGAAAAAATGTGGAGATTTGATATAGCATAATAATGGGTTAGCATGCTATATTGAAGCTGATTATACATCGAAAAATATAATTAATAAAAGATTGTATTATTTCATAAAATGTGATATAACAATTAAATAAAAAGAAGGGGAGAGGTTGAAAAATAATTACAAATTTTTTAACCAGATTTGTGCCTTAGAAAAGGAAAGTGGGTAAACATGACAAACTTATTAATAAAACTATTTATAAAAGATAAAAATGTAGAAAAGCCAGAAACAAGAGCAAAATATGGAATGCTTTCAAGTGTAACAGGAATTGTTGTGAATATCCTATTATCAGCAGTAAAATTAATCATTGGAATATTTGCCAATTCCATTTCTATCATTTCAGATGCATTAAACAATGTGACAGATGCAGGTTCATCTATTGTTACCATGATTGGGTTTAAAGTTTCACAGAAAAAAATAGATAAAGACCATCCATGGGGACATGGCAGAATGGAATATATTACAGCATTTATTGTAGATATTTTAATTGTATTAGTAGGTGTTGAATTATTCAAAAGTTCTTTTGACAAGATCATTCACCCAGAATTACCAGATATTAGTACAGTTACCATTGTGATTTTAGTGATTGCTATTCTAACAAAATTATGGTTATTTATCTTTTACAACAAAATTGCAAAAACAATAGATTCTGCAGCAATTAAAGGAAATGCTTATGATAGTATTTCAGATTCTATATCAACTTTTGTTGTATTATTATCTGCTATTGTTGCTAAAATATTTGGAATATCTATTGATGGATATGCTAGTATCTTAGTTGCTATATTTATCTTATTTACTGGATTTAAAGCTTTAAAAGAAACCATAGATTTATTATTAGGAATGAAACCAGATACAGAATTTGTAGAAAAATTAGAGGCATTTACTAAAAAATATGAAATGATATCAGGAATTCATGATATTATGGTACATGATTATGGACCAGGAAGAAAGATTGTATCTTTCCATGCAGAAGTTCCTGCAAATTGTGATATTTGCAAAGCACATGATGTCATAGACCAAATGGAACAAGATATTTATGATAAATTTAATTGTATTACAACCATTCATATGGATCCAATTGTAACAGATGATGAAGAAATTAATGAAATGAGAAAGAAAACGGAGGAGATTGTAAAAGAAATCAATCCAGAGTTTTCGATTCATGATTTTAGAATGACAGATGGTGGGGATAGAATCAATTTAATATTTGATTTAGTTATTTCATCAGATAGTAATATCAATCATGAAGAATTAAAAAGTATAGTTCAACAAAAAATACATAGTGTAAATGATAAATATTATGCAGTACCTAAAATTGAAAATTCATATATATAAATAGGAGGTAGTTATGAGAAAATTAGCAAATACTTTATGGGGAATTGTATTAGTGGTAATTGGTGTCATTCTTACGTTAAATGCTTTAGAAATTACAAACATCAATATCTTTTTTGAAGGTTGGTGGACATTATTCATCATCATCCCAAGTGCAATAGAATTAATTGCAAGAGAAAACAAATTTTGGAGTGCTGTATGGCTAATTATTGGGATTTTATTATTGTTAGCTTGTAGAGACATCTTAGATTTTGATTTGATTTGGAAATTGACAATTCCAGTACTATTGATTTTGATTGGAATCAATCTTATATTTAAAGATAAAATTGATAGAAAAATGGAAAAGAAAACTAAAGAATTAAAAGAAAAAGGACAATATTTAGAAGAGTATGGGGCCACTTTTGGTGAAATTAAAGCAGATTTTAATAATCAAGAATTTAATGGGGCAGATATCAATGCCGTGTTTGGAAGTGTTGATTTAGATTTAAGAAAAGCACTTATCAACGAAGATAAATTAATAAAAACATGTGCTGTATTTGGTGGAATTGAGATATTAGCACCAGAAAATGTAAATATAAAAGTAAAATCAATACCAATTTTTGGAGCAACTTCAAACAAAACAGGTAGAAAATATGACGAAAAATTACCAACCATATATGTAGATAGTTTTTGCATGTTTGGAGGTGTCGATATTAAATGACAGGATTTCAAAAATTTATTAAATATGCTGCCATTGCATTCGGAATCTATCTTTCTATTACAATTGTGTTTATATTGTTAGGAATTGCAGGAACATTTGTAGGGATTTCACATATAGGAAATGAAAAATTCGAACAAAGAATAGAAGAAAGAATAGAAAATGGACAAAATGAGATAATAGAAAATACAGAAGAAAGCAATACACCAAGTTTTTCAAAAAGTTATGAAAATATTCAAAAATTAGAAATTGACTTAGAAAATGTCAATTTAGAAATAAAAAAAGGTGATAGCTTTAAAATAGAAGGAATGAATTTGTCAGATAGCATACAAATTCAAGAAAATGGTGACAATATAAAAATTGATGATGAGCATATTCCATCAGGATATATTAATGAAAATACGAAGCTAGTAGTCTATATGCCAGAAGATCAAAAATTGGACGAAATAGATATAGAAGTACAGTATGCTTCTGTGAATATTGAAAAAATCAATTCTACTAAATTTAATTTAGATTTACAAAATAATACTTGTAAAATTAGTGAATTGGTAGCAGATAATGTGGAAATGAATATTGAATCAGCAGATATAGATTTATCTACAGGAGAGGTAACGAGATTCCAACTAGAAGCAGATTTAGGAGATGAAAACGTAGCGATTAAGGTACTTGAAAATGCAGAATTTGATTTAGAGCATGCAAATGCAGAAATAAAATTGATTGGAAAGCAGGAAGATTATCAAATTATGCATAAGAAACAGGAAGGAAGAACATCTATTGCAGGCCAAGAAATATCATCTGAAAATGAAACAATTGGAAATGGAAATGCAAAAATAACATTAGAAACGAAATATACAAATACGAATGTAAATTTTGATTAAAAACATTTGTAAATTTTCTGTGAAAGATATTGAATAAATTAACTAGTCATGTTAAAACTATACATGACTAGTTGTCATTTTTTGACTTTTTGAGAATTTAAAGGTTTATTTTGGATTAGAAAGTAGAGAAAAGTTTTTGAAAAGCGAAATTTCCAGATGCATCACTTGCTTATTGGGTAATTTAAGTTTGTAGCAAGTTTATATGGAATCTAGCTTTTATTAAAAATACAATTTTAAGGTTAATTTTAAATAAAGGAGAAAAATATGTTAGAATTAAAAAATATTACAAAAGACTATGTCTCAGGAGATTCAACGGTTCAAGCATTAAAAGGAATTAGTATTGAATTTCGAAAAAGCGAATTTGTATCTATCTTAGGACAAAGTGGTTGTGGAAAGACAACATTGTTAAATATTATTGGAGGATTAGATAGATATACATCAGGAGATTTAGTGATTAATGGAAAATCAACGAAAAAATTTAAAGATAAAGATTGGGATGCTTACAGAAATTATTCTGTAGGATTTGTTTTCCAAAACTATAATTTAATCCCACATCAAACGGTTCTTTCAAATGTAGAATTAGCGCTTACCATATCAGGCGTATCTAGAGAAGAAAGAAAAGAAAGAGCAATCAAAGCATTAGAAGATGTTGGATTAAAAGAACAAATTCATAAAAAGCCAAATCAATTATCAGGTGGACAAATGCAAAGAGTTGCTATTGCAAGGGCTTTGGTAAATAACCCAGATATTATCTTGGCAGATGAACCAACAGGTGCATTAGACACCAAAACAAGTGTCCAAATTATGGAAATTTTAAAAGAAATTTCAAAAGATAAGCTAATTGTTATGGTTACTCATAACCCAGAATTGGCAGAAAAATATTCTACTAGAATTGTCAGAATTTTAGATGGTGTCATCACAGATGATTCAAAACCGTTTACAGAAGAAGACAGAGAAAAGGAAAAAGATGCAAAAGCAAAAGATGGAAGAACCGCCATGAAATTCTTTACAGCTTTAAGACTTAGTTTAAATAATTTGATGACCAAAAAAGGAAGAACATTATTAACATCATTTGCAGGAAGTATAGGAATTATTGGTATTGCCTTAATTTTATCAATTTCAAATGGTGTACAAAGTTATATTAATCGAGTAGAAGAAGA
>CALXFG010000051.1 GCA_944387505.1 uncultured Clostridia bacterium
AATAAATATTCGCTTATTCTATTCCCCTCTATGGTTCGCATTTCCTTATCTCCTTATCTTTTTATCTCTTTATACACTATCTATGAGCGTATTTCAAGCAACTAAACGTCGATTTTTTACAACTATTAGGTGAATTATATCTCAAAAAAAAGTATTAATATATCTTCACTCGACCTCTTATGTCCTTCTATTCGTTTTTCTTAGTAAAATAAAAAACTTTATATCGTAAAATTCCATTTTCCATCTGTGTAAAAAATGAAGATCCTGGAGCACCAATCATTTCACGATAACTTTTTCCTAGAACCTCTATCCTATTTTTACTAATCGCTTTACAAGATTGTAAAACATTTTTTGTGATATCACATATACGCAAAAGAGTGAATCCAACTTTTTTCGCATATTCAAGTATACTTTGGCATTTATTCGATGTAAAAGCATCCGCAATAATAAATTCCCCTCCACGTTTAAGAACACGATAAATATTTTGAAGCGCTTTATCCATATAAGTTATTACATGGAAAACCTCAATAGAATAGACTAAATTAAAACTATCCGACTCGAATGGTATATCATTTTGAAAATCACAAATAATTAATTCATTATTTGTGATTTTGCCAAGCAGTCCATTTTTACAAATATCTATTCCATACAATCTACAGCTTTTATACATTCTTTGTATAGTATATATCGCGCCACATCTTCCACATCCTAAATCTAATACATCCAGATTTTCCAAATTCATCTGATAGAAAATCTTTAAGATTAATGATATCGAATTTCTATTTATAATACTATTTTGAAAAGCTGATTTTCCTATCAAATTTTCATTTGAATTCTCACAATACCCAAGATTCATGAAATTAACATATTTTCCAATCGATGTTTCATTATATTTATCATTTATATTCTCATATACATCGATAATACCGTTATCTATATATTCGTCCACAAAGTTTATAGCATTACCATAAGTCGAATAGACTTTCCCGCAACATGAACAAGTATAATCTTGTCCAGTTTTCTTTAAAGGACCTCTACAATTTAAACATATAATTTGCATGATTGATTATTCCTGAAAAAAATTTTCGATTGTCTCAATCAATTCAGAATATTGGTTATCGAAAAATACGGGAATGCCAAATTTTTCCGCGAGGCTTCTTGCTTTCGCTGATAACAAATCCTTTTCAATATTGACAGGTTCCTTATGCTGAATAAAAGATAGTCGATCTATTTTGTATCCAAACAGGTATATTGCTATTACTTCTCCATAGACTATTGAATTTAAATAATTAATTGCCCTTTCGATATAATCTTCCGCATCGTCATAATTTACTGTTAAAATAAAACCATCAGGACAAGTAGCTAGTATTTGATCATGTTGCGCCAAAGGATAAAATCCTATGTTCCCTATCCCGCAACATGAACAAGTATAATCTTGTCCAGTTTTCTTTAAAGGACCTCTACAATTTAAACATATAATTTGCATGATTGATTATTCCTGAAAAAAATTTTCGATTGTCTCAATCAATTCAGAATATTGGTTATCGAAAAATACGGGAATGCCAAATTTTTCCGCGAGGCTTCTTGCTTTCGCTGATAACAAATCCTTTTCAATATTGACAGGTTCCTTATGCTGAATAAAAGATAGTCGATCTATTTTGTATCCAAACAGGTATATTGCTATTACTTCTCCATAGACTATTGAATTTAAATAATTAATTGCCCTTTCGATATAATCTTCCGCATCGTCATAATTTACTGTTAAAATAAAACCATCAGGACAAGTAGCTAGTATTTGATCATGTTGCGCCAAAGGATAAAATCCTATGTTCCCTAAGCTATAGGGGATTATTTGAGATTGAAATCCCACTAAGATAATATCATAACCTTTTATATCTATGCTATGCATCATTTTATTTATTAATATGATTGTATTAATACTTTCATTGGAATTTCCAGATCCATAACCATTCGGGAAAATACAGTCTGCACCGTATAAAAACCCTGATTGCTCCGTACTAAAAAAACCACATTTATATCCTACGTTTTCTAATGATGATTTTAAATTAACCTGTAATGTTAATTTACCTTGCCGAGGACTAGTACCAACGACACCCAGTACTGGAGTACTAAAGTTATATAACCGTCTAACTGTAGAAGTTTTATTAATCTTTTGCTTTACCGGATAATAATAATATGATATCCCGTTTTTCTTAAACTCATTTAATATATCCTTATACGAGGATATATCGTCGAATGCATATAAATTTTTACGATACATCAAGCAATTTTTAATAACATTTTCAGTTATTTTCAAATTAGTCGCTTTCTCTAGAACTTCAAGATGCCCCAAGATGACTGTATCAAAATGTTTATCTGCCCAATTAATATTCTTATATGCAATGGAAGTATACTTATCTTGCTTTTGCGATATTCCTATCTCGACAATTTCTTTAATTTCAAATTTTAATTTATTTTGATTTAAAACTAAAGTTTGAATTTCTTTATTATAGGGCAATACAATCGCCTCATTAATATGAAAATCTGGTCCGTTATTTACATATAACTTTGGATTTTCTTCAATACGATTTGCTCCCTCTATCAATTTTTTTAATATTACGTTATAATCTCTGTATCTATAATACAAATCGATTATCTTATTAGATATCACTGGAGCTGCAAAGCTTGATCCTGATACAGTGCAGAAATGCCCTTTTTCATTTGGGAGACGCCAATCAATACCTTTGGCTTTAAAATTAACAGGTGAATTTTTTATATGAATATAAGTGCTTGCATCAACACAGGTTACATCATAATCCACCCCTATAACATTTTCAAATGCAGCCGGGAAAGACATGCACCCCGCATTATCGAAAGCACTTACAATAAATATATTCTTCTTAAAAAACTTTTTACAAATCTTTTCTAATTGATAATAATTATCACAAGTCTTAATTCCAGCACTTATATGAATTAAGATGTAATCATCTAATTGATTATAAATCCAATCTAACGCCTCAATTAATTTCTCTTCACTAATTTCTCGATGCTCTTTATCAAACAGTTTTATAATAAAAATAGATAAATATGGATGTTGTTTTGAAATTTGATACGCAACAGCGGTTCCATGTCCAAGATCATCTTCAATATTCAAAGAATAATCTATTAAATTATATCCACTGCAATTGCCTATAACATCTTTTGCAACACCACTATCAATTATAACTATTTTGCTCATTTTTTCTCCCCAGGCGCGGAAACGCACTACGGCACAAAATGCCGTAGTGGTTCCACTTAGTTTTTAGCAGCTGCAACCAAGCCAGCCGTTCTCAATGAAAAGACAAACCATTGTCTTCTTCGAGCGCGGCTTTTGAAGCTTTTTCATGACTAATTACCTCCCCATATGTATTTTAAAAACGCTACATAGCGTTCTTAATCTAAATTTTCCACTCCTACGCTCTTCAATAAAGAAACAAAATCATTAATTGATTGTAATTTCGTGTCTAAGATAACCATTTCGTCAATGCTGACATTAAATTCTTCCTCTAAGGACACTAAAATCGAAATTAGCTGCAGTGAATCTATTTCCAAATTTTCAGATTCAAAATCGTAAATCCCGACACTCTCAAGAATTGCTTTTATCTTTTCGTACATTATATTTCTCCTATACGACTAAATTGTATCATACAAATACTATTAAGATCTTCTTTTCTGCAATCCTCTGCAATACCTTTAACTCTTCTGTAAGAACAGCCCACTGCATAACATTGCGGTAAAAACTTACATGATTGACATTTTGATAAGTCTTTTTTTATCCCAACCCAAGTTTTTTGTTTTCCCCTATCAATAAAAGCTACTCCGTCCGATTTAATTTTCCCTATACAATTTAACAAGCGTATATCCGTGTCTAAATCATACATGGCTAAGGTGCATTTATGCAATGTCAAATCCCAATTGACTATAAAACCATTTTCTCGACTCGCCGCACATACATTAATTTCATGACTATATTTAAAAAATTCTGGAACATTAATCTCTTTTTCAGCAGCCATTTCCCAAGCCATAATATAGTTTTTATCAGTCGGCATATTGCATTTAAATGATTTTATGTCCTCCCCGCCCCAATCTTGTACTTTTTCAATATAGAGAATAAATCGCTTATCTTCCCCAAAATTTTTTTCGAAAAAATTCAGAAAAGATTCAAAATCTCTTATTATGTTTTTACTTATATTCACTCGTATAACAATTTGAATAAATGGAAATTTACAACTTTTCTTTATATTCCTTAAGTTTGAAATAATCTTTTCAAAACTTCCTGCGCCTGATTTTAATGGTCTTTGCCTATTATGCGTGTGCTCCAACCCATCAACTGTAATTTGAAAAAAATAAACTCCACTTCTAACTAACCCGTTAAACACATCTGTAGATAAAAGATATGCATTTGTTGTCATTGTAGAAAATAATAATACTCGAAACTCTTTACAAGCCGCTTTGCAAGAATTCATGAATTTAATTACTTCATTTGAACATAATAATGGCTCTCCCCCAAACCAATTAATAATTAGCATACTTAGTTTAGGAAGTTGTTTATAAACATATTGAAACAAGATATCCCAACTTTCTTCACTCATACGATGCGATTCTTTTGTTTCATAACAATAAACACATCTAAAATTACATGCATCTGTCGGAATAATCGTTAGCTCTAACTTATGCTTTGTTAAAACTTCATTTTCCGCATTCGCAATGTATTCAGAAAGCTCATCAACATTAGAATCTACCAAAAACTCATTTGAAACTAAAAAGTGAAATTCATTATCGTCTTTAAATTTTTTCGTTTCAAATTCTTCTTTTGATAGAAAAAAATCTTTACCATTCCTAAAATTGTATAAATAAATCTTTTCGTCGTCAATAAATTTATAAAATAAATATTTTGTCCATAGATAATTCATATTATTTCCTTTTGGTAATTTACACAATTGGGAAGTCCTATGTCAAAATTTCTATAAGATTGTTCCGACATAGCTTTGCAAAAATTGCAATATGGCGAATTTATACATGTTGAGCAACGACCCGTTGTTTTTCTATGGCGCAACATATATAGAACTTTAGATTTTTCCCAATATTGATTTAAATCACTATATTTTTCCGGATAGTATAAATGCGTACAAGGCATAAATGAACCATCAACATTTATACAGCAGAATGTTATCCCAGCTGCGCATCCGATAATATGGCTTTTATTTGCTCCATAACAAAATACCTGTAGAGTATTGTAGCAGTTTTGGATACTACATATACTTCTATTGTTTATAATTACCTTTTTAAGGTACTCATAGTCAGCACGTGTCAGGGATTGGAATATTTTTCCTGTTCCATCCAATTTATTGCCTACGATATTAATAAAATCCGCTTTGTTTTTTTGAGCGAATAGTATTAGATCTTCAAAATCCATGACATTATCGTGTCTAGCCACCCAATTTATGAAATAATGTAAATTTTGCTCTGCAAATAATTTTGCTGCACTATAAGATATGTCAAATCCATCTCTTGATAAGCTATGAATCGCCTCACATGATCCATTAAAGGAAACACCTATATGCAAGTTCTGATACACTTTCAACGCTTGTACTTCTTCAAGATGAATTCCATAGCCGCTTGTAAATAGTGTCACTTGCACATCAAGCCTGTCTACAATTTCTAAAACATCAAAAATTTTACTATATACAAACGGCTCTCCTCCATTTAATACAATGTGTTTAGTTCCATTCCTGCTTGCATTTATTATAGAATCCTTTAAAAAATCAAACGGCATCTCCTTCTCATC
>CALXFG010000052.1 GCA_944387505.1 uncultured Clostridia bacterium
ACAAAAATATTCTATCAAATTGGTATCTCTTATTCAATTTTTTTATCAAATTTTCCCTACTAAAAGTTTATACTAACCTTGTTTTTTATACGATTTTCTCACAAATTTATTACACCTTCATACTAACCAATTCACAATCTGTTTTTTTGAAAACTTATTTTTATAATTTGGATAAGTCCTATATATCCAAATATAGGATATAATAAATTTACTAAATTAGAAAATCCAACTTTAGAAACCAATACTGCGCTTATACATATAAAAATCGCACATTGCTTATGTTTTTTCTTACTATGTGATATATTTTCTAAAAGACTTGTTCCTAAAGAAATACCTGTTGTTAGTATAGAACTTAAAATAATAAATCCATAAATATATTTAAATCCTGGTGAAATTTTCGAAGCAACATATACTGCTGGCATTTCTAAATTTGTAATATCTACATCTATTTTTGTTAACATGAAAAAAACAATAAATGATAACACCATTACTAAAATAACAGTTAATATTGAAATAATACCTCGCTCTTTTTTATTACTAACAAGATTTTTTAGAGTAATTAATACAGGAATTAACAATATCGTATTATAACTTCCGTATAATATACTGTCTAAAATCCAATTCCAGTTTTTGTTTTCTGATACATAATGCGATATTTCTAATATATTTTCGGAATCTATGACAGAAATACCAATGATAAATAAACTTCCAATTAATACAGGAACAACATATTGACTTACCTTAATTAATCCTGATACATCTTTTAAAAATACAAAATAACAAATGAAAGCTAATATGATGCTCCCTATTAAAGAATGGATTTTAAATTGTTGTTCAAAATATGCTCCAAATCCAGCTATCATGATATAAAATGTGATTAAAATAAATATATTCATTACCGTATTAAAAATCTCTAATTGTTTTTCTTTATTTATAAATCCTTTTAAAAAACTTTTATAATTCGTAACTTCCTTTTGTTTGCAAATATATAATACCTTATATATAACAAATCCTAATAATAGACTAGAAATGATAATTCCTAAAATCCCATTGACTCCATATTGATAAAAAAATATATAAATTTCTTGTCCTGATGCAAACCCCGCTCCTATCACTGTTCCTATAATCACAAATACAGCTTTTAAAATTTTTTTCATCGCAATTTTTCCTTCTTATTTTATTTAACTATAACCATGTGATAATATTTTATGAGAAATATTTTTATTTTATGAATATCTCCGTTAGACCCATTTGCAACCATTAGGACCATGTCTATTTGGCCCCTTGTGGGGACCAAAAATATATCCTATAAAAAATAAAATGATTTTGCGTATCTAAATTTGAATATAGAAAGTCTAAAAAAAAGTGAGTCTATTTCATTTTGGCTATCAAGCTTAAGCCAAATGAACATTTCTCACTTTTTTCTTAAATAATTTCTATTTTTTTCTTCTTCTCTTTTGCCATACAATAATTCCTGCTAAGATAATAAGCACTGGCACTGTAAATATAATGATTCTAACAATCGTATCTTGTTGTTCAGTTGCTGTATACCTTACTGTTCCTGTACTCTTTCTTGCTGTAATATCTTCTTCTCTATCTGATAAATATGCTAGTGAATTTAAGACTAAATCTTTATTATATGTTGATACTTGTATTGCTGGGTATTGAGAATCTTGTGTAAATGGATAATCTGAAATGAAATAATTCTCTCCAAAAATAATTAATGTTGATGTTACAGCTGATTCTCCTGTTTCTTCATTCGCATCTTTTATTGTTTTTTCTAGTTGTGTACCAACTAAGAAAGAACCTGTTTCTTCTCCTTCTACAGCAGTTGCTGAAGTATTATTAAAATCTGTTCTAAAATAGGCACTTTCACTTGTTGTTGCTAAATCTGTTTCTACAACTTTTAAATTTTCTAATTCATCTTGATTAATATTAATTTTGGTTGCATTTGCAAGAATAATTCCATCACTATATAAATCTTCTGTAATTTTTGAATATCCTAAATTTGGGATAATTAAATTTGGTGAACCAGCTACCATTCTTGATGAATCTGTTTCTCTAATAACACCTACTTGGAATGGATTTACTCCATATTGGGCTAAAACTTCATTAATATTTGGTAAATCTACTGAATTAGCCATTGCTGCATTTAACCATAAGATATTACCACCTCGATTAATATAATCTATAATAGCTGTTTTTGTTTGTTCATTAAAATCTTGTGATGGTGAAGGAATCACTAATGTGTCACAATCATCTGGTACCTTTCCTGTTGACAATATATTTAATGTATCCACATCTGTAATTTCATTTTTTAAGTATATATTTAAGTAATATAAATTATAATCTAATGTAAAATTGGTATATCCCTCTAAGAAATATACTTTAGGAATATCATCTGTCGTAACAGATACAATCGCACTTGTTATTTTTTCTTCAGCAATACTAATGGTTTCAGCTGTACTACTATCATAAGTTACTAAATCTGTAGCTGTTAATACTTTTGAACGATCTCCACATTCTACAATAATTCCTGATGATCCAGTGTCTTCTATTCCATATTTTTCAACTAAATCTGGTCTACTTTCTGCATCTACTGCTTCTGCAACAATTCTTTCATTTGCATCTTTATATTGCTTTGCAAGTAATAAATCTGCATTATCATCTGGATAACCAACAAAATAGATATGAACATCTTTATCAATATTTTTTACTCTTTCTTTACTCTTATCTGTTAATGTATACAATTTTTCTTGTGTTAAATCTATTGGTGTTAAATCTAACACTTTCATTCCTGTATTAATACCAAAAAATGCTGCTAAAATTAACAATACTAATGATAATGTTCTACTTCCATCTATTAACCATTTTCTTTTTACTGCTTGAACAAATTTATTTGTTTCCTTATCTTTTTTCTTTTTTTCTTTCTTTTCCTTTTTCTCTTTTTTCTTCTCTTCTTTTGATTTTTTCTCTTTTTTGCCTTTTTCTTTATTATCTTTATCTTTTTTATCTTTTTCTTTTACTTTTTCATTATTACTTGTTGTTTCATTATGCACAGTTTCATTTTTATTTATCTTATTTTTGGTTGTCTCATTTTTGTTTTTGTCATTTTTGATGTCTTCGTTTTTTATATTTTCTTCTTCACTTTTCAACTCTACTAACCTCCTATCTTACACTTTTTCTTCTTTGCATTACTATTATAGTAAATAGTAAGCAAGTAATTATAAAAGTTATATATATTACTGTATCTGCTATATCAATTTGTCCGTTAGGAAAATTAGCAAATAGATTGATTAATGAAAAATCTGCAAATACCTCACTAAAATTTGGTAAAAACCATAAAAATATGAAAAATGCTATTGTGATAACACCTGCAATAATTTGATTTTCTGTTATACTTGAAGCTAATAACCCAAATGATATATAGCTCATAGCAAGTAATAAAAATCCTAATAAAGTAACTAATGCGGTTGTTATATGTGGTGTACCAAAATATGCTAATATCCCAAAATATAAAAATGTACAAAGTTCAGTTATTACCACAATCAATGTTGCTGATATGAATTTCCCTAATACGATTTTTGTAATACTTACAGGTGATGTTAGCAACAATTGCTCTGTTCCTGTTTTTCTCTCTTCTGCTAATGTTCTCATAGTAAGAATTGGTGTGATAAATGTTAAAATTGTTGCTCCTGAATAGAATATATATTCAAAGTTTGTACTTTGATAATAAAATACATCTGTATAGAAAAATATACTAAACATAATTAAAAATAGTCCTATGAATACATATCCTACTGGTGAAAAGAAATAAGATTTAAATTCTTTTTTTATAATTGCCCACATTATTTATTTCCTCCTTCTATTAATTTTATGAATGCATCTTCTAAGGTTGTATCTGCTTTTTTCATTTCAAATATCGTTATATTTTCTTTTGCAAATTCAGAGAAAATCTTTTTCCTTAAATCTACATCTTTATCTGCTTCGATTAAATATTGTTTCGTTTTATCTTCATTTTCTTGAACAAGTTCAATATTTTTTATTTCTTTTATTTTCTCTTTTATACCTTCTATCTTATTTTCAGTATCCTCAACTGTAACATAAATACAATTATTTTTACTTACTTTATCTTCAAGATTTTCTGGTGTATCAATCGCTACTATTTTTCCCTTATTGATAATAATAACTTTATTACAAATTTGACTAACTTCTGATAATATATGAGAACTTAATATAACAGTATGTGTTTTTCCAAGTTCTTTAATTAAATTTCTAATTTCTGTGATTTGTTTAGGATCTAATCCTACTGTTGGTTCGTCTAATATCAATATTTTAGGTTCTCCAACTAAAGCACCTGCCATACTAACTCTTTGTTTATATCCTCTAGATAAATTTTTCGTTAATTTGTTTTGAACCTCTTTTAATCCAGTTTGTTCAATTACTTTTTGTACTTTTTCTTTTCTCTCTTTTCTATTTACTTGTTTCAATTCTGCCATATATGTTACAAATTCTTTTACTGTTAAATCCGTATAAAGAGGTACTCCCTCTGGCATATAACCAATTTGCTTTTTTGCCTTTTTTGGTTTTTTCAAAGTATTATATCCTTCAATTGTCACATCCCCTGATGTTTGTTCTATGTATCCAGTTAGGATATTCATTGTTGTACTTTTTCCTGCACCATTAGGACCAAGTAAACCTACGATTTCTCCATCGTTAATGGTAAAACTTATATCTTCTACGGCTACAGCTTTTCCATACTTTTTTGTAACATTTTTTACCTCTATCACAAAAATTCCTCCTTTATTTTATTTATATCATGACAATATTATCATTTATCTTTAGTCTTGTAAAGAATTTCACAAAATTTTCACATTACTCTCCTAGGGATTCTTGTATTTGCAAAATTTGGTAAACATATTTTTTCGTTATTTTTTTCATAAAATCTTTTTGTTTTACATATGAATTAGTTAAGAAATGAGGTTAAATTATGAATGCTTTATACCCCTTATTACTATCTTTTACTATTATATTTTTAGCTGAATTGGGAGATAAAACACAAATTATGGTTTTATCTTTTTCTGCAAAAAGTAAAATGAAACATATTCTATTAGGTATTTCCCTAGGGACATTTCTTAGTCATGGATTAGCTATTCTTTTCGGAAGTCAATTAGGTAGTATCCATAATGAATATGTTTCATATTATTTAAACATTTTTACATATATTTCTTTTATTGGTTTTGGAATGTTTGGCTTTATCTCGATGAAAACAAAATCATCTGATGATAAAGAAAATCATAAGACAGGTCTCATTTCTAAGTTGTGTAACTTGAAAATAAATTATATATTTATCATTGCTTTTTGCATATTTATTGGAGAATTGGGAGATAAAACTTTTCTTTCTTCTATTGGCCTTGGTATTCAATATCCAGATTACAAGATTTCTTTAATTATCGGATCTATCTTAGGAATGGTTTGCAGTAATTTACTTGCGATTATTTTTGGAAAACTTTTGAGCATGAAATTGCATCAAAATATCATAGAAATGATTTCGAATAGTTTGTTTATTATTTTTGGTGTCATTGGTCTAATTTTTAATATTTAATTTTTTAATTATGGTATACTCTGCTCAAATCCCTAGATAACATAACCACTTATCTTGGGATTTGAACTGGCATTGTAACAAATTATTGTTACTGTTCAGACTAGAAAAATAAAAATATCCTTATTAGCTATATGCTAACAGGGATATTTTTATATATGTTT
>CALXFG010000053.1 GCA_944387505.1 uncultured Clostridia bacterium
ATAACTCTTAATGGTTCTTTTCTTACTTTGTTTGCTGATTTTGCAATTCCGATTGCTCCTTCAGCTGCTGCAAAACTTTCATGTCCTGCTAAGAATGCAAAGCATTTTGTATCTTCTGATAATAACATTGATGCTAAGTTTCCATGTCCTAATCCAACTTTTCTATCATCTGCAACTGAACCAGGGATACAGAAAGCTTGTAATCCTTCTCCAATTGCTTTAGCTGCGTCTGCTGCTTTTGTGCAACCTTTTTTAATTGCTATTGCTGCTCCTAATGTATATGCCCAAGCTGCATTTTCGAAACAAATTGGTTGTACTCCTTTTACGATTTCATATGGATTAAATCCTTTGTCTGTACATATTTTTAATGCATCTTCAAAATCCTTTATTCCGTATTTTTCCATTACTGGTTTTATTTGATCTATTCTTCTTTCATAACTTTCAAATGTTACTGCCATTTTATTTCCTCCCTATTCTTATATTTTTTTATCAAAATATTCTATAAATTTCTCTAATTCTGTAATGTATTCTTCCTTTATTCTATTGTGTATCTCTTCTGCTACATCTTCTTTATATGTATGTGTTACTAGATTTCTATCTTTTAACATATACATATATGTTTCGCCATCTTGAATAATATTATATTGAAAAGCTGTTCTGATAACTGAACCCGGATCTAACTCATCTAATAATATAACTTTGTATTACATTATCTGGCATATATTTCAACTGCTTGTTTTAATATGCTATCTTTAATTTTATCTTCTTTTCCAAGACTATTAAAATTTATTAAGTCTATTTTGTATGGCAGATATAAATCATCAATTTCAAAATATATCTTTGTATTTATTTGAAATGTAAGATTTTCTCCAAACAAAGCTATATCGATATCAGACCCTTTTCGATAATCTCCTCTTGCTCTTGAGCCAAAGATACAGGCACTTTCCACTTCACTATACTTTTCTAGTATAGATACAATATCTTTTACCACTTTTTCATCTAAACCAAATTTCATTTTTCCCCACATCAGTTTACTTATTTCCAATAAATTTTTATTATCGGTCTAGTTCATCATCCTCAATTTCTTCCCTTGCTTCTTTTAGTGTTCTCCCACCATAATAATCTACGTTTCCTAAACTTTCTTCTCTACTCTGTTCATACTGTAAGTAACTTTCTATTTCATCATAGCTTTTTCCCTGTTCATACATTTTAATAGCTGATAATATAACTTCACTTGATAAACTCTTTTGATATGACTTTAACAAATTATTGATTGCTTGTTTTCGTTGAAAATCATCATCTTCTTCACTGTCTTCAACTTTTTCTGTTTTTCTTCTTTGCTCATACTGTAAGTATCTTTCTATTTCATCATAACTTTTTCCTTGTTCATACATATTTATAGCTAATAAGATAACTTGAGCTGGTAAGATTTCAGCATAAGATCTTAATAATCTATTGAATGCATCTATTCGTTCACTATCCTCATCCTTTTTTCTCCTATTTGTAGCACTAGCCCTTTTTTGTTCAAGTATCTTTTTTCCCTGTATTAATGCCCTATAAATTCTATGTTTCTCACTCACAGTTGGTCTTTTCATACATACATCATTCCTTTAAATTTTTTACACTCCACAATCCCCTAGCAGAAGAATTTCACTTCTCATTCGTTTTTATTCGAAAATTGATTAAAATTAGTAATATGTGCATTTTTCATAAATATAGACAAACTGAAGGTGTACTTTTGTACATCGAAGTTTAGATATTTTATGAAAAATGTGCAGATTGCTGATTTTAATTAATTTTGTCTTGGGTCAATCTTCTTCACAGCCTCATCAAATCTTCCATAAGTACCAGAAGCCTTTTCAATAGCCTCCATTGGATCCATACCTTTTTTGATATTATCCATCATTTTTCCCATATGTACATATTTGTATCCAATGATTTGGTCATCTTTATCTAAACCTAATTCAACAATGTAACCTTCTGTTAATTGTAAATATCTTGGTCCTTTTAATGTACTTGAATAAATTGTTCCAACTTGTGATGTATGACCTTTTCCTAAATCTTCAAGTCCTGCTCCTACTGGAAGTCCTCCTTCTGAGAAAGCTGTTTGTGTTCTTCCATATACAATTTGTAAGAATAATTCTCTCATAGCAGTATTGATAGCATCACAAACTAAGTCTGTATTTAATGCTTCTAATATTGTTTTTCCTGTTAAAATTTCTCCAGCCATAGCTGCTGAATGTGTCATTCCTGAACATCCAATTGTTTCAATTAATGCTTCTTGAATGATACCATCTTTTACATTTAAAGTTAATTTACATGCGCCTTGTTGTGGTGCACACCATCCAATACCATGTGTTAAACCTGATATATCTTTTATTTCTTTAGCTTTTACCCATTTTCCTTCTTCTGGGATTGGTGCTGGTCCATGGTCTACTCCTTTTTTTACAACACACATTTCTTCTAATTCTTTTGAATAAATCATTTTCATTGCTCCTTTCAATACTTGATTTATATATATCTTTTTAGGCAAATCGCCTAAAATTAAAAACATTTCTACTCTTCATCTATTTTATCTTCTGAAAATAATATTTGATTTCTAATTGTCTTATGCATTTGTGTACTTGTTGTCTCATTTTTATTTTTTGTTTTTTTCTTTTGGTTTATTGGCTCTGCCACCTTTTGTGTTTTTGATTTTTTTACTGTTTTTTGTATATTATTTGCTTTTCTTGCTTGAAGTTCTTCTTGTAGTTTTCTCATTTTTTCAATGGTATCTTCTTGTTGTGTTTTGTTTACAGTTTTATATTGTTTATTATTATCTTTTTTATTTTCTCGTTTTTTTGTTTCTTTATTATTATGATTATTTCTAAAGCCTTTACTACTTTTTATAATATATTGTTCTACTGATTGATTATCATGGCTCCACATAGTTTCTTCTTTTTTTCGAACATTTGCAGCCCAATTGTTTTCTATTTTATGACTTTGAATTTGGTTATACTTCTTTCCTATTCCTAAATCTTGCATTTCATCTTCTCTAATATAACCATCATTTTCTATTTCATCTTCTTGGGTATTATATTCGATAATATTTTTTGTGTCTTGCTCTATATAGATACCGGCACTATATTCTTCTATTTCTTCTAAATTTCTTGCACCATTAAAATATCGATATAATATGTCTTTATCTTTTTTAGAGACTTGTTCTGGTCCAATTCCTAAATATTTATACCTCCATATTACATGACGCTCATAACTATTAAAAGCATTATTTACTAGATCTTCATAACTATATTCTGCTCGAAACTTCATATTGGTTATTGAGATTGTAAGATTGCTCCACATTTCTCCTGGAGTCGTTCTTTTAAATTCTTCTCTTAATTGTTTTATATCATCATATAATTTTTGAACTAAATCTACATACTGTGTTTCATCAATATTAAATTTACTAGGAACTTCATAGACATTGACAGGATTTTTTCTAAATATTCCTTTCGGAATATAATAGAAAAATAATTCTCCTGTTGGTTCTTTTTTACCTTCTTCTATGACAGAACTATATAAATATATCGATTCCCATTTTTCTGGTATCAAATATAGTAATTTTCTTTGTATCTCTTCATACATTTCTTTTATCTGTTTCGTGTGATTTAACATATCCTTTTATTCCTTATCTAATAAACTTTCTCCTGTCATTTCCTCTGGTTTGTCTAGATGCATTAGATCAAGCATAGTTGGTGCTAAATCTGCTAATTTTCCACCTGATTTTAGTTTTAATGTTTTATCTGGTGTTACTAATATAATTGGTACAGGGTTTGTTGTATGTGCAGTATGTGGTTCTCCCGTCTTGTAATCTATCATTTGCTCTGCGTTTCCATGGTCTGCTGTAATAATTAAATTACCTTGTTTTTCTTCTACTAAACTTACTACTTTTCCAACACATTCATCTACTGCTTCAACTGCTTTGATAGCTGCTTCTAAGCTTCCTGTATGTCCTACCATATCTGTATTGGCATAGTTTAATATGATATTATCATATTTATCACTTTTAATTGCTTCTAACACTTTGTCTGTTACTTCATATGCACTCATTTCAGGTTTCATGTCATATGTTTCTACTTTTGGAGATGGTACTAAAATTCTGTCTTCTCCTGGATATTGTTTTTCTTCTCCACCATTAAAGAAGAAGGTTACATGTGCATATTTTTCTGTTTCTGCAATTCTTAATTGTGTATATCCTAATTTACTGATATATTCTCCAAATGTATTGTGTAAAGCTTCTTTCTTAAATGCAATATGTACATTTGGCATGGTTTCATCATAACTTGTAAAACATACATAATATAGATTTAAATCTTTCTTTGTTTCAAACCCGTCAAATTCTGGATCTACCAATGCTCTGGTAATTTCTCTTGCTCTATCTGGTCTAAAGTTGAAGAAAATAACAGAATCATTTTTCTCGATTTTTGCAATTGGTTCTTCTCCATTACAAATAACAGTTGGTTCAACAAATTCATCAAATACTTCTTTTTGATAAGAATCTTCAATTGCTTTTACGGCACTTCCTGCTTTGATACCTTCACCATTAACAAGTGCATTATAACATTTTTGAACTCTTTCCCATCTTTTATCTCTATCCATTGCATAGAATCTACCTGATAAACTTGCAATTTTTCCTACATTTTTTTCTTTCATTTTTTCTTCTAATTTCACAATGTAGCTTTCTGCAGATGCTGGTGGAGTATCTCTTCCATCTAAGAAACAATGTACATATACATTTTCAAAATCTCTTCTCTTAGCCATTTCTAATAATCCATATAGATGACGATTATGGCTATGAACACCTCCATCTGACACTAATCCTAAAATATGCAATTTTGAATTGTGTTTCTTACAATTTTCTATAGCTGCAATAAATTCTGGATTTGAGAAGAAATCTCCATCTTCTATTGATTTTGTAATTCTTGTTAATTCTTGATATACAATTCTTCCTGCTCCAATATTTGTGTGTCCTACTTCTGAATTTCCCATTTGTCCTTCTGGTAATCCAACATGTAATCCACTTGTATAGATATCTGTATTTGGATATTTTTTCATTAGTTTATCAATATTAGGTGTTTTTGCTAATTTAATAGCATTTCCGTCTTTATTTGGGTTATCTCCAAATCCATCTAATATCATTAGCATAGTTAATTTATCTTTCATAATCTACCATCCTTCTCTCTAAGATTTTTAAGTGTGATTGTGTAAACTATCGCCTGTTAGCTCTTATATAAATTTTTTTCGTATAAAATTCATTAAGCCTCTTTGTCAAAGTTAACAATCTTTGAAAATTCTTCTGGATCTAAACTTGCGCCACCAACTAATCCTCCATCTATATCAGACATGGTGAATAGTTCTTTTGCATTTTTAGATTTTACACTTCCACCGTATTGTATTATAACGCTTTGAGCTACATTTTGTCCATATATTTCCTCAATTTTCTTACGGATATCTTTGATTGAGTTATTTGCATCTTCACTTGTTGCTGTTTTTCCTGTTCCAATTGCCCAGATTGGTTCATACGCAATAATGGTATTTTTTACTTGTTCATTTGTTAATCCTTCTAATGCTAGTTCTGTTTGTTTTGTAATCACTTCCGCTGTCTTTCCAGCTTCTCTTTGTTCTAATGTTTCTCCAACACATACAATTGGTTTTAATCCATTTGCAAATGCTGCTTTTATTTT
>CALXFG010000054.1 GCA_944387505.1 uncultured Clostridia bacterium
TTCTCATTTTTTCCTCCACTTTCTATTTAATAACTATAATCTAGTATATTTTATTTTAACATATTTTCGTAATATTATACTCTTAACTCTCTGATTACACTATATCACAAATTTACATTTTCCTCAACAAATTCAGCAAAATTTGCATTAAATACATTGAATTTTCACTCAAAAAATAAAGCACCTATTACAAGGCACTTTACTTAGGATTCTCTTTAACTTTTAAATTTTACTTTATAAATTCATATGTTCATCAACATACAACCATATCATATGGTGTATTGAGCATAGATATATAATCTCTGCAATCCACTCATATCAACTATTATATCGATTTTCAAATTTCATTTTATATATTTCCACACTCCATATCTAAAACAACCTTAACATTAATTTCAGAATTTTGTACTTTTTCTAATCCAAATCTTCCTCTTTTATGAAACATTATTGTATCTTGAAAGCTAGTAAATTCAGCAATGGCCGGCAATTCTTCAACTCTAGCAACGCACAGACTTCCACATGACTTGTAAACGGAAACATATCCACAGGTTTTATACTATTAATCTCATAGCATTCCTCTAACTCTTTTAAATCTCTTACTAAAGTTGCTGGATTACAACTAATATAGACAAGCTTTTTCGGTTTTATCTTCAATATATTTTGAATACTTGTCTTATCAAGACCTCTTCTTGGAGGATCAACCATAATAATATCTGGAATAATTTTCTTGTTATTGATCAAATCATCTAATACCTCTTCCACATCTCCTGCAATAAATTCTGTATTATGGATATCATTTAATTTTGTATTCTCTATGGCATCTTCTACCGCTTGTTTTACAATTTCAATCCCATATACTTTTTTCGCATATTTTGCCATAAATAAAGAAATCGTTCCAATTCCACAATATAAATCAAAGACAGTATCTTCTTTTGTGATATTCGCTGATTGAACACCTATCATATATAGCTTTTCAGCTTGAATTGGATTTACTTGATAAAAAGATAATGGTGAAATTTTAAATGTTAATTCTCCCAATTTGTCTGTTATATATCCCTCTCCATATATCGTTATATTTTTCTCTCCTAATATCACATTTGTATTTTTCTCATTTATATTTTTGACAATTGTTTTAATATTAGGAAACTTGCTTATTAGTATTTCTGCGAATTTCTTCTCATTTGGAAATTCTTTTCCATTGATAACAAGAATCACCATAATTTCGCCAGTTCTTTTTCCTATTTTGGTAACAATATGTCTCACCAATCCTTTTCCAGTCTTTTCATTATATATAGAGATATGATTTTCTGTAATATAATTTACAATATATTTTGCAATCTCTTCTGTTTTTTCATCTTGAATTAGACAATTTTCTATTGGTATAATTTCATGTGTTCGATTAGCAAAAACACCAATGACTGGCTTTCCTTCTTTATCTATGCCTACTGGATATTGTGCTTTATTTCTATAATGATATGGATGTTCCATTCCTAAAGTTTCTTCTACTTCAATCTTTGTCTCTAATGTTTTATTGACTAAACTTTGAACAGCATTTCTTTTCATGTTTAGCGTTTCAGAATATTGAATATGTCTTAAATTACAACCTCCACATCTTTTATATGTATGACAATCACTTTCTATTCGACTGTCCGCTTTTTTTAAGATTTCTATTACTTTTCCAAAAGCATGAGAAGATAACACCTTCACAATTAATACTTTTACTTTTTCTCCTTTGATACTATTCGGAATAAATATGGTAAAATTATCAATCTTGGCGATACCTTCTCCTTCAAATCCATTATCGATTATATCTACAATATATTCTTGGTTCTTTTTTACTGGTATTTCCATTTCAACTCCTCGTAGACTAATTTTGTTTTATATCTTGCTTTAAACTATATTTTTTAATTACTAATCCAATTAAATAAATATATACTGTCAATCTTTTATACAATTTCTGTCTTTACTTTTTCTTCTATTTCATCTTCAGCTGCTTTCATTGCTTGTAATGTTTTATCTAATAAAGTGTCTAATTCCCAACCTAATTGTTCTGCACCTGTTCTGATAATATCTCTTGAACAACCAGCTGCAAATTTTTTATCTTTAAATTTCTTTTTCAAGCTTGAAAGTTCCATATCCTTTGTACTTTTAGATGGTCTCATCTTAGCAGCTGCCCAGATAATTCCTGTTAATTCATCTGTTGCAAATAAGATTTTTTCCATTTCATGTTCTGGTTTTACATCTGAACAAATACCATATCCATGACTACAAATGGCATGTACTAATTCTTCGCTTGCATTGATTTCTTTCAATAATTCTGGTGCTTTTTTACAATGTTCTTCTGGATATTGTTCAAAGTCAACATCATGTAATAATCCTACTAATCCCCAGAAATCTTCATCATATCCATTTTCTTTTGCAAAATATCTCATAACACTTTCTACTGTTAATGCATGTCTTAAATGGAATTCCTCCTTGTTATATTTTTTTAACAATTGCATTGCATCTTTTCTTTCCATTTCTATTCCTCCATTTTTACAAGATTTTTATTTTCATGTTCATATATAGACTTTAATTTACAATATTTCATTAAATTGACATCAAGAACCATATTCCAGTGAAAGATATGTAAATTTTTTTAATCTACAAAATCTCTCTGATATCTCTATAAAAATTCTTTATTATTTTTATAAATTTCTCTCTCATTTCTATAATTGCTCTTCTTTCGCTATTGCTTCCTTCATCTCAAAAGCTACTTTTTCTTTTAATTCTTCTATTTGTTGTCTTATGCATTTATCACCATCAGAATAAACTGGTTTTAATATCTTTAATGTTACATCTTTTTTTCTCTTAAATATTTTTCTAATCCCAGTTGGTTCTCTAAAAGTAAATACACAAGGTACAACAGGAACTTGATTTCTAACTGCTATATCAAATGCACCATTTTTAAAATTTCTTATTTTTTGACAATATGGCCATAAAGAAGCTTCTGGATAAACATGTACGATATTTTTTTCTTTTAATAAATTACTAATTGCTTTTATAAAATACTTTTTGTTTTCTATACCTTCGGGTATCGGAATTGCTCTTAATAACTTTATTAATTTTCTAACAAAAGGGATTTTAAAACTTTCCTCTTGTGTTGTGTAATAGATTTTTTTGTCTTTAAAAGCTAAACCTATCATTGCACAGTCTAAAAATAGTACATGGTTTGATACACTAATGGCACCATCTTCTAAATTTTCTATATTTTCTTGTCCCTCAATTTTAAAATCATAAATGATTTTGGTAATAATCTTTAATATCGGATAAGCAATACCATAATATATAAAGTCAGAACATATAGAAAATATAGAATCTTCTTTTGGTACATATTCATAATTTTCATCAATGTTAAATTCACATGGTGTCCATAGGTCAATTATATTGGCATTTTCATTTTGCTCTAAGTTTTCTAATTGTTCTAAGTTTTCTATTTCTTCTATGCTCTCTACGTTTTCTATAACACCTTTCATTTTCATCCCATTCCTTTTTTCTATATCATAAGATTATTTTTTCTGCATTTCTCTTATGACAATATCTGCTATTTTATCACATGTATCTTTTCTAATATATTTTTCTTGGTTTTCAATCATTTGATTTTGTAATGTTTCATTTTTTAAAAGTTTTTTGGTATTTTCTACTACCTCTTCTATTGTATCACATTTGATTGCCATTTTTCTTTTATCAAAAAAATTTGCATTATAGTTTTCACATCCTGGTATTGGCATCGTATGGATAAATGGCTTTCTTAGAGTTGCAATCTCTGTTGTTGTTAATCCTCCTGGCTTACTAAGGATAATATCACTTGCTTTCATATAATAACTAATTTTATCTGTATATGGTAGTATGATTACGTTTTTAGTATTTTTATATTCTTCTTTCAATGTATTAAATAAATCTTCATTATGCCCACAAGAAACTATAAAATTTACCTGTTCCATATCTTCATGCAATTTTTTAATCATATCTGTTATATTTCCAAATCCCATACTGCCTGTTAAAATTAACACATATTTTTCATTAACATCAAATTTTAATTTTTCCTTATAGTCTTTTTTATCATATGGTTGCCTATATGTTTTGGCTGTCGGAATTCCCAAAGGTAATAATTTCTTTTCTGGTATTCCTTTATTTTCAAAATCTTCTTTTAAATCCTCACTTGGTATCACAAAACAATCTGGGTTTGTTTCTTCCCAAAATGGAATACATACATAATCTGTTGCCACCGCCATAAATTTTATAGGATGCTCTTTTTTGATAGCTGTTAAAGATTGTGCCGCAAATAAATGTGTTGTGATGATATATTGATAATTATTATCTATAATGTATTTATACAATCTTTTCTTGTTTAAAAAATTCAAAGCATATACTGGTGATTTTAAATTGGTTTTTTGATAAATTTCACCAAGTTTATATACTACTTTAAATACTTTTCCATTTTTTCTTGTAGAATGAATATATAATTTATTTACATTATTTCTAACTCTTTGATTGACAATATCTAAATATTCAATAAAGTCTGTATCGATTCCTTTACTAATTAAATCTTCTTGAATCGCTTTAGCTGCTGAGTTATGTCCTCCTCCTGTTCCACAAGATAATATGAGTACCTTTTCTTTTGCATGTTTTCTTATCAATTTTTCTACTTTATGATAAAAACAATCTAGTCTTCCTATATATTGCTTATTCCATGGTTTGTTTCTACCAAAATAATGAATGATAACTGTGTTTCTACAAATCCATCGTAGTCCGATTTGATTATTTGGATGATTGATATTATATGTATTTACTGTTCTTTCTCCTAAGTTATATTTTAAGCTATCCACTAATTTAATTTTATCTCCAAACATAGATACGAGTATATCTTGATCTGGCAATAATAATTTCTTTTCATTTTTTTCTATAAATGCTTTTACTTCTTTTTCTATATTAACCTTTCTTAATTCTTTTAAATTCATTAAAAGAACCCCTGTATTGATATATGGCTCATCTTCTTTTATATTTAATCGAATTTCATTTAGTTTATGTAATACTTTTTTAACATGTGTTGCTGCAACATAATAGTTATTCTCAAAATCTGTTTCATATAATTCTTTTAATGAATTTATGACAATCGTATCTGCATCTAAGTAAAGAATTCTTTCTAAATCTTGTGGCAAATATTTACTCGCAAAAATTCTAAAATACACTTCTACAGGATATCGTTTTTCATATACAGGGAATGTATCAATTTCCTTTTCTGGTATATGGATTAACTGAATCTGGAAATGTTTTAAATCCAAGTTATTTTTAATTACCTTAAAATCAGATTCTTCTAAATCTCTATGTAACACATATATGTTAAAATTTTCTTTTGGGTTAGAATACTGAATAGAATTTAATAATATATTTACTTGTTTTATAAATTTTTTATTTATGGTTATTAAAATATTCATAAATATTT
>CALXFG010000055.1 GCA_944387505.1 uncultured Clostridia bacterium
ATACTAATTTTTCTATTTGTGTTACAATTTCAGAAAAAAGTTCTTTGCCTAAAGTATCTGTAAAGTCTTTAATTGCAGTAGTTAGAGCACTAACATCTTCTCCGTTTAAAACTTTTTTTACACCTTCTTTTAAAATTTTATTGTGTTTTTCATAAATCTTTTGTATAATTTGATACATAAGAGATACCTCCTTTTGAAATATTTTTTCGACAAAAATATTTTATCAAATTGGTATCTCTTATTCAATTTTTTTATCAAATTTTCCCTACTAAAAGTTTATACTAACCATAGCCTAGTTATAATCCCCCTGTTTCTTTTTATACAAAATATTTCATAATAATCCTTTCCATCAATAATTTTTACACCTGATTGCATTTTCCTTTTATAGATGATATAATTTTTTTAACATATAAGGAGGATTTCAATATGAAATTGATTGGAATTACAGGTAAAACAGGAACTGGAAAATCCACCATTGCAACAGCACTGGCTCAAAAATTAGATGGCGAATATGTTGATATTGATAAAATTGGGCATCAAGCAACTTCAGACCCTCATATTACAAAAAAACTTTGTGACATATTTGGCAGTGAGCTTTTGGATTCAAATGGAACGATTAATAGAAAAAAATTGGGTAATATTGTATTTAGTGATACAGATAAAATGCAGATTTTAACCGATATTACATGGGAATATATGGAACAAGAATTAGATAATATATTGTTGCAAAAGCAACAATACTTTATTTTTGATTGGGCTTTGCTTCCTAAGGTGAAATTCTGGGATATGTGTGATTTTAAAATATTAGTTACTTCTGATGATGCCATAAGAAAGAAAAGAATATTGGAAAGAGACCATATTTCTGAAGAATATCTTGAAAAAAGAGATTCTGCTACTTTAGATTATTCTAAATTGTCTTTTGACTTTATTTTTAATAATGACTATACAAAGGAAAGTATGGATGCTTTTATTAAAGTAGTATATAACCAAATAATGAAAGAAGATGCATAAAAAACAGATATAAGAAAAATCTTATATCTATTTTTTGTCTCAAAATGAAATGTGTTTTTAAAAATCTTCATAATAAACAATTTGCATAATAAGCCTATCCACCTTAATCAATTAGACTTATCTTTAATGATCTCCATAATCTCTTCTGGTAGAAATTTTGAAACATCTTTACCGTATTGTAATAGTTCCATTACCATACTTGAACTAATATTTCCTAAACTTCCTGCTCTAATATACATTGTATCTAATCCTGAAATCTCTTCATTAATAGATGCTAAGGTTTCTTCATATTGATAATCCATACCATTTCTAACACCTCTTACTAAAAGTGTTGCATGATGTTCTAATGCTGCATCAACAGAAAGGTTATCATAACAAACCACAGACACATTTGTAAGATTTCTATTTACTAAGATTTTTTCTATTGCATTTTTCATAATTTCTTTATCGTATCTTCTTTTCTTATCTGGATTTACCCCAATTCCTATGATAACTTTGTCAAATAGTTTGGCTGATTTCTCGACAACATGTAGATGTCCATTAGTAAATGGGTCAAAACTTCCCGCATAAAATCCAATCTCCATATCTTTTCCTCCTACTTTTACAAGTTTTCAAGTCCTATCCTTATTATTTTACAATATTTTGCTTAAAGTTACAAGTCACATTAATATATTAAGAAGCATTGATGTCCATTCATCAATGCTCCTCTCCATTAGCGAGACCTCTCTATGATGACTTTTCCGTCACCACATTTGCCCAGTTTAGGGCATGTCCCACAATCTCTGTTCTGGCAGTATGGCTTGCTTGCCTTTATGGCATTATAGTGCCGTAATACCTCGTCCTGTTTTTCTTTCATTATTGTCTCTCCTTTCTCCCAATTGGGGCTGTCAACAGTTTCTACGCAAAACCTCTTTAGGTTATGCTGTCTTTTATTATACTACACTTCGCATAAAATTGCAAAAAGACAGGAGATTGTTCTGCTATAAATGCATTGCAATCTCCTTATCCTTCTGTTATGATTTCTTCTTTGGCTTTATAGTTTCCATTTCATGTCTCAACTTCCTGTCATTCATATCTACGTGTTCCCATTTTCCGTCCTTCGTTTTCACCCATTGCATGTCTCGTTTCCGGTTTCTTCCAACACTTTTCTTTTTTCTCATAACATCATAAACCTCCTACTCAATTGATGTACATCTATTTTAACAAATAAATTGGGTTTTGTCATCTTTTTCAATATTTCAATTACATTTTTTCTAACACAATTGTAATTTCTTCTCCTTTATTTGTAAACATATGCACTGTTATTTCATCAGTAGCATCATATTTGGTTAAATTAAAAGTCTGATGATAGTTTATGATTTTATCCCCTTCTTCTGGCACAGTATATCCGCCATCTCCATCACTTCTAGCAGCTATTTCAAATTGTTTTCCATCTTCTGTTTCTACATATTCTTTTTGAATCGCTATCCTTTTATAAATACTTCCAACAGTATCTTCTTTTAATAATGTATAATCTATTTTATCTGTTGAAATTTCTGGAATTGATAATTTAAATGCTGTATTAGATACAACTGCTGTCACTTGGTTAATATCAATACCTTCTGCATTACAACTTTTTACTTTGTATATAACAGATTCTCTATTATAAAATTCTGCTGGCACATCTACTTCAAAAGACCAGTCGCCTTCATATACAGTATCTTGTCTTTGTTCATTTACATATTGAGATGTTGTCAATTTTGTAAATTTCACAGTTAGATGTTTACTTTTAGGAAATGCCTCTGTATTTGCTGTTGCAGATAAGGAAATTGTAAATTCATTATCACTTTTTTTAGTTGATAACATACTATATGAACCCATATAACCACCTTCTATTTCTGTCATAGGATTTCTTGTATTAAATACGATTTTCTCTGTTTCATCTGTTATTATCAAATCACTAAGTTCCACTCTTTCAAATTCATCAATATGATAACCTTCACTTAGTATCACATCAAAATTCATAGCAAAATTAAAGTCATCCATGATAAGTGATTCTACACTAATCTCTATTCCTTCTGCCTTTTGATATTCTGTATTCACATTTGCCACATATCCTTCATTAACTGCTATATCTACTCCATCACTTGTATTTTTTCCAAACAAGTTCTTGACAAAATTTCCTATATCCTTTGCAAAAACAATTCCTGTCATAGAAACAATCACGCAACAAGCAGCAATCCCAATTTTAAACACACTTTTTCTTGTATTTTTCATATCTAACCTCTCTTCCTTTTCAAAGTTGGATATAGCTATCTTTTGTTTAACATTTTTTAGTATTTTTTCTGTTTGTTTATCCTTCATGACTATACCCTCCTTTTTCTAGTTCTTTTTTTATCTTTTTCCTCATTCTATATAATCTTGATTTCACATTAAATTCTGTTACTTTCAGTTTATCTGCAATATCTTTTATTTTCATAGATGCATAATAGTAAAGATGAAATATCATTCTGTCTTCTTCTTTCATATTTTTTAAAACTTTTTCAATAATATATATTCTTTCTCTTTCCTCATATATCATGTCCATTTTTTGACCATCTTGAAGAATATTTTCATAATCTAAAATATCTGCATGAATATTAATCACTCTTGTTTTTTCTCTTACTAAATTTTTGACAATTCCTGCAATATATGAACTTAATATTTTTTCTTCATCTAGTTTTTCTCTATTTTTCCATAGGATAAAGAAGGTATCTGATATAATTTCTTCTATATCTTCATCTGACAAATGTGAATTTGCCATATTTCTGATGATTTTATATACATACCCACTATATTCTTCTATTATTTTTTCTAATTCTATTTCATGATTATGAATATATTTTTGTATTCTCTTTCCTTTTTCCAATTTAGATCTAAACTCCTTATTTAAGATATCTTACATTTATATATTGATTAAAATTTCAAAAAAGTAGCACTTTTATTCTTAATTTTTATACTAAAAAAGCCTCATTATTATCATACAACAATAATGCTGTATATAAAAGTGTTATAAAATATAAATTTTAGTATAACGGATACTGTCATAGCTAAATAAAAAATATTTCAAAAATATAGACTTTTGTCATATTAGATGATATGATAGAACAAATGTTTTGAAAGGTGGTGGATTTATGAATAATACTAATAACAATATTGAAGATATAAAAATAAATTCTATAAATCATAAGGACTTGTGTTTAAAACGATTAAACCAAAGTTTTGAAAAACATATAGATTTAGAAGAATATAAAAAATCTGATATTTTAGCTTATTGGATTAATGACTTTGCTAATTATCATGATGACGAAAAATCTTTTGATTCTACTAAATTAAAAAGATATAAACGTGGAGATATTATAAAAGCCAATTTAGGATTTAATGTAGGTCGGCGAATTAGGTGGATTACATTATTGCATTGTACTCAATAAAGATGACAAACCATCATTTGGCACATTAAATGTAATTCCTCTTACTTCTATTAAAGAAAATAAAAGATATTATGATAATACTGTAAATCTAGGAAATGAAATTTATACTATTTTATATAATAAATTTCAAAAAAATTTTAATGATACTTTTAATAAGTTATCTGCTATTAGTAAAAATAAAATTGAAAAATATGAAGATATACAAGATGAATTAGAACAACTGCCTATATTATCTCAAGAACTTGAATTCTTAAAAAAGTTTGAAACTGAAATTACTAAAATGAAGAAAGGAAGCATTGCATTACTTAATCAAATTACGACTATTAGTAAGCAACGAATTTATTATCCAAAAACATCTAAAGATTTATTAGCTGGAGTGCATTTATCCAATTCTAGTTTAGATTTACTAGACAAAAAAATGATTCAACTTTTTACAAAATGAGTATATTTTTATTGACTTTAACCATATTATATAGTATAATCTAATTAAATTAAGCTATGTGATTTTCACATCGGCATTAAGAAGATTAAGAGTAGTTCTTAGCGAACTACTCGTTTTTTATTATAATATTATAAATACCATATTCTGTCTTTTTATTTTAATAAATTTAAGCTTATTATATTATAAATGAAAAAGATAATTAACAAAAACACTCTCATTTCTGAGAGTATTCATTGGTGCCGTTGGCGTAGATATCTACAACTTTTTCGGCTCTCTTGACAATTAATACAAATATCAATCAAGCTATATATAGATTACCAGATTATTTAATAAAAATCAAGTAACTTAATAAAAATCTTTTTTTGCGAAAATTTGTTTTTTGTATTGTTTTATTGTAAATTGTATGCTATACTAACTGACATAGGAAATGAACAT
>CALXFG010000056.1 GCA_944387505.1 uncultured Clostridia bacterium
GACAAAAAGGAGGAAAGTATGAAAAGTCTAGAAGAAATTCACAAAATAAGAGAAGAAAAAAGAAAAGAATTAGATTTAAGAGTTAATACTAAGGCAGATACCAGAGAAAAACATATTTTGGTTTGTCATGGTACAGGTTGTACTTCTTCAAAATCACCTGAGATTCTAGAAAATTTTAGAAGAATTTTGAAAGAAAAACATATAGATAATGTAAGAGTTATTAAAACAGGTTGTTTTGGTCTTTGTGCTAAAGGACCTATCGTTATTATTAGACCAGAAGATACTTTTTATGCAATGGTAACACCAGACGATTGTGAAGAAATTATTGAGACACATATTGTAAAAGGTGAAAGAGTAGAAAGACTACTTTGCAAAGATATTGATGGAACGGTTGTTAATAGTTTAGATGAATTAAACTTTTATAAAAAGCAAAAGAGAATAGCTCTTAAAAATTGTGGTGTTGTAAATCCAGAAGAAATTGATGAATACATAGCATTTGATGGATATAAAGCATTGGAAAAAGTATTAAAAGAAATGACACCAGATGAAGTTATTAATGTGATAAAAGAATCTGGCTTAAGAGGTAGAGGAGGCGCTGGTTTCCCTACAGGTAAGAAATGGGAACTTACGAAAGCATCAGAAGGAGACCAAAAATATGTTGTTTGTAATGCAGATGAAGGTGACCCAGGTGCATTTATGGATAGAAGTATTCTAGAAGGTGATCCACATTCTGTATTAGAAGCTATGGAAATTGCAGGATATAGCATTGGAGCTAATAAAGGATATATTTATGTTAGAGCTGAATATCCAATTGCAGTTCAAAGATTAAAGATTGCCATTGACCAAGCAAGAAACTATGGATTATTGGGAGAAAACATCTTTGGAACAGATTTTAGTTTTGATATTGAAATTCGATTAGGAGCAGGTGCTTTTGTTTGTGGTGAAGAAACAGCATTATTAGAATCTATTGAAGGAAAAAGAGGGCAACCAAGAGTAAAACCACCATATCCAGCACAATCAGGATTATGGGGAAAACCAACTTTAATTAACAATGTAGAAACTTATGCAAATATTGCACAAATCATATTAAAAGGAGCAAAATGGTATTCTTCTATTGGAACAGAAACCTCAAAAGGAACAAAAGTATTTGCTTTGGGTGGAAATGTAAACAATATAGGATTAGTAGAAGTACCTATGGGAACGACTTTAAGAGAAATTATTTATGATATTGGTGGCGGAATTCCAAATGGTAGAGAATTTAAAGCTGCACAAACAGGAGGACCTTCAGGAGGTTGTATTCCAAAAGAACACTTAGATACTCCAATCGACTATGAATCTTTAAAAGAAATTGGTTCTATGATGGGATCTGGTGGATTAATTGTTATGGATGATACAAAATGTATGGTTTGTTTAGCAAAATTTTACCTTGAATTCACGGTTAGTGAAAGTTGTGGTAAATGTACACCATGTAGAATTGGTACAAAAAGAATGCTAGAAATATTAGAAAGATTATGTAATGGTGAAGGAGAAGAACTTGACATATATAAACTAGAAAAACTAGCAGCAAATATACAAAAATCAAGTATATGTGGACTTGGACAAAGCGCACCAAATCCAGTTGTTAGCACACTAAAATACTTTAGAGAAGAATTTAGACAACATGCGATTCAAAAGGAATGTAGAACATTAGAATGTAAAGCAATGGCAAAAATCACAGTTAATGAAGAAAAATGTAAAGGCTGTGGATTATGTCAAAAACACTGTCCAGTAAATGCAATCGATGGTTCTGGAAGAGACAAAAGAGTTATTAATCAAGAAAAATGTATCAAATGTGGTACATGTATTACAAGTTGCCCATTCCATGCAATCGGCAATTAGGAACGTTAGGGACGTGCCAAATCGTTTCAAAATGGAACGAAAGGGACAGACCTATGAAAATATATATGCGAGAAAATTGTTTTTAATCAATATTAATAGCGCAAAATATTAATTGAATGGATAATAAATTAAGGAGGAATTATGTTAGAACTAACATTAGCAGATATAAAAGCATTTTCAAAAGAATACAATGATAATCCCAACAATAAAATTATTGAAAATGCCATTACAACAAATGGATTAGAAAATGCCTGCTTAGACAGAGATATTGTTAGAGAAAATCAACCCGTTTTTAATATCGAACTTTCTGATACCAAACGATATGACCAAAAGGAAAGTTGGAAATGTTGGATATATGCAGGATTTAATATGATTCAATATAATATGGCAGAAAACTTAAATATGGATTTCATGAATTTTGAGCTATCAAGTAATTACATTGCTTTTTTTGATAAATTAGAAAAAGCAAATAATGTTTATGAAAACATTATCAATTTATCTATTGAAAATACAACGTTAGAATATATAAAGCAAGAAAGACTTTTAAAAGATTGTGTTACTGAAGCAGGATTTTATGAATGGTTTGCAAGTATTATAAAAAAATATGGAATTGTGCCATATTCATATATGCCTAATCCAAAAGAAGGAGAAGATGGTGAAAAAATTTCTCGTATCTTTAGAGAAAAAGTTAAAAAAGATGTCATTTCTTTAATAGAAGAGAAAAAGCAAGGTAAAAACGAAGAAGAACTAAGAAATCTAACAAAAGTATATACAAAACAAAATTACATATTTTTATCAAAAATCTTGGGTGAACCACCAATGACATTTGATTTAGAATATAAGGATAAAAATGGAACATACATATCACAAAAGCAAATAACACCAATTGATTTTAAAAATCAATATCTAACATTAAACTTAGATGATTTTGTATCAATTGCCAATACGCCAATGTACAACAAAGAATATAACAAAGTATATCGATTAAAACATTTTGGAAATATATATAAAAATAGCTACAGACAATTTTTAAATTTACCAATAGAAGAGTTAAAAAGGTGTGCTATAGAACAATTGAAAGATGGAATGCCTGTATATATTAGTCTTGATATTTCAAATAAGTATGTGTATGAAAAACAAGGCATTTTAGATACAAGAATTTACAATTATGAAAAAACTTTAGATATGCATTCATTAGATAAAAGAGAAGGATTAGATCTTTCAGAATTTCATTCATCACATTCCATGGCAATTACAGGTGTAAACATAGTAAATGGGCATATCGAACGATGGAAAGTAGAAGATAGTTATGGTGCAGGTCCAGATGAAAAACCAAATGGATATTATACAATGAATGATAATTATTTTGACAAATTTACAATAGATATCATTACAAACAAAAGATACTTGACTGAAGAACAAAGAGAATTGCTAAATCAAGAACCAATTGAGTATGACATGGATATGGAAGACGAAGTTTAATAATAGTTAAAAGAAAGAGAGATGTGGATATGGAAAAAGAAATGGTTAATTTAACAATTGATAATCAAAAAGTAACAGTGCCTAAAGGAACAACAATATTAGAAGCTGCAAAAACAGCAGGAATTGATATCCCAACATTATGCTTTTTAAAAGACATTAATGAAGTGGGAGATTGTAGAATGTGTATTGTTGAAGTAGAAGGCAGAAGGGGATTTGCTACTTCATGTATTCAAACTGTAGAAGAGGGTATGGTTGTTCATACACATACACAAAATGTATTAGAAGCACGTCATGTGATTCTAGATTTAATAATTTCAAATCATGCGAAAGATTGTTTAACTTGTACACGTTCAGGAAATTGTGAATTACAAGCATTAGCCACAAAATTTAATGTCTTAAATATTGAATTCGAAGGAGAAAGAACAGAACACAAAATTGATGATTTATCACCATCAATTGTAAGAGATTTTAATAAATGTATCTTATGTAGAAGATGTGTAGCAGCATGTAAGAATGTACAAAAGATTGGTGCTATTGATTGTATTAATAGAGGTTTTGAATCATGTATATCAACTGTTGGAGATCACAGTTTGAATGATGTTAACTGTACATTTTGTGGTCAATGTATAGAAGCTTGTCCAACAGGTGCTTTACATGAAAAAGAAACCATTAATGATGTATGGGTAAAATTAAAAGACCCAGAAACAACGGTTATTGTACAAACAGCTCCAGCAGTTAGAGTTGCTCTTGGAGAAGAATTTGGTATGCCAATTGGTACAAATGTAGTCGGAAAAATGGTAACTGCATTAAAACGTTTAGGATTTGACAAAGTATTTGATACCAATACAGGTGCTGACCTTACCATTATGGAGGAAGCAAATGAATTTATTGAAAGATTTACAAAAAATGATAATTTACCAATGATTACATCTTGTAGTCCAGGTTGGGTAAAATTTATAGAAATGAATTATCCAGAATTATTACCACATCTATCAAGCTGTAAATCTCCTCATGAAATGTTTGGCGCTATCTTAAAAACATATTATGCCAATAGAGAAGGCCTAGACCCAGAAAAAATCTATGTAGTTTCTGTTATGCCATGTATTGCAAAGAAATTTGAAAGACAGAGACCAGAAATGAAAGAAGATAATTTATATGATGTAGATAATGTTATTACTACTAGAGAATTAGCAAGAATGATAAAACAAGCTAACATCGAATTCGAAAAATTGGAAGATAGCAATTTTGATAGTCCTATTGGAGAAGCAAGTGGAGCAGGTGCTATTTTTGGAACAACTGGTGGTGTTATGGAGGCAGCTCTAAGAACAGCACAAGATACCTTAACAGGAAAAGATTTACCTAAAATTGACTTTGAACAAGTAAGAGGAGGAGAAGGTATCAAAAGAGCAACAATTAACATTGCAGGAAAAGATATTAATGTTGTTGCAGCAAGTGGATTAGCAAATGCAAGAACGATATTAGAAGAAATTAAATCTGGTAAAGCCAATTATCAATTTGTTGAAATTATGGCTTGCCCAGGAGGTTGTATCATGGGTGGTGGTCAACCAATTAAGAGTTCTAAGGTAAGAGCAGAAGTAGATGTTAGAAAA
>CALXFG010000057.1 GCA_944387505.1 uncultured Clostridia bacterium
TCTGCTTTTACTTTTTTGTCTATTCTTTCTCCTTTATCAATTCCTAATATTTTATCTGTTAAACATACATTTTCGCCCGTTTCATTATCCTTGTAATATCTTCTTTCAAACTTCGCTTTTCCATTTTTTGTTATTAAACTTTTTCCTGCAAATCTTACTGCTTCATATTCACTTTGCCTCTTAGAATCTTCAAATACTAATTTTTCTATTTGTGTTACAATTTCAGAAAAAAGTTCTTTGCCTAAAGTATCTGTAAAGTCTTTAATTGCACTAGTTAGAGCACTAACATCTTCTCCATTTAAAACTTTTTTTACACCTTCTTTTAAAATTTTATTGTTTTTCTCATAAATCTTTTGTATAATTTGATACATAAGAGATACCTCCTTTTGAATATTGTTTTTTTTCGGTAAAAATATTCTATCAAATTGGTATCTCTTATTCAATTTTTTTATCAAATTTTCCCTACTAAAAGTTTATACTAACATTTTGAGAGTTGAATTCATGATTTAATTTTTTATCATATAGAAAAAATTGTTATTTATACTTGAAAACTGGTTAAAAACAATATATAATTCTTAAAATAAGTAAAAGAAAATGATATATGGGGAAGAGGAAAAAATGGAAAAAATCAAGAAAAAATTAATCATATTTGATGCAGATGGAACAATATGGGATAGTGAAAAAGATGTATTTTTAGCATTTAACCATACATTAAAAAACAATGAAAATAAAGAAATAACAAAAGAAGAATTTCAAAAGTTAGCAGGATTAGATTTAGAAGATATGTTTGAACGTGTTTTACCAAAAGATGAAGAATCATTGGCTAAAGAATATGTAAAAAAATATAGAGAATATTATATTGATGAAGGTCATTATGCTGATGAAACAACACTTTTTGAAAATGTAAAAGAAACATTAGAACAATTAAAAGAACAGGGATTTTGTATGGTCATTGCTTCTGGTAAACCAAAAAGAATTTTAGATAAAATGGTAAATTGTTTCCAGCTAAATGAATTTGAATTCGTTTTAGGTACAGGAGAGAGTCATTTTAAACCGAAACCTGACCCAGAGATTTTAAATTATGTTATGAGTCAATTGCATGTTTCAAAAGAAGAGGCAGTCATGGTAGGAGATACAAAAGCAGATATTATGGCTGGTAAGAATGCTGGAATTGATACGATTGCTTTAACCTATGGTTATGAAAAGATAGATATATTAAAAAATGCAAATCCTACCTATTTAATAGATGATTTTAGAATATTAGAAGAGATTCTAGAATATAAAAAAGATTACAAGAAACTATCATAAAACATATAAGATATAAAATCAAATTGGATATAAAAAGATATTAAGAACAAAAATGATTATATTAAAACACAAGTTAAGTTTGGTACTTTAATATAATCATTTTTTAATGTAGTTTTAGAGTATTAAATTATTTCTTGTCTTCTTCTTTTTTCTCTTTAGGAATCACTATGTTTTTAGGTTTTTTATCATCTGTGTTTTTTGGCTTTATTGGGCTAATATGTTCGTGTACAGGTGATATATCTAAATCACTATCATCGCCTGATACAATTTCTATTTTTTTATCTTCACTCATAGGAATTACCTCCTTAGCATTTTTTATTATATTAGCATATAAAATAAAAAAGTGCAAGTTAAATATATTACATGCCTTCAAGAAATTGAATATTGCAGGGTAATGAAAAATGACTAGGGAAAGATAAAATGTCTTAAAACCCTTGACATAGCAAGCTTTTTTTGACATAATATATAGTAAATTCAAGAAAAGTAGGAGAGTATATGGAAATAGAAAAATCAAAAGCGATTATTGAAGCCATATTATTTGCAGCAGGAAGAATTGTAAAATCTAGTGAATTGATATTGGTTTTAGAAAAGAATGAAGAAGAAATTCATACAATTATCAAAAGCATGCAAGACGATTATAAAGCAAATAATCGAGGAATAGAGATTATTAAAGTAGAAGATGGTTATCAATTAGCAACAAAAAAAGAATTATATGAATACATATATCCAATTCTAGATAAGAGAACAAAGCCCAATTTATCTACGGCAGCATTAGAAACTTTATCAATTATTGCATATAATCCAAGAATTACAAGAGCAGAAATTGAAGCAATAAGGGGAGTATCAGCAGATGCCTGTGTATATAAATTGCTAGAATATGGATTAGTAGAAGAGGCAGGAAAAGCAGATTTACCTGGAAAACCAATGACATATAAAACAACAGATGAGTTTTTAAAGATGTTTGGCTATAGTTCATTAAAAGATTTACCAGAACTACCAAGATATAAATTAGATAGTAATCAACAAATTGTGATTGATGATTTAGTAGAAAACGAAGAAAATACAAATAATGTTAGTGAAAATCTTGATAACGAGAATGCTAGTAATGAAACGGAGACTACAGATACAGTAAATACAAAAGATATCAATGAACCTCATAGTAAACAAGAGGCGCCAATGCCCGAAAGGGAAGAGGATAATAATTTACAAAAATAAAATTTGAATATGAGGAGAGATTTAAATGATGAAAAATGATAAACAATTTGTAAAAGATATTACTAATATAGATGAAAATTTTCCACAATGGTATACAGACATTGTATTGAAAGCAGAGTTAGCAGATTATACAGATGTAAAAGGATTTGTGGCTATTAGACCATATGGATATGCTATATGGGAAAATATACAAAAATATGCAGATGAAAAATTTAAAGAGCATGGGGTAAAAAATATTTCTATGCCAGTATTAATTCCAGAAAGTTTATTAAATAAAGAAAAAGACCATGTAGAAGGATTTGCACCAGAAGTTGCTTGGGTAACCATGGGAGGAGGAGAAGAACTAGAAGAAAGATTATGTGTGAGACCTACATCAGAAACTATCTTTTCTACCATGTACTCAAAATGGCTAAGTTCATGGAGAGATTTACCATTTCTATACAATCAATGGTGTAGTGTATTAAGATGGGAGAAAGAAACCAGACCATTTTTACGTTCAAGAGAATTTTTATGGCAAGAAGGACATACCATTCATGAAACTGCTGAAGAAGCAAAACAATTTACAATGGATATGCTAGAGGTATATACAGATATTATAGAAAATTTATTGGCAATACCAGTATTAAAAGGTCAAAAAACAAAAAAAGAGCAATTTGCAGGAGCGGAAGCAACCTATACGGTAGAAACATTGATGCATGATGGTAGAGCTTTACAAGGAGGAACTTCACACTATTTTGGTCAAAACTTTACAAAACCATTTGATGTCAAATTCCAAAATAAAAATGGAGATCAAGAATATGCATATCAAACATCATGGGGAATTAGTACAAGATTGATTGGAGCAGTGATTATGGCTCATGGAGATAATAGAGGACTAAAATTGCCACCACTTGTTGCACCAATTCAAGCAGTGATTGTACCAATTGCACAACAAAAAGAAGGCGTGTTAGAAGAGGCAAATAAATTACATGATAGATTAAGCAAAAAATTTAGAATGAAACTAGACGATAGAGATAATTATTCAGTAGGATATAAATTTAATGATTGGGAAATGAGAGGAGTACCAGTTAGAATTGAAATGGGCCCTAGAGATATAGAAAATGGAGAGGCTGTTTTCGTTAGAAGAGATACTTCAGAAAAGATTTCTGTAAAATTAGAAGAAATAGAAGAAAAATTAGATCAATTATTAAAAGATATTCAAACATCTATGTATGATGTGTGTAAAAAAAGAATGGAAGAAAAGACAACAGTTGCACACAATATGGAAGAATTAAAGAAAAACTTAGAAGAGAATCAAGGATTTGTAAAAACGATGTGGTGTGGAAATCAAGAATGTGAAGATAAAGTAAAAGAAGAAACAGGTGCACCATCTAGATGTATGCCTTTTGAACAAGAACATTTAGGTGATACTTGTGTATGTTGTGGTAAACCAGCAACGAAAATGGTGGTTTGGGGAAGACAATATTAAAATGGAATATATAATAGAAAAGCGGCGACCGTTTGGCCACCGCTTTTTTGCAATCTAATTATGATAGGAGCCGTTATAATAATAACGGGTTTTCTTTTCGTTCAGTTCTTTCATGCAAAGAGCACGAATACATGCGGGGACATCACTTTCAAAATTAAGATGATAGTTCTTTTTCAAAATGTATCCGATACATCGTTTGTTACCCATATAAAAGTATGAGATAGAAGTTCTGTCATATCTTGGAGTGAAAAAGAAACTGAACATTTCCTTGTCTACTGTTCCGGTTAATAGAACAGAGAACGCGTCTAATGATCGCCGAGAAATATCAGCAAGTTCTTCTACTGTTAAAGATTTTACAATATTAGGACTTACTTTCAGTTCACCGTTTTTGGTAACGGTTACAGTACCTAATTGTTGCCGATTTTCCTTTGCGATGGAAAAGTTTAAATTGTAAATAAACATTATATTCTCCTTTCTTTCTACCTATAACATTGTTATTGATTGCAAGAAAGATTATATCATAAAAAACTCATAAAGTAAACATAAAATAAAAAGAGAAAAAATAAAAAATAGATAAAAAATCTCTAATCATTTAATTAGAGATTTTTTATAAATACTATCTAAAATTCACAATTTTTAGGAGTCCTAGGGAAAGGAATGACATCACGGATATTTTGCATACCTGTTAAATACATAATGGCTCTTTCAAAACCTAGACCAAAGCCTGCATGGTCACAGCTACCATATTTTCTTAAATCTAAATACCAATTGTAACTATCAATATCCATATTTAATTCTCTCATTCTAGCGACTAATTTATCATAATTTTCTTCTCTTTGGCTACCACCAATAATTTCTCCAATGCCAGGAGCTAAT
>CALXFG010000058.1 GCA_944387505.1 uncultured Clostridia bacterium
CCTATGTCAATACCTACTATGATATCACCTATCGCCAAGTTAATTCCTCCATTTATTAGTATATTTTTTCTAAGTGTATATATATTACATTTTAAAAAAAATGTCAATAGTAATTGTAATATTTTTGTAACATTTTTGCAATAATGTTGTAACACTTAAAAAAGTCTTTTTTTATTATTTTTTTTGTTTTCTTGTGTCTCTTTTACTATATATTTTTGCTTATATTTATCCTGTTTTCCATTGAAATAAGAGTTAATCTTAAAATACTCTCAACAAATTTACTTCTTCAATTTAAGACAAACTCTTTTTTATCTTTTTATCTTTTTTATCTTCTTTATATTCTTTATCTTCTTTATATTCTTTATCTTCTTTATTGTATAGACATTTTTATATATAAAAAGCTTTGTGTTTAATGATGTATTTCTTGTTTATTTCTCTTCTGTTTATTTCTCTTCTGTTTTTTCCTCTTGCAATGTTTCTGTTTTTTCTTTTTTGTTTTTTGTAGATGTTTTTTCTTTAAACATTTCAGACCATTTTTCAACATAATATCTTCTGATAGTTCCTAAATTCATAAACATTCTCCAAACAAAAACAACAATTGCAGCCAAATAAATATCCACATTTAATTTCTGTCCTAAAATGGTCAATAAGATGGCTAAAATCGCATTTCCAAAAAATCCTGATATAAATATTTTTAAATCAAAATTCTTTTTAATAACAGAAGCAATTCCTCCAAATACAGAATCTAATGCTGCTATAATAGCAATGGCTAAATAACTTGAATATGTATAAGAAATGATTGGTGCATTTAACCCTAAAATTGCTCCTAGAATACAGCCTATTAATATCGCTATAAATATCATGTTTTTTCATTCCTTTCATTTGTCTCATTGGGCTCGTTTGTCTATGCGACATTTTGACCATGTGTCTCATTGACAAACGAACCTAATACGACATTTATTCTATATATCTCGTTTCAATCTCTCCATTATATTTTCCAATGGTTATATCATTATCTTTTTCAATCGTCACTGTATGGTTTAAAGCCTGTAATTCCTCGACTTTACCTCCAGTACCTGTTAATGCACTTTCCATATGAGATTGATTTCCTATTACTTTTATAACATAAGGTTCTAATATTCTTTGTCCGTTCACTTTTACAAAAGAACCAGATGTTATATATACAATATCTGTTGTATTGACAACTCTTTGATCATTGATAGATATCGCTTCTGCCCCTGCAAATTTTAGTGCATTGACAATAACCAATAAATCATCAGCTGTAATGGGTGCCATATCCTCTCCACTTTTTAGCGTTACAACAATTCCTTCTCCATGCACATCTGTCAATCCTAATAAAGTATTGGTTTGTTCTAATTCTTCTTGTACCAATTGGCTTGCTTCATTACTTGACTTTTCATCATTTTTATATTCTTCAAGTCTTTGCGTTACATCTTGATATTGTGCATCTATCTCTTCATATCTTGTTTTCCAATTTGCTAATTCTGTTTTTAATTCTGATTCCTGCATTTCTTCAATTGCTGTTATATCTGTCTCATTTACTACTTTAAACTGCATCATCATAACCGTTACAAGTGCAAAACAGGCAATCCCAATTGTAATTGTCATAGTAATTTTACCTTTTTTCATGTTTTTTATCCATCCTTTCTCATATAACCTAATGGGACAATTGACAAACGAACCTAATGGGACATTGGGACAATTGACAAACGAACCTAATGGGACACATTTTGTAGATATTCAAAATTGATGACACCTGAATATTTTGGTATTGTAATACTATTTGATCTTTCGAGATTAACACCGACCCCTTGGCTTCTCATTAGTTCTAAATATCCGCCTACTCTTTCTAGTCCTGCTAAATATTCAGGAAGTCCGATTGCTTTTATCACAAATGGTGCTCCTATTCTTTCCCCATTTATATCAATTGTATTTCCTCTACATGAAATTGCAGTTGTGAATACCCATCTCTGGTCATTGATAGATATGGCTTCTGCCCCTGCATTGATTAATTCATTTACTACACTTAAAACATCTAAGTCATGTACAATCAATTGACTCGCATTTAAGGTTGATGATGATATTCCTTTTCCGTCTGTTAATGTAATAATGACTCCTGGTCCTGTTACTTCTGTCATTCCTGTTAATTTATTTCCTTTTGTGATTTGTTGTTGTGCTTGTTCTAATTCTGAATCATTTTTTGTTGCCTCTTCCCTTTCTTTTTCTAGATCTTTTTCTGCTTCTTCTAACTCTTTAAATCGATTATCATATCGTTCTTTATATTTTAATATTTCATCTCTTAATTCATTTGCCTCTTGATTCTGACTAATTGTCGAATTTGTATTTTGAATTGTTTTAATTTGTATAACAATTCCTAATGTTAATGCAAAACACATAACTCCTAAAATTATGCTAATTAGCTTTTTATTTGGCATAGTAAATTTTCATTCCTTGCATACTATATTTAGGTTTTTTATAAGGTTTTACCTATAAACCTTAACTTTTTTTCATATATATTTTATACTTTTTCTCTAAAATATACTTTAAAGCCACTATTCAAATCTCCATTTGCAAAAATGTCTCCTGCTACATCTTTTTCTTTTTCTAAGATTGCCATAACATATAATATTTTATTACTTAAATTGGTACCATCTCCCAAATGGATTGTTTTTTTCTCTTCTTGCATATATATACTATAATCATTTTTATTACTAATGTCAATACTGGTAACCTTTTCAGATAGCCCAGAATCATTGATTGCATTCATAATTTTTAACACCATTTCTAATGATTCCAAATCCGCATCTGTAATTCTATTCCCTACTGTAATATTTTCTTCTGCTGTTTGCAATCCATATATGACTGGCAGATTTAGTTCATTTTGTGCAATTTCTAATATATATCCTTGTGTACTCATATATGCAAATTCTCCTAATACTGGTATGCTGAATTTTGGTTCCCTTTCCGTTACTTCAATTTGCACTTTATTTGGTAATACTCTTTTTATCTTTACACCTTCGATATAAGCATTTTGTTTAATTTGATTACTTACTTTTGTTGTTATAAATCGAAATATGTTTTCATTTTTACTTATTCCTGACAAACTAATGACAGTATCACTAGATACTCTATTATTATTTAACACTTCTATGTCTGTTATATTAAAAATTGGTGAACATGTTGCAAACACGATTGCTCCTGTAATGATTCCTAATAATAAAATGCATTTTACAATATTTTTTACTCTTTTTATTAATCGATTTCTTTTTCTTTGTTGTTTGTTGAATTCTTTTTTTCTCTGCTCTTCTTGTTTTATTTTATTTTTATTCGTCATTCCAATAACGGTTTCTGTATCAAAGTCAAATTTATCATCAAAGTCTTGTTTTTTTCTTTCTTCTATTCTTTTTTCTCTTTCTTTTGCCTTTTTTCTTTTCATCATTTCATCAATTGTTTCTTCCTGTTCTTGTCCATTATCAAAATAATATAAATTTACTTCTTGTTCTTTTGGAATCTTTTGTTTTTTTGACAATTTGATACCTCCTTTTTTCATTTGTCTTCGGGTCTTTTGGGTCCATTCGGGTCAATTGGGATCAGATCCCAATTGACCCACCCAGAATCATCCATTGTACTCTATATGTCTTATCATATTTCCGTGAATATTTTGTATCTTATTTTCGAAATTATCGTATCCTCTTAAAATATATTCAATATTTTCCACTTTTGATTCACCTTTTGTGGATAATGCTGCCATAACCAAAGCTGCTCCACCTCTTAAGTCTGTGGCTTTTACATTGGCACTATATAATCTTCTAACACCTTTTATAATAGCAGTTCGTCCTTCTACTGTGATCTTTGCTCCCATTCTAACTAATTCTTGTGTATATTTATATCTATTTTCAAATATATTTTCCACTATCACTGAGGTTCCTTTTGCAATCGTTAATGCTGTTGCAAATATAGATTGCATATCTGTTGGGAAACCTGGATATGGCATTGTTTTGATATCTGTTGCTTTTAATCGTTTTGGTGCATTGATTTCTAATTTATTTGCTTGTATGTCAATTTTACAACCACATTCTTCTAATTTATTAACAATTGGTACAATATGGGCACTATTAATATTTTCTAAGATTAAGTTTCCATTTGTCATTGCTGCCATACATAAAAACGTTCCTGTTTCAATTCTGTCTGGCATAATGTTATAACTTACATCTTTTAAATGTTTTACACCAATGACTTCTATTTTGTTTGAACCTGCTCCTCTTACTTTTGCTCCCATTTTATTTAAGAAGTTTTGTAAATCGATAATTTCAGGTTCTCTTGCAGCATTGGTAATCACCGTTGTTCCTTCTCCTAAACAGCTTGCAAGTATTGCGTTTTCAGTTGCTCCGACACTTGGAAATTCAAAGTCTATTTTTTCCCCGTTTATTTTATCACAACTGCATGCTATTTTTCCATAGTTTTTGTCAATATTTATTCCTAATTTTTCAAATGCTTTTAAATGTAAGTCGATTGGCCTAGTTCCAATGTCACATCCTCCTGTTTGTGATAGTTTGTGGATACATAAACTTCAAATGGAATGCTAAGCCTCCATTTTCGTAGAGTTCTTTGTACATTTCATCATTTAGGTTATATTCTTCTTTTTGCTCTTTTGTTATTTCTTTTTGATCAAATACTACGATTTTATCAAATAATCTTGATAGTTCTTCTTTTGTTAGTCCATTTTTCTTGATGTCATCTATTGCTTTAAAAATTAAATCTTCTTTATCTTCTAATTTGTTTAATGTATTAAACTTATTTTCTGTTTCTTGTAATTTTTCCTTTTC
>CALXFG010000059.1 GCA_944387505.1 uncultured Clostridia bacterium
ATCTCAAAAATCAAGAAACAAAGTCAGTTTAGGATTTTAATGAAGAGAAATCCTACTAAAAATTTATGCTATCAAAATGAACACCAAAATTTGACTTTTGATGCAAAAAATAGTATAATAATATTGTGTTGCCAAAAGGAGGTAATTTAATCTTATGAAAAGAGAAGAAAAGGCTTCAATTTCTATAATGAAGATTATCTGTGTAAGCATCATTTTAATATTGATATCAGGAATTAGTGTTATGGCAGTAAGTGCAGACTTAAAAGACATAACGATTGTATTACAAAATGGATATGAAATGACAACTGTAACATCTAAAAGTAAAGTGTCAGATATATTAAGTGAAAATAATATTATTTTAAATGAAAATCAAAAGACAATACCAGATTTAGATAGTGAAATTGCATCAGGAGATACAATCAAAATAACTGATAAATCTTATAATGAAGTACAAATTGCTAAAATTTCAGAAGAAGGTATTGAAACTTCATTAGATCAATTATTAGAAAGTTATGCACCAATCACAGAGAAAATAGTTGTAGAACAGGTTGCTATACCTTATGAAACAATCACAAAAAATACAACAGGAACATCTACAGATACAACAAATAAAGTTGTACAAGAAGGAAAAGATGGATTAAAAGAAGTAACATATAAAGTAAAATATCAAAATGATGTAGAAATTGAAAAGTCAGTTATATCAGAAGTTGTTGTACAAGAACCAGTTGATAAAATTGTTCAAGTACAAAAAAAGGTAACTTCAAGAAGTTCGACATTACCAAGAGTATCAAACACTTCAACAACAGGAGGAACTGTATATAAAATTACAGCATATTGTCCTTGTAGCAAATGTTGTGGTAAAACAAGTGGAAGAACAGCATCTGGAACAAAAGCAACAGCTGGAAGAACAGTTGCAGCATCTAGCAAATTTGCATTTGGAACAAAATTAAATATTGGTGGACACGTGTATACAGTTGAAGACAGAGGTGGAGCAATTAATGGAAACAAAATAGATATATTTGTTAATTCACATGCAGAAGCTCTTGCCTGGGGTGTAAGATACTTAAATGTAAATGTTGTAAACTAGAGAAATATGTAGTATAATATACTAGAGTTTTTTAAAGCTCTAGTATATTTTTTTAAAGGAGAAACTGTATGAAATTAATATCTTGGAATGTGAATGGTATACGTGCATGTGTCAATAAAGGATTTAGTGATTTTTTTAATCAGATAGATGCAGATATTTTTTGTATACAAGAAACGAAATGCCAACCAGAACAAATTGAATTAAATTTTGAAGGATATACAGCATATTGGAATAGTGCAGAAAGAAAGGGCTATTCTGGAACAGCCATTTTTACCAAAAAAGAACCAATCAATGTTACATATGGTATTGGAATTGAAGAACATGACAAAGAGGGAAGAGTGATTACCTTAGAATTTGAAAACTTTTATATGGTAAATATTTATACACCAAATGCGAAAAGAGGATTAGAAAGATTAGATTATAGGCAAATATGGGAAGATGAGATAAGAAAATATTTATTGAAATTAAATGAAACAAAGCCAGTGATTATGTGTGGAGACTTAAATGTAGCACATGAAGAAATCGATTTAAAAAATCCAAAAACGAATAGGGGAAATGCAGGTTTCACAGATGAAGAAAGAGAAAAAATGACAGAACTATTACAAGCTGGATTTGTAGATTCTTTTAGATATCTATATCCAAATAAAACAGACAGTTATAGCTGGTGGTCATATATGGGAAAAGCAAGAGAAAAAAATGTAGGATGGAGAATTGATTATTTTATCGTATCAGAAGATATAAAAGATAAAATAAAAGAAGCCATGATTTATCCAGAAGTGATGGGAAGTGACCATTGTCCAGTTGGATTACTCATTGAATAGGAAATATTGTATAGAAAAAACTGAATTTTATTTTTTTATGTTTATAAATTTTTATACACTTTATCATATTACTTTACTTGCAAGTATGAAAACTTAAATGAAATGAAATTTATAATAAATTAAGGGAGGAATTTCATGAATGAAATAAAACATAATTGGAAAAAATGGTTATACTGGTTTGCGTTAGGAGTGGCATTGATATGTATTTATAAAATTTTAGACAATTATGGAAATGTCATGGAAGTATTAAATACATTTTTTGGTGTGATTAGTCCATTTTTAATTGGTATATTTATAGCATATTTATTATATATGCCATCAAGAAAATTTGAAGAACTATATAGAAAGATAAAAATAAAATGTATATCTAAAAAAGCAAGAGTATTGGGTGTTATAACTGTATATATAATTATCATAGCAGCTATTAGCATATTATGTGCAGTTATCTTGCCAATTGTTTTTGAAAGTATAACAGACTTTATTAGTAGCATACCACATTATATTGCAGATGCAATGAATGCCTATAATAACTTGCCACAAGACTCTATATTAAAAAGCCAAATTGTTCAAGATGAAATTCATAACTTACAAAATATTGATATTAAGCAATATTTGGATGTAGGAGCAATACTAGGTTATCTTGTCAATGCCATTGGTGCCATCTTTAGCATAGTGGATATTTTTATAGCGATTATCGTATCTGTATATATATTAGTAGATAGAAAAAAAATCTTAACATTTTTCAAAAAATTAGCAGGTGCTATATTTAAAGAAAGAACTTATAAAAATCTAGATAAATATTTTAACAACTCAAATGAAATATTCTTTAAATTTATTGCTAGTCAATTTTTAGATGCCATTGTTGTAGGAATATTGGTATCCATCGCAATGACTATTATGGGAGTTAGATATGCGCCATTATTAGGATTTTTCATCGGATTATTTAATATGATACCATATGTAGGTGCTATTATTGCAACAGTTATTGCAGCACTAATTACATTCATAACAGGAGGATTATCACAAACCATTTGGATGTTAATCGTTGTGATTATACTACAACAAATCGATGCTAATATCATCAATCCAAGAATTGTTGGAAAATCATTAAAAATTAGTCCATTACTTGTATTATTTGCAGTAACATTTGGCGGAGCATATTTTGGAATATTAGGAATGTTCTTGGCAGTACCAGTGATTGCAGTTATCAAAATATTATTAGATGATTTTATCAATTATAGAGAAACAAAAAAGAAAAAAGGGATTTAATCCCTTTTTTATCCTCTTTGTAATAAATATTGTATACCACCATTGGCAATAGCAGTTAAAGTAAGTACAATTAAACCTGCTGCAAATACACCAGCGACAATTGGCGGAATTGCTTTTTTAGGTGGTAAATCTAAAAAGTTTGCGATTAATGAACCAACCCATGCGCCTGTTCCAGGTAATGGAATGGCAACAAATATAAATAAACCTAAAGCAGCAAAGTTTTGTAATCTTTCACTTTCTTCTATTTTTTTGGTAGCTCTTTCAGATGCCCAGTCAATGACAATTTTAAATATTTTCCATCTTCCGAAAAAATCAAATAAAGGTCTAATATATTTAACAATAAAATAGACAGGGATAATATTTCCTATAAAACTACATAAAAAAGATTCTACATAATTTAAATGGAATGTGAATACACCTACTGGTATAGCACCTCTTAGTTCAATAATTGGTATCATTCCAACAAAAGCGGTTAATAAATATTTTACGATTAATGGTAATCCTGCCATAATTCCTCCTTAGTTTTTTTAAAATCTTTTTGTATTGTACTATAAAATGTAAAAATTGTCTATATATGTCATAAAATAAATTAAATATTCTATGAAGTTTAAGTTACTACTCAGACATAAGTATGGAAAAAAGTATTCATACTTATGTCTGAATGGTAACATAGAACACATTATGTTTGGAAAAAATTGCTAAAAAGTATTGACTTCCGTAGGTGTTTTGATATATAATAATACAGATTTGAAAAAGAGAATTTAATTAGCCTAAAAAAAGAAATAAAAAAGGTGATTAAAATAAAGAAAAGTAAATTTTAACAAAATTGAATATTTTACTAGAGCCAGTTGAAAAATGAAGATTTTTTGACAGCTCTTTTATTGCCGTTTTATTGTATGTAGTGGTTAATATCATCATTTTTCAAAATCAAAATATACATTCAAAAATTTTTTATTCAAATGTTAAATATTAAAAGAAGAGGAATTAAATATAAGTTTCCCTAAGGAATTTTAAAATTGTAGAAGCAGACAATTTTAAAACTTAGACAAGAAATTTATTATTTAAGAAGGACTTCTTTTAACCAATAAATCAAATCAACAAATATGTTGATAGTTATTTCTGCTTAATATTTTATATGAGGTGATTTTCTTGAAATTAAAAGAAGTGAAATACGAGAAAGCTTCTCGTAA
>CALXFG010000060.1 GCA_944387505.1 uncultured Clostridia bacterium
TTCCCCCTCCCCAGATTATCTCGTATACAGGAAGATATACCTACTGAAAACACTATATTTTTTCATAAAGTACATATACTTTATGTGTTGTTAAAATCTTCATATAATTTAGTTTGTAGAAACTTAATTTGTAACTTTAATTGTATATTTTCTTCTTCAAGCTTTGCTATTTTTTTATCTTTTGCTTGTATTATTACATCTTTAGATTTCGCTGTTTTATCGAATTTTGCTCTTTGATTTATTTCATGATTTATCTGCTTATTTCTTAGTTCTTCTATCCTTCTTTTTACCTGCTCATTACTGTACAAAAAATTTTTTGAAACTCCACTCTTTTTATATACTGTATTAAAATTAATCTTTTCTCCATTTGTTGCTAATGTTATTATTGCATCATCAACTTTTTCTATTGCTATATTAGTCTTGTTTTTCCAATAATCCTGTAAACCTCTCAATTTATTACTCATCTAATTTTCCTCCCTTGTATTACCATTTTTATGAACTATATGTTGTGTTTCTATTTTTGTAACCATATTATTTAATAATTCTAAATATTCTTCATTCTTCTTTTGCCATAATATCCTTCCACATTTTTTGCTAATTCTAATTTGTTCTTCAATTCGCTTAATCTCTTCTTTGTATTCATTTATATTTTCTGTTGTAGTACAAAAACTGCTACAAGTTAAGCATTGATTTATTTGATGTTTACATGGTAACTTGGAATGTTTAAAACATACTCCAAATGGAACTTTTACAGCATCTAAATTTTTTCTTACAAATTCATATCTTACAAAATCGTCTTTTTCTTTTGTTACTATTTTTTCTTTTTTTCCATTTTCAGTATTTATTTTAAACAAGTTTAAATTCTCTGTATTTTTCCATTGCTCATAAAGTGTATTTTCTGTTACTGTTGCATAATGTATAGTCATTTGCAAACTTCTATGTCCTAACATTTGCTGGATAATACTTATATTTATGCCTTGCTCTACATATTCTTTTGCTCTTGTGTGGCGTAAAGAATGCAATTTAAAATGAAATAGATTACCATTTTCATCTTTTATGTTTTTTTGCTTTACAAGCCTTCTAATAGAATCCATTAATCTATCTTTTGGAATAGGTCTTCCTTTTAATTTTCCGTCATATACATTAAATAAATATCTATTTGGATTATTCTTTCCATTACTTAACTCTTTTGCTTCTTGTATATTTTTTTCAAGCATTTGAGCAACTGTATCTCTTATTGGAATTTTTAATTGAGATATTCCTGTTTTTGTAATTTCTCCACAAAGATAATAATTATATTTTTCTTCTTTATCATTCCAAATTTTTTCTAAACAATTATCATAACGCAAATTAAATATATCTGTACCTCTCCAACCAGTTTCTCTAAGTAGTATATATATTGGTATTAACTCTGGTCTATCAAGTTGCATAATATTACCATCTAATTGTTGTAATATTGGTGTTGGCACAAATTTTATCTTTTTAAGTGTATCATCATGCTTTTCACGCTTTGGAATATCATCTTGAAATATTAGGCGTGATATTTCTTTAATAGGTGCTTCTTCATAATTTGCCAGTTGTATATATTCTAAAAATGTTCTTGGATATGTCACCATTTTACTTACATAAGCACTATCTTTTCCCTTATATTTGCAATTTATATGAAAAACATATTTTTCTATATCTTCTCTTGCTAACACCTTTAAAAAACCATCAGTATAACCCAACTCTCTAAAATTTTCAAAAAAACTAACTAATGCAATATGTATATTCAAACAATGTGCTAATGATTTTTTCGTAATTATTGTTCTAAAATATCTTTTCATACAATTTTTATAATAGTTAGGATATCTTAAAAAATTAATTGAATATCCTTTTCTTAGACAAGTGGCTGATATTTTAGTTCCATGTATTTTTAAACAATTCCACACATCTTTTTCTGTCTCCTCTCTGTCATCAAAAAATTCATTAATTATTGATAGCATAGGACTTAATGCCCATATATACTCTTTAACAGTATTTTGATTAATCTCTTTTATATTATGCAAATATATCTTAAACTTATTAATATCGAAATCATTTAATGTCTCTACTTTTTGATTTATATTATTAAGATATTGAGCAAGTTTAATTAATGCTAATCTAACATTTTTTAGCATTGTATTTATATTCATATATTTATTTTCTAATATATATATAACTGTATATTTTAATTCTAATTTAATTTTGTAATTAGCAAATTTACTAAAATCCATCCAATTCCATGAACCTTTGTAATTATACTTTTGCCTCATATCCCACTTATCATTTTTTAACCAATATTCATTATTTTCGTTTAAATATGAAATCATTTTATTATATTTATTTACTTCATTAAACTGTTGTATTTTTTGATTCATTTAATCTACAACCTCCTTTTCCAAAAAGATTGCTTGCTTTACATTATTAAAAGCCTCTGTAATTTCTGTTTCTGATGGATGTACATAGGTATTTAGTGTTGTATATATATTTTTATGACCTGCTCTTACTCTTAAGAGTTCTGGTTTCCATCCAGCCATTCTTAATGTAGTTAATGAAGTATGTCTAAACATATGAGGAGTCACATATATTTCAGTCTTATATCTTAGTGTTCTAAAAAGATTATCAACATCAGAATAGGTCATAGCTTTATATTTTCTTTTTCCACATAACTTTATGAAAATATGATTAGTTTCAACATTTTCATCATGATAAATATTTATATATTTCATAAACATATCTATAATATTTTGTGACACATCAATCTTTCTTGGACTTGATACTGTTTTTATTTCAGCATTATTTTCTAAAATTCCTCTATCTTTTATATCAATACTATTGTTAGAAATATCAAAATCCTCTAACCACAATGACAATACTTCTCCAATTCTCATTCCTGTTTCATAAAGCAAAGATAACAAAAATTTATCTCTATAATTTGTACAATATTTAATTAATGTTAAAATTTCATCTTTTGATAACGTTTTTGGTTTCTTTTTAGATACTTTTAATTTTAGAACATGACTTGTTATTTTTTTATTTTCATAGGCTATACCATACAAAAATCCTTTAAAATTTCTATTGGACATAGATAAAAATTTTTTTAATTTTTCCGAAATATCATTGCTATATTCTTCATGCCTTAAAAGATAATCATAAAATGTTAAAACCGTATCAATTACAGTATTTACTGTCTTTGCACATCTTGTTTTATTTATGCAATTAATTTTTACCACTTTTCCTTGTGTATTGGGTTTTTGTAGCCAATTTACAAACAATGATAAATCATCAATTGTTATACTTTTTAAATCTTTTTGCATAAATTCTAAATATTCAAAGTAAAGTTTTAAACTTTGACAATATTGTTTTAAAGTATTTCTTGCATAATTTACATTATCTTTAAACTTGATAAATTTTAATATAGATTTAATTGGCAATCCATTATCATCTGCTACATAATATCTCTCCTTTCCTTCTTTCGTTTTAATTGTTACAACTTTCATTTGTTCATACACTTCCTTTCTAAAAATTTGTATGAACAAATTTTATTATTTTTATTTTATATGTTCAATTCACATTGAGTACTTTAAATACTTTAAGTAATTACACGAGATATCAGCATACTCTATGTGATTTTCTTTTACATAAAATACTTTAAGTACTATATTTTTTTATCACGAGATAACCCAGAATGAACGGGCTTTTGACGG
>CALXFG010000061.1 GCA_944387505.1 uncultured Clostridia bacterium
TTAGCTCAGCTGGGAGAGCATCTGCCTTACAAGCAGGGGGTCACAGGTTCGAGCCCTGTAGCGACCACCATGTTTTTACGGCCCGGTAGTTCAGTTGGTTAGAACGCTAGCCTGTCACGCTAGAGGTCGACGGTTCGAGCCCGTTCCGGGTCGCCATTTTTTTATGGCTTCATAGCTCAGTTGGTAGAGCAGAGGACTGAAAATCCTCGTGTCAGTGGTTCGATTCCACTTGAAGCCACCAGAAAAAGAAACTAATTTAATTTAGTTTCTTTTTTATTTTATATAGAGCAAAAAAAGTACCAAATGTAACAATATTAATTGACTGTAATAAATCAATTTTTCCATATCTAAAAATATTTTTCATAAAAAATATTTTCTAGTATTTTAATAAATATTAATATAAAAAAATACACAGCTCCCCCTACTTTCTTTTCTTACAAAAAGTAGAGGAGCTGTGTATTTTTTACCATGCCATATCTTCAGAATAATGCCATCGTAACCTCTTGGTAATTTGACACTCATTTCTAACAAATATATTTTCTTGCTCTTCAGTGAGTCCAATCTCTTTCATTCTGTTACGATTTTCCCATGCTGCTTGGCAAATACCAACACTAAGTGCATGCTTACACACAAGCCCCCATGTTTCCGCTGGTAACCAATGATGATCACGGACATAAACAGCGTTAGCCTCATCCGTGAGATATACTAATTCTGAAAAAGTACAATTTTGTACCTGAATAGAATTTACATTCATGCCTGCTTTTATTAACGGCTCCTTTCCCAGCAAAGTATCTAATTTGATATAACAGCCTTTGGTAATAGCTCTTTCATCGGCTTCACGGAATTTAGCAATCTGTTCATATGTCAACCGCATCATTTTTAACCGCCTTTCATATTCAGACAAAAAAGCTGCTTTCTCGTCAATGCTACCTTTCATTGCCTGAAATAACAGTTCTGATGTCATGCAATCTCTTATTTCTTTTTTCATGGTAATCCTCCTTGTATTATAATAATTATTATTAGATACATACAGGCATTTCTACTTTGGAAATCCCACATATAATAATTATATCACATTATGTAAAATATAACAAACTGACTTTTAAATCTAAAAAAATAAATTTAATACTTTCAATTTTTTCTTAATTACTCTTTTGCACTATATAAGCTGAAAATATATAAAGAATAGCTTAAACTAGCAAAAAAGAACATAGACTCCTCTATGTTCTTTTCATTTTATTAATACATTCCATCCATTCCTGCTGGTGCTCCATCATGTCCTCCACAACACTCTTTCTTTTCTGGAGCATCTGTAACTAAACTTTCTGTTGTTAATACCATTGAAGCAATTGATGCTGCATTTTGTAAAGCACTTCTTGTAACTTTTGTAGGATCTACAATTCCTGCTTTTTTCATATCTACATATTCTTCTTTTGCTGCATCAAATCCGATACCAGGTTTTTCATTTTTAACTTTATTAACAATAACTGCTGGTTCTAATCCTGCATTAATAGCAATTTGTCTTACTGGTTCTTCTAATGCTTTTAATACAATTTTAGCTCCTAATTGTTCTCCACCTTCTAGTGTATTTACTAATTTTTCAACAGTTGGAATAACATTTACTAATGCTGTTCCACCACCTGCAACAATACCTTCTTCTACTGCTGCTTTTGTTGCAGATAAAGCATCTTCTATTCTTAATTTTTTATCTTTCATTTCTACTTCTGTTGCAGCTCCAACACCGATAACAGCTACACCACCAGCAATTTTAGCTAATCTTTCTTGTAATTGTTCTCTATCATAATCACTCTTTGTTTCATTGATTTGTGCTTTGATTTGAGCAACTCTATCAGCAATTTGTTGTTTATCTCCTGCACCATCAACAATAATTGTGTTTTCTTTTTGTACTTTTACTTGTTTTGCTCTACCTAATTGTGCAATGGTTGTATCTTTTAATTCTAATCCTAAATCTGATGTGATAACTTCTGCTCCTGTTAATGTTGCAATATCTTGTAACATTGCTTTTCTCTTATCTCCAAATCCTGGAGCTTTAACAGCTACAACATTTAATACACCTCTTAATTTATTTAAGATTAATGTTGATAATGCTTCTCCTTCCATATCATCACAGACAATTAATAGTTTTCCTGATTCTTGCATTAAGCTTTCTAGTAATGGTAAGATTTCTTGAATATTACTTATCTTTTTATCTGTTAATAAGATATATGGATTATCTAAAACAGCTTCCATTTTTTCTGTATCTGTTGCCATATATGGTGACAAATATCCTTTGTCAAATTGCATTCCTTCTACAACATTTAATTCTGTATTTGATGTTTTTGATTCTTCAATTGTAATAACACCATCTTTTGAAACTTTTTCCATTGCTTCTGCAATTAAATTTCCAATTTCTTCGTTGTTTGCAGAAATACTTGCAACTCTTGCAATATCATCTTTTCCATTAACATCTGAACTAATTTCTTTTAATCCTTCTACTGCAGTATTGACTGCTTTATCCATACCTCTTTTAATTGCCATTGGATCTGCACCTGCTGCTACATTTTTTACACCTTCTTTAATCATGCTTTGTGCTAAAACTGTAGCTGTTGTTGTTCCATCACCTGCAACATCATTTGTTTTTGTAGAAACTTCTTTAACTAATCTTGCACCCATATTTTCAAATTTATCTTCTAATTCAATTTCTTTTGCAATTGTTACACCATCATTTGTGATAAGTGGTGCTCCAAAGCTTTTATCTAATACAACATTTCTTCCTTTTGGTCCTAATGTCACTTTAACAGTATCTGCTAATTTATTAACACCTTCTAATAAAGATTTTCTTGCATCTTCTCCAAATTTAATAACTTTTGCCATTTAAAACCCTTCCTTTCTTCTGGTTGCCAAAGGGGACGGATCTTTTTGGCAACTTTCCTCATTAATTATCATTATCTTTCCTAACAAAGTTGCCAAAATGCCCCGTCCCCTTTGACAACTTTTCTTATTCTACTCTACAACAGCTAATATATCATCTTGTTTTACAATAATATAATCTGTTCCTTCATATTTTACTTCTGTTCCAGAATATTTACTAACAATAACATTATCACCTTTTTTTACAATCATTGTTTCTGGTTTTCCATCTATAATTTCGCCAGGTCCTACTTCTATAACTTCTGCTACTTGTGGTTTTTCTTGAGCAGCCTGTGCTAGTATAATTCCACTTTTTGTTGTTTCTTCGCCTTCTTTCATTTTTATTAATACTCTACTTCCTAATGGTTTAATCATGTAAATTACCTCCTTTATTTTTAGCACTCTATCTTTGTGACTGCTAATACTGTATACCCATTTTTATGAAATGTCAATAGTATTTTTTGATTTTTCACATAAAGTTCACACATTTATTGTATTCCTTGATTTTTCAATATATTCCTGATTTCAAAATCTTGTCAATCACCTATCAAAATGAAGAGAGTCTTGTAACCCAAGGCTCTCTTCTCTATATCTTTTTAAGAAAACGTCCTGAAGTTTTTTTATTTCTCTACAACCACTTTCTCATCTTTAACGCCAATCTTGTTAACTTTATTCTTTTTCAATTTTCCATCTAATATCTCTTCAGCTAAACTATCTTCTAATACACTTTGAATCGTTCTTCTTAAAGGTCTTGCACCAAAGTTTTTATCAATTCC
>CALXFG010000062.1 GCA_944387505.1 uncultured Clostridia bacterium
AAAATAGCCAATACTTATTTTGCATAGTTTATCATAGTTGACAGGAATGATAAAACAAATTATAATCATTATAAATTTTAGGAACAATTTTTAAAATTCATATAGGAGGATTTTACTATGGAATTAAGAGTTTTACGATATTTCTTAGAAGTTGCAAGAGAAGAAAATATTACAGCAGCTGCTGAGGCTTTACATATAACACAGCCTACACTTTCTAAACAGTTAATGGATTTAGAAGATGAAATTGGAAAAAAATTATTTATCAGAGGTAAAAGAAGAATCACTTTAACAGAAGACGGTATTCTTCTTCGTAAAAGAGCTAGTGAAATCATTGAATTAGTTGAAAAAACAGAATCTGAATTAAAAAAATCTGATGAAATTATCGTTGGAGATGTCTATATTGGTGCTGCTGAAACAGATGCCATGAGAGATATTGCTAAAATATGTACACATTTACAAAAAAAATATCCTCATATCCACTATCATTTATTTAGTGGAAATAGCGAAGATGTTATAGAAAAATTGGATAAAGGGCTTATCGATTTTGGTATTCTTTTTGAGCCTTCTGATATTAAAAAATATAATTATATTAAATTACCTGCCTATAATACTTGGGGACTTTTGATGAGAAAAGATAGTCCTTTGGCAACGCTTCGTGATATAACACCTGATACACTTCTAAATATTCCTTTAATTTGTTCTAAACAAGCTCTTGATAATAATGAACTTGCTGGTTGGTTTGGCTATAACATAGAAAAATTAAATATTGTAGCAACATATAATTTAATTTATAATGCAGCCTTTTTTGTTGAAGAAGGATTTGGAAGTGCCTTAACTCTTGATAAATTAGTCCATATGTCAGAAGAAAATAATTTGTGTTTTAAACCACTTACCCCAAATCTAAAAACAAATTTAGTCATGGTCTGGAAAAAAAATCAAGTATTTTCCAAAGCTTCTCAAACATTTTTAAATGAATTACAAAAAGAATTGCAAAATAAATAACATATACATATAAATATATAAAAAGTTACTAAATGAAGTGAACCCAATTTATTAAACTTTTTGTCTAATAAATTAAATTCACTTCATTTTGCTATCTTTTATATCATTTCACTTAGTTTTATATATACTTGATTGGTTAATATACAATCATTTAATGCTCTATGCTCATTTCTTTGAGTTAGATGAAAATAGGTTATTAAATCATCTAATTTATGATGTTTCAAATTCGGAAGCACTTTTCTTGCTATTCTTAAAGTATCCACATAGTCATTTGATAAATATGTATTTATATGCTCTTCCATATTATCGTAAAGGAAATTAATATCAAAATTAACATTATGTCCGACAATGATGTCCTTCCCTAAAAATGTTTTGAAGTTTTGTAAAACATCTTCTAATTCTTTTCCCTCTTTCAGCATCATTTCATTGGTAATCCCTGTTAAATTCGTTGTAAAATATCCCAGTTTCTCATTTGTTTTGATAAGTTCAGAAAAATGATCTACCTCTTCTTTATTTCTAACTTTAATGGCACTAATTTCAAGAATCTCTCCATGAAAAGAATCCAAACTTGTTGTTTCTATATCAACTACTGTATAATCTCCTACATCTTCGACCAAACTATGTCCTTTATATATTCTACAATTTTTATTAAGATTTCTCATACATTTACTCCTCTTCTAATATCCATTTAATCCCTTTTGCCATTCTCAAATCTGCTTCATGGAAATGATTTCCTTCATTTTCTTCATATATGGTTTCTATTCCTTGAGAATGATATATATTTTCTATTGCTTTTGTATGTTCTTCTACTGTTGCCAAAACTTGATTTCTAACTTTACTTTCTTTATTACCTAATGAAAAATACATACTTTGAACTTTAGATTTCATTCTATTTTCCTTAATATATTCTACAAAATTTGGAAACCAAAAGGAACCTGATGCAGATGCAACTTTTTTAAATATGTCTGTTTTGTATGTAGCATATACAGCAAATAATCCACCTAGTGAATAGCCTGCAATGGCATAATAGTTTATGTCTTTTTGTAACTCCTTTTTCATGTAATCTTCTATCTTTGGTATTATTTCTGTTGTTAATTCCTCTATATACTCATCTGCTTTTCCTAAGAAATCTTCATCATGTTGGTTTAATTTGTGAGCAAACCATGGTGTCATCTCTTTATTCCAATCTAAATTAGATATAGAAACTAATATAAAATTAGGACAATGCAACTTTTCACATTTTTCAAAAACGACTCTTCCTTCTTCTTTATTATAGGCATGTAATATGACAACTGGTAATTCTTTTATATCTGTTTTCGGATATTGTATATTTACTTGTTTATGGTTGATGTTTAATTCTTTTATCATTTCTTATTTAACTCCTTACTTAATTTACTTGTAACACTTCTTGGACCTCTAATAGCATTTACTCCATATTTCTTTAATGTTTCAAATGAAAATTCTTCTTTGTTATATCTTTTTAACAATTTTAATTTCATAATCTGTGTAATAGACAAGTTTTTGTCTTGATAATCATAAGGAATCTCTGTTTCTACAGCCATACATTTAAATAAAATAGCAGAATATGGTTGTGCTACATACAAATACACTGTATCCCCTTTTTGTATATGATTTGATTGTTTCCATGTAATGATATCTGTATCATCAAAAGCATGAACAACATCATAATATTTTGGATTTGCTGGAACAATCCATTCTCCTTTTACATTTGATGCTTCATAACTTGTATTTATTAATTGCATAATTTCTGTATCAGACAAGGTATCATCTAATATAATACTTACCCAACTTTTTTTACTTAAATGATAAGCTGGATAAATTCCTTTTTGTTTTAAGTATGTTGATACTTCATCATCTAATTTTACATTTAATACTTCAATTTCTCCTTTTTCTTTAGGAATCATCTTGCTCTTATCAATATTCATAATAATACCAAACCATTTTTCACTTCTTACATTTCTAAAAACGCCATGATTTGGAAACTTTTCCCATAAAAATTCAGGTTCTACCTGATATGTTTCTTTTATCAATTTGGCTATTCGATTTGATTGTTCGTAAATAAAATATTCCTTTTCAAAACAATGATCTGCTATGTCTTTCAAAATCTTTATATATTCTTCTTTTACAGTATTTACAAATTCCCCTACAGAATCTTCTACACGAAAATTGGTATATTCTTCTTCTATATCTAAATCATATACTTTTCCTTTCACATTGCCATTTAAATCTATATAAATATCTGCTCTAAATGTATCTTTCATAAAATTTTTGCTATAATGGTAGC
>CALXFG010000063.1 GCA_944387505.1 uncultured Clostridia bacterium
TACAAAAATATAATTATTGAGGCAATAGGTTTATAGGTAAAACCTTTATTAAAAAACCTAAATATATTATACAAGGAATAAAAATCAATTATGAAATATGATGTTGATTCAATCAATAAAAGAAAAAAATATGCAAATACGATAAAGAAAATATTAGCCGTCATTTTGGTTATTCTAATTTATAGCATAATATTAATTTTTATTTCTTCTGAAAATCATGGAATAGGATTATTTGGATATAGAGCCTATATCATTACATCAGACAGTATGGAACCATCTATTAACAATGGTGATGTCATTATTACAAAAGAATGTAAAGAAGAAGATTTACAAACAGGTGATGTAATAACCTTTGAACAAAATCAAGAGGTTATTACTCACCGTATTCAAAAAATAGAAGAAGACCAGACAACGAATGAAAAAACATATATAACAAAAGGCGATAACAACAATATAGAAGATAGTGAAAATATTAAATTTTCTACAATCATTGGAAAATGCGTCTTAACGATACCATATTTAGGAAACATCATTTTAGTACTTGAAAACAAATTGATTATTTTAATCATCATTCTTATCATTTTAATTTTATGTTTTTTAAAGATACAAAAACAAGAAAAATTAGAAAATAGGAGAGAAAAAAAGAGAATTGAAGAAGAAAAAAGTTAGAAAAGTTAAATTTGAACAAAAACTTAAATTAAAAAAAATCATGATAGCTATCATATCCTTTATGATAACAATATGTGTACTATATAATGTATTGTTTCTAATAAATACAACCATATCACAAAAGGATTATTTTCATGTCTTTGGAATCAGTTTTTTTAGTATGCGTACAGACTTAATGGAACAGGATATTAATAAGAATGATTTCGTGATTGTAAAAGAAGTGCCTAATAGTGAATTACAAGTAGGAGATATTATTGCATATGAAGTGAATGATCAAATTCGAATTAATAAAATTGTAGATAAGACAGACGGATATACTACAAAATTTAATCAAAATTATTATCCTGACATTGAAAAAATAACATTTAATCAAATTATCGGAAAAGAAGTAGTGAACATTCCATTTTTAGGAATTCTACTGGATATTTTGCAATCAAAAGTATTAAGTGTTTTTGTATTATTATTTCTAATTTTTGTTTTTTGGTATAATAGATATACACATGCCAAAAGGAAAGAACGTGAGAGAAAAAAGAAAAAAGTGAAAATCATATAAGGGATAAATTATAAATTTAAATAAAGATATAGCATAACTAAATAATAATCCCTATACTCTGAATAATTTTTCAAAATATAGGTATTATAGCCCGATAAATTTCTCCATCAATCAGATATACTTTTGTGTTACTTAATGGTGTTTTGGAGTTTTTCATAGAACTAACCATCCTTTCCCTAAACATTAAAATAATATTACGTTAATAATTGTAGCATACATTATATATTTTTTCAATAATTTATAAACAATGCTTATGGCAAGTGAGATTTTACATGCTACAGAAAAATGTTGGATTTGCAAACATATATAAAGCATGATATAATAAGTATTAGCAACAAAAATTTGTAAGTTTATGGAGGGATTTTAAATATGGAATCTTTGACAATGAATATAATCGAGCGAATCGATTATTATGAAAAACGGCGCTTTGGAACTACAGAGGCTGACTGTCGTAATTTAGAAACAAAATATGACAGCAATGATGCTACTGCACAAGGTTTTTTGGTAGCTATCAGAAAACAAGAACATTGGAGTGGAGAAAATTTTATTGAAATTGCAAAAGAGATACTTAAAATTAGAAATAGCAAAATTGCAAGATATGTACTAATTCGTAGTGTCGATTGCACATCAGAATTTATTCAAGAGGTATTTGATCCTAAAATCTATTCTGATGGTGAGCTCCAAGAAATCGCTAGAGTTGCAAATTGTAACAAAATACTTGAAATGATATTTGAGTATGTGAAATGCAACCTTGGCAGAATAACCGGATATCTTATATTATGTTGTATGGCTGGGAATAGTGTTGCCAGTGCAGATCTTTTAAATGCATTATATAGATATGATAACAGGTTATCATCACAGATTTTTTTACATGAAGATTCTCAAGCTTCGACAGAATTATTAATGCAAATGTTTTGGGACTATGATGAGAATCTTAAAGAATTAGCTGTGCTTCAATTAGTTCAGTTTAATAGAGAAGCAATTAATCAACAGCTGAAAAAATATCTGATAAGAAAATTAATTCACATTTTAAAAAAGTGAATTAAGAATTTTTATCAACAAAGGAATAATTGGAATTTTTCAATTATTCCTTTGTTGATAAAATATTATTTTTTATACACATATATTGAATTAGATTGATAAAACTTTTATTTGAGAATTAACATAAATTTTTTAATAATAAACTGGTAAAGTAAGTTATAGAGGAGATGTATAAAATGAAAATAGGAATAGATTTAGACGGAGTTGTAATTGATAGTGAAACAACATTTAGGACTTATGAAGAAATATATGATATAGATGTTTTAAAACAAAATAATTTAGTTGATAGTACAGAGCCAAAATTTCAGTCAAGATATAATTGGAATGAAGAACAGCAAAAAGATTTTTGCAAAAGGTATTTTTTACAAGTATCTAGAGAAAGTAATCTTATGTCTGGATTTATAGCTACTTATAATAGATTAAAACAACAAGGTCATGACTTTGTTGTTATAACTGCGAGAGGACTTATGCCAGATGGGAGTTTTATGAAAGAAATGGAAGATGATGCCAAAAGAGTTTTAAACGAAAATGGTATATTATTTGATAAATATTATTGGGGACAAAAAGATAAACTAGAAGTTTGTTTAAAAGAAAATATTGATATTATGATTGATGATGATTGGAGAATAATTAAAAAATTATCAGATAATAGTATTAAAACCTTATACTTTAGAGATACAAATTTAAAAAGACTAGAAGAAACAGAGTATATTAGTGAAGTAAATAATTGGGGAGATATTTATAGAAAAATTAATTCATAACTAAGAAATAAATTACAATTCATATAAAAGATTTTGTTTTATTTTCTACTTGTAAAACAGTAGAGTAGGGGATAGCACATTTTTTAATATATAAAAGTTATGAAAATATATTAAATAAAATTTTGTGCAATCATCGATTTTAAGGCGTTTTTAAAAATTAGCCATATAGTTTGTTGTCCGTAAAATAAGACAAATCTAGAGAAATAGGCACTTTGGAGATTTTTGAAAAATTTTCATACAATTTAATATATAAAAATAAAAAATATATAATAAGAAAAAATT
>CALXFG010000064.1 GCA_944387505.1 uncultured Clostridia bacterium
TAAAGGAGGAATTATTATGTTGTGTGATAATTGTAAAAAAAGAGAGGCAAATGTAAGATATTCAGAAAATATAAATGGGGTAAGAAGAGAATTAAATTTATGTGAGGAGTGTAGTAAAAAATTAGGAATTGGTGAGATTGGATTAGATATGCCAATTAACTTTTCAAGTTTTTTCGGAGATTTCTTAGAGGATTTTTCAAATACAGAATTTATGCCAATGTTTAATGAGTTAAAAACATTAAAATGTGATAATTGTGGATATACATTTGAAGATATAGCACATACTGGAAGAGTAGGTTGTGCAAATTGTTATGATGTTTTTCAAGATAGATTAGATCCAATTATTAGAAGAATTCAAAGTAGTAATCGTCATGTAGGTAGATTAGGAAAAAGTATTGATAAGAAAATAGAAGAAAGACAAGAAAGAAAAGAAAATAAGGAACAAAGCAAAAAAGAAGAAACTCCAGAAGAAAAATTGGATGGATTGAAAGAGGACTTAAAACAAGCGATTAAAGAAGAACGTTATGAAGATGCAGCAAAATTAAGAGATGAAATTAAGAAATTAGAAGAAAACAATCAATAGAAAAGAGGGATAATATGAATTGGTATTTACAAAGTGGAAAAGAATCAGATATAGCAATTAATACAAGAATACGTTTTTCAAGAAATATACAAGGGTATAATTTCCATTTAAGTCCAAAAGAATTACAAGAATTGGAGAATAAAATAAAAGATAATATATATCAAATAGGATATGGATTAAGATTTTTGAAATTAGAAGATATGGATGATATTACGAAATTAAGTTTAGTAGAAAAAGGATTGATTAATTACAATTTCGCTTTTGAATCAGGCAATATAGGTGCTATTTTAGTCAATGATGAAGAAAATATTTGTATGATGATAGGAGAAGATGACCATTTAAAAATACAAGTATTTAGTAGTGGATTGGAACTAGAAAATACATTAAATCTAGCAATTGAAATTGATAAAAAAATAGAAGACATATTTGGCTATTGTGTTAGCAAACAATATGGTTATTTAACTGCTTGTCCTAATAATATCGGAACAGGTTTAAAAGCTTCTGTAAAATTACATTTACCAGGTTTGGCAAAAACAAGAAATACAGAAAAGGTGTTAGAAGCCATTAATAACTTTGGTATTAATATCAAAGGTGTTTATGATGAAGCAGGTCATATTGTTGGAGATATGTATGAAATATCTAATAAGAAAACATTAGGAATTACAGAAAATGAAATTATACAAAATATTAAAATTGTTGTAGAAAAAGTTATCAAACAAGAAAGAGCAGCAAGAAGATTTTTGGCAAATGAAGGTATTGAAGTTGAAGATTTAATTTATAGAAATTACGGAATCCTAACAAATTGCAAGAAGATTACCATGGAAGAAGCGGAAAATCTATTATCTACTGTCAAACTAGGAGTAGATTTAGGAATCTTAAAAGAATTATCTGATTTACAAATACAAAAAATGTACTTATACATACAACCAGGTAATTTACAAAAATATTTTGGAGAACAATATGAAAGATTAGATAGAGAAATGAAAAGGGCAGAAATGATTAAACAAGTTATCAATCAATAGTTTCTCGAGAATAAAAGTTCAAAAGGAAGTGTTTCTAAAAGGACAAAATGTCCCAAACAGAAACGTCCCCAAAAGGACAAAATGAATAAAGAAAGGTGAGGTGATTAATATGACATATAATTTTACAAGTAGAGCAAAAAAGGCAATAGAAATTGCCAATGATGCAGCATTAGAATTAGGACATAGATATATTGGAACAGAACATTTGCTATATGGTTTAGCAAAAGAAGGTAGTGGTGTAGCATCTAAAGTATTAGAAAACCAAGAAATTACACCAGAAAATATTATCGATGTAACAATTGAATTGGTTGGAAAAGATGAAGCAATTGAAGAGACATTAGGATTTACGCCAAGAACAAAAAGGGTCATTGAAAATGCATTTATTGAAGCAAGAAAATTAGGATATAACTATATAGGAACAGAACATCTTTTAATTGGATTATTAAGAGAAGGAGATAGTGTAGCTGCAAGAATTTTAATCGAATTAAATGTTAACATTCCAAAACTATATGGAGAAATTATCAGAGTGATTAATGAAGGTGAGGATTTAGCAGGAGAAAGTGATTCTAAAAATGGAAGAAGAAAATCTGGAAGCTATAACCAAACACCAACATTAAATCAATTTGGTGAAGATTTAACAGAAAAAGCAAAAGAGGGAAAATTAGACCCAATTATCGGAAGAAAAGAAGAAATTGAAAGGGTTATCCAAATTTTATCAAGAAGAACAAAAAATAATCCATGCCTAATTGGTGAACCAGGTGTTGGTAAAACAGCAGTAGTAGAAGGATTGGCACAAAAAATTGTGTCAGGAGATGTTCCAGAAATTCTAAAAAATAAAAGAGTGGTAACAGTAGATATTTCTAGCATGGTAGCTGGTGCTAAATACAGAGGAGACTTTGAAGAAAGAATTAAAAAAGCATTAAATGAAGTAAAAAAAGCAGGAGATGTTATCCTATTTATTGATGAAATTCATACAATTGTAGGTGCAGGTTCTGCAGAAGGGGCAATTGATGCAGCAAATATCTTAAAACCATTATTAGCAAGAGGAGAAATTCAATTAGTAGGTGCAACAACTTTGAATGAATATAGAAAATTCATTGAAAAGGATTCTGCACTAGAGAGAAGATTTAGTCCAGTAACGGTTAATGAGCCATCAGAAAAAGATACGATTACGATTTTAAAAGGTATCAAAGATAAATATGAAGCCCATCATAATGTAAAAATAACAGATGAAGCAATTGATGCAGCAGTGAAATTATCTGTTAGATATATAAATGATAGATATTTACCAGATAAGGCAATTGACTTAATTGATGAGGCAGCTTCAAGAGCAAGATTAAAAACATATACAGAACCAGATTCTTTAAAAGAATTGGAAGAAGAACTTGCTAATGTAACAAAGGATAAGGAAGAAGCAGTTAAAATTCAAAAGTTTGAAAAAGCAGCATCTTTAAGAGATAAAGAAAAAGAATTAAAAGCAAAATATGAAAAAGAACAAAATAAATGGAAAAATAAAAATAATAAATCTGTAACAGA
>CALXFG010000065.1 GCA_944387505.1 uncultured Clostridia bacterium
CCATATAGACATAATCATTCCCTAGCCCATGCATTTTTGTAAATTTTATCATTTTCTTTCACCTCTTTTAGGTATTAATAAATAGAATAATATAATTATATGATTCTATTCTGGATTTTATCATAGTATCCTATTTTTGTAAATAGAACCCATCTATAAAAAATTCATAAAATCTTAACTTTTACAATATTGTAAAAACATAAATATTACTATATAATAAAGAAAAAGATTATATAGAGGTGTCTATGAAACTTTTTAGAAAATTATTATTAATTATCTTTATATTGATTTTAATTGCTGTTATTGTATGTGGTATTATCGGTTTTGTTAGCTATTCTAAAGCCTTAGATGAAAAGCCACTGTTAACAAGAACAGCAGAAGTAACGGATGATGAGCACTATACGCCTTTTAGTGAATTATCTCAAGATTATATCAATGCCGTTATTTCTGTTGAAGATAGAAGATATTATGACCATGGCCCAGTTGATTTTATTGGAATTGCTAGAGCTCTTTGGACAAACCTTAGAACTGGTGAATTACAAGAAGGTGGTAGTACTATTACGCAACAAGTTGCTAAAAATTTAGTCTTTACACAAGAAGAAACTGCCACTAGAAAATTAGGCGAATTGTTTGCTGCTTATGATTTAGAACAAAAATTTTCAAAAGATGAAATCTTTGCTTTATATGTAAACAGTGCTTATTTCGGTGATGGCTATTATGGGATTTATGATGCTAGTATGGGATATTATCATAAAGAACCAAAAGATTTAAATTTAGATGAAGCTTCTATGCTTGCTGGTGTTCCAAATGCACCTTCAGTTTATGCCCCAACGGTTAATCCAGATTTAGCAAATCAAAGACAAGCGCATGTTTTAAATACAATGGTTGAAAATGATTATATTACACAAGCACAGGCTGATGAAATTATTAATAACAAATAATTTAAAATACATATGTAAAGAGTAGATGAAATTAGTATCTCATCTACTCTTTAAGTTTATATAATTTACTTTTTATATTAAAAGTTAATTGGGCTATTCAACAAGGATGGAAACCACTAGGAGGAATCGCTTCCTTTAGTGACTACATTATGCAAGCTTTAATTAAAGAATCATAAAAATGATGAAAGACTATCTCTTAAGCCAAGCATAGTCTTTCTTTTTTATATATCTAACTTTTTCATCTATCATCTAATTTTTCCTCCACCTAAAACAATTCCATCTTCATCATAAAATACAACAGATTGTCCTTGGGTAATCGCTCTTTGTGGTTCTTGAAATACCACTTTTATGGTTTCATTTTCTTTTATCACTTTTGCTTTTGCTTCTTTTGCTCTATATCGAATTTTAGCAAAACATTCTAATCCTTTTTCTAATCTACTTTCAACATTTACAATCCAATTGACATTCATTGCTTCTAATTGATTACTATATAATTCTGTTTCTGTACCAACAATCACTTGATTATTCTTTATATCTAATTTTACAACATACAATGGCTCTTTATAAGAAATTCCTAATCCTTTCCTTTGCCCTATTGTATAATTGATTAATCCATTATGCGTTCCTAAAATTTCTCCTGTTGTTAAAACAATTTTTCCTTTTTTTGGTTGTTTTTGCATGTTCTCTTTTAAAAATCTTTGATAATCATCATCTTTAATAAAACAAATTTCTTGGCTATCTTTTTTATTGGCAATTTCTAATCCATATTCTTCTGCTAACGCTCTTGTATCTTCTTTACTTGCATTATCTTGCAATGGAAATAAAATATATTCTATCTTTTCTCTTGGAATGGTGTATAAAAAATATGTCTGGTCTTTTTTCTCTTCATTGGATTTTCTTAAGACATACTGTTTATATTTTTCTGAATATTCTTTTTTTGCATAATGACCTGTTGCAATATATTGACATCCTAGCTCTTTTGCCTTGTCATAAAAAGTACCAAATTTTAAATATTGGTTACATTCCACGCAAGGATTTGGTGTTCTTGCATTTTCATACTCAGAAATAAAGGTATCAATCACATGACATCTAAATTCTTTTCTGCAATCAAAAACATGGTGCTCAATACCTAATTTTTCACATACTTTTTTTGCATCTTTTATAGCTTCTTCATTAGGTTCATCTAATAAATTCATTGTACAACCAATGACTTCATATCCTGCTTTTTTCAAAAGAATGGCTGACACAGAACTATCTACGCCACCACTCATTCCTAACAACACTTTTTCTTTCATTAAAATTCCTCATTCTATTTTCATATTTATTTTTACAAAAATTCATACATTCCAATTTCATTAGAATATATTTTTAATGATTTTGAATTAGTCTATTTTGTATTTTTCTTTTACTTCTTCCAATGCTTTTGATAATTGATCTGGACAAGATGTTCCTTTTGTACCACAAGGAATTCCTTTTAGTCTTCTAATTGCTTCATTAATATTCATTCCTTCTATTAATCTAGATACTCCTACTGTATTTCCAGCACATCCTCCAACAATGGTTAATTTTTTTATAATATTACCATCTAATTCCATAATCATTTCTCTTGAACAAACTCCACTTGGTCTATATCTATATTCCATGATGATTCCTCCATTCACAAATTATATCAATTATATTAATATTTTTAAGTTTTTTAAAATATTTGACAAATCTCAAACATCTGTGTATAATAAATATAGGAAATAAAAGCCACAGAAAATGTGTGCTACCTATGTTTATAGATATACACCACATTGCTTGGGCAGAGCAAAATGTGGTGTATTTTTTATTGTTCCTTATTTGAAAGTATTATGTATATAACACTTAATAAGGCAACGTTTATAGTTATTGAAATCATAAATCCTAAAATTAGGAATCGTAGAAAATTCACCATAAACACCACCTCCAATCTCTCGATATCATCGAGGAAATTAAAGGTAACACCTACATCTGCTTTTTTTTACTTCCTATGGTTGACACTATACTACATATTTTTCTAAAAAACAAGCGAACATAGTAAAATTTTACATTTTATTTTTCATCTAAATCTAATTTTATATGTACATCTTTTAATTGTTGTTCTGTAACAACAGATGGTGCTCTCATTAATAAATCTCTTGCTTTTTTATT